>NZ_JBNCNZ010000023.1:0-84759 GCF_049847245.1 Micromonospora sp. DT68
TCTCTGTCCTTCCGTCCGCGCCCGGGGGGGGGGGGGGGGCCCGCCCCCCCCCCCCCCCCCCCCGCCGCACGCGCAACCCCGGCTGTCCCGGCTGCCCCGGCGAACGCGCCGACGCCGCGCACGCTCTTGCCATCGATAGGCGCACGTCTATAGTTGCGCGCATCACCACACATTGCGGCCGTGGCATCGCCGCCGGGTCATCGAAGCGCTTCGACGGCCTCGATCCCCGGGCCCGTCAGCCGGGTGTCGCGCCTGGCCACGCCGGTCTCGACGCCTCCTGGGCGTCTGCCGCACGACACGAGGAGAACCGCATGCGGAACAGGCGCCTCCGGCGCGGAATCACCGCGCTCGCGCTCGCCCTGCTGGCCCTGCCGGCCGTCCCCGGCACGGCACTCGCCGAACCCACGTACCCGTTCCGAGATCCACACCTGCCCGTGAACGCCCGCGTCGACGACCTGCTCGGCCGGCTCACCCAGGACGAGAAGATCTCGATGCTGCACCAGTACCAACCGGCCATCCCACGGCTGGGCATCGGCCTGTTCAAGACCGGCACCGAGGCGCTGCACGGGATCGCCTGGTCGACCGACATCGACAACAACGGCGCGGTGGTGAAGGCCAAGGGAACGACGTTCCCGCAGCCGGTGGGCATGGCGAGCACCTGGAACCCGGACCTGATCCGGCGGGTCGGCTCGGCCGTCGGCGACGAGGCGCGCGGTCACCACGCGCAGAATCCCCGGGTCTGGGGGCTCAACCTGTGGGCACCGGTGGTCAACCTGCTCCGCGACCCCCGCTGGGGCCGCAACGAGGAGGGCTACTCGGAAGACCCGACGCTCACCGCCGCGATCTCCACGGCATACGGCTCCGGGATGACCGGCGGGGACCCCGACCACCTCAAGAGCGCGCCGACCCTCAAGCACTATCTGGCCTACAACAACGAGGTACGCCGCGACGTCACGTCCTCGAACGTGCCCCCTCGGGTGCTCAACGAGTACGAGCGCGCCGCGTTCAAACCGGCAATCGCCGCCGACGCGGCGACCGGGGTGATGGCCTCGTACAACCTGGTGAACGGCCGCCCCGCGACAGTGGACCCGGACCTGGCCACGGTGATCCGCGGCTGGACCGACAAGCCGCTGATGAACGTGACCGACGCGTGGGCGCCGAACAACCTCATCGGCTCCCAGGGGTACTACGCGACACTGCCCGAGGGGAACGCGGCCATCGTCAAGGCCGGCGCCAACAGCTTCATCACCGACGACACCAACGCGCAGCCGACAGTCACCGCCATCAAGCAGGCACTGGCGACCGGGCTGCTCACCGAGCGGGACATCGACGCACGTATCCGGGAGACCCTGAACATCCGGATCCGGCTGGGGGAGTTCGACCCGGGCGGCGGCCGGTACGGCGGGATCACACCGGACGTCATCAACAGCCCCGAACACCAGCGCCTGGCCCGGCAGGCCGCCGGCGAGGCGATGGTGCTGCTCAAGAACTCCCGGCAGGCACTTCCGCTTGACCCGACCCGGACCCGCAAGGTGGCAGTGCTCGGCCCGCTGGCCGACACCCTCTACACCGACTGGTACGGCGGCGACCTGCCGTACCAGGTGACGGCGCTCGACGGCATCCGTGAACGGCTGGGCAGCGCAGCCGGCGTCAGCGGGCTCGACGGTGCCGACCGGATCACGCTGAAGGACCCGGCCGGCCGGTACGTCACCGCCACCGGCACCACCGACGCCGATCCGGTCGCCGCCACCGGCACCACGGCCTCCGCCGCCGCCCAGTTCGACGTGGTGGACTGGGGCCAGGATGTGGTGACGCTGCGCAACGCCGCCAACGGCCGCTACCTCGGCTACAACTGGGGGCCGTTCCTCACCCGCGACGAGCAGCCGAACGGTTGGTACGTGCAGCAGCAGTTCAAGCTGGAGCCGCAGGCCGACGGAACCGTCGCGCTGCGCTACGCCGGCTACGAGACCAAGGAGAGCTGGTTCGGCCCCGAGCGGTACATCACCGTCGGTGCCGACGGTGCCCTCACGCTCGGCGCCACCACGGCGGCCGACGCCACCCACTTCAGCCGTGAGGTGATCAGCAGCGGAATCGACAGGGCGGTCGCCGCGGCCAGGGCTGCCGACACCGCAGTGCTCGTGGTCGGCAGCAACCCGTTCATCAACGGGCGCGAGGCGCACGACCGTACATCGATGGCGCTGAGCACCGGCCAGGAGGCGCTGGTCAAGGCCGTTACCGCTGCCAACCCGCGTACCGTGCTGGTGCTCCAGACCAGCTACCCGGTCACCACCGGCTGGGTACAGGAGCACGTTCCGGCAATCGTCTGGACCACCCACGCGGGCGCCGAGACCGGGCACGCCATCGCCGACGTCCTGTTCGGCGACCGCAACCCGTCCGGCAAGCTCACCCAGACCTGGTACCGCTCGGACCGGCAACTGCCGCCGGACCTGCTGGAGTACGACATCATCTCGTCCGACCAGACGTACCTGTACAGCAGCGCGAAGCCGCTCTATCCGTTCGGCCACGGGCTGTCGTACACCCGGTTCCGGTACGGCCAGCCCCGCGTCGACGCGCGGTCGGTGCGGGCCGACGGCACCATCGGTGTCCGGGTCGACGTGACCAACGTCGGTGACCGGGCCGGGGCCGAGGTGGTGCAGCTCTACACCCACCAGCGCACCTCGCGGGACAAGACCCCGCTCCGGGCGCTCAAGGCGTTCCAGCGGGTGGAGATCCCGGCCGGGCAGACCCGTACCGCGACGCTGCGGCTGCCCGCCGCCGACCTGGCGCATTGGGACGTCACCCGCAGCCGTTGGGTGGTCGAGTCGTCCACCTACGATCTCCTGATCGGCGCGTCCGTCGGGGACCTCCGGGGCCGGACCGCGGTCCAGGTGCGCGGCGAGACGATCCCAGCGCGTGACCTGTCCCGACCCACCCGGGCAGAGAACTTCGACAGGTACGCCGGCGTCCGGCTCGTCGACGAGACGAAACCCAGCGGTACGGCAGTGGGCGCCACCGCCGCCGGTCAGTGGATCTCGTTCGACGGCTCCGCTCTGCGCCCTGGCGTCCACACCTTCACAGCGAAGGTGGCAAGGGCCGGCGCGGGCGCCGGCACCATCCAGATCCGGCTGGGCTCGCCCACCGGACGGTTGCTGGGCACGGCCGCCGTGTCCAGCACCGGTGACGACTACCGGTACGCCAGCGTGAGCACCAGGCTGGCGGGTGCCGCCGGCACTCACGACGTGTACCTGGTGTTCGACTCCGCGTTGCGGATCGCTGACTTCTCCATCAGGTGACCCGGTGCCCGGGCAGGGACGGGAACCTCCGTCCCGGCCCGGTTGCGCCCTTTCCGCCCGCTGCTGACCTACCGGATAGTTTGGGGCTGGCGGGGTAAGCGGCGCCCGTGCCCGCCAACGAGCAGCCGGCAGCCGAACCCGGTCCGCCTCCACACGGGCGCGACCAGGCGCAACGGACGCTCGCCGACCTGCGGGAGCGGGGACAGCGCTCGGCACGCGCCCGTGCCTGGCGGCTGCGCCTGTACGGTCTGCTCATCGTCCAGGCGGGCATCGCGGCGGCGATCGCGTGGTTCGTGGCGTACCAGTTTCTGGGCGATTCCTCGCCGATCGTCGCACCCACCACAGCGGTCGGCATCGTGGCAGCCTCGATGGGATCACGCCTGCGGCGCACGATCGAGCTGCTGGCCGGGGTGACCCTGGGGCTCGCCGTCGGTGACCTCCTCATGCCGTTCTTCGGCATCGGGCCCTGGCAGACGGGTGTCGTCGTCATTCTGGCGATCACCGTGGCCGTGCTGCTCAAGGGCGGTGGCTCTCTGATCACCCAGGCCGGCGGCACCGCGGTGCTGATCGCCACCCTGGAACCGCCCGTACACGAGCTGTCCGTTCCCCGGTTCGTCGACGCTGCGGTGGGCGGGTTGGTCGGGCTTGCGGTCGGGCTACTGCTGGTGCCCATCCACCCGAAGCGGACGCTGATGCGCCTGGCCGAGCCCGTCGTCAACTCCTCGGCCACGGCCCTGCACTCGCTGTCTGCGGCGCTGCGCATTCGTAACCTCGGTGAGGCCGAACGGAGCCTCGGTATGTTGCGGAGCCTCACCTCCCAGATCAACGCGCTGAACGAAGGGCTCAGCGCGGCCGAGGAGGTGGTGCGGTTGGCGCCCCTGCGGTGGCGTGAGCGCGACTCCCTGGCCTTCCACGCGGATTCGATCCGTCATCTGGAACGCTCCATACACAGCGCCCGGTCCCTGACGCGGCGACTCACAACGGCCCTCAAAGACGACGAACCGATCCCCGAGGAATTCCCGGCGGCCGTCGACCTGCTGGGCGCGGCATGGGTGACCCTGCGCTGGGCGATCCAGGCCGGTACGGAGCCGCGGGAGACGCGCGAGCAGATCCTGAAGGGCGTCGAGTTGGTAGGGCAGGCACAGGGTGGGGTTTCGCGGATCACCACCAGCCCGCACTCGCACAGGTTGGGCTATTCGGGGCTGATCGCGGTGGGCGAGTTCCGGACCGCCGCGCACGACCTGCTCATCTCCAGCGGTGTGGAGACCGAACGTGCGGCCAGGATGGTGCGCCGGGCGGGGGGCTGGCACGGGCACGAATGAGTCGCGTCGCCCCACGTCACCCGAACAAGTCGCCCGGTGGCAGGTGGCGGCCCTGCGTGGCGTGCGAATAGTCCCGAGACTCGGCCACCAGGCCAGCCTCGTCGAAGCGCAGCACCGTGCAGCCGGAGATGGTCATGGGCTGGTCGCCGACGTGGATCACCGACCAGTACTCCACAGCCGCCGTGTCGCCATCGACGCGTGGCTCGGCGAACCACACCTGCGCCGGGCGGGACTCCTCGGTGAAGCACTCCGTCAGATAGGCACGCAGGCCGGACCGCCCCCGGTAGGGACGGAACATCGAGGCCCAGTGGTCGCCGCTCTCGTTCTGAAGGGCGGCGATCGCCTCGGCGTCCTTGATCGGCCAGGCGTCGGCCCACGTCCTGGCCCAGCGCCGGGCCGCCTCTCGGGTGTCCATGGATAGCCCCTCCGCCTGGCCCGTGATGTCGGCGCCAGTGCACCACGAGGCACCGACATCGAGCGCCCGGTCAGGCCGTCGCGCGTGCGGCGAGCACGTCGAGGTAGTGCGGGTTCGTCATCACGCCCAGCACGTTGCCGAACGGGTCGACAACCGAGGCGGTGACGAAACCCTGGTCCCCGTGCGGCGTGATCGGCTGGTACTCCGTCGCGCCCATCGCCAACAGCCGCGCCACGGTGGCCTCAAGGTCGTCGACGTGCCAGTGCATGACGACGCCGCCCGGCCCCGCCGTCGCCCCGGGTGGCGCCCACCTGCGGTCGATGATGCCCAACTCGCCCTGGTAGTCGCCGATACGGAACTCGGTGTACGCGGGGCGCCCGTCCGGGCCCGGCCGCAGGAAGTACGCCTCCTGGCCCAGGAACTCCGCGTACCACTGCGTGGCCGCTGCCACGTCGTCGGCCCAGATGTTGAGTGTGGCGAATCCCCGCAGGCTCATCGTGTCCCCCTCGTCGATGTCGTCGGCGATCACGCTATCCACGATTGCGGACAATGCCGTTCCGCAATCGCGATCGACACGCCAGCGCTGGTCCGAAGCGCGGCAGCGCTGGTCAGAAGAGGGTCAGCGGTTCGGCAGGTATCGGATCGGGCAACGCGTCGAGGCCGGGTACGCGGGCGCGTACCTCGTCGTGGAACCGGCGGGCGAGCACCGGCGCGTCGGCGTTGTCCGGCGTGTGGATGAACACCGTCGGGGAGCGGCCCTCCCGCAGCCAGTCGGCGACGATGCCGACCCAGCCCTGCCACCCCTCGGTCGTCCGGGTCACGTCGTCGCGACCGAGGTAGCGGACGATCGGGCGGTCGGTGAGCGCCGACGACCGCAGGGGCAGGCGGGGCTTCTTGGTCCAGGCCTCCCGCTCCGCGTCGCTCGTCGGCGGGCTCGTGAAGAACGCTGTGGTGTCGAAGGGGATCCACTCGGCCGAAACGCCGGCGAGGGTTGCTTCGAGCAGCCGGATCGCGGAGGTGTCCGTGAAGAACGCCTGGTGACGGACCTCCACGGCGTACCTGTGGGACTGCGGGAGTTGACCAAGGAAACGGCCCAGGGCCGGCACGTCGGCGGGAGCGAACGAGCCGGGCAGTTGGATCCAGAGGGCGTGGGCCCGCGGGCCGAGCGGCTCGATGGCGTCCAGGAAGGCGCGCAGCGGACCGTCGGCGTCGGCCAGCCGCCGCTCGTGCGTGATGACCTTGGGAAGTTTGAGGACGAACCGGAAGTCGGGACCGGTCTGCGCGGCCCAGGACGCCACAGTGTCCCGGGCGGGGGTGGCGTAGAACGTGGTGTTCCCCTCGACGGCGTCGCACCAGCTCGCGTAGTGCCGTAGACGCTCGGTGGGCGGCAGTGGATGCGCCACCAGCCGCCCCTGCCACGCCCGGTGGGTCCACATCGCGCATCCCACGTGCAGCCGCATGACCGCCCTCCCCGTGCCGACCGGAGCCCACCGTATACGCATCGACGGGCCCGATCGGCCGACGGTGCGGCAGGTATGGTCCCGGCCATGCGCGTGGTGTTCGCAAGCCTTTCGTCAGTCAGTCACACCTACCCGCTGATCCCGCTGGCGATCGCCGCGCGGAACGCCGGTCACGAGGTCCACTTCGCCGCGGGCCCGGCTGTGCACGCGCCGCTCGCCGCGAACGGCCTGCGGCCGTTCCGTCCCGGCGACGTGTTCTACGAGGCGTACGCCGAGGATCTCGAACCGGAGTTCGCGCGCCTGAGCCCCGACCTGGTGGTGCACGAGTGGGGGGTGCCGGGGGCGGCGATCGCCGCTCGTCGGGCCGGCGTCCCGGGCATCTGGCACGGGTTCGGCCGGATGTACCCGGACGGCATCGGCCTCGAACTGCCCACCAGGAACGCCGAGGTCGGCGGTCGGCCGCACATCGACATCTGCCCGCCTTCGCTCCAGGACCGGAGCTTCCTCGCCACGCAACGCCGGATCGAGCTGCGACCGGTCCCCTTCTCCACGCCGGCCCCGCTGCCCGTGCGGGCCGGCGGTCGGGCGTCCCAGCCGTTGATCTATCTCACCCTCGGCAACGCGTTCGGTACGGCAGAGCTGTTCAGGACGGCCATCGCCGCTCTGACGCCGCTGGACGCGCAGGTGGTGGTGGCTGCGGGCGGGGTGCCGGTGGAGGAGCTTGGGGAGATCCCCGGCCACGTCACTGTTCAGCAGTGGGTGCCGCAGGCGGAGTTGCTGCCGCTCGTCGACGTGGTGGTGCACCACGGGGGCAGCAACACCACCCTCGGCGCGCTCGCGGCCGGCGTACCCCAGCTGATGGTGCCGCAGGGTGCCGACCAGTTCTCCAACGCGGATGCGGTTACCGCCGCCGGTGCGGGTCTGCGGCTGCTCCCCGGGGAGGTGACGGCGGACGCCATCGCCGAGCAGGTCCACGCGTTGCTGCCGCAGTACGGCAACGCGGCGTACCGCGACGCTGCCCGCGAGATCGCGGAGGAGATCTCCCGCATGCCCTCTCCGGCGGAGGTCGCCTGCCGCCTACCGGAGTACGCCGAGACGGCAGTGTGAACGACCGGGCATCGTCAACTAAGGGTTGACGATAAGGGTGCGTCAACTTATGGTTGACGCATGACGGAACCCAGCCAGACGAACAGCGCCCTGAAGCTCGACGTCCTCATCCAGTCGATCAAAAAGCTGCACACTGGCGCGCTCGACCAGCTCAGCGACGCGGTCCTCGTCGCCGATCACCTCGGCGAGGTCGCCGATCACCTGATCGGGCACTTCGTCGACCAGGCGCGGCGCTCCGGCGCCTCCTGGACCGACATCGGCCGCAGCATGGGGGTCACCAAGCAGGCCGCCCAGAAGCGCTTCGTGCCGAAGGCGACCGACGCGGGCCCGCTCGACCCCGACGCCGGCTTCGGCCGGTTCACCCCTCGTGCCCGCAACGTGGTGATGGCCTCCCAGGAGGAGGCCCGTGCCAGCGGCAACACCGAGATCGGCCCCGAGCACCTGGTGCTGGGCCTGCTCGCCGAACCGGACGCGCTTGCCGCCCGGGCGATGGCCGCTCGCGGGGTCGCTCCCGAGGCGGTGCGCGAGGCGGTCGCCGCAGTCCTCCCGCCGCGGGCCGAGCAAATCCCGGACCTCATTCCGTACGACGCGCGGGGCAAGAAGGCGCTGGAGCTGACCTTCCGGGAGGCGCTGCGCCTCGGGCACAACTACATCGGCACCGAGCACATCCTGCTCGCCCTGCTGGAGCAGGAGGACGGTGCCGGTGTGCTCACCAACCTCGGCCTGGAGAAGGCAGCGATCGAGGCCGACCTGGTCGCCACCCTCGCCGCCGTGGTCAAGGCGGCCGGCTCGGGCGACACCACCCCGTAGCCGCCTGGTGATCCCCCGGGCGGCGAGGGCTCAGGAGACGTCGGGGAAGCCGTACCGCAGGGCGTGCTCCGGATCGGCCGGGTCGATCTGGCGTACGCCCGCGTCGGCGAGCCGCTTGTTGACCTCGTCGAGGTGCTCGCGCACCAGCCGGGCCTCCTCCTCGGTGACCCGACCCCGGTGCGGCTTGCCGGCGTGCTCCAACGTGCCGTAGTCGACCTTTTCGGCGCTCTTGCGGGCCTTGGGCGGGCGGACCCGCTCGGCGGTCTTCAGCAACTGCGCCATCGGCACGTCGGTGGCCATCGCGTCGAACTCGCTGGCGGTGAGCACCACCCGCCGGGGCTCGCCGCCGCCGTGCTGGTCGTGGATCTCGACAACGGCGACGTCAAGGGCCGCGTCGTCGATGTTCTCCACCTCGCCCGGGGTGGCATCCAACTGCACAGGCCCGGCGACCAGGTCCGGGTGCTCCAGGACGACGACGCGAACCACCTCGTCGTCCTGCTGCAGAACGGTGCCGGTGAAATCGGAGACGTGGATCGTCTTCTTGCCCATGCGCGGAGCTTCTCCTGTCGTTGCCGGAATCCGGACCACAAGAAATTACCCGACAGGTGTGCGAATGCCGCCGCTGGACGGCCCGGGTGTGTCGTGCGCCCGGGTGTGGAACCTGGTCAGTGGGTGTTGAGGCGGTGCCGACTGGAGTTGCCGGCCGGCAGCGCGTCCAGCGCCGCCCAGGGCAGAGCGCCCGTCGTGCGCGGCGCCCGGTGCCGTGGCTGGGCCGGGAGGTGACCCACGGCCTCCGCTGCCCGCCAGGGTCGCTCGGCGTCCTGGAGGTGGCGGTCGTTCGGCTGTATCGGCATGACCCTACCGTCCCAGACAAAGGTGTCGAGATATGGAAATACATATGACGCTCGATCGGTATACCCAGGGCCGGGGCCGAATACGCACGTGAGAAGCGGCTCCGCGTACCGGATCGTCCCGCCCGGTCGCGCCACCCGGCGTACGGTGATCCACGACGGCCGGGTGACGGGGAGGTACGCATGCTCGACCGGCGACTCCACCTGCACCTGGCCTCCTGGCTCGGCCAGTGGCCGGCGGCGCCCGGGTTGCACGTTGTCGCCTCCCACCGGCGGACCCGGCCAGCCTGGGACGGTCGGCTGCGCCCGGCGCTCGCCGTGGACACCGGGCACAGCGCGGTGCTCTCGGTCGCGCCGGAGCGCGTGGCGGCGATCCGGGCGCTGCTCGCACGCGCACCGGACCGCCTGCTCGCCTCGCTACCGGACGCCGTCGGCCTGCCTGCCTGGTGCCTGCACGACGGCCCGTTCCGGTGGAGCCTCAACCCGGCTCCGCTGCCGGACGTGGGGGAGTGGACCGAGTCCACCGCCCCGGGGCTACCGCCCTGGTTGCGACTGTTCGACAGGCCGGTGCTCGTCGTGCGGGACGCGGACGGCGCGTACCTGGCCGGGGCCGGGATCAAACGGCACGACGCGTACGGGCAGGAGTTGGCCGTGGGCACAGTGCCTGCCGCCCGGGGTCGTGGTCTCGCGCGTCGACTTGTGGCACAGGCGGCACGGCGGGTGCTCGACGAGGGTGCGGTGCCGACGTACCTGCACGAGAAGGACAATCACGCCTCGGCTCGGGTCGCGGAGGCGGCGGGCTTCCCGGATCGGGGCTGGCGGGCGTACGGGGTCTATCCCCAGTGAGCGGGCAAACGGCGCGACCTGCGGTCGGTCGTCAGGGCGCGGACCGTGGATCCCGGGCCGGATCCACGGTCCGCAACCTCCCCCCCCCAGGTCCCGGTAACGGGCGACCGGCCGTGGCGGGCCGGTCCGTGTCGATCACGCTACGTATCGAAGTGGTGTGGTGCAAGGCGTAAGCGGTCGCCTCGGAGTGTCGAATTGTGGACTTGACCTGCGGCGGAGCCTGAAGCGGTGATTGGCAGGGTCAGTGACGTAGCGTGCGGATGAGGGCAAGCACCTGTCGCGTCGCCGGGCGGAGCACCCGAAGCCGGGACAGCCCCACCAGTTGGTCGATCAACGGCACGGCGCCGTCGATCAACTGTCGGGTCTTGGTCTGCCCGGGAGACCTGTCGTGCACCCAGTAGAGGACCACGCCCATGTACGCCAGCCAGAGCAGCTCGGGCAGCTGAGGGCGGAGCTCGGGGTCGACCTTGGCCGTCGAGCCGTTGAGCACCTCGGCGAAGAGCCCGATGGCCGCTTCCCGGGGGCCCGAGGACTCCGCGGAGAAGGGACTCAGCGGCGACGTGGGCTCCGCCGCCATCTTGAAGAAGCTGGCCGCGAACTCGTGCGACGGGGTCAGCACGTCGATGGCGGCGTGCAGCACGCCTGCGAGCCGAGCGGCGAACGCGTCCTCCCGGTCGAGCACCGGTTGGGAGGCGGCCCGGTGCTCGACCTGCGACTGGGCGTAGAACTCCTGGATCAGGTGGTCCTTCGAGCCGAAGTAGTAGTAGGCGTTGCCCACTGCGACCCCGGCCTCCTGCGCGATCGCCCGCATCGTGGTCTGGGCGTAGCCCCGCTCCCGGAACAGCCGCATCGCGGTGTCCCGGATCAGCTGTCGGGTCTGCTCCCCCCGGACGGTCGCGGGATCACCCGCAGTGGTCGTCGGCGCAGGCTGCTCGGTCATCGGGGCCACCGTATCCCGCCAGGTCACCCGTCGGCTCGGCCAACGGATCGCGAATCCGCTCCCGGATCGCCGAGGCGGTGGCCACCACCTGCCGGGCGAGCGGCAACAGGTGCGGCCGCGCCAGCCGCTCGGCAGTGGACCGGTGGTCGGCCAGCGCCCAGAGGCACGCGAACCAGGCGCCGTCGCCCGCGTACACCTCCCCGGTGTCGGCCACCACTGTCAGATCACGCAGCGTCGCGTCGTGGTCGAGGCCGGGGAAGCGCCGCCTGGCGTCAGCCGAGCCGGCCGGCACGAACTCAAGGGGTACGAGCTGGGGGCGCGACGCGAGCCACCGGCGGGCGGCCCGGCACAGCGGGCACGTCGCGTCGAACAGGACGGTGAACCTCTGGACCCCACCACCCCCGTGCGCGGTGGGGTCCAGAGGCCGGTCGGGACCGCCGGCCGGTGTGACGGTCATCGGGCCTGGGGGTTGGTACCCGGGCCGGTGCCGCCCTGCTGCGGCCCGCCCTGGTGTGGCCCGCCCTGCTGCGGTCCGACGGGCGGCGCTCCGACGGGCTGTGGCACGGGCTGGTGCGGCACGGGCTGGTGCGGTGCGGCCGCGTATTGCATTGGGAGCCTGCCGATCGGCGCCAGCGGCGGGTGCGGGGCCATCTGGCGGAGGCGATTCCGGCGGTACCGACCCAGTGCGAAGACGTTGAAGAAGTGCAGCGCGCCGAGCACCAGCAGCACCAGGCCGATCTTCATCGACAGCTCCTCCATCGCCTGGCTCGTCGAATCCACCGGATCGGGGTGCTTCATCGACACCGTCACGTAGCCGAGGTTGAGCAGGTAGAACCCGACCACGAGCAGGCTGTTGACGGCGCGGGCGAGCCGCTCGTCGGCGAACACCTCTTCGAGGAAGACCTGTCCGTTGCGGGCCAGCGCACGGGCCACCCAGATGGTCAGGCCGACGCTCACTGCCAGATAGATCAGGTACATCCAGACCTTGGTATCCATGCGGAGACCCTTCTTGAACACGTTCAACTGGTGATGTCATGAGCGTAGAGCAATATTTGAACGTGTTCAACAGCTGGTCCCCGGCGGCGAGCGGATCGACATGCGCTGGGGCACGGTGAGCGCCGGGATGAGGGTGAGGTGCGCGTCCTTTGCTCTGCTTACACCCACGCAACAGAACTGGGACGAAAGTGTTGCGTGGATTGAAGCAGAGCAAAGGACGCGCAGAGGTAGGTGTGGTGAGCGACCCACGACACGGGTTGCTACGCGCAGCGGGCGCGGTGGGCGAACCCCGACACGGGCCGGCACGCGCAGGCGGCGGGCAACCCGCCACAGAGGACGCCAGGGCTCAGTCGGCCAGGCCGAGGACCTCCGCAGCGGCCCGGCCGTTGGCGTGGCTCGCGCCGTACGTCGTGACGAAGGCGCGTACGCCGGACGGACGCCACTGTGCCGGCCAGCCCATCTCCACAACTGTCACCGGATGCTCCGCGGCCAGGGCGGTGATCAGCTCCGGACCGCCGGGCAGGCGGTGCAGGTGCCGGCCCACAAGCACGATCGACCGGTCACCGGCCAACCCGCGCAGCGTCGCGTGGTCGGTCTCGGCGGCGACCACCTGGATCTCGGGCACACCGTCCAGGTGTGGACCGAGGCCCCAGGGCACCCGCCCCTCGGCGATCGTGGACTCGGTGTGCAGCTGCACCACAAGCGGCCGGTCCAGCCCGGTGAGCACACCGTCCACCTGGACAGCCCGGCGCGCCGCCGCGTACCCCAGATCGGGGTCGACCGTCGCCGTCGTGTCGCCGGCGGCCCGGGTCCAGGCGGCGAGTGCTGCGGCGCGGCCGGCCGCCTCCTCGACCCGTGCGGTCGCCAGCGTGCCGTCGGTCAGCGCCTCGACGATGTGCGCGGCCACCCGCTCGACCAGTTCGGCATCGACCTTCGCGCCGATGCACAGCAGGTCGGCGCCGGCCGCAAGGGCCCGGACCGCGGCCGGCCCGACGCCACCTGCGGCCACCGCCGCGCCCTTCATCTCCAGCGCGTCGGTGATCACGGTGCCGGTGAAGCCGTAATCGCCGCGGAGCAGGTCGACAAGGACGGCCCGGCTGAAGGTGGCCGGGCCGTCGCCGGTCAACGCGGGTACCCGGATGTGCGCGGTCATCACCGCACGCGCCCCGGCGGCGACGACAGCTGCGAAGGGCGGCAGGTCCCGCTGGCGCAGAAGCTCCACCGGAACGTCCACCATTGGCAGCTCGTGGTGCGAGTCGGTGACTGTGGCACCGTGGCCGGGAAAGTGCTTGGCGCAGGCGGCGACCCCCGCGGACTGGAGCCCGGAGACGGCGGCGGCGGAGTGGGCGGCCACCCGGAGCGGATCCGCGCCGAACGACCTCGTGCCGATCACGGGGTTGTCGTCGGCGCTGTTGACGTCAACTGTCGGGGCGAGGTTGACGGTGATGCCGAGCGCTGCCAGTTCGGCGCCGATCGCCTGGTAGACCCGCCGGGTGAGCGCCACATCGCCGATCGCGCCGAGGGCGGCGTTGCCGGGGTACGGGCTGCCGGTGGCGTGCGCCAGCCGGGTCACGTCGCCGCCCTCCTCGTCGATGGCGATCAGCGCGTCGGGTCGGCCGCTGCGCAGGGCGGCGGTGCTGGCCGCGACCTGGCCGGGATCCTGCACGTTGGTGCCGAAGAGGGTGTGCCCGGCCAGCCCGTCGGCTAGCAGTTCGACAGCCCACTCCGGCGGGACCGGTCCCTGGTACGCGGCGAGCAACGTGCCCAGCGCGAGCCTGCGCAGTCCTGGATCCAGCCCCACGTGATCTTCCCCTTCTCCGTCCACGGCTGCGAAAAGTCGTACCCGTGGTGGTCATCTCCCTGCACGGTCGGCCGAGCGCTCCACCTGCGGGTGGCCGATACGCTACGGCTACCCGCTCGCAGGTCGGTTTACAGTTAGCAAAGTTTACTAAAACTAGAGGACGTGGCATGAGTGCGACCCGGCTGCCCGGCACCCCCCGCCTGTTGCGGGCCCTCAACGACCGCGCGGCCCTCGAACTGCTCCTCGAACGCGGGCCGCTCACCCGGGCCCGGCTGGGCGAGCTGACCGGGCTGTCCAAAGTCACCGCCTCCCAGCTCGTCGAGCGGCTGGAGGAACGCGGCCTGGTCGCCCGGGTCGGCGAGCAGGCCGGCGGTCGGGGACCGAACGCCCAGCTCTACGCGGTACGCCCGGGGAGTGCACACGTCGTCGGAGTGGACGTCGGGCCGGACCGGGTTGTCGCCGCCTGCGCCGACATCACCGGCGCGGTCATCGGCCGCGTCGAGCAGTCGACGCGGGACACCGACGACCCGGTGGGCGTGGTGCACAACGCGGTGGTGCAGGCCGCGAGTAGCGCCCAGGCGCAGCTCAGCAGCGTCCGGCGGATCGTGCTCGGCACTCCCGGTCTGGTCGATCCTCACACCGGCGACATCACCTTCGCCTTCAACCTGCCGCGCTGGCACAGCGGCCTGCTCGCCGCGCTGCGCGACGACCTGCACACCCCTGTGGTCTTCGAGAACGACGTCAACCTGGCCGCCGTGGCCGAGGCGCAGTCCGGCGCCGCGCAGGGAATGGCCGACTTCGTGCTCGTCTGGGTCGGGGCCGGCGTCGGCCTCGCCATCATGCTGGGCGGCCGGCTGCACCACGGCAGCAGCGGCGCGGCCGGCGAGATCGGCTACCTGCCGGTGCCCGGCGCGCCCATCCCACGTGATGTCTCCCGCCGCGCCAAGCCGGCCTTCCAGCAGGTGATCGGCGCGGACTCCGTGCGCGCTGTCGCCCGCGAACACGGCTACCCGGCCACCGACGCCGCCGGGGCGGTACGCGCGGCCGTCGCCGACGGCGCTGCCGGCGGCCCGATGCTCGACGAACTGGCCCGGCGGCTCGCCCTCGGTGTGGCAAGCACCTGCGTGGTGCTCGACCCGCCGCTCGTGGTGCTCGCCGGTGAGGTCGGCCAGGCCGGCGGGGAAGCGCTCGCCGAGCGGGTGCAGCGTGAGGTCGCGGCCATCACGCTGGTGCGCCCGCGTGTGGTGCCCACGGGGCTCACCGAGGAGCCGATCCTGCGCGGCGCGCTGCGCACCGCACTGGACGCCGTCCGCGACGAGGTGTTCGGCTCCACCGTCGGCTGATTCCGCAGTGGCGGTCATGTGAAGAAATATTTCACCGCTGACGGTCGCACTGCAAGCTCTTGCCGCCCGGCGGGACGGCCCGCCTCAGATCAGGTCGCGGCGACGGAACACGGCGAACGCCGCTGCGGTCAACCCGCCGGTGAGCAGGAGCAGCACCGCCAGCGCAGGCCGCCACGTAAGTGTGTAGAGGCCGTCGCAGAAGGCACCCGTCGAGTTGTAACAGAGCTGCGGATCCCAGAACCGTGCCTCGCCGGTGAGCCATGCCCCGATGTGGCTGGAGAGCATCAGCTGGTCCGGTCGCCGGGCGTCCACGATCTCCAGCACCACCCGGGCGCCCAACTCCCACACCACCGCGTACGCGGCGACGGCGCCGAGCGCCGCCGACGTGTGCCGGCCCAGCGTCGCGATGGCGAAGCCCAGGGCGGTGGTCAGCAACACCAGCACCAGGCCGCGGCCGTGGACGGCGCCGAGCGATCGCCAGAACTCCCCGTCGAGATGGCCGGCCAGCCCTGCCGTCTGACCGATCACCCAGAACGTGGCCAGGTAGACAAGCGATGCCACCACCGACAACGCCAGCATCACGCCGAGCAGTGTGCCGAGCTTGGCGGCGAGCACCGTGAGCCGGCGCGGTCGCCACAGCAGCAGGTTCACCACACCGCCGGAGTTCAGGTCCGCGCCGATGTACGAGGCGCCGACCAGGAACCCGAACATCGCCAGGAACGCGATGAGGAAGTACAGCAGCGGGCGAGCCTGCTGGGCGAAGCTGAACACCCCGCGCAGATAGTCCGAAGCGATAGGCAACCGGTCCTGCCGGGCCGGGTCGATCTCCGAGCAGTCGGCGGGTTGATAGTCGCCGGTGTCGCGGGGGACCGTGCGGTCCTTCCAGGCCAGGCACTCCTGGAACGCTGCCTCCATGCCCTGCCGCGCGTCGATGGCCTGCGTCCGCGCCGCGGCCAGTTCCACGGCGCTGGGCTTGTGTGAGCCGGCAAGTGTGGTCGCCGCGGTGACGGCGAACGCCAGCGCCAGCAGCACGACCATGAGCTGCACGAAGCGGCGCGCGGTCAGCCGCTCCAACTCGGCCCGGACCAGGTTCACGAGTCCACTCCCCGTACGTCGAGATCGATCATCGCGCGGTCCTCGTCGTCGGCCGGCAACGCCGAACCGTCGACCTGGCGTGGCATCCACGTGTGCCCGGCACCGGTCAGCTCCAGGAAGACGCTCTCCAGATCCGGCCGCAGCGGAGTCAGCTCACCCACCCACAGCCCTTGCTCGCCGAGCGTCCGACTCACCACCGTCGGATCGGTCACCCCGCTCACCACAAGCGCGTCGCCGTCCACGACCGCCGTCAGCTCCACCGCCTGCAACACCTCGGCGGCGCGCTCCGGCTCGGCCACCCGGACCAGGAACTCGTGCCGGTCGTAGCCGGCCAGTACCTCGTCCACCCGACCCGCCGCAACCCGCCGGCCCCGCGAGATGATCGTGACGTGGTCGCAGATCAACTGGATCTCGGCCAGGATGTGACTGGATACCAGCACTGTCACCCCGGCCGCCGCCAGCGTCCGCATCAGGTCCCGCATCTCCCGGATTCCCGCCGGGTCCAGACCGTTGGCCGGCTCGTCCAGGATCAGCAGCTGTGGATCCTTCAACAGCGCCGAGGCCACAGCGAGGCGCTGCTTCATCCCCAGCGAGTAGCCCTTGACCCGCTCGTCACCACGGTCACGCAGGCCCACCAGCTCCAGAGCCTCGTCCACCCGTGAGACCGGCACCCCGCCCGCGCGGGCGAGCAGCCGCAGCGTCCGGTACCCGGTGAAGTTGCCGAAGAACTGTGGGCTCTCCACTATCGCGCCGACCCGCCCGGCCACCCGGGGCAACAGCTCCGGCGACCGCTCGCCGAACACCCTCATCACCCCGCTGTCGGCGCGTACCAGCCCGAGCAGGGCACGCAGGGTGGTCGTCTTGCCAGAGCCGTTCGGGCCCAGGAAACCGTGGACCTGACCCGCCTCGACCAGCAGGTCGAACCCGTCCACCGCCACCCGCCGGCCGTTGCGCACGCTGTGGAAGGTCTTGCGCAGACCCTCGATCTCGATGACCGCGCTCATCCGCGCGGCTCCGTACGTCGACCTGGCACGAGCCGTCCTCCAGCGATGGTGATCAACGACACGGCGCTCACCCTATGGCCCAGACGCCGCCCATGGGGGGTACGTCCACGCTGCGTGGTTGGATGGACAGGTGACTGGTGACCTGATCCCCGGCGCCGTCAGCGCCGCGCCTGCCGCCGCCCCCGTGGACCCGGATCTGGTGGTCAGCCTCGACAGCGTCGGCGTACGCCGCTCCGGCACCGCTCTGTTGCAGGACCTGACCTGGCGCGTCGAGCTGGACGAGCGCTGGGTCGTGCTCGGCCCCAACGGCGCGGGCAAGACCACACTGCTCAACCTCGCCGCCGGCCGCCTGCACCCCACCACGGGTGTCGCGCACGTCCTGGGCGAGCGGATCGGCCGCACCGACGTCAACGAGCTGCGTACCCGGATCGGGCTCTCCACAGCGGCGCT
This sequence comes from Micromonospora sp. DT68, assembly GCF_049847245.1. Taxonomy (NCBI): domain Bacteria; kingdom Bacillati; phylum Actinomycetota; class Actinomycetes; order Micromonosporales; family Micromonosporaceae; genus Micromonospora; species Micromonospora sp. DT68. Next base: position 17,734 of record NZ_JBNCNZ010000023.1, read on the forward strand.
CGCCGAGCGGGTGCCCGCCGACGAGCAGGTGAGCGACGTCGTGGTGACCGCCGCCTGGTCGGTCGTCGGCCGTTGGCGGGAAAGCTACGACCGCAGCGACGAGGCGCGGGCGCGGGCGCTGCTCAGCCAGCTCGGCATCGGCGGCCTGGCCGAACGTCGCTACGGCACCCTCTCCGAGGGCGAACGCAAGCGGGTCCAGATCGCCCGGGCACTGATGGCCGACCCGGAGCTGCTGCTGCTCGACGAACCCGCCGCCGGGCTCGACCTGGGTGGGCGTGAGGACCTGGTCGCCCGGCTGGCCGAGCTGGCGTACGACCCGGACGCCCCGGCCATGGTGCTCGTCACCCACCACGTGGAGGAGATCCCGCCCGGGTTCACCCACGCGCTGCTGCTGCGCGAAGGTGCGGTGGTCGCCCAGGGGCTGCTCGCCGAGACGCTTACCGGCGACAACCTCTCCAAGACCTTCGGCCTGCCGCTGGTGGTCGAGCGGTCCGGCGACCGCTACACCGCCCGCGCCGCCTGAACAGCCGACCGGGGAGGGTGACCATGTCGCAGACCCGCGTGGTGGTCGTGGGCAGCGCCAACATGGACCTGGTCGCGATGGCGCCCTCGCTACCTCGGCCGGGCGAGACGACGCTCGGCACCGACTTCGTGATGGTGCCCGGCGGCAAGGGCGCCAACCAGGCGATCGCCGCCGTCCGGGCCGGCGCCTCCTGCGTCTTCCTGGGTGCCATCGGCTCGGACGCCTTCGGCGTCACCCTCAAGGCCCGGATCACCGCGGCTGGTGTGGACACCAGTCTCCTGCGCGTGGTCTACGGCGCGTCCGGCGTGGCGCTCGTGATGGTCAACGCGCAGGGGGAGAACGCCATAATGGTGACCCCCGGCGCCAACGACGCGCTTGTCGGTCTCACCGACGACGAACTCGCCGCGGTACGCGCGGCGGACGTCCTGGTCGCCCAGCTGGAGATCCCGGTGCAGACGGTGGCCGCCGCAGCGGTGGCCGCTCGCGCCGCCGGCACCCGTGTCATCCTGAACGCCGCGCCAGCCCGGGACCTGCCGCCGGAGCTGCTCGCAGCCGTCGACCTGCTGGTAGTCAACGAGGGCGAGGCGCAGGCGTTCACCGGCCGGGGCCGGGAGGAGCCGCGGGCTCTGCTCGACCTGGTGCCCCGCGCCGTGCTCACCCTCGGCGACGCGGGCGCCTGGTACGTCGACCGGGACGGCACCGAGGCGCACGTGCCCGCGGTACCCGTCGACGTGGTCGACTCGACAGCTGCCGGTGACGCGTTCACTGCCGCGCTTGCCGTGGGCTGGGGCGAAGGCCGGGACGTGGTCGACGCGGTGCGCTGGGCGTCGGCGGCCGGCGCTGCCTGCGTCCGCAAGCTCGGCGCCTCGGTGGCGCTGCCGCGACGCGCCGAGATCGACGAGCTGTACGTCCCGGGCTAGCGCCCGCCGCCGATGCGGAAAGCCCTGCGGTACGCCGTCGGGGACGTCAACATGAGTCGTCCGAAGTGGTGGCGGTAGGTGACCGCCGTGTCGAACCCCACTGCCGTGGCGACCTGCTCGACCGGGGTGTCCGACTCCTCCAACAGTGCCAGGCTGGCGCGGACCCGCTTGTCGATCAGCCAGCGGATCGGGCTCGTCCCGGTGGCCTGGGCGAAGTGCCGCAGGTAGGTGCGGGGCGACATGTGCGCCTGCTGGGCGAGCCGGGCGACGGTCAGCGGCTCGGCGAGATGCGCGAGCGCCCAGTCGATGCTGCCCGCGATCCGGTCGTCGTCGGTGCCGGCGGGCACTGGCGCCTCCACGAACTGCGCCTGCCCGCCGTCGCGGTGCGGCGGGATCACCAGCCGCCGGGCCACCGCGTTTGCGATCGCCGCGCCGTGATCGCGCCTGATCACGTGGACGCAGAGGTCCAGGCCGGCCGCGCTGCCGGCACTGGTGAGCAGGTCGCCGTCGTCGAGGTACAGCACGTCCGGGTCGACCTGGACGCGGGGGTACCGGCGGGCCAGTAGTTCCGCGTACCGCCAGTGGGTGGTGGCTCGACGGCCGTCAAGGATCCCCGCGCCGGCGAGTGCGAACGCACCCGAGCAGATCGACATGATCCGCGCGCCGTCGCCGTGTGCCCGACGCAGCGCGGCGACAAGCGCAGGTGATGGGTCCGCTGTCACGTCCGGCACGCCGGGCACGATCACCGTCCGCGCCGCCGCCAGCTCCGCCAAGCCGTACGGGGTGTGCAGGCTGGCGCCGCCGACCACCGGCACCGGTCCTGGCCGCTCGGCGCAGACCACCAGGTCGTACCAGTCGACGTCGAACTCCGGCCGGGGTAGCCCGAACACCTCGGTGACGATGCCGGTCTCGAACACCGACATCCCCGGGTACGCGAGCACCGCGACGCGGTGACGGTCTGCCGGCGCTCGGCGCGTCGACGGCCGGCGCGGGTCGGTGACAGTGGCGCGGTTCGGCATGGCGGGATGTTAGCGCAGGTTGTCGTTCTCGCCACTCGCCCTGATCCGGCGACGACGGCCACGATCGGTGCATGACCTTCGCCTTCGCCGTCCCAGCGGCCGACCCGGCCACCGCTGCCGCGCACTTCCTCGCCCGGCTCAGCGTCGAGACCGACGTCAGCGACGTCCACGCCGACCTGTCCGCCCGTACCTCCGGTCTGGTGGTTGTCGACTCCCGGGGGGAGGCGGCCTGGGCGCAGGGGCACCTGCCCGGGGCCGTGCACCTGCCCACCGCCGAGATCGCCGACCGGGCGACCGGGTTGATCCCCGCCGGCACGGCGGTGGTCACCTACTGCTGGGGTCCGGGCTGCAACGGCGCGACCAGGGCGGCGCTGGAGTTCACCCGGCTCGGCTACCCGGTCAAGGAGATGATCGGTGGGTTCGAGTACTGGGTGCGGGAGGGGCTGCCGGTGGTGACGGAGACGGGGCTGACCCGACGCCCGGTGGACGACCTGACGGCGCCCACCGCGACGATCACCTGCGACTGCTGACCTGGCCCTCGGGCCCGGCGCGGGCTCAGCCGGCGGAGTCGTCGCCGAGCTTCTCGCCCCGGCGACGCAGCATGCCCAGGCCGGGGATGCCGGCCACGGCGAGCTTGAGGTCGCGGGTGACGTCCAGCAGGTCGTGCAGGTCGGGGCCGACCCGGTCCAGTGTGGACAGGATAGGCAGGATGTCGGCGGTCAGGTGCTGCTTGAGCTTTGGCAACTCGTCGATCAGGTGGATCGCCGCGGTGATCTCCTCGTGGCTCAGCTCCTCCACGAACCGCCCGGCCATCGGGGCGGCCCTGCGCAGCGCCGGCTCGTACGCCGCAAGCAGTTCGGCTGCCGTCGTCGCCGCCTGGGCGGCGCTGCGCACCGTGACCGCTGCGGTGCCGGCCACCGTGCCGGCCTCGGTGACCACCGTGCCCGCGGCCCTGGAGACCTGCTCGGCTTCCCGGACCACCACGGCGGCGGACGCCGCCACCTCGGTGGCGGTGTCGATGGCGGTGGTCGCGGCGGCGCTGATGACTGCCACCTCGCGGACCGCCCCCTCGGCGTCGGTGAGCACCTGATCGGTCCGGTCCAAGGTCGTCTCGATCCGGTCCACCACGCCGTTGATCCGAGCCAGCAGCGCCTCCACCCCGTCCAGCACCGCGAACGCGCGGGCGGGCACGGCAGCGAACGAGACGGCCGAGCCCATCGCCTGGTCGAGAGCGGAGCGGGTCAGGCCGACCACAGCGGCTGGAGTGGGGAGGGGAATCGCCATGGGATCAAGTGTGCGCCGGTAGCGCCACAAGCGCTCGTCCGGCGGAGTCGCCGGCGGCCCGTTCGACGGTAGGGTGCCGGCATGCCGGCACCCTCGCCGCACCGCCCGCCGAGCACCCGGACCACAGTTCTGCTCGCCGTGCTCGCGGCCGTCGCCGCCGCGCTCGGCACGCTGGTGCTGGTCAGAGCCGACGACGGCCTCACCGTCCGGCAGGTCACCGTCGGCGGCGTGCCGATGACCGAGGTACGCGCCGGTGCGCCGACACCGGACGTGCGGCGGCCAGGCGTGGTGATCGCACACGGGTTCGCCGGCTCGGCCCGGCTGATGCGCCCGATCGGCGACACCGTGGCCCGTCGAGGGGCCGTCGCGCTGCTGTTCGACTTCGCCGGTCACGGTGCCAACCCGGCGCGACTCGGTGCCGACATGTCTTCCGCGACTCTGGCGGCCGACGTGGATGCCGCCGTCGCCCACGTGCGTTCACTGCCCGACGTGGACCCGAACCAGATCATGCTGCTGGGGCACTCGATGGGTGCCGGTGCCGTCACCAGGTACGCCGTCGACCACCCGGAGATCGCCCGGACCGTGGCGATCTCGCTGCCCAGCGCCGGTGAGCTGCCACCCGGACGGCCGGCGGAGCTGCTGCTCATCGTCGGCGGCGCGGAGTTCCCAGCGTTCCGGCGCGCGGCCGACGACGCCGTCGGACGGGGCGCGGCGGTGAGTCGACGGCCAGCGGCGGTGGTGCCGGGTGTCGAGCACATCTCGGTGCTCTTCGCCCCGCGTACCCATCAGGAGATCGTCGACTGGCTGCCCAGCACCGACGGGACGGCCGCTCCACGGCCGCTCGTCCGGCTCGCCGGGGCGGCGCTGCTGGTGCTGGCGTTCGGCGTCGGGGTGGTTCCGCTCGCGGCGCTACTCCTGCCGAGGCGGAGCGCCGGCCCGGAGCGGTCCGGGCGGAGGGCTCCGCTCGGTGGCCTGACCCTGTTCGGGCTGACGACTCTCGCCGCCGGGGCCGGTGCGGTAGCCGCGGCGGTGATGCCCACCAACCGGCTGCCACTCGCCGTCGGCGGCTACGTCGCAGGCTTCCTGCTGGTCACCGGCCTGCTGGTGGCCGCCGGGCATCGGTGGCTGCCGCGACCACCCTCCCCAGCGGCAGGTGTTCCGGCATCAAGCGCCGTCGCGGCAGGTCGCAGGGCTGCGGACCGGGCCGCCGTCGCGGCAGGTCCTTCGGCGGGGGCGCGGACCGCCGTCGCGGCGTTGGCCCTGACCGGGTACGCGGTCCTCGCCGTCGCGCTGCCGATCCACCTGGGCCTGACGTCGGCGTGGCCGGTGGGCCCCCGCTGGTGGCTGCTCCCGCTGGTGCTGGGCGCGTGTCTGCTGTACCTGCTGGGCGTCGAACTGGTCGCCGGCGGCCGGGCGTGGCGACACCTGCTGGTCGTCGCCGTCACAGTGCCGGTGCTGACCATGGCGGCGCTTGTCGGCGTGGCACCGGGCTTCGTGCTGCTTGTGGTGCCGTTGTTCGTGCTGCTGCTCGGCTGGCACGCCATCTGGGCGGCAGTGCTGCGCCGGTACGCGGCCCCACGCTGGCTGTTGGCAACGGTGGGTGCCGCCATCGTGGGCTGGCCGATCGCCACCACCCTGCCGCTGAACTGACCGGCGATCTATCGGTGGTCGCCCTGCTGCTCGACGGCCCGCTGTACGGCCCGGTAGATCTGCCCGAACCGCAACGCGTCCGGTGTACGCAGCAGCAACTGTTCCTGACCGTGGTGTTGCACCCACAACTCGTGCACATGGCTGCCGCGCTCGTAGGAGCGATCCAACCAGCCGAGCGGGATCTCCAGAAACGGTGTCAGCGCCAGCGCCCCCACCGCGCAGGCGGCCAGGATGATCAGCGCCAACTGCCAGTTGCCCCGGTCCTGCGCCGACCAGGCAAGCGAGAGCACGCACACGACAGCGACAAGCGGCGGCAGCGACAGCAGCAGCACCAGGACACCGCGCCCCAGCACACGACCGCGCACCGCGAGGGTCTTCGCCCCCCGCGCGTGCCAGACGAACGTCACATCCGACAGTGCGATCACGTGACCACCGGCCCGGATCGACTCGGAGGTCACCTGCACCGCGTCGTCCCGGTAATAGAGGGTCATCACTAAGCATAACCATTGGCTGGCAACCCGGAGCTGCATCGTTCACGACATCGCCGGCCCAGGGCGTCTTGACTTGCGGCGCTGCCCACGCCGAGGATGACAGTGATGAACTTCGATCACGGGGGATCGTTGATGAGGAATCGCATCGTCTGTTCGGCAATTGCCGCGCTCGCCGCCGCCTCCGCGGCCCTCGCCGTGGTGCCTCCGGCATCCGCCGCCGGTGGGTGTGCCGTGCAGATGCAGACCAGTTACCAGTACCAGTCGATGGTCCGCGGCGACATCACCGTTGTGAGCGTGGGCCGGTCGCTGTCGGACTGGACGCTCGGGTTCCAGGTCCGATACCCGAGCGAGCAGGTCAAACACGTCGACGGCGTGCGCTGGGAGCAGCGCGGCGAGCAGGTCACGCTGCGCAGCCTGCCCGGCAGCGTCCTGCCGGCGGACCGGCAGGTGTCCTTCGAATACGTCATGACGTACGGGGTCAAGCGCAGCGGACCGGTTGCCTTCACCCTCAACGGCGTCACCTGCGGGACCATTTTGCCGCCGTCGTCCACGCCCGCCCCGACGGTCTCGGCCACACCTAACCCGACGGCCTCTGCCACGCCCAACCCGACGGTCTCATCCACACCCGCCCCGACGGTCTCGGCCACGCCCAACCCGACGACCAGCCCGACGCCGAGCCAGTCGGCCAGCCCCGGGCCCGACCCGAACAGGCCGGTCGTGCGGATCACGCGGCCCGAGAACGGTGACCACTTCTTCGCCCCGGCGACGATCACCGTGGAGGCCGCCGCCACGCCAGCGCCGGGCCGGCGGATCACCCGGGTCGAGTTCTTCGGCACCGGCAACACGCCGGAGCCGGTCCCGCTCGGCATCGACACGACGGCGCCCTACACCGCCCAGTGGCGTGACGTGCCTGCCGGCGGGTACAACGTGTTCGCCTGGGCGTACGACGACCAGGGCGCGAAGCAGGCAGCCACCGCCCCGTTCGTCCGGGTGCTCACGCCGGGCGAGGAGCGGCAGGCCCCGTACGTCAGCGTGGTGAGGAATCGTCTCTGGGGCATCTCCCCTGTCGTCGACGCCGTTGCCCCCCGACCGCTGTCGCCGATGGCGCGTACCGGTGCCGAGTCCCGATGCGTGAACGGGCAGGGCATCTGGGACGGTCCGGTCGACGCGAACGCCGTGGCCGGGCTCGTCGCACGTGGCTTCCAGGCGGCGTACATCTCGCTCAACGAGGCTTGCTGGCTCGGCCTGCCGTACGTCGACCCGCGCTACGGCGGCGAGCCGTACCGGCAGGAGGTCGTGGCATACACGCAGCGGTTGATCGCCGCCGGCATCACGCCGGTCGTCGCGCTCACCTGGAGTCACGGCCGCTACACCGGACCGGGTGCGACGTGCCGGGACGAACGGGCGGTCTGCGCCAAGCCGATGCCCGACGCCACGTACGCCATCGACTTCTGGCAGAGCGTCGGTCAGACCCTCGGCACCGAAGCGGTGGTGTACGACCTGTTCACGGCGCCGTACCCGGACCGGGCGATCGGTGATCCGGCTCTCGCATGGACGTGCTGGCGCGAGGGTGACGTGGCGTGCTCCGCGCTCGGCTATCCGGCGGTCGGCATGCGGTTGCTGCTGGCCGCGGTCCGGACCGGTTCCGCTGGTGTGCTGCTCGCCAGCGGGCTCAATGGCGGCAACGACCTTTCCCGGTGGGCCGCGTACCGGCCGGAAGACCCGGTCCACAACGTGGCCGCCGCCTGGCGGCCGGCGGCACCTGGCGACTGCCGACCGCCGGTGCTGACACAGGCGCCCGTCGTCGTCACAGCCGCCTGCCGTTAGGGCGGCCCGCCTGCCCGGGTGGGCTAGCGGCGGGCGGCGGGGCGGCGGATGGGCTGGCTGTGCTCGACGGCCCGTTGCAGCGCCCGGTAGATCTGGCCGAAGCGCAGCGCGTCACCGGTCTGCAACAGCCGCACCGGATGGCCGCGCCAACGGATCCAGATCTCCAGTTGCCGGCTGCCCCTGGCGTACGAGCGGTCGAGGTGTTCGAAGAGGAAGTCGGCGACCGGGCCGACGGCCAGGCCGACAAGCACCGAGGCGCCGACGATCGCGATCGTCACGGTGGGAGAGCGGTGCAGCCAGACGGCCACGCCGATGCCGAGCACCGCCGCGACAAGGGGGCCGGCCAGCGCCGCGCCGATCGCACCCCGACCGACGAGGACCCGCCAGGAACGGCTGCCCCGGCGGTGCCACACCATTGTGATCTGGCCCAGGGGGTAGCTGCGACCGTCGACCCGGACGGCGGTGGAGGTGACCTGCACCGACTTGTCGTCGTAATACGTGACCATGGCTGTACTCCCACCTGCGGGACTGACACCACACTACTTACCCAAACGAGCCTGGTCGTAAGGTTGGCACGCGACTTCGACGAGGAAGTGAGGGCAGCGTGGGCGAGTTCGTTCGGCTGGAGATCAAGGACGGCATCGGCACCATCCGGCTGGAGCGGCCGCCGATGAACGCGCTGAACACCCAGGTGCAGGAGGAGTTGCGTGCGGCCGCGACGGACGCCACCGCCGACCCCGAGGTCCGCGCCGTCATCGTGTACGGCGGCGAGAAGGTCTTCGCCGCTGGCGCGGACATCAAGCAGATGGCCGAGATGTCCTACGTGGACATGGCCGACCGGGCGGCTGCACTGTCCAGCGCGCTCGGCGCGATCGCCCGCATTCCCAAGCCGGTGGTCGCGGCGATCACCGGGTACGCCCTCGGCGGCGGCTGCGAGCTGGCGCTGGCCTGCGACTGGCGGGTGGTGGCCGAGGACGCCAAGCTCGGTCAGCCGGAGATCAAGCTCGGCATCATTCCCGGTGCCGGCGGTACGCAGCGGCTGGCCCGTCTTGTCGGCCCGGCCCGTGCCAAGGATCTGATCATGTCCGGGCGCATGGTGGACGCGCAGGAGGCGCTGCGGATCGGCCTGGCCGACCGGGTCGTCCCAGCTGCCGAGGTGTACGACGCTGCCGTGACGCTCGTCAAGCCGTACCTCAACGGGCCTGCTCAGGCGCTGCGGGCGGCGAAGCTGGCTGTCGACGGCGGCCTGGACATGGACCTGAACTCGGGCCTGGCGTGGGAGAGTCAGCTCTTCGCGGCGCTGTTCGCTACCGACGACCGGCGCGAAGGCATGGCGGCGTTCGTCGAGAAGCGCAAGCCGGGCTTCACGGGTCGCTGACCCTCGCGGGGTGCGCGGATCGTCGATCGAGCCGTGAATCGAGAACGGTTCACATTCTGTCTACCGGCCAGTAGCGTGGGCCCTCGGTCATGAGGCACGAAGGGAAGCGGCGAATGACGGAGCGGATCGAGGGTCACGGCGGGGAGTTGGCGCTGGCGGCACTTCGCGCGCACGGCGTACGGGAGATGTTCACGCTGTCCGGTGGGCACGTCTTCCCGCTCTACGACGCCGCGCACAAGAGCGACTTCCCGATCTACGACGTACGGCACGAGCAGTCAGCGGTGTTCGCCGCCGAGGCGGTGGCCAAGCTCCAGCGCCGTCCGGGCCTCGCCGTGCTCACCGCCGGCCCCGGCGTCACCAACGGCATCTCGGGCATGACAAGCGCCTTCTTCAACGCCTCACCGGTGCTGGTGCTCGGGGGCAGGGCACCGGCGTTCCGCTGGGGCTCGGGCAGCCTCCAGGAGATGGACCACCTCCCGCTTGTCGCTCCGGTCACCAAGCACGCCGAAACGGTCTTCAGCACCGACGACATCCCGCGCGCGATCGACACGGCCCTCACCGCCGCCCTCACCCCGCACCGCGGCCCGGCGTTCCTGGACTTCCCGCTGGAGACGGTCTTCTCGGTCTCCGAGGCGGACGTACCCGCGCCGACAGGCGTCGACCCGGTCGAGCCCGACCCGGACGAGGTCGGGCGGGCCGCGACGCTCATCGCCGGCGCGCAACGGCCCGTCATCATCGCCGGTTCGGACGTGTACGCCGGTGACGCGGTCGCCGCGCTGCGGGAGGCCGCCGAGGCGTTGCAGGTGCCGGTCTTCACCAACGGGATGGGCCGCGGCTCGCTGCCGCCGGAGCACCCCCTCGCCTTCGCCAAGGCCCGCCGCGCCGCGCTCTCCGGCGCCGACGTCGTCGTGGTGGTCGGCACCCCGCTTGACTTCCGGCTCAGCTTCGGTGACTTCGGCGACGCCAAGGTGGTGCACATCGTCGACGCGCCCAGCCAGCGGGCGACGCACGTCCAGCCGGCCGCCACCCCCGCCGGTGACCTGCGCCTGATCCTCTCCGCGCTCGCCGACCACGCCGGTGACCGCGCCGACCACTCCGACTGGATCGCCGACCTGCGCGTCGCCGAGGACGCGGCGAAGGCCCGCGACGCCGCCGAGATGGCCGCCGAGACCGACCCGATCCGCCCGGCCCGGATCTACGGCGAGCTGCGCCGGGTACTGGCCCGCGACGCCATCACCATCGGCGACGGCGGCGACTTCGTCTCGTACGCCGGCCGTTACCTGGAGCCGGCGCAGCCCGGCACCTGGCTGGACCCGGGCCCGTACGGGTGCCTGGGCACCGGCATGGGCTACGCGATGGGCGCCCGGGTCAGCCACCCGGACCGGCAGATCTGCGTGCTGATGGGCGACGGTGCGGCTGGTTTCTCGCTGATGGACGTCGAGTCGCTGGTACGCCAGAAGCTGCCTGTGGTGATCGTGGTCGGCAACAACGGCATCTGGGGGCTGGAGAAGCACCCGATGCGAGCCATGTACGGCTACGACGTGGCCGCCGACCTCCAGCCGGAGTTGCGCTACGACACGGTGGTCAGCGCACTCGGCGGTGCGGGGGAGACGGTCGCCAAGGCAGCCGACCTGGGGCCGGCGCTCCAGCGGGCGTTCGACGCAGGCGTGCCGTACCTGGTGAACGTGCTCACCGACCCGACCGACGCGTACCCCCGGTCGTCGAACCTGGCCTGAGTCGCAGCCGCCGCCGTCGCCCCAAGCGGGGCGACGGCGGTCGGCCTCAAACCTCGGGTCGCTCGCCCTCGCGCGGCGGGTCACCGTCGCGGCGGCGCAGATCGTCCTCGCGGCGGCGCAGGTCCTCTTCCCAGCGGCGGAAGAGTTCCTCGTCCTGCTTCTTGGCGCGGTCCTGCACGGACCGGAGGAACTCCGGGTCGTCGTCGGGGGCCAACGGTCGGCGCTGGGCCGTGCCGCTGCCGCCCGACAAGATCTTGCCGAGGCCGGTGGCGCCGCCGGGGGTGCGCTGCCGTCCGGCGACGAACCAGGCGATCGACCCGACCAGCGGGAAGAACAAGATGATCAGCGCCCAGACGATCCGGGGGAGGTTGCGAATCTGGTCCTCCTCGGCGGAGAGACAACTGATCAGCGCGCAGGCGGCGAGGACAACCTGCGCCAGGAATAGGAGTATGAACAGCCGGGCCATGCACCTATGATGGCGCACCGCGTCGCATCACCCCAGTGCGCGAGCCGTCAGGGCGACTCCCAGCAGCGCGAATCCGACAGTGCCCAGCGCGACCAGGGGCAGTGTGCGACCGCCGGTGCGCGCCGCGCCGGTACCGATGCTGCGGGGCCAGCAGAGCGTGAGCAGGGCTCCCCAGAGCAGCACCGCCACACCGGCGAGCAGCGCGCCGACCGGGCCGTCGTCGGCCGCCAACCGGACGGCGAGAGCCGTCACCACGGTCACCGTCAGCAGTGTGCGCCGCCAGGCCAGGCGGGTCCGTTCCGGTTGCAGCCCAGGGTCGCGTACGCCGCTCACTGCTCCCCGACCGCCCGGGAGAGCACAGCGATCACCAGCAGCACCGCGCCGGAGCCGACGGCGAGGGCGAGGATGGCGGGGAAACGGGAGGCGGGTAGCTCCTCGCCGAGCCGGATGGCCCGCTCAGTTCGTGCCCAGTGGTCGACAGCGCGGACCGCGACGGCGCCGCCGAGAAGCAGCAGCGTGACAGCGATGGCTTCCCGTAGGTGGTCGACGGCCAGCGGCGGCAGGAACTGCGCCGCGGCCAGCCCGCCGCCGACAAGCGCCAGGCTGGTGCGCAACCAGGCCAGGAACGTCCGCTCGTTGGCCAGGGAGAACCGGTAGTCCGGTGTCTCGCCGACGGCACGCAGATCCGCCGGGTCGAACCAACGTCTGATGGCCTGCCACACGCCGTCGATTATCCGCTTCCCATCCGCCTTAGCCTGGGCCGGTGACCGATATCGACGTGCTGACGCTGCGTGCCGCCTACGACAACCAACTCCGCCCGGAGATCCCCGACCCGATTCCGGCCGGCGTGACCGTGGAGCGGGACGGCCCGCTGGTCCGGATCATCGGGCTCGACGCCGGCGGGTTCCTCACCTACCGCGACCTCGGCGGCCTGACCGGCGAGGCGCTCGACGAGTTGATCGCCCGTCAGGTGGAGTTGTTCCGGGAGCGCGGCCAGTCGGTGGAGTGGAAGCTCAACGAGCACGACGAGCCGGCCGACCTTGCCGACCGCCTGCGCGCCGCCGGGTTCGTCGCGCAGGAGCGGGAGACCGTAGTGGTCGGGCCGGTCGCGCCGCTGGCCGCCGCGCTGCCTGTCGCCCCCGAGGGGGTACGCCTGCGTGAGGTGACCTCCCGAGAGGACCTGGAACGGATCGCCGCCATGGAGGAGGAGGTGTGGCAGGAGGACCGCTCGCACCTTGTGACGGGGCTGGGCAAGGAGATCGACGCCGACCCGCACTCGATCACCGTGGTGGTGGCCGAGGCGGGCGGGACGGTGGTGAGCGCCGGCTGGGTGCGCTTCCCCGCGAACACCGGGTTCGGCACGCTCTGGGGTGGCTCCACGCTGCCGCAGTGGCGTCGTAAGGGCATCTACCGGGCGCTTGTCACCTACCGGGCGCGGCTTGCCGACCAGCGGGGTCGGACGTTGCTGCAGGTGGACGCCTCCGAGGACAGCCGGCCGATTCTCCAGCGGCTCGGTCTGGTCCCAGTCACGACCACCACCCCGTACGTCTACACTCCGTGATCATGGAGCAGCGGTTGACGGTCGAGGAGCGGCTGACCCTCAAGACGGGCGTCTTCGGCGCCGTCGTCCTAGTCTCCAACGCCGACCCGGGGGTGGTGGCGCTGTTCCGGGAGAGCTTCGCCGCGTCCGGCGCGCTTGCCGACGCCAGCGGTCTGGTCAAGGACGCGTTGACCACCGGCCCGCTGCCCCAACTTCCCCGCACCTCCCAACTGGAGATCGAGTCGGTGGTGCTGCCCGCGCTGGGTCGGGCGGTGCGGATCCTGCGGGAGAAGTCGCCGACGGACGTCGAGGCGTACCGGTCGGTGGTGTTGACAGCGGCGGACCGGGTGGCCCGTGCGCACGGCGGGGTGACTCGGGCGGAGTCCGCTGTCATCGACCAGATCCGGGGTGCGTTGGCCGAACCGGCCTGAGGCGCGGCCGTGGGTGAGCTGTGTCACCCTGAGTGCCCGGCGGTCGCAACCTACTGACAGGTAACATTGCGTCGTGGGCAACTGCACAGCAGCCCGAGGTTGACCTGGCGTCAGCCGACGCGCGAGGCTGCGGCCCAGACCGGGCGAGCCAAATCGCACCACCACACAGGAGGGTCGTCGAAGCGCGATGAATATCGTCGTACTCGTCAAGCAGGTGCCTGATTCGGGCGCGGACCGCAACCTGCGCAGTGACGACAACACCGTCGACCGCGGTTCGGCGAACAACGTGATCAACGAGATGGACGAGTACGCCATCGAGGAGGCGCTGAAGATCAAGGAAGCGCACGGTGGCGAAGTCACGATCCTGACCATGGGTCCGGACCGGGCGACCGAGTCCATCCGCAAGGCGCTGTCCATGGGCCCGGACAAGGCCGTGCACGTGGTGGATGACGCCCTGCACGGTTCCTGCGCGGTGGCCACCTCGAAGGTGCTCGCCACCGCCCTCGGTCAGCTGAACGCCGACCTGGTGATCTGCGGCGCCGAGTCCACCGACGGCCGCGTCCAGGTCATGCCGCACATGATCGCCGAGCGGCTCGGCGTCGCGGCGCTCACCGGCGCCCGCAAGCTCACCGTCGACGGCTCCACCCTGACCGTCGAGCGGCAGACCGAGGAGGGCTACGAGGTCGTCACCGCCTCCACGCCGGCCGTGGTCTCCGTCTGGGACACCATCAACGAGCCGCGCTACCCGTCGTTCAAGGGCATCATGGCCGCCAAGAAGAAGCCGGTGCAGACGCTCTCGCTGGCCGACCTCGGCGTCGCGCCCAGCGAGGTGGGCTTCGACGGTGCCACCAGCGCCGTCGTCGAGCACAGCAAGCGTCCGCCGCGCTCCGGCGGTGCCAAGATCACCGATGAGGGCGAGGGCGGCGTCAAGCTGGTCGAGTTCCTCGCCACCGAAAAGTTCGTGTGAGAGCGGGTCTGGACATGTCTGAGGTTCTCGTCGTCGTCGAAGCCACGAAGGAATTCGGCGTCAAGAAGGTCACCCTGGAGATGCTCACCATCGCCCGTGAGCTGGGCACCCCGAGCGCGGTCGTGCTCGGTGGCGCTGGCGCAGCGGAGGCGCTGAGCGCCAAGCTGGGCGAGTACGGCGCGGAGAAGATCTACGCCGCCGAGGGTGACGAGATCGACGGCTACCTGGTGGCCCCCAAGGCCACAGTGCTGGCCGAACTGGTCAAGCGTGTGCAGCCGGCCGCCGTGCTGCTCGCGTCGGCCCAGGAGGGCAAGGAGATCGCCGCCCGGCTCGCCGTCAAGCTCGACAACGGCATCCTTACCGACGTGGTCGGCCTGGCCGCCGACGGCACCGCCACCCAGGTCGCCTTCGCCGGCTCCGCCATCGTCAAGTCCAAGGTCACCAAGGGCCTGCCCCTGGTCACCGTCCGGCCCAACTCGGTCACCCCGAGCCCGGCGGCTGCCACCCCGGCGATCGAGCAGCTCAGCGTGTCGGTCACCGACACCGACAAGCTGGCAAAGGTCGTCGAGCGGGTCGCCGAGCAGAAGGGCTCCCGCCCCGAGCTGACCGAGGCCGGTGTGGTCGTCTCCGGTGGCCGCGGTGTCGGCAACGCCGACAACTTCAAGCTGGTCGAGGAGCTGGCCGACCTGCTCGGCGGTGCCGTGGGCGCGTCCCGCGCGGCCGTCGACTCCGGCTTCTACCCGCACCAGTTCCAGGTGGGCCAGACCGGCAAGACGGTCTCCCCGCAGCTCTACGTCGCGCTCGGCATCTCCGGTGCCATCCAGCACCGGGCCGGCATGCAGACCTCCAAGACCATCGTCGCGGTCAACAAGGACGGCGAAGCGCCGATCTTCGAGCTGGCCGACTTCGGCGTGGTCGGCGACCTGTTCAAGATCGTCCCGCAGGCTGCCGAGGAGATCCGCAAGCGCAAGTGACACCCGGCGAAACGAAAGTGGCCGTCCCCTCGCGGGGGCGGCCACTTTTCGTCGTTCAGGGAGCTGATCGGCGGGCCGGGGAGCTGAGCCGGCCCGCCGATCAGCCCGTCAAGGTGCCCCTCAGCAGGCTGTCGCCGGAGTGGGCGGGCTTGTTGTCGTACTGCTCGGCGGAGACGTCCACCACCGAGTAGGCACTCAGGTCGACGTTGGGCGGCAGCGGGAGCAGCGCGTCCGAACCTCCACCCAGCGTGCCGACCGAGAACATCTGCATCGTCGTCGGGTTGATGAGCCAGACCTCGTAGTACCCCGGCACGCTCGGGAGATTCGCCACATGCAGATGTAGTTGGCCGCCGTCGAGAACACGGGCGTCACCGGTGGCCGTTGGAGGCGTCGACCCGTACGCCGCCAGCGGCGCCCGGGCCACCACCGCCGGCGTCGGAGCAGGCGGCGGATCCTCTGGCCGTAGCACGGACACCGTGCCCACCACCCCGACCGCCGCGGCTGCGGCCGCGGTCACCGCAGTGGCCGCCCAGCGCGACCAGCCGCGTCGGCGGGCCCGTGACCTGCCGTTCGATCGGTGACTGCCGGCACTCGGCCCCTCGAAGCCCGTCGCCCTACCGCTGATCGGCCGCTCGGCCGTCGGGCTGATCGACCGCTCGGTGGTCGGCTCGTTGATCTGCCGCTCGGTCGGCTCGTTGATCTGCCGCTCGGGTGTCGGGCTGCTGATCTGCCGCTGCGCGATCGTGTCGCCGAGTGTCTGGTCGACGCTCTGCTGGCGGGGGGTCCCGGTAAGCGACGGCAGTGCCTGCGCCGCGCTGATCTCGGCGGCGATGCCCTGCCAGATGTGCTCGGGCGGGTCCGGCAGGTCAGCCAGGCCCTGCGTCTCCGCACCGAGCCCGGCCACCTGCTGAAGGGCAGTCAGCTCCGCCCGGCAGTGCTCACAGGTGTCGAGGTGGGTGCTCTCCCCGTTGGCCGCCTCGCTCTCACCGAGCGCCAGAAAGACCAGCCGGTCGTGGTCCAGGTGCTGCACCGTCCACCTCCCATCTGCGTTTCAAGCTCGCCATACCGCGTCGAATGTGACTCTTCACGGTGCCCAACGGCACCCCTGTCACCGTCGCTATCTGCTGATGTGTCAGGTCGTCGTAGAAGGCCAACTCCAGCATGCGTCGCTGGTCGTCGGGCAGTCGGGCCAACTCGTCGGCGATCACCAGCCGGTCCACCACCCGATCCGGGTCGGGGCCGGTCTGCGCCGGCTCGGGCAGCTGCCGGACCGTCTCCACCACCCGGGTCTCGCGGGCCGACGCCCGCATCCGGTCGATCACCTTGCGTCGGCCGATGCCGAGCAGCCAGCCGATCAACGAACCCTTGGCCGGGTCGAAGGTGTCCCTTCCCAGCCAGGCGGCGACGAACGTCGCCTGGGTCACGTCCTCGGCGTCGGCGCGGTTGGCCAGCATGGACGTGGCCAGGTGAAGCACGGCACGGCCATAGCGGTCGTACGCCTCGCGGAGCGCCACCTCGTCACCTGCGCGGAACCGGAGGGCTACGTCGTCCACCGGAGGGTCCGGATTCTGTGGTGGCGCCGTCATCGGGCAGCTCGCCTTCGATGGGGCATACCCGACTGTAGCTGCCACAGCCTTCGCCCCACTTCCCCGGTCGATGTCATGTCACCTGCTCTTCGCTCCGCGGGCCCGATCCGGATGCGAAAGCCGCCGAAAAAGAAATCGCGTCCAGAGCGCATCCAGCCGTCGCGCAGCCGGCGTAACCCGTTCTGCAAGCCAGGCCTGACGAATCAGCAGTTATCACCAGGAGGCAGACACATGCAGCTCTCGTACATCCGTCGGGTCGCCGCGGGCGGCGCGGTCGCCGCGCTGGCTTTCGCCGGTGTCGGCGCGCTCACCGCCACCCCCGCGTTCGCCGCCACGTCGAAGGTCTCCGTCGTGCACGGCATCCCGGACACCCCTGTCGACGTCTACGTCAACGGCAAGAAGACGCTCGGCAACTTCAAGCCCGGCGACGTGGCCGGCCCGCTGAACCTGGAGGAAGGCGACTACGACATCGCCCTCACCAAGCCGGGTGAGGCGCTCGACAAGGCGATCCTCAAGGTCGACGACGCCGCGGTGCCGGGCGGAGCGAACATCAGCATCGCCGCGCACCTGGACGCCGCCGGTACGCCGAAGATCACCCCGTTCGTGAACGACGTCTCGAAGGTCGGCGCCAGCAAGGCCCGCCTCATCGTGCGGCACACCGCCGCCGCCCCGGAGGTGGACGTCCGCGCCGGCGGCACCCCGGTCTTCGAGGGCCTCACCAACCCGAACGAGGCGAAGGCCGACGTCGACGCCGGCACCGTGAAGGCGGACGTCGTGCTGGCCGGCACCGACACCGTGGCCATCGGCCCGGCGGACCTCAACCTCAAGGAGGGCACCGCGACGATCGTGTACGCGATCGGCTCCGCCGAGGGCAAGAACCTCGACGTGGTGGCTCAGACCATCACCGGCCTGCACTCCGCCCCGGGTGGCGTGCCGAGCGGTGACGGTGGCCAGGCCGGTACGGGCGTGAACACCTGGTGGTACGTGCTCACCGGCGCCGGTGTCCTGCTGCTGCTCGGCGGCGGGGTGCGGGTCGCCACCGCGCGGACCGGTCGCCAGTGACGGTGCGCAACCGCGGCGCGCTGGCGGCCATGGCCGTCGGCGTTGCCGCGCTCACCGTCGCCACCCTGGTGGCCTGCGGCTCCCAGCCGGCCGAGAACGTCGGCGAGGAAGAGGCGAACGCGCTGGCCACCGCCACCGCTACCCCGCCGGTCAGCGGGGACGTCCCAGTGGCCACCGGTGACCTGCCGTCCGGCGCGAAGGTCATCCCGCCGGTGCGGCTGGTGATCCCCGAGATCGACGTCACCGCCACTGTCAACGCGGTCGGCATCAACGAACGAACCAACGAGTTCGAGGTACCGCCAAGCGTCGACCAGATCGGTTGGTACCGCTACGGTCCCGGCCTCGAGGCGGACGCCGGCTCGGTGGTCATCGCCGGTCACGTGGACAGCGCCAAACAGGGCAAGGGGGCGTTCTTCCGGCTGCGTGAGCTGGACCAGGGCGACACCCTCACCGCGACCGGCCGCGACGGCAAGGAACGGAAGTACCGGGTCGTCGCCCGGGAGGAGTACGACAAGACCAAAATCCCGCTGGACCGGTACTTCGCCCGCGACGGCGAAGCACGACTGACCCTCATCACCTGCGGTGGGCCGTTCGACGCCAAGGCCCGGAAATACCGCGACAACATCGTCGTCACGGCGGTGCCGGCCTGATCGGTACGACAGGCGAGGTGCCGGGGCGGGAGCATCCTCCCGCCCCGGCACCGCTGTTTCCAGGGCTGGCGGTGAGGGGCGTTCTTCGGCGGTGGCAGGTGCTGCTTGCGGGGCTGGCCGTGCTGCTCGCGGTGCTGGCCGTCGTTCCGAGTCCCCTCCGGCATCCGGCTGCCACCTTGTCGGCCGTAGGCTGACGGTGATGGCTTACCTGGATCACGCGGCGACCACTCCGATGCTCGACGAGGCACTGGAGGCGTACGTCGCTACCGCCCGCGAGGTCGGCAACGCGTCGTCACTGCACGCGGCCGGTCGGCATGCCCGTCGCCGCGTCGAGGAGTCACGCGAGCGGGTGGCCGCGGTGCTGGGCGCCAGACCATCCGAAGTGATCTTCACGGGTGGCGGCACCGAAAGCGACAACCTCGCCGTGAAGGGCATCTTCTGGGCCCGCCGCGGTGCCCGTCCCGACCGCCTGCGGGTCGTGTCCAGCGCCGTCGAACATCACGCCGTGCTGGACTCGGTCGACTGGCTCGCCGAGCATGAAGGCGCAGAGGTCGGGTGGCTGCCAGTGGACTCCGCCGGCCGGCTCGACCCGGAGGACCTCCGAGCCGAGTTGACCACGTACGCCGATCGGGTGGCTCTGGTCACGGCCATGTGGGCAAACAACGAGGTCGGCACCGTGCAGCCGGTCGCCGAGCTGGCCGCCGTCGCCGCCGAACACGGCGTACCGTTCCACACCGACGCCATCCAGGCAGTCGGCCAGGTGCCCGTCGACTTCGCCGCCAGCGGGGCCGCCGCACTTACCGTGACCGGGCACAAGCTGGGCGGGCCGACCGGGGTTGGCGCACTGCTGCTCGCCCGGGACGTGGCGGCCACCCCGCTGCTGCACGGCGGCGGGCAGGAACGCGACGTCCGGTCCGGCACACTGGACACCGCCGGCATCGTCGCCTTCGCGGTCGCCGTCGAAACGGCGGTGAAGGGCCAACAGGAGTACGCCGCCCGCGTCGCCGCGCTCCGCGACAACCTGATCGAACGGGTCCGCCGGGCGGTGCCCGAGGTGATCTACAACGGCGACCCGACAGACCGGTTGCCCGGCAACGCGCACTTCTCGTTCCCGGGCTGTGAAGGCGACGCCCTGCTGCTCCTGCTCGACGCCCAGGGAATCGCCTGCTCGACAGGTTCGGCCTGCTCGGCCGGGGTGGCCCAGCCCTCGCACGTGCTCCTGGCGATGGGCGCCGACGACGACCGTGCCCGCTCCTCGCTGCGCTTCACACTCGGTCACACAAGCACCCAGGCCGAGGTGGACGCCCTCATCGCAGCCCTCCCCGCAGCAGTCGACCGAGCACGCCGAGCAGCCTCCCCCCGCACCCCCCGCTAACCCCGCGCGCGCCGCGCCGCGCCGTGTCCTCCCGCGCCGTGCCTCCCCCTCCCGCGCGATCTTGCACTTTCGGTCGCGGATTTGCCCCTTGAGGCCTCTTTATCCGGGCAGGAAGTGCAAGATCGCGCGGGCGAGAGCGAGAGCGAGAGCGAGAGCGAGAGCGAGAGCGAGAGCGAGAGCGAGAGCGAGAGCGAGAGCGAGAGCGAGGGTGTGCCGCGCGGTGGGCGCAGGTCGATCATGGAGTTGTGGTGGGGGATCTAAGTCACTTTTCGGCTCCTTTTGGGCACCACAACTCCATGATCGACAGAGGGGTGGGTGGGCACGGGGCCTGGGTCGGTGTGATGCGGTTCCTGGGTCCGGGAACAGGGCGAGGGGCCGTGAGGGCTTGGCGGAGCGGAAGCGGAAGCGGGAGCGGGAGCGGGAGCGGGAGCGGAAGCGGGAGCGGGAGCGGGGGCGGAACGGGGCGGGGGCGGGGGTGGGGGTTGGGTTGGGGTGGTGGATAGGGTTGTCGTGGGGGATTGGGAGGGGGTTGCGATGAGGGTGTTGGCAGCTATGTCGGGCGGGGTCGACTCGGCCGTTGCGGCGGCGCGGGCGGCAGCGGCCGGGCACGACGTGACAGGCGTACACCTGGCGCTGGCCCGCAACCCACAGACCTACCGGACCGGGGCGCGCGGTTGCTGCACCCTGGAGGACTCCCGGGACGCCCGGCGGGCCGCCGACGTGATCGGCATTCCGTTCTACGTCTGGGACATGGCCGACAGGTTCCACGAAGACGTGGTGGACGATTTCGTGGCCGAGTACGCCGCTGGCCGTACGCCGAACCCCTGCCTGCGCTGCAACGAGAAGATCAAGTTTGCCGCGGTGCTGGACCGGGCGGTGGCACTGGGCTTCGACGCCGTCGTCACCGGCCACCACGCCCGACTCGGCCCGGACGGGCTGCTGCGGCGGAGCGTCGACGTGGCAAAGGACCAGTCGTACGTGCTGGCGGTGCTGACCCGCGAGCAGCTGGACCGGTCGATGTTCCCGCTCGGTGACTCGACGAAGGCGCAGGTCCGCGCGGAGGCCGCCGAGCGTGGCCTGGCGGTCGCCGACAAGCCGGACTCGCACGACATCTGCTTCATCGCTGACGGTGACACTCGTGGTTTTCTCGCGGGCCGGCTCGGCGAGGCACCCGGCGACGTGGTGGACGCCAGCACCGGCGCGGTCGTCGGCAGCCACACCGGCGCGTACGCGTACACGGTGGGTCAGCGACGTGGGTTGCACCTGGACCGGCCGGCGCCGGACGGCCGGCCACGCTACGTGCTCTCGATCACGCCGAAGACCAACACGGTGACTGTCGGTCCTGCCGAGGCGCTTGAGGTGACCCAGATACGGGCCGCCCGCCCGGTGTGGACCGGCGGCCCCCGTCCGACCGCGCCGGTCGAGTGCGAGGTGCAGTTGCGCGCACACGGTGACGTGGTGCCGGCAACCGTCGACCTCGACGGTGACACGCTCCGCGTCGAGCTGCGCCGGCCGGCGCGCGGGGTGGCGGCCGGGCAGGCCGTGGTGGCGTACCGGCCGGATCCGGCCGGCGACGTGGTCCTCGGCTCCGCCACCATCACCGGCTGACCGACCGAGGCGCTGACCGACCGATGCGCTGACCGACCGAGGCGCGGCCACTACCGAGGTGCCGCCCGCGTGCCGTGGCCACCGGGATAGCCTTCGGCCGTGACAGATCAGGCGTGGCCCTGGCCGGCCGGCGCGGCGACCGGTATCGGTTCGCTGCCCGGCACCGACATCGCCGAGGCCCAGCGGGTGGTCCTCGGGGAGCTTCCCGCGCTGCCCCACCTGCCCGAGCTGCCGGCGCGTGGCCCCGGCGCCGAGCTGATCGGCCGCACCGGAGGGCTGCTCGCGGAGCTGCCCGTCGAGCTGTACGCGGGGCGTTGGCGGGTCGCCCCGCGTCCGGGCCGCGACCTGCGCCGTGCCCGGGACCTGATGGAACGGGATCTGGACCAGTTGGGCGAGCAGGCCGAGGCGTACGCCGGGCTGGTCAAGGTGCAGGCCGGCGGCCCGCTCACCCTGGCCGCAGCTCTGGAACTACCGATCGGCGGCCGGCTGCTGCGCGACCCGGGTGCCGTGCGCGACCTCACCGGCTCCCTCGCCGAAGGGTTGCGCGATCACGTCGCGGCGGTGGCCCGACGGCTGCCCCGGGCGTCGGTGCTCCTGCAACTCGACGAGCCGTCGCTGCCGACGGTGCTGGCCGGGCGGGTGCCGACGGAGAGCGGGCTGGGCGCGTACCGGGCTGTGGATTCGGCGGACGCGGCCGCCCTGCTGCGCACGATCATCGACGCGGTCGGCGTACCGACGGTGGTGCACTGCTGCGCCCCGGAGGTGCCGCTGGAGCTGATCCGCTCCACCGGGGCCGTCGCGGTCGCCCTCGACCTGAGCCTGATCACCGAACTGGACCCGCTCGGCGAGGCGATCGACGCCGGCCTGGGACTGCTGGCCGGGGCCGCGCCCACGCTGCCGCCGCCGGCCGGCTCGGCACCGACGTCCGCACAGGTGGCCGATCGGGTACGTCGGCTGTGGGACCGCCTCGGCTTCCCCCGACGGCAGCTCGCCGAGCAGGTAGTCGTCACCCCTGCCTGCGGACTCGCCGGGGCCAGCGGGGAGTACGCCCGGGCCGTGCTCACCGCCTGCCGGGACGCGGGCCGGCGACTCATCGAGGAGTGACGTTTTCTGTCGTACCCGGTGGGCATGATGACCGCCATGATTGGACAGCTACGTTCAGTGGTGATCGACTGCCCGGACCCGCGGGCACTTGCCGCGTTCTATGCCGAACTGCTCGGCATAGACCTGGTCGAGAGCGACTCTGAGGACAACGAGTGGGTGGTGCTGGGCGGCCCGCCCGGTCATCAGCCCCGGCTGGCGTTCCAGCAGGCAGCCGATCTGCGGGCACCGGACTGGCCGGATCCGGAGCGTCCGCAGCAGTTCCACCTGGATGTGACGGTCGACGACATCGAAGCTGCCGAGAAGGCGGCACTCGCGCTCGGTGCCCGCCGGCTGCCGGGCGAGGGTGAGGGCTTCCGCGTCTACGCGGACCCGGTCGGCCATCCGTTCTGCCTCTGCTGGGACTGACCGGCCGGGGGTTGCGGCGGCCGGGCATCATGGCCGCCGTGACCTCTGCCTCCGCGCTGCGCGCCTCCGGTTCGCTCTTCGGCCTCGCCTACGGCGATGCGCTCGGCAAACCGACGGAGTTCCTGACCGTCGCCGAGATCGAGAGCCGCTACGGGCCTGGTGGTCCCCGTGAACTGACCGGTGACCCGGCCCTTGTCACCGACGACACGCAGATGGCCCTGGCTGTGGGTTGGGCGCTGCACGACGCGCCGTCGTACCGGCCGGAGGCGGTGGAGCCGCTGCTGCGGGAGCGTTTCGTGGCCTGGGCGGTCAGCCCCGACAACAACCGTGCCCCGGGGATGACCTGCCTACGAGCCTGCGCCGAGTTGGGTCGCGGGCTGCGTTGGCAGGAGGCGACAGTCGTCGGCTCGAAGGGGTGCGGGGCCAACATGCGGGTCACCCCCGTCGGGTTGCTCGATGTGGACCTGGCCACGCTCGCCGGGCTGGCTCAGTTGCAGGCCGGGTTGACCCACGGCCACCCGACCGGGCTGGCGGCCAGCGAGCTCACCGCGTACGCGGTCTTCGCGCTGCGCGAGGGCGCCGCGCTGGCTGAGCTTCCCGCGCTGCTCACCGAGCGGGCACTGTCGCAACGCCAGGTGTACCGGGAGCAGTGGCTTGGCGACCTCTGGCAACGCGCGGGAGCCAGCACGCCGCAGGAGTTCATCGCCCAGGGCTGGGACGAGTGCCTGGCGGTGCTGGGCCGACTCACGACCGCCCTGGGCGAGCCCGACGACGGCGGTGACCCCTGTCGGGCCACCGGGGAGGGCTGGGTGGCCGAGGAGGCGCTGGCCACCGCGCTGCTCTGCGCCGTACGTCACGCCGACGACCCGGTGGCGGCACTGGCCCGCGGTGCCACCACCGCAGGCGACTCCGACTCGATCGCAGCCCTGGCCGGGGCCTTCGTGGGTGCGGCCGCCGGGATGAGCGCCTGGCCGTCGGGATGGGCCGACCGGATCGAGTACGCCGACCAGCTCGTCACGCTCGGCGCGACCTGGGACTGAACAGCTGCGGCCGATTCCGCCGCGCCGCCCGCCGTGGCAGAGCTCTCCCTGCGCGGGCCCGCCGTGGCAGAGCTCTCCCTGCGCGGGCCCGCCGTGGTAGACCTCTCCCTGCGCGGGCCCGCCGTCATCGGCGCTGCGTCGGCGTCTGGCTTGATCGACTCGGGTTCCAGGAAATCGGGGTGTCCGAGATTCCGGAACACCCCGATTTCCAGGAACCCGAGTCGATGATGGCCGGGCCGCCGCCGGGCGGTCAGCTGGTAGGTAGGTGACGCAGGCTGCGGACCTTGCGCCACAGGCCGGCGTCGCAGGTGCCCGCGCGGTCGGCGAAGGCGGCCAAGTCGACCCTCGTCGGCTCGGCGAGGCTCAGGTAGCTGTCGTGCTCGGCACCGGGATCCCAGTCGCGGGTGGGGATCCGTACGTGGTCGTCGCGGTCGCTCTTGTCCTGACTGGTGATCTTCAGGACGTCGGCGCCCCGGGAGTCGGCCCGCAGCACCAGACACGGCCGGACCTTAGATCCGGTGCCGTCGGCGTACGGCACATCGGCCCACCAGATCTCACCCGGCGCCGGCGTGCCCACCTGGCGGTCGGCGGCGCGTGGCCGGGGCTTGGTGGCCGGCCGGTCGCCGCCGCGCGGCCGGGGCGGCGCGGGCCGACGGCCGGTACGTGCCGTGCTGCCCTTACCCGGCCGGGTGCCCGGACGTCGGTTGGCCACGCGGTGTCGCCAGCTGTTCCACGCCCAGCCGGCCGCCACCGCCAGCAGGATCGCCAGCGCCCAGAGCAGTGCCTCGGGCATCGCCACCTCCGCGTCAGCGCGGCACTCCGGCCGCGTCGTCCGGCGATCCTCGCACGCCGACCACCACCGCGCCCGCCAACCACCCGCTGGTGGCGGCGGGCGTGGTCGACGGATTGTCCGACCGGACCGATACCGTGCCTTAGTAGCGTGACCAGGGAGGTCGCAGGGTGTCCGAAGGTCGCAGGGTGTCCGAAGGTTGCAAGGTGTCCGAAGGTGGCGGCGTGTCCGAAGGTGGGGGAGTGTCCGAGGAGCAGATCGGCCAGCAGGTGAGCCCGGCGCAGGAGGCGGCGGCCGGCGGCGAGCCCACGCCGCAGGCGCGGGAGCGGCACGCCACCCTCAGTCGCGAGCTGACCGAACACCAGTACCGCTACTACGTGCTGGACGCGCCGACGATCGCCGACGCCGAGTTCGACAAGCAGTTGCGTGAGCTGGAGGCGCTGGAGGAGGAGTTCCCGGCGCTGCGTACGCCCGACTCGCCGACGCAGCGGGTGGGCGGCACGTTCTCCACCGACTTCACCCCGGTCGCCCACGCCGAGCGGATGCTCTCGCTCGACAACGCCTTCGCCGACGAGGAGTTGGCCGCCTGGGCCGAGCGGGTCGAGCGGGACGCCGGCGGGCCGGTGCCGTACCTGTGCGAGCTGAAGGTCGACGGGCTTGCCATCAACCTCACCTACGAGGCGGGCCGGCTGGTCCGGGCGGCCACCCGGGGGGACGGGCGCACCGGCGAGGACGTCACCGCCAACGTGCGCAGCATCCGGGACGTGCCCAGCCAGCTCACGCCGTCCGACGAGTTCCCGGTCATTCCCGAGCTGCTGGAGGTGCGCGGCGAGATCTACTTCCCGGTCGCCGCGTTCGCCGACCTCAACGCCGGCCTGGTCGAGCAGGGCCGGGCGCCGTTCGCCAACCCGCGGAACGCCGCCGCCGGCAGCCTGCGGCAGAAGGACCCGCGCGTCACGGCGTCCCGTCCGCTGCGCCTGGTGGTGCACGGCATCGGCGCACGCCGGGGCTTCCAGCCCACTGCCCAGTCCGAGTCGTACGCGGCGCTCAAGGCGTGGGGGCTGCCCACCAGCGACCGGTGGCGCGTCGTGCCGGATCTGGCCGGGGTGGCGGAATACATCGCCTACTACGCGGAGCACCGCCACGCCGTCGAGCACGAGATCGACGGCGTGGTGGTCAAGATCGACCCTGTCTCCATCCAGGGGCGGCTCGGTTCGACAAGTCGCGCGCCCCGCTGGGCCATCGCCTTCAAATACCCGCCGGAGGAGGTCACCACCAAGCTGCTCGACATCGACGTCAACGTGGGGCGCACCGGCCGGGTCACCCCGTTCGCCGTGCTCGAGCCGGTGCGGGTGGCTGGTTCCACGGTCGCGCTCGCCACCCTGCACAACGCCCGTGAGGTGGAGCGCAAGGGTGTGCTGATCGGCGACACTGTGGTGCTGCGCAAGGCCGGCGACGTGATTCCCGAGGTGCTCGGCCCGGTGGTCGACCTGCGGCCCGCCGACGCCCGACCGTTCGTCATGCCGACCACCTGTCCGGCCTGCGGCACTCCGCTGGCGCCGGCCAAGGAGGGCGACATCGACATCCGCTGCCCCAACACCCGCAGTTGCCCGGCCCAGCTGCGTGAGCGGGTGTTCCACCTCGCCGGGCGCGGCGGTTTCGACATCGAGGTGCTCGGTTACAAGGGTGCGGCGGCTCTGCTGGACGCGCAGATCATCGCCGACGAGGGTGACCTCTTCCAGCTCGACCCCGAACAGCTGTCCCGGTCCCCGTTCTTCGTCAACAAGGACGGCAGCCTCGGTTCCAACGCGGTCAAGCTGCTCGACAATCTGGCCGTCGCCAGGGAACGTGACCTGTGGCGGGTGCTGGTGGCGCTCTCCATCCGGCACGTCGGCCCCACCGCGGCCCAGGCGTTGGCACGGCACTTCCGCTCGATGGAGGCCATCGACGCGGCCACCGAGGAGGAACTGTCGTCGGTCGACGGGGTCGGGCCGACAATCGCGGCGAGCATCCGGGAGTGGTTCGCCGTGGACTGGCACCGCGAGGTGGTCCGCAAGTGGGCCGAGGCGGGCGTACGGATGGCCGAGGAGGCAGTCGACGAGGGGCCGCGCCCGCTGGAGGGCTTGACGGTCGTGGTGACCGGCACGCTCGCCGGTTTCTCGCGCGATCAGGCCTCCGAGGCGGTGCAGAGCCGAGGCGGCAAGGTCAGCGGGTCGGTCTCCAAGAAGACGAGTTTCGTCGTCGTGGGGGACAACCCGGGGTCCAAAGCCGACAAGGCGGCCAGTCTCAAGGTGCCGGTGCTCGACGAGGACGGGTTTCGGGTCCTGCTGGACGCGGGCCCGGACGCCGCGCGAGAGGTTGCCCAGGTGCAGGACTGACCTCGCCGCGAGCGGACGCGAACGGCTCGCCGCGCATACCAACTTAATTACGACTACGACCGATTCGTGACTGTCATACCGGGGAACGTGGGGCTGAGGGCGTTTCATTGGGTGACGACGTGCTCACCGGCACGTCGACCGTCGGTCGGGAGGTGTGATGGAGGTTGCCGACCCGCGCAACTCCCTCCCGCCTGGGCGGGTGGCGCCGTTCACCGCCTTTGTCGTCGGCATCCTGGCGGTCGCGGCGCTGACCGCCGCCGGTCCACTCGCGACGCTTCCGGGCGAGCTGTCCGAGCTGCCGGTGGCGTTCTGGACGATGGCCGCGCTCGCCGTGCTGTGCGACGCGCGCCCGTTCGTCCCGCCGGGTCGGCGGCAGTCGTCCGCCGTCTTCCCGTCCACCTGCTTCACGTTCGCGATCCTGCTCGGCTGGGGGCTCGGCCCGGCGGTGGCGGTGCAGGCGCTGGGCGTGGTGGTGTCGGGCTGGCGGATGCGCCACGCCGCGTGGCGGACAGCGTTCAACGTCGGCCAGTACGCCTGCGCCCTCGCCGCCGCGTACGGGATCATCCAGCTCGGCCCCGGCACCATCTTCGGGGGCGGGCACCTGCACTGGCCCGACGTGGCCGCCCTGGGCGGGGCCATGGTGGCCTGGTTCCTTGTCAACTACGGGCTGGTCAGCTGTGCGGTACGGCTGCGCTTCGGCGACCGGTGGTGGCCCACCGTCCGGCAGGGCCTCGGCTTCGAACTGCTCTCCACGGGTTCGCTGCTGCTGCTCGCTCCAGTGCTTGTCGCGGCGGCACGCCTCAGCGCGGCGCTCATCCCGCTGGTGCTGGTGCCACTCTTCGCCGTGTACCGGATGGCCCGGTTGACCGTCGAGCAGCAGCATCTCGCCGCCTCCGATCCGCTCACCGGGCTGCCCAACCGCAAGGCGTTGTTGACCGAGGTGGCCGAGCAGGTGCACCTGCACGCCGAGCGGACCGCCCGCGGCGAACCCGGCGGGCACCTGGCGCTGCTGCTCATCGACCTGGACCGTTTCAAGAACGTCAACGACGCGCTCGGGCACGCGGTGGGTGACAGGTTGCTGGTCGAGGTCAGCGCCCGGCTCACCGACGTGAACCCCCGTCCGCAGATGATCGCCCGTCTGGGCGGTGACGAGTTCGCCATCGTGATGACCGGGCTCACCGACGTCGGTCAGGCACGTGACCTGGCCGACCGGGTGGTCCGTGCCCTGGCCGAGCCGGTGCCGCTGGACGGGCTGCCGTTGGACGTCGGCGGTTCGATCGGGATCGCCCTCTTCCCCGAGCACGGCGAGGACTTCGCCACTCTCATGCGGCACGCCGACGTCGCGATGTACGACGCCAAGCACCGCAACGACACGGTGGCCGTCTACGCCCCGGAGTCCGACCACAACTCGGCCGAACGTCTCGGCCTGCTCGCCGACCTGCGCCGGGTGCTCGAATCCGGCCCGTCGGCGGGCGAGCCGCTCGACGCCGCACCACCGGAGCAGCGCGACCCGCTCGACAACACGAGTCGGGCCGCGTCGCCAGGGCAGGGCGTGCCTCCGGGGCACGGCACGTCGGCGGGGCAGGGCGACGGGGACTCCGGCGCCGTCGAGTCGGTGGGTTCCGAGCGGACTGCCGGCGTACCCCCTGTCGCTCCGGCCGAGGTGCGCGGCGGTGACGGCGCGGCGCTGCCCACCGGTGCGGAGGCCGCGCCGCACCCGGCCACCGCGCCGGTGATCGCGGAGGCGCCCTCGACAGGCGGGCGCTGGTGGGGTCGCCGTCGGCGCGCGGCGGGCGCCGATTTGGCGCACGCCGACGAGCTGATCAAGCAAATCGCCACAAGCGCCGACCCGATCCGGGGCCGGAACGCCCGCGCCACTGTCAACGGCGCCCGGCCCGGTCCGTCCCGGGACCGACGTGCTGGCGTGCAGGGGCGACGTTCGCCGAACGCCGGCGCGGGGCCGGCGCCGCGCGTCGACAGTGCGTGGCGCGACAGCGGGCCGGGCTCGACCGACCAGTCGTTCGGGTCGAGTGGGTGGGCGCACGACGGCGAGCAGGCCGACGACGCCGGTGAGATCACGATGTACTACCAGCCGCAGATCGCCATCGCGACAGGCGAGGTGGTGGGCGTCGAGGCCCTGCTGCGCTGGCGGCATCCGCGCCGGGGGATGGTCGACCCGGAGGAGCTGATCCGGGTCGCCGAGCAGAGCGCGGTGATGCGGCTGCTCACCCGGCGGGTGGTCGACGACGTGGTGGAGCAACTCGCCAAGTGGTCGGCGGCCGGCATCGGGCTGCGCGCGGCGCTGAACGTCAGCGTGCGCGACCTGCACACCGGTGAGATCGCCGACCAGATCGCCGACCGGCTGGCCCGGTACGGGGTGCCGGCCGAGCGGCTGCAACTGGAGATCACCGAGGGTGCCCTGATGGCCGATCCGCGTCGGGTGCTGGCCACGATCTCCCGGCTGCACCGGATCGGGGTGGCAATCGCGTTGGACGACTTCGGCACTGGGTACTCGTCGCTGCAACACCTGCGCCGGCTCCCGCTGTCGGAGGTGAAGGTGGACAGGTCGTTCGTGCTCGGCATGGCCGACGACCCCGACGACGCGGCGATCGTCCGGTCGATGATCGAACTGGCCGGCGCGCTGGGGCTGCGGGTCGTCGCCGAAGGCGTGGAGGACGAACGGACCTGGCGGATGCTGCACGCGGCGGGCTGCGACGCCGCGCAGGGCTGGTTCTACGCCCGCCCGATGCCCGCCGAAGAGTTGATCAACTGGCTGGCCCGGTACCGGCCGGTTCGCCCGAGCGGCGGTCCGGTCGAACCGGACGCCGAGCGCCGCCACACCCGCTGACCGCCTGCCGGCACGGCACGCCGGCTGGCGGAGGGGGAGTGGGGGACGCGGCGCGGGAGCGGAACAATAGACTCGCTCCGGTCACCGCGCGTCACGCTGCACCCGCCGCGCGGCCGGCACACCGCCCGATCAGCAGGACATCAGAAGGGGGCACGGATGGCCGCCATCTCCCGCGAGGAGGTCGCGCACCTGGCGCGCCTGTCGCGGCTCGCCGTCACCGAGGAGGAGCTGGACACGTTCGCCGGCCAGCTCGACGTGATCCTCCAGGCGGTCGCCCAGGTCGGCGAGGTCGCCGCCGCGGACATCCCGCCGACCTCGCACTCGGTGCCGCTGACAAACATCTTCCGCGAGGACGTCGTCACGCCGTGCCTCACGCCGCAGGAGGCGCTGTCGGGCGCGCCCGACGCCGAGGACCAGCGGTTCCGCGTACCGCGGATCCTGAGCGAGGACGTGGCCTCATGAGCGAGCGAATCGGCAAGTTCAGTGCGCTCGGTGCTCAGAGCGCCGGTGAGCGAAGCGAGGCGGCGGCATGAGCGACCTGACCAGAATGACCGCGACGGAGATCGCCACCCTCGTGGCCGGTGGCGAGACCTCCGCCGTCGAGGTGACGCAGGCGCACCTGGACCGGATCGCCGCCGTCGACGACCGGGTGCACGCCTTCCTGCACGTCGACACCGAGGGCGCGCTCGCCGCGGCCCGTGCTGTGGACGAGCGTCGGGCAGCCGGTGAGGAACTCGGCCCCCTCGCGGGTGTGCCGGTCGCCGTGAAGGACGTGCTCGCCACCCGGGGCGTACCCACCACCGTGGGCTCGAAGATCCTCGAAGGCTGGCGTCCGCCGTACGACGCGACGATCGTGCAGCGGCTGCGCGACGCCGGCACCGTGATGCTCGGCAAGACGAACATGGACGAGTTCGCGATGGGTTCCTCCACCGAATACTCGGCGTACGGCCCGACGCACAACCCGTGGGACCTCGACCGGATTCCGGGCGGCTCGGGTGGTGGCAGTGCCGCCGCGCTTGCCGCGTACGAGGCGCCGCTGGCGATCGGTTCGGACACCGGTGGCTCGATCCGCCAGCCCGGCGCGGTCACCGGCACGGTCGGCGCGAAGCCCACCTACGGCGGTACGTCCCGCTACGGGCTCGTGGCGTTCTCGTCGTCGCTGGACACCCCCGGCCCGTGTGCCCGTACCGTGCTCGACGCGGCTCTGCTGCACCAGGTCATCGGTGGGCACGACCCGCGTGACTCCACGTCGATCCCGCAGCCGGTGCCGGACGTGGTGGCGGCGGCGAAGCTCGGCGCGACCGGCGACCTGACCGGCGTACGGCTCGGCATCGTCTCCGAGTTCGTCGGCGAGGGTGCCGAGCCAGGTGTGATGGCCGCGTTCCGCGAGTCGGTGGACGCCCTGGCGAAGCTGGGCGCGGAGATCGTCGAGGTGTCCTGCCCGACGTTCGCCTACGCGCTGCCGGCGTACTACCTGATCGCCCCGAGCGAGTGCTCCTCCAACCTGGCCCGGTTCGACGGCGTCCGGTTCGGCCTGCGGGTCGGCGACGACGGCAACCGGTCGCTGGAGGAGGTCATGTCGATGACCCGGGAGGCCGGCTTCGGCCCCGAGGTCAAGCGCCGCATAATGATCGGCACGTACGCGTTGTCGTCGGGTTACTACGACGCGTACTACGGGCAGGCGCAGAAGGTTCGTACGCTCATCAGGCGGGACTTCACCGCCGCGTTCGAGCAGGTCGACGCGCTGATTTCGCCGACCACGCCGTCGGTTGCGTTCCCGATCGGCGCGCGCACCGCCGACCCGTACCAGATGTACCTGGCCGACCTGTACACGATCCCGACCAACCTGTACGGCGGGCCGGGCATCTCGGTGCCCTGCGGTCTGTCCGAAGGGCTGCCCGTCGGCCTTCAGGTGATGGCGCCGACGATGGCCGACGACCGGATGTACCGGGTCGCCGCCGCGTTGGAGTCCGCGGTCGGCACGTTCACCCCGCCGACGCTCTGACCTCAGCGAAAGTCGTCACGCGCCCGGTGCGGTCACCACGACCGCGCCGGGCGCTGTGTCGTCGCGGCGACACGACGATCTCCGGTCGGTGGATTGTCAGTGTCCGGTTGCACTGGTCGAATAAGCTCCGAGTCTGCTGGATCGACTGGACCTGATCCGCTGGCGGCCGCGAGCGGCTCCGATCAAGACCTGGATGTGCGATGGGGACACTTCGCCCGGTCATGGCACTGACGATGGCTGTCGCAATGCTGCTGGGCGCCGCGCAGCCGGCCGCCGCCACCGCCCCCGCCGAGACCGTCACCATCACCTCGGGCAAGCCCCGGTCGCTCATGTACATCGGGCAGACGTACGCGATCCATACCGTCGAGGCCACCGGTGGCACCGGGCCGTACGCGTTGTCGGTGGTGTCGGGAAGTTTGCCGCCGGGGATGCTGGTGGTGGGTACGTCGCTCGGTGGCGCGCCGAACACGCCGGGCACCTACACGTTCACGCTGCGGATGACCGACAAGAACGGCCTCTTCGGCCAGCAGAAGGCGACGATCGAGGTACGCCAACAGAAGGTCGTCATCACCTCGGACGAGCCCCGGTCGCTCATGTACATCGGGCAGGTGTACGCGATCCATACCGTCGAGGCGACCGGTGGCACCGGGCCGTACGCGTTGTCGGTGGTGTCGGGCAGTCTGCCGCCGGGGATGCTGGTGGTGGGTACGTCGCTCGGTGGCGCGCCGAACACGCCGGGCACCTACACGTTCAGGCTGCGGATGACCGACAAGAACAAGCTCTTCGACGAGCAGGACGCCACGATCGTCGTCGCCAAGGCAGCAGCCGCGTTCACCTCCGGCGACCCGCCCGCCGGCACGGTCGGCCAGCCCTACTCCTTCCGGTTCACCGCCGACGGTGATTCGGACATCACCTTCGCCCTGGCCGGCGGGGCACTGCCGGGCGGCCTCACCCTCGACAAGGAGGGCCTGCTCAGCGGCACTCCCGGCAGCGTCGGCACGTTCACCTTCACCGTCGGAGCGAAGGGGCGCAGCACCAGCGCCACGAGCGAGGTGTCGCTGATCGTCGCCGCCCCGGCCCCGAGCACCCCCACCGCGACCCCGACCGGCCCGACGGCCACGCCGACATCGAGCGACCCGGCCGCCACACCGTCGGAGAGCAGCCCTGCGGGGTCCCAGCCCACGCCGTCGAAGTCGAAGGCGAGTGGCGTGTGGCTGCCGGTCACCGGACCGGGCTCGCCCCTCGTGCTGCTGCTGATGGGCGTCGTGGCGTTCTCCATCGGCGGCATCCTGCTCGTGCTGGCCTACAACCGTCGGCGCTTCACCACTCCAGAGTGACGCCCGACCCAGGGCCGGTCTTCCCACGCCGCCGCGCCCGGCTCGCGCGTTGATCTCGAAGCCCGGCAGCGGGGTGGCCGGACCAGCCGATTAGGGTGGAACGGTTCTGTCCGGATCGCGCCTGGAGCTCAGATGACGACGACACTGCCCGCGTACGACGAGGTCGTCGCGCGCTTCGAACCGGTGATCGGCCTGGAGACCCACGTCGAGCTGGGTACGAACACCAAGATGTTCTGCGGCTGCCCGACGGACTTCGGCGGCGAGCCGAACACCCGGGTCTGCCCCGTCTGCCTGGGCCTGCCGGGCTCGCTGCCGGTGGCCAACAAGGCGGCCATCGAGGCGATCATCCGGATCGGCCTGGCGCTGAACTGCTCGATCGCCCAGTGGTGCCGGTTCGCCCGGAAGAACTACTTCTACCCGGACATGCCGAAGAACTTCCAGATCAGCCAGTACGACGAGCCGATCTGCGTCGACGGTTACCTCGACGTCGAGGTGAACGGCGAGACGGTGCGTATCGAGATCGAGCGTGTGCACCTGGAGGAGGACACCGGCAAGACACTGCACGTCGGTGGCGCGACCGGCCGCATCCACGGCGCTACCGAGTCGCTCGTCGACTACAACAGGGCCGGCATCCCGCTCGTCGAGATCGTCACCAAGCCGATCACGGGCACCGGCGCGCTCGCCCCCGACGTCGCCAAGGCGTACGTCGCCGAACTGCGGGACGTGATCCGTACCCTCGGTGTCTCGGACGTGCGGATGGAGGAGGGTTCGCTGCGCTGCGACGTGAACACCTCCCTCAACCTGCCGGGGCAGGAGTGGGGCACCCGTACCGAGACGAAGAACGTCAACTCGCTGCGGTCGGTGGAGCGGGCGGTTCGTTCGGAGATGCTGCGGCAGGCGTCGGTGCTGGACGCGGGCGGCCGGATCACCCAGGAGACCCGGCACTTCCACGAGGACACCGGCGACACCACCCCGGGGCGCTCGAAGGAGACGGCCACCGACTACAGGTACTTCCCGGAGCCGGACCTGGTGCCGATCGCGCCGGACCCGGCCTGGGTCGCCGAGCTGAAGGCCGCCCTGCCGGAGCTGCCGCGGGTGCACCGGCGTCGGCTCCAGGAGCAGTGGGGCCTGTCGGACCTGGACATGCAGTCGGTGCTCAACGCCGGCGCGGTCGAGCTGATCGAGGCCACGGTGGCCGCCGGCACCACCCCGGCGGCGGCCCGTAAGTGGTGGCTTGGCGAGCTGTCCCGCCGGGCCAACGAGAGCGGCGTGGAACTGGCCGACATCGGGGCCACCCCGTCGCAGGTCGCCGAGCTTCAGGGCCTGGTCGACGCCGGCAAGCTCAACGACAAGATGGCCCGTACGGTCCTGGAGGGCGTGGTCGACGGTGAGGGCTCACCCACCGAGGTCATGACCAACCGAGGGCTTGAGGTCGTGTCGGACACCGGCGCGCTCACCGCCGCCGTGGACGAGGCGATCGCCGCCAACCCGGGCATCGCCGACAAGATCCGCAGCGGCAAGGTCGCGGCGGCCGGCGCCCTGGTCGGCGCGGTCATGAAGACGACCCGTGGACAGGCCGACGCGAAGGCCGTCCGCGAGCTGATCCTGGAGCGTCTCGGCGTCCAGGGCTGATCGGTTAGGAAGGGCCCCTTCTTATGCACCAGGCGTTAAGAAGGGGCCCTTCCTTGCACCCCATGCACCCCATGCACCTCTGCACCCCTTGTTGCTAGGGCGTCAACGGCGACGCCCGGATGGAGCACCGTGAACCAGCACGACCTCGATGTCCTCGACGAGATCCAGCGACGGGTGCTGTGGCTCGCCACCCGGATCGTGGACGCCGCCAACCACGACCGGGTAACCGGAGACGGGGTGAAGGTCGGCGGCCACCAGGCGTCCAGCGCGTCCCTCGTCACGGCGATGACAGCGCTGTGGTTCGCCCACCTGGACGCCGAGGACCGGGTCGCCGTCAAGCCGCACGCCTCTCCGGTGTTCCACGCCATCCAGTACCTGCTGGGCAACCTGGACCGCTCCTACCTGCCCCGGCTGCGGGCCCGTGGCGGTCTCCAGTCGTACCCGTCGCGCACCAAGGACCCGGACGAGGTGGACTTCTCCACCGGCTCGGTGGGCCTCGGCGCGGCGGCGCCGCTGTTCGCCGCCGCCACCCGCCGCTACGTCGACGCGCACTTCGGCGCCCGCCCGCACTCCCGGTTCGTGGCGCTGATCGGCGACGCCGAGCTGGATGAGGGCAACATCTGGGAGGCGGTCGCCGACCCGGCCACCACCGGCCTGGGCAACGTGATGTGGCTTGTCGACTTCAACAGGCAGTCGCTGGACCGGGTGGTGCCGGGCATCCGGATCAACCAGTGGCGGGGCCAGTTCGAGGCGGCCGGCTGGCACGTCGTGGAGGTCAAGTACGGCCGCCGGCTCGCCGAGGCGTACTCCAAACCGGGTGGCGAGGCGCTGCGCGACTGGATCGACGCGATGCCCAACGAGCAGTACCAGTCGCTGTTCGGGCTGACCGGCCCGGCGCTGCGCGAGCAGTTCCTGGACGGCGCGCCGGCCGAGGTGGGCGCCTTCACCGAGGGCATCGACGACGAGGAACTGCGCCCGCTCGTCACCGACCTGGGCGGGCACGACCTCCAGGCGATGCTCGACGCCTACGCCCAGTGCGACGCGGTCACCGACCGGCCCAGCGTCGTCTTCGCGTACACCGTCAAGGGTTGGGGTCTGCCCATTGCCGGCAACCCGCGCAACCATTCGGCGCTGCTCAGCACCGAGCAGGTGGCCACGCTGCGGGCCGCGCACGGCCTGACCCCGGAAACCGAGTGGGACCGTCTGGACCCGGCGTCGCCGGCGGGCATCCGGGCCGGCGCCCGCCGTGAGGCGCTGTCCCGCGCGCCCCGCGAGCGCGCGTTGGGGGTCACCGTCCCGGAAAGCACCGGAGTACGCGCCAACAAGCCGATCTCCACGCAGGAGGTCTTCGGTCGGGTGCTCGTGGACCTGGCGCGGGACCGGGAGGTCGGCCGCTACCTGGTCACCACCGCCCCGGACGTGGCCACCTCCACAAACCTGGCCGGGTTCATCAACAAGACCGGGGTGTTCGCCCCCACCGAGCAGCGCTCCTGGACCGAGGACCGGATGCTGCGCTGGACCGAGAGCCCCGCCGGGCAGCACATCGAGCTGGGCATCTCGGAGATGAACCTGTTCCTGCTGCTCGGTCAGCTCGGCCTGTCGTGGGACCTGTCCGGGCAGCCGCTGCTGCCGGTGGGCACCGTCTACGACCCGTTCGTGCTGCGCGGCCTGGACGCGTTCCTGTACGGGACGTACTCCGGTTCCCGGTTCGTGGTGGCCGGCACCCCGTCGGGCATCACCCTCGCCCCTGAGGGCGGCGCACACCAGTCCACGATCACCGCGTCGGTCGGCCTGGAGCTGCCCGGGGTGACATTCCTCGAACCGGCGTACGCGGGCAGCCTCGACTGGCTGCTCTGCGACGCGCTCGGGCAGATCGCCGGGGGTTCGTCGCCGGCCGCGACCGCCGCGCCCACCGAGGACGGGGCGTACTACTTCCGACTGAGCACCCGGCCGCTGGACCAGTCGCCGTTCGAGGCGGCCCGCGCCCGGCTCGGCGACGCGGTGCTGCGCCGACAGGTGGTCGCCGGGGCGTACCGGCTTGTCGACGCGCACCAGGCGTACCCACACCTGGCCGACGCCCCAGTGGTGCAGCTGGCCGCCTCCGGGGCGGTGCTGCCCGAGGTGCTGGCCGCCGCCGCCGAGTTGGCCGAGGAAGGTGTCGCCGCGCACGTTGTCGACGTGACGAGTCTCGACAGGCTCTACCGGGCCTGGCAGCGCACCCTGCGGCAGGGCGTACGCACTGCAACCGTGCCCAGCGTGCCGGGCGCCCTGCGGTCCGCGTTCGCCGACCGGGTGCCCGTGGTGACAGTGCACGATGCCGCGTCGCACGCGATGGCCTGGCTGGGGTCCGCGGTCGGGGCACCGGCGGTGCCGTTGGGCGTGGACGAGTTCGGCCAGTCCGGCAGCGTGACCGAGCTGTACGAGTTGCACGACCTGCAGCCCGGCAGCATCGTCAACGCCGCCCTGGCCGCCCTCGCCCTACGCTGACCTGCCCTACCGACCCCGGCCCCTGCCCCGCGCTCAGCGGGTCGGGGTCGGGGTGGGGGTGGCGGACGGCCCGACGGCCGGGGCTTCGACAATGTGGCGTTCCAGGTTGACCTGGGCCTGCCCGGTGCCACCGACGGTGATGTCGTCGTACGCCTGGAGCAACTTCTGCTGGTCGAAGTAGAGCACGCTCATTGACAGCGGAGTCGGCTTCTCACCTTCCAGGCCGCGTAGCCCGGCGCCGCCGGTGGAGCCCTCCACCATCAGCGTGGTGGGCTGCTGGCCGGGCGCCTCGGGCAGCTTGGAGACCTGCCGGGCGTGGGTGTGCCCGGCGAGCACCAGCGGGCAGGTGCCGGCGAGTGGCCCGGCCGACGCCGGGTCGTGCACGAGCGCGATGTTGACCGGGCGGGGCGAGCTGCGCACGGTGGCGGCGAGCTGCTCGCCGGTGCCGATCACCTGGTCGGCGACCTGCTGGGTGAGCCCGCTGCCGGCCGGGGAGGTGTTCTTGTCCGGTGTGAAGCGCGGGTCACCGATGCCGGCGATGGTCAGCCCGCCGACAGTGGTTGTCGAGTTGTTGAGCACTATCGCGTTCGGTTGGCGGGCCACCGCGGCGGCCGTACGACCCGAGTCGTGGTTGCCCCTGATGAACACGTACGGCTTCTTGAGCAGGCCGATAGAGCCGACGAAGGACTCCTCGGGCTCGCTGCCCCAGTCGGTGATGTCTCCGGTGTCGACGACCACGTCGATGCCGAACTGCTCCACCACCGTCCGGATCAGCTGCCAGCCGGTCGGGTTGAGGTGCATGTCGGAGACGTGCAGGACCCGCGTGGTGCCGGGGGCCGGCTCGTACACCGGCAGCGCCGACACTGTGGTGTAGAGCTGGCTGACGTTGCCGACGATGCGCTGCAACTGCTCGGCGTACTTCGTGTAGTCGTTTGCGATGCGGCGGGCGTCGCCGACGATGGCCGGCGCGTTGACGAGCAGACCCTCGTAGCGCGGCTCCTCGATGGCCTGCGGGCGCAGGGTTGCCGCAGCCGTTCCGAGGCTGCCGGCGGTGATGACCAGAGCCAGCCCGCCCGCCCAGGCGGTACGCCGCACGTTCCGGAAGATCAACGCGGCGAGGATCAGGGTGACGAGCACCGACGCGGCGAGGGTGCGCAGGCCGAGCCGCATCACCCCGCTGCGGACGTCCTCCACGGCG
Organism: Micromonospora sp. DT68; assembly: GCF_049847245.1. NCBI lineage: Bacteria > Bacillati > Actinomycetota > Actinomycetes > Micromonosporales > Micromonosporaceae > Micromonospora > Micromonospora sp. DT68. The sequence goes on from NZ_JBNCNZ010000023.1 coordinate 56,445, forward strand.
CTCTGGCTGGCGCGGCTGATGCTTGCCGGGTCGTCCAGTAGCGCCTCGGTGCGCCCCTGGTCCAGTGCGCCGAGCCGCACGGTGAGGTGCGTCGGCCCGTCATGGCTGTCAAGCAGCAGCGCGCCGAGCGGCGGCACGTCGATGGTCGTCCCACCATCGCTGGCCGGGGAGAGGGTGAGGGTAGCCCGGAACGGCCCGATGTCGGTGTCCACCTGCCCACCGGCCAGTACGCCGAGCACCGCCCCGGCAAGCGCCACGGCGAGCACGGCGAGGATCACACCGGCGCGGCGTACCGGCCCTCCGGGGCGACCGATCCGCCGGGTGCGTGGCGGCTCGCTGCCGGCCACCGGCTCGTCCCGGTCGCCGGTGTCGTCGTGCTGCTCGTCCATGCTGAGATTCTGACCTGCCCGTCGGAGGATCTTGGCAAACCTGCGCGGATGGTGACGCAGGTCAGCTGCGACCGCCGTCTCCACCGGCGAAGACCACCCGCAGCAGCCGGTCGTCGTCGCCCGCCGGGGTGCCCCGCCCGTCGTGGTTGGAGGTGCTCACCCAGAGCGACCCGTCCGGCGCGGCGGCCACCGCGCGCAGTCGACCGTACCGGTTGGTGAGCAGCTCACTGGGCTGACCGAGCAGGGTGCCCGTGTCGGTAAGCTCCATCACCCAGAGTCGCTTGCCGCGCAGGCAGCCGGTGACCAGCAGCCGGTCCGTGGCGGCCAGGCCGGAGCAGGACGCGTCGGAGGTCGCCCACTGGGTGAGCGGATCGGTGTACCGCTTGTCGCCGGCCCGCCCCTCTACCTGCGGCCAACCGTAGTTGCCGCCCTTGGTGATCTGGTTGATCTCGTCCCAGGTGTTCTGGCCGAACTCGACGGCGTACATCCGCTTGGCCTCGTCCCACGCGAAACCCTGCACGTTGCGGTGCCCCAGCGACCAGACCGGGGAGCCGGGGTACGGGTTGCCAGCCGCAGGCTTGCCGTCGGCGGTGATCCGCAGGATCTTGCCGCCGAGGCTCTTGACGTCCTGCGCGGCGGGGCGTTCCCCGGCGTCACCCGTGCTGACGTAGAGCTGGCCGTCCGGGCCGAACCCCAACCCGCCGCCGTTGTGCACGTTGGCCTTGGGGATGCCGGTGAGGACGGGGGTCGGCTCGCCGCCGATCTGAAGCTTGGCGACCCGGTTGTCCTGCTCGGCTGTGTAGTAGACGAAGACCGTCCGGTCCCGGTCGTAGCTGGGTGACACGGCGATGCCCAGCAGGCCGCCCTCGCCCGCCGCCGCCACGTCGGAGATGGTCTGCACCACCCGGACCTGTAGCCCCTCGGGCCCGGACTCCGGGCCGACCTTGAGGATCCGGCCGCTGTCCCGCTCGGTGACGAGTGCGCCGCCGTCGGGCAGGAAGGCGATGCCCCACGGCACCCGCAGGCCCTTCGCCAGCACCGTCGCCACCGCCTGCTGGCCGGCGCCGCCAGGGGTCGCCGCTGCCGACGGCGTCGGCAGGTTGGGAGGCTCGCCGGCCGGGTCGGGCTCCGGCTCACCGAAGCTGCAACCGGTGGCGAACAGCAGCGCCGCGCAGGACGCCGCGAGGACCGAGCGGAGACGGCGGGTGCGAGGGTACGGGGGACGGTCTCTCACCTGGCCCAGGGTAGCCCGCCGGACGACCCATCCGGGCCCGGCGGGCAGACGGCACCCCGGCGGCGGAGCCGACGAACCGGTCAGCGGGCCCGTACGGCAAGCAGCGCCGTGTCGTCCTCGCGGTGCTGGATCGAGGCGAGCAGCAGGTCGCACAGGTCGTCGAGCGGGATGGTGTCGGTGCCGGTCACCCGGCCCACCAGCTCGGCGAGCCCGTCGTCGATGGACCGGTCGCGGCGCTCGATCAGCCCGTCGGTGTAGAGCAGCAGCGTGTCGCCGGTGGCCAGGCTTGTCGACTGGCTGGTCCGCGGCGACGGTCGGGCCAGGCCGAGCAGCGGCTCCGGCGTCGCTTCGAGGACCTCGACCGCACCGCCGACGCGTACCACAAGGGCCGGCGGGTGCCCGGCGTTGCACCAGGTCACCTCGCGTACACCGGAATGCTGGCGGCAGATCCGGACGAGTGTCGCGGTGGCCGCGATCGGCAGCCGCAGGCCACGGATCGCACCGTCCAGGTGGCTCATCAACGCCCCTACCGCGTCCGGCCGGCCGAAGGCGTTGCCCCGCACCAGGTTGCGCAGCTGGCCCATCGTGGCCGCCGCTTCGATGTCGTGCCCGGCCACGTCCCCGATCGCCGCGATCAGGTCACCGTCGGGCTGGACGAAGGCGTCGTACCAGTCGCCGCCGACCTCCACCCGGTCGGCCGCCGGCTGGTAGCGGGCCGCCAGCTCCAGCTCCGGTACGGCAGGCAGGTGCGGCAGCATGCTGTGCTGGAGGACTTCGGCGACGTGCCGCTGCTCGCCGTACATGGAGCTGTTGCCGATGGCCTGCCCGGCCCGGCGGCCGATGTCCAGCGCGGTGAGCAGGTCCCGGTCGTCGAACTGCTGACGCCCGGCGGCGTTGACAAGTGTGATCGCGCCCAGCACGGTGCCACTGGCAGCCCGCACCGGCACGCTGAGGTAGGAGGCGATGCCGAGCCGCTCGGCGATCGCCACCATCTCCGGATCGGTGGTGCCCCGTGCGACGTCGGCAAGCGACGCCACCGCGCCGAGCCGTGGCTGGCCGGTCCGCAGGACCGCGCGGACCGTCGACTCCTGACTCAGGCCGTTGCGCAGCAGGGCGGCGAAACCGTCGACGTCCGCCGCCCGGGCCGGGTCGCGGTGCACCGCCACCACCTCGCGGGGCAGACCCGTTGGTCCCGCCAGGGTGAGCAGGCACCAGTCGGCGAGCAGCGGCACCATCGTGGCGGCGAGCCGGCGCAGCGACGTACCAACGTCCAGCGTGCCGGCGAGCGTCTCACTCACCCCGGCCAGCAGCTCCAGCCGCTCGTGCGCCTGCACGACGCGTCGGCGGGCCTCCTGCGCGCCGTCCAGCGCGATCCGCAGCCGCAGCTCGGACGAACAGGCGGCGGCCAGGTCCGCAAGTGTCCGCAGCTGTCCGGCCGTCCAGGCCCGCGGCTTGCTGTCGATGGCGCAGAGCGCGCCGAGCACCCGGCCGGAGAGATCGGTCAACGGCATCCCGGCGTACGCGACCACGCCGAGGTCCTCGATGGCCTGGTTGTCCCGTACGCGGGGGTAGAGCCGGGCGTCCGGCAGCACCATCGGCACCTCGATGTCCACCACGTGCTGGCAGAACGAGTGGCTCAGGGGAGTCTGCCGCTGCTCGGACCAGGGCTCGGGCAGCCCCACCGCACCGGGAAAGAACTGCCGGTCGGCGGAGACCAGGGAGACCAGCGCGACCGGAACGTCCAGCAGGTCGCTGACCAGCCGGGCAAATCTGTCGAACGCCTCGTCCGGTGCGGCGTCCAGACCGGTGTCGGCGAGCGCGCGCAGCCGCGCCGCGTCGGCGAGCCCCGGAGGCGGGGTGCTCGCGCGTCGCGGGCTGGCGGAGGAGCCGTCGGTCATCGAGCACCTGTCTGCGGGGGCGGAGGCCGACCGGCCATCCGGCCTTGGTTATACCTCGTTCGGGCCCGCACCGAACATCGGTGTGCTGAGTCTCGCGCCCCCCGCCTCCGCGCGCCATCCCCCAGGACGCCCGATCGCCGCCGTGCCCGCTCCGGTCGCCGCGACGGGGACTATCGTCGGCGGACGTGAAGGTATGGATTCCACACCCGGCCGGCCTGAGCCTCGTCGGCGAACTGCCCGAAGGTGTGACGGTGGAGGTCGCCGAGCATCCCGACCGGCTGCCCTCCGGCGTGGCCGACGTCCGCTTCTGGGTGCCGCCGTTTCTGAGCGGCTCGGACGCGACAGCGCTGCTGCGCGAGCTGCCCGACCTGGCCGTTGTGCAGTTGCTCTCGGCGGGGGCGGACGCCTGGGCCGACCGGATGCCGGAGGGCGTCACCCTCTGCGACGCTCGGGGCGTGCACGACCCTTCCACCGCCGAGTGGGTGGTCACGGCGATCCTCACCCAGCTGCGGGCGTTCCCCGCCTTCGTCCGGGCACAGGCGCAGCGGCGGTGGGCGTTCGAGGGCAACGTCCCTACCGACGAGCTGACCGGTAAGCGGGTGCTCATCGTCGGCGCCGGCTCCATCGGTACTGCGGTGCGCGACCGGCTCGCCCCGTTCGACGTGAGCTTCACACTTGTCGCCCGGACGGCCCGGCCCGAGCAGGGGGTGCATGCCGTGGCCGAGCTGCCGCGTCTGTTGCCCGAGGCCGATGTGGTGGTGGTGCTGGTGCCGCTCACCGACCAGACCCGTGGTCTGATCGACAAGGAGTTCCTGGCCGCCATGCCGGACGGGGCGCTGCTTGTCAACGCGGCCCGGGGGCCGGTGGCCCGCACCGAGGCGCTCGTGGCCGAGTTGGCCTCCGGTCGGATCTCGGCCGCCCTGGATGTCACCGACCCGGAGCCGCTGCCCGCCGACTCCCCGCTCTGGACGATGCCGAACGTGCTGCTCACGCCGCACGTGGCCGGGTCGGTGCGTGGGTTGCTGCCGCGGGCGTACCGGCTGGTCGGCGAGCAGGTGCGGCGCTTCGCGGCCGGCGAGCCGCTGATCAACACGGTGGTCGACGGCTACTGACCGTCGCTATTACTGGTCGGGGGTTTCGGTCGCCTCGCTCGGCAGCGTCTGGCCGGTGGCCGAGACCAGCCGGGGCAGGTCCGTGCCGCGCACCGCGGGCAGGACGACCTGCTGACCGTCGTCGAGCCGGGCGACCGCCCGACCGCGCGGATCGGTGGCCAGCTCGACGATGTGGTCCCAGTCGATCCGGCGTTGCCCCAGCAGCGCGCGCAGGCGCAGCTCCCGGGGGTTGGCGTCGGTGCCGGCCCGCCAGGCCCACACCCCGACGGCGAGCGGGACGAGCAACACCGGCAGCAGGTACGTCCGGGCGTTGGCCAACGGAAGGGCGCCGACGAAGGCGACGAGCGCGGCGGCCAGGATGGCTTGGTTGTACCGGAAGCGGACGGTGTCGGGCGTACTCACCCTGCGATGATCCCACCTCGGGCCGGTCGGGCTCACGGCGGGCGGTGCCGCGCCGACCCGGCGCCCGTACAGTGACGCAGGTCACTGCCCATGTCGGTGGCTGACGCGTAACCGATCTGCCCGCCGGTCGTTTTGAACTGACGGGCAGTGGACCCGCAACGTCCACCGTCTCGCATCGCCGCACCGCCCCGTGCCCCCTCACGAAGGCGACCGCCGTGCCCCTCGCGTACCCGTTCCGTGTCCTCGTCCCCCGTCGGGCGGCACCGGAGGCCGCCGTGCTCGCGGCCGCCGCGCTGCTCGTCCTCGCCGGCGCCGCCGGCCTGGTCCCGGCCTCGGTGGTGATCGCGCTCGCCGGGGGCGCGGGTGCCACGCTCGCCGGGGTACGCCTCACCCGCCTGGCTGGCCGCCGCCGTGCCGCGGTGACCCACAGTGACCTGGCGTCGACCGAGCCGTCCCCGCTGGCGCTGGGAGTGCTGCTCGACGGGGCGGTCGTGGCTGCCGGTCTCACCGCCGCCACGTTGCCGCTGATCGACACCGGGCAGCGCGCCGCCGCCCTGGCGGGTGCGCTGATCGTGGTGGCAGCGTCCGCTGCCGGGCTGCTCCGGCTGCCGGGCCGGCCATCGCAGTGGGCAGTGGTCCGGCTGCGGGGGCCGGTGTCGGCGACCGCTCCGGCGGTGGGGCTGGCGCTCGCAGGCTGGCTGCTGCTTCCCGGCGACGTCGTCTCGGCACCGGTCCGGCTTGTCGGCGCTCTGGCGCTCGGCGGGCTGGGCATGGCCGCGCTCAACGCGTTCACCGGGCGGGGCCGACGCTCGGGTGCCGGCATCTGTCGTGGCGGGATCTTGCTCATCCTGCTCGCGCTGGCGCTGCTGATCATCCTGCCGCCCGTGGACGCGGGTCGGGCGGCGCTTGTGGCAGTGCCGCCGCTGGTGCTCGGGATGCTGCTTACCGCGTTCGGGGCGGATGCCGCGGTGGCCACGGGTGGTGTGCGGCCGACCGTCGGTCCCGCCGCGCTGAGCTGGCCCCGGGTGGTGCTTCCCGCGGCGGTGTTGCTGCTGGTGGTGGGCCTGCACGCCGCTTCCGGCGGCACACCGGACCGGACGAGCGTGCTGCTGGCCCTGGCTGCGGTGCCGCCGCTGGTGCTGCGGGAACTGCTGGGCGGTGCCGACGCGGCCACCGGCGAACGGCCCGCCGCGCACCGCCGCCGTACCGGCCGCGCCCTCCGCCAGCCGGGGCGCCTGCGCTGGCCGGGAACGCCGGACGACCGGGCCGCGCCGCCTGCGGACGCCAGCGCGCCCGGCCTCGAAGAGACCTGGCCGCCCGGTGGCACCTCGACGGGCAGCCACGAGACTTGGCCGTCCGGCGACGCCGGCACCTCGACGGGCAGCCACGAGACCTGGCCGTCCGGCGACGCCGGCACCTCGACGGGCAGCGACGCGCCCTGGCCGTCCGGAGATGATGCCGACACCTCGATCAGCGGTATGGCGTGGCCCGACTGTGGTGTCGCCTGGTCACCGTCCGGCCGTGGGTCGGTGTCGGGCGGCGACGGTCCGGCCGACCGGGCGGCTCTGCTGGACGCGCTTGCCTCGATCGGCGAAGTGCCGGCGCCGGCCGGCGCGCTGCTGCTTGTGGACCTGCACGGCGCCGACGGGCTCGGTCCGGTGGCCCGGGAGGACATCCTGGCCGAGGCGGTCCTGCGAGTCCGTGCGGTAGTCGCGCCCGGTGACCTGGTCACCGGCTGCACAGGCACCGGCTTCGCCGTGGTCACAGCTGCCGGCCCGGTGCTGGCGTACGCGCTGGGCACCCGGCTGCTGGCCGCGCTCACCCCGCCGTACCGGTGGGGCGGTTCGGTGCTGCGGGTGCAGACGAGCATCGGGCTGGCCGAGGTTGGCGGTGCCGGGCCGGCGGACGTGCTCCGGCAGGCCGAGCTGGCCCGGCGACGCGCGGTCCAGCTGGGTCGGGACCGGGTCGAGTGGTACGACGCGTTCCTGGAGGAGCAGTTGGTGCGTCGGCTCGACCTGGAGCGCGAGTTGCCGGGTGCTGTCGCGCGGGGCGAGCTGGATCTGGTCTACCAGCCGGTGGTGGACCTGGCCGACCGGCAGCCGGTGGGCGCTGAGGCGTTGCTGCGCTGGCGGAGCCCGGTGCTCGGCACTGTGCTTCCGGCCGAGCTGCTGCCTGTCGCCGAGGATCTGGACCTGGTCGGGGAGTTGGAGTGGTGGGTGTTGGACCGGGCCTGCCGGCAGTTGGCCGACTGGTCGACGGGCAGCCGCGAGCTGTGGATGGCCGTCAACGTCACCACGCGGGAGCTGACCACCCCCGATTTCGTGCAGCGCGTCGCGGCTGTGCTCGCCGCGTACGGGGTGTCGCCGGAGCGGCTGGTGGTGGAGGTGGCGGAGCCGCGGATCGGTGGCGACCTGTCGACGGTGGTGGCCCGGCTGGCCGGGTTGCGCTCACTTGGTGTCCGTACGGCGCTTGACGACTTCCGGGCCGAGCACGCCTCGCTGGCCCACCTGCGCCGGCTGCCCATCGACCTGTTGAAGGTCGGCCCGGGCCTGGTGGGCGCGCAGTCGGCCGGGCAGCCGCCGCTGATCGACGTGGTGGTCAACGTGGGTGAACGGCTGGGTGTGGAGATCGTCGCCGAGGAGTTGGAGTCACCGATCCAGGTGGAGGGGGCGCACCGGGCCGGCTGCCACTACGGGCAGGGTTTCGCGCTGGCCCGTCCGGCCACCGCCGAGCGGGTCGAGGCGTACTTCGAGGAGTTTCCGTCGGCATCCCGCTGACCCCGTATGCTGAACCGGTTCACCGCTGTCGGGGCGGTGCGGTGCTACCGCGCGGCGTGAGGTGCGGTGTCTCGTCCTGAACACGGGTCGCGGGCTGCCCGGCGATGACGGCGAGCAGTTGGCGGGCGGCGTGCGCCCCGTACGCCGGGATGTCGCGGCCCAGGGCCGTGAGGGGCGGGTGCACGAGCCGGCAGAGTGGTGAGTCGTCCCAGGCCACTATGGACAGGTCGTCCGGCACGGTGAGCCCCATCTCCTGGGCGACGGAGAGCCCGGCGATCGCCATCACGTCGTTGTCGTAGATGACGGCGGTGGGCCGCTGGGCGGAGCTGAGCAGGCGGCGGGTGGCCCGGCCGCCCTCCTCTCCGGTGTAGTCGGACCAGACGGTGACCGCGTCGACCAGGCCGAGCCGTTGGCACACCGCAGTGAAAGCCTCGGTGCGGATCTCGGTGTGTCGCAGGTCGGGCAGGCCACCGACCCGGGCGATCCGTCGGTGCCCGAGGGCGACCAGGTATTCCACGGTCTCGGTGAGCGCTGCGGCGTCGTCGGACCAGAGGCTGGCCAGCTCCCCGGTGCCGCCCGGCCCGCCGATGACCACTGCCGGCAGCTGGAGCTGTTCCAGGGCGGGGATGCGCCTGTCGTCGGTGCGCAGGTCGCAGACGAGCACCCCGTCCACCCGGCGCTCGGCCCACCAGCGCCGGTAGACAGCTATCTCGGCGTCGTGGTCGGCCACGACCTGCAGGGTCAGCGCGTACGAGCGGGCGGAGAGTTCCGCCTCGACGCCACTGATCAGCTCCATGAAGAACGGCTCGATGCCCAGTATCCGGGCCGGTCGGCAGAGTGCCAGGCCGACGGCCTCGGCGGTGGCGGCGGAGAGCGCACGGGCGGCGCTGCTCCGGCTGAACCCGATCTCGGTGGCGATGGCGAGGATGCGTTGCCTGGTGGCCTCGGAGACGCCGGGCTGCCCGTTCAGCGCGTACGACACGGCGCCCTTGGAGACGCCGGCACGTCGGGCGACGTCGGCGATTGTCGGCCGCTTCACCGGCGTGCTCCTCCGCTCCTGCCCCGGGGTCTCGGGGTGCTGACCGTGCCATGGCCGTGGCCGGCCGTGGGCCGCGCGTCGGCGGCCCCAACGTAGCGCAACCGGCGGCGCCCGGCCGTCCGCGCCGTCAGCGAGGGGTTTGCTTGCCCGGTTCAGCGTACGTTAACCGGCCGTTGACACGCCTGGAACCGGTTCGTACGGTGACAGAACTTATCCGGTTCAGTCAACGTCCCCGACGCCTGAGGGGCGTTCGCTACCGTTCCTGCTGGTCATGCTGTTCATCGGTGGACGTCAGATCGTCCGCGGAATCATGGAAGGCGCGGTGAGGTCGTGACTCCGTTGCACGAGGGCTGGACCCTGCGGGCGGTACCCGGACCGCAGGTCCCGGACGGGATCGCCGACCGGGCGGTGCCGGCCACAGTGCCCGGCTGCGTGCACACCGACCTGCTCGCCGCCGGCCTGATCCCCGATCCGTACCTCGACGACAACGAACTGGCGCTCGCCTGGATCGGCCGCACCGACTGGGTCTACCAGACCACGTTCGTCCACCGGCCCGGCGACGACGAGCGCGTCGACCTGGTCTGCGCCGGCCTGGACACGGTCGCCACCATCACAGTCAACGGCGTCGAGGTCGGCCGTACCGCGAACATGCACCGCGGCTACCGGTTCGACGTGCGCTCGCTGCTGCGCGACGGCGACAACGACCTCGTCGTCGCGTTCGACTCCGCGTACCGGTACGCCGAGGCGCAGCGGGACCGGCTCGGCGACCGGCCCAACGCCTACCCGGAGCCCTTCAACTTCATCCGCAAGATGGCCTGCAACTTCGGCTGGGACTGGGGGCCGACGCTCGTCACAGCGGGCATCTGGCAGGACATCGGCCTGCACGCCTGGTCCACGGCCCGGCTGGCCACCGTCCGCCCGCTTGTCACACTGGACGGCCGGGACGGGCGGGTCGAGCTGCACGTCGAGGTCGAGCGGGTCGCGGCCGTCCCGCTGACGGTCCGCGCCACGGTCGCCGGAGTCCACGCCGAGGTCGTCGTCCCGGCCTGGCAGCGCACTGCCGTGCTCACACTCACCGTCGGAGAGCCCGCACTGTGGTGGCCCCGGGGGTACGGCGAGCAGACGCGCCACCCGCTAGAGGTGACCCTGTACGCCCCGGACGGCGAAGCCCTGGACACCTGGTCCCATCGGATCGGCTTCCGCTCGGTGCGACTGGACACCACGACCGACGAGCACGGCACCCCGTTCGTGTTGTCGGTGAACGACGTCCCGGTCTTCGTACGCGGCGTCAACTGGATCCCCGACGACGTGTTTCCCACCCGGATCAACCGGGACCGGCTGGCGCAGCGGTTCGACCAGGCAGCCGGCGCCAACATCAACCTGCTGCGCGTCTGGGGCGGTGGCCGGTACGAGTCGGACGACTTCTACGACCTCGCTGACTCCCTCGGCATGCTGGTGCAGCAGGACTTCCTGTTCGCCTGCGCGGCGTACCCGGAGGAGGAGCCGTTGCGCAGCGAGGTGGCCGCCGAGGCCGCCGAGCAGGTGACCCGGCTGGCGCCGTACCCCTCGCTGGTGCTCTGGACCGGCAACAACGAGAACATCTGGGGCTGGCACGACTGGGGCTGGCAGGAGGCCCTCGCGGGGCGTACCTGGGGTCGTGGCTACTACCTCGACGTGTTGCCCCGGATCGTCGGCGCGCTCGACCCGACCCGCCCGTACTGGCCGGGCAGCCCCTGGTCGGGCAGCGAGGCGATCCACCCCAACGACCCGGCGCACGGCACCACGCACATCTGGGACGTGTGGAACACCGACGACTACACCAGATACCGGGAGTACGTGCCGCGCTTCGTCGCCGAGTTCGGCTACCAGGCCCCACCCGCGTACGCGACGTTGCGCCGGTCGCTGTCCGACGACCCTCTCGCGCACGACTCGCCGGGCATGGCCCACCACCAGAAGGCGGCCGACGGGGACGCGAAGCTGCAACGCGGTCTGGACGCGCACCTGCCGCCGCCCGCCGACTTCGACGACTGGCACTACCTCACGCAGCTCAACCAGGCCCGCGCCATCCAACTCGGCGTGGAGCACTTCCGCTCCCACCGGGATGTCTGCGCCGGCACCATCGTGTGGCAGCTCAACGACTGCTGGCCGGTCACCTCCTGGTCGGCAGTCGACGGTGACGGCCGGCGCAAACCACTATGGTACGCGCTGCGAAACGCGTACGCCGACCGGCTGCTCACCGTGCAGCCGCGTGACGGAGGGCTGGCCCTGGTGGCGGTCAACGAGACCGCGCAGGCGTGGACCGGGCCGGCCACCATCACCCGACTCGCCCTCACCGGGGAGCCGAGGGCGAAGACCTCGGTCGACCTCGACGTTCCGGCGTACTCCTCGGTGGTGCTGGCGCTGCCGGCGGAGCTGGCGCGGCCGGACGAGGGTCGCGCCGAACTGCTGGTCGCGGAGGCCGGGGACAGCGCGGAGCGTGCGCTGTGGTTCTTCGCCGAGGACCGCGACGTCGACTGGCCGGCGGCGGCGTGGGACGCGACGGTCGAGCCGGTCGACGGCGGCCAGCAGGTCCGGGTGACCGCCCGGACGGTCCTGCGCGACCTGACGCTGTTTCCGGACCGGCTCGATCCGGTCGCGCAGGTCGACCGGGCGCTGGTGACGCTGCTGCCGGGGGAGAGCGCCGTGTTCACGGTGCGTGCGTCCGGCCCGCTCGACCCCGTGGCGCTCACCTGCCGTCCGGTGCTGCGCTGCGTCAACGACCTCACCTGAGCCGGCCGTCATCTCCGTCGATTTGAAGACTTTTGCAAGTGGTAAAGTCTTCAGAGTCGTCGGAGGGGTGAGTCATGTCGGTGCCGCTGTACCAGGCGAAGGCGGAGCTGTTCCGGACCCTCGGGCACCCGGTCCGCATCCGGGTGCTCGAACTGCTCCAGGACGGGCCCAAGCCGGTCCGGGACCTGCTTGCCGCCATCGACGTGGAGGCATCGAACCTCTCCCAGCAACTCGCCGTGCTGCGGCGGGCCGGCATGGTCACCTCGTACCGGGACGGCCCCCTGGTCATGTACGCGCTCAGCACCCCCGACGTGGCCGACCTGCTCGCCGCCGGGCGGCGCATCCTCGGCGCGGTCCTCACCGACCGGGACGCCCTGCTTGACGAACTACGGGCCTCGGGGACCGACCGGTGAGTGCGGCACCCGGCTCGGCGGCCGGCCGTCGTCGCGGCGCACAGGCCGTACGGCAGGCGGGCCGGCTGTTCGGCGGGCTGCTGCCCCGCCGGACCGACTGGGAGAACGCGCGTTGCTCACCTCGGCGCGACCTCGTCGCCGGGCTCACAGTGGCAGTGGTGGCCCTGCCCCTCGCGCTCGCCTTCGGTGTCACCTCCGGGCTCGGCGCGCAGGCCGGCCTTGTCACCGCAGTTGTCGCCGGGGCTGTCGCGGCGGTCTTCGGCGGCTCCAACCTCCAGGTCTCCGGTCCCACCGGCGCGATGACAGTGGTGCTGGTGCCCGTGGTGCAGCAGTTCGGCGCCGGTGGCGTGCTGATGGTCGGCGCGCTGGCCGGGCTGATCCTGATCGCGCTCGCACTGGCCCGCCTGGGCCGCTACGTCCGCTACCTGCCCACCCCTGTGATCGAGGGCTTCACCGCCGGCATCGCCGTGGTCATCGCGTTGCAACAGGTGCCGGCCGCGCTCGGTGTCGCCGGCGCGCACGGCGAGAAGGTGTGGGCGGTGGCCGCCGACGCGGTCGCCCGGTTCGCCGCGCAGCCCCGGCCCGCCGCGATCGCAGTGGCGCTCGGCGTGGCCGCGCTGATGCTGCTCGGCGGCCGGTGGCGACCCGCCGTGCCGTTCTCCCTGGTCGGAGTGGCCGCCGCCACGATCCTCGCCGAGTTGGCTCCGATCGACCTGGCCCGGATCGGCGAGCTGCCGCAAGGGCTGCCCGCGCCGTCGCTGGACTTCATCGACGTCGGCGCGCTCGGCACGCTGCTACCGAGCGCCGTGGCCGTGGCCGCGCTCGCCGCCCTGGAGAGTCTGCTCTCCGCGACAGTGGCGGACGGGATGACAGTCGGCGAACGCCACGACCCCGACCGGGAACTGTTCGGCCAGGGCCTTGCCAACCTCGCCTCCCCGGTCTTCGGGGGCATCCCGGCGACCGCCGCCATCGCCCGTACGGCGGTGAACGTGCGCGCCGGGGCGTCCTCGAAGCTCGCCGCGCTCACCCACGCCGTCGCCCTCGCCGCGATAGTGCTCGCCGCCGCCCCGCTCGTCGGCCGCATCCCGCTCGCCGCACTGGCCGGGGTGCTGCTCGCCACCACAGTCCGGATGGTGGAGGCGGCCTCCCTGCTGGCGCTGATGCGGGCCACCCGCGCCGACGCGGTGGTGCTGGTGCTGACGTTCGCTGTCACTGTGATCTGGGACCTGGTGACAGCCGTGGTCGTCGGGCTCGCCGTCGCCGTCGTCCTGGCGCTGCGCGCTGTCGCCCGCAGCGCCCGGCTGGAACAGGTCCCCCTGGACACCGGCGAGCACAGCGCCGAGGAGCACGCGCTTCTCGCCGAGCACATCGTCGCGTACCGGCTGGACGGGCCGCTCTTCTTCGCCGCCGCCCACACCTTCCTGCTGGAGCTGGCCGAGGTGGCCGACGTGCGGGTGGTGATCCTGCGGATGTCCCGCGTCTCCACGATCGACGCCACAGGCGCCCAGGTGCTCGGCGACGCCATCGCCCGGCTGCGCGCCCGGGGGATCACGGTGCTGCTCTCCGGCATCACCCCGGGCCACGACCAGGTGCTCAGCGTTCTCGGTGTCGCCGACGAACTGCGTCACGAGGGCCTTGTCTTCCCGGACACCCCGTCCGCCATCCGGTACGCCAGGGGTGTGGCCCTCGCCGCGCGCCCGGCCTAGACGCCCGCCCTGCACCACGGCCCCGACCCCGGTTCGCGTCACGGATCCGAGGTGTCTTCACGGATGCGAGGTGTTAGGAAGGGCCCCCTCCTATACCTGAGGCGTTAAGAGGGGGCCCTTCCTTACTTCACTCGGGGACGCGGCGGTAGGCGCCGTCGCTGGCCGACGTGGCCATCGAGGCGTACGCGCGCAGTGCCGCCGACACCGGACGCTGCCGGTCGACAGGGGTGTACGGCTTGTCGCGCTTCTCCTCGGCCACCCGGCGCGCCTCCAACTCGTCGGCGGGCACGTTCAGCTCGATGGAGCGGCCCGGGATGTCGATGACGATCTCGTCACCGTTGCGGACCAGGGCGATCAACCCACCGGAGGCGGCCTCGGGGGAGGCGTGCCCGATGGAGAGCCCGGACGTGCCGCCGGAGAAGCGGCCGTCGGTGAGCAGCGCGCAGGAGCGGCCCAGCCCTCGTCCCTTCAGGAACGAGGTCGGGTAGAGCATCTCCTGCATGCCGGGGCCGCCCTTCGGGCCCTCGTACCGGATCACCACGACGTCCCCGGCGACGATCTCCTTGGCGAGGATCGCCGTCACGGCGTCGTCCTGCGACTCGTAGACCTTCGCCGGTCCACGGAAGGTCAGGCACTCCTCCGGCACGCCGGCGGTCTTCACCACGCAGCCTTCCGGGGCGAGGTTGCCGAACAGGATCGCCAGACCACCGTCGGCGGAGTAGGCGTGCTCGCGGTCGCGGATGCAGCCCTCGGCCGCGTCGGTGTCCAATGTCGACCAGCGGTTGGTGGTGGAGAACGGTTCGGTGGTGCGCACCCCGCCGGGCGCGGCGTGGAACAGCTCGACCGCCGTCTGCGTGGGTGAGCCGCCGCGGACGTCCCAGTCGGTAAGCCACTGTGCCAGCGAGGGGGAGTGCACGGCGTGCACGTCGCGGTTGAGCTGCCCGGCGCGGTCCAGCTCACCGAGGATGGCGGGGATGCCACCGGCCCGGTGGACGTCCTCCATGTGGTAATTCGGGGAGTTCGGCGCGACCTTTGCCAGGCAGGGAACCCGCCGGGAGATGGCGTCGATGTCGGCGACGCCGAAGTCCATTTCCGCCTCGCGGGCGGCGGCGAGCAGGTGCAGCACCGTGTTCGTGGAGCCGCCCATCGCCACGTCCAGGGCCACCGCGTTCTCGAAGGCGGCCTTGGAGGCGACGGTGCGGGGCAGCACCGAGTCGTCGTCACCGTCGTACCACCGCTTGGCGATCTCCACGACGGTGCGGCCGGCCTCGACGAAGAGCGACCGGCGCGCGGCGTGGGTGGCAAGCGTCGAGCCGTTGCCGGGCAGTGCCAGCCCGATCGCCTCGGTGAGGCAGTTCATCGAGTTGGCGGTGAACATGCCGGAGCAGGAGCCGCAGGTGGGGCATGCGGAGCGCTCGATCTCGCCGAGCTGGTCGTCGGTGACGGCCTCGTTGGAGGAGGCGATCATCGCGTCGATCAGGTCGATCTTGGAGTGCACGATGCCCTCGATCGCCGTCGTCTTGCCGGCTTCCATCGGGCCGCCGGAGACGAAGACGGTGGGGATGTTGAGTCGCAGCGCGGCCAGCAGCATGCCGGGGGTGATCTTGTCGCAGTTGGAGATGCAGACAAGGGCGTCGGCGCAGTGCGCGTTGACCATGTATTCCACCGCGTCGGCGATCAGCTCCCGGCTGGGCAGCGAGTAGAGCATGCCGCCGTGGCCCATGGCGATGCCGTCATCGACAGCGATGGTGTTGAACTCCCGCCCTACCCCGCCGGCCTCGGCCACCGCGTCGGCGACCAGGCCACCCATGTCCTTGAGGTGGACGTGGCCCGGCACGAACTGGGTGAAACTGTTGGCGATGGCGACGATCGGCTTGCCGAAATCGTCGTCGGTCATCCCGGTGGCCCGCCAGAGGGCCCGGGCGCCGGCCATCGTCCGACCGTGTGTGGAAGTCCTCGACCGCAGCTCAGGCATGCGTACCAGCATGCCACCGTCCGCGCACGGGCCGTCCGGTGTGTGTGCCGTGTCCCAACAGATGCACATCAGGTCCCCACGGCGCGTGCCCATCCGGCACTCTTGAGACGTGCATCTCCCCCCGGGCATGGTCGCCGTCGCGGCGCTGAGCGGGCTGGTCGCCGTCGCGGCCACCGTGCTGCTGACGATGGTCGCCCGGCGCCGCACTGGCCTGCACCGGCCGGCGCACGTGCTGCTCGCGGCGGCCGCCGGGGTGTCCCTGGTCAGCCTGCTTGCCGGCATGGTTGCGGTGCTCTCCGCGAGCGACCACTGGGCGCACGAGCAGGGCCTGCGCACCGGTTGGGCCACCGCTGCGGCGGTCGGCACCGCGCTGAGCGGGTTGGCCTTCGCAGCCGGCCTGCTCCGGCTGCCGGGGGTGGCCGCCACGACGGCGGGGACGGCCCGGCTCGCCCTGGACAGCGTGACCATGGCGGCGGCGCTGTGGTTCGTCGGCTGGGTGATCTTCTCCGAACCGACCCGGCTGCTGGGCGCCGCCACCCCGATGGCCTGCCCGGCGATAGTGGTGGCCACGGTCAGCGCCGCGCTCGGCGCGGGGCTCGCCGTGATCGTGGTCTTCCGGGCTGCCGCCCCGCGTCGCGGCCTGACGGTGCTGACCGCCGGGATCAGCGCGGTGAGCTGCGGCGGCCTGGGTCTCAGCGCCGGGCTCTGCCAGGCCGGGCCGACCATGGCGTTGGCCGGCGCTGCGGTGCTGGCCGCAGGTCTGCTGGCCGTCGCCTTGGCTGTGTACCGGGACGACAGGCCCAGGCAGATCGAACTGGACCTGATCGGGCGCGACGGCGAATACGCTGTGGTTCCGATGGTGGCGATGGCCGCGTCGGCGACCTACCACCTCCTGCAGGACGGCCAGTTCACCGCGCCGGGCATCGTGGCCGGCATCGTGGAGGGCTTCGCGCTTGTCGCCCGGCAGTACGTCACCCTCAAGGACGTCCGGGACTACGCCGGCCGGCTGGCCGAGCGGGAGGCGCACTTTCGCGAGCTGGCCCACACCGACCCGTTGACGTCGCTCGCCAACAGGCGGGGTCTGCTGCGTACGTTGCACGACAGCGCGGCGGCCGGCACCCCGTGCGTCCTGCTCAGCCTCGACCTGGACGGCTTCAAGCACGTCAACGACATGCGCGGTCACGACGTGGGCGACGCCGTTCTGGCCGAGGTGGGCAGCCGGCTGCGCGGCAACCTGCGCCCCGGCGACATGGCGGCACGGCTCGGCGGCGACGAGTTCGCCGTCCTCATGTCGGCTCGGCCGGCCGAGGCGGACCGGGTCGCCGAGCGGCTGCTGGGGGTGATCAACCGTCCGTACGACCAGGCGGAGGGGCCGGTTTTCCTGTCGGTGAGCATCGGTGTGGCCGGGTGGGCGGGCGCGCCAGACGTGGACCTGCTGCTGCGCCACGCGGACCTTGCCCTGCGCTACGCCAAGCAGCGCGGCAAGAACCGGATCGAGCGTTACGACGCCGCGTACGACCAGTTGCTGCGCCGTCGCACGACGCTGGAGCACGAGATGCGCGGTGCCATCGAGCGCGACGAGCTGCGGCTGGCCTTCCAACCGGTGGCGTCGCTGCCGTCGGTGCGGCCGGTCGGTGCCGAGGCGCTGCTCCGCTGGCACCATCCCGAGCTGGGCAACGTGCGCCCGGACGAGTTCATCCCCCTCGCCGAGGAGTGCGGGATGATCGCCACGCTCGGCGCCTGGGTGCTGCACCAGGCCTGCTACCAGCTCTCCCGGTGGCTCGCCGACGGGCACGACGTCTGGGTCTCGGTGAACGTCTCGCCCCGCGAGCTGCACGCACCCGAGTACGTGGTGCAGGTCGCCGAGGCGCTGCGCGCCCACCACGTGCCGCCGCAGCGCCTCGTGCTGGAGGTCACCGAGCACGCGGTGGCCACCGACCTGGACGAGCTGATCCGGCGGTTGACGGCGCTGCGGCTGACCGGTGTGCGGATCGCCCTCGACGACTTCGGCGCCGGGTACTCCTCGTTGGGGCAGTTGCGCCGTCTGCCGATCGACATTCTCAAGATCGACCACAGTCTGGTGGCCGAGCACGAGCCGGTCCGCCCGGTGGGCAAGGACGGCCCGGCGTTCGCCCCCATGGTCGACATCGTGATGCGGCTGGGCCATCAGTTGGGATTGGAGGTCATCGCCGAGGGTGTGACCACGCCCACCGAGTTGGCAGCGGTGGTGGCTGCCGGGTGCCGGTTCGGTCAGGGCGCCCTCTTCGGCTGGGGAGTGCCGGCCGAGCACCTGGAGGCGATGCTGGAGGCGGCCACCTCGCCGGGTGCGCGGCAGAGCCGGGTGCCCGCTCCGCGCCGGGTTCCGGGCGGTTCCGAGCAGGTCATCCCCTCTGCGGAGGGCGTGTCGGTGGCCGACGCGCCGTCGTCCGTTGACCAACATGTGAGATCAGTTGACTCATCGCGTGAGATGCGTCAGGCTTAGCCGCATGTCGTCGTACCGGTCGCTGCGAGTACTTACCTGAGCGCACTCTCCCTCATCGAGAGTGCGCTGGCCCCGTGCATCTGCACGAGGGCCGTTTTTATTGCCGTCGGAACCTGTCGCGACGGGCCCCGCCCGCCTCGCATCGCTGAACGAGCCCCAGCCATTCCAGCCGAAGGCCAGAACCACAATGACGAGACCCACGCCCGAGACCCTCGCCCACACCGCCCGGCGGGCCCGCGCGGCCGAGCCGGCCGGCACCGTCGACCCCGCCGCCCCGCGCGCCGCAGCCGTCCCGGCCGCCCCGGCGGTACGGCCTCCCGCTCCGACCGAGGTTTCCGGCGCCGGTTCGCTGGTGCGATCCCTTGAGGCCCTCGGCGTCGACGTCGTCTTCGGCATCCCCGGCGGCGCGATCCTGCCGGCGTACGACCCGCTCTACGACTCCAGCGTCCGGCACATCCTGGTCCGCCACGAGCAGGGCGCCGGTCACGCGGCGACCGGGTACGCGCAGGCCACCGGCAAGGTCGGCGTCTGCATGGCGACCTCCGGCCCGGGCGCGACAAACCTGGTCACGCCGATCGCCGACGCGTACATGGACTCGGTGCCGATGGTGGCGATCACCGGCCAGGTGGCCCGTCCGTCGATCGGCACCGACGCCTTCCAGGAGGCGGACATCCAGGGCATCACCCTGCCGATCACCAAGCACAACTTCCTCGTGCAGAGCCCCGACGAGATCCCGCAGGTGCTGGCCCAGGCGTTCCACCTGGCCAGCACGGGCCGACCCGGTCCGGTGCTTGTCGACATCCCCAAGGACGTCCTCCAGGCGTCGACGACCTTCGCCTGGCCGCCCACGCTGGACCTGCCCGGCTACCGGCCCACACTGAACCCGCACGGCAAGCAGATCCGGGAGGCGGCCCGGCTGATGGCCGCAGCCCGCCGGCCGGTGCTCTACGTGGGTGGCGGTGTGCTCAAGGCCGGCGCCACCGACGGGCTGCGCCGGCTCGCCGAGCTGACCGGCATCCCGGTCGTCACCACCCTGATGGCGCTCGGCGCCTTCCCCGACTCGCACCCGCAGCACCTGGGGATGCCCGGCATGCACGGCACCGTCTCCGCCGTGTACGGCCTGCAGAAGGCCGACCTGATCGTGGCGCTGGGCGCCCGCTTCGACGACCGCGTCACCGGCAAGCTGGACTCGTTCGCACCGGACGCGACAGTCGTGCACGCCGACATCGACCCGGCCGAGATCGGCAAGAACCGGCACGCGGACGTCCCGATCGTCGGCGACGCCCGGCACGTCATCGACGAGCTGGTCGCCGCGGTGACAGTCGAGCGGTCGGCGGGGCACACCACCGACCTGGCCGACTGGTGGACCCAGCTGGACGATCTGCGCAACCGCTACCCGCTGGGGTACGACGAACCGGCGGACGGCACGCTCTCTCCGCAGTACGTCATCAAGCGGCTGGGTGAGATCGCCGGCCCGGACACGATCTTCGTGGCCGGCGTGGGGCAGCACCAGATGTGGGCGTCCCAGTTCATCTCGTACGAGAAGCCGTACACCTGGTTGAACTCCGGTGGGCTCGGCACGATGGGCTACGCGGTGCCGGCCGCGATGGGTGCGAAGGTCGGCAAGCCGGACACCGTGGTGTGGGCGGTCGACGGCGACGGCTGCTTCCAGATGACCAACCAGGAGTTGGCCACCTGCGCGCTGGAGGGCATCCCGGTCAAGATCGCCGTGATCAACAACGGAAATCTCGGCATGGTCCGGCAGTGGCAGACGCTGTTCTACAACGAGCGGTACTCCAACACCGAACTCGGCACCCACAAGCACCGCATTCCCGACTTCGTCAAGCTCGCCGAGGCGCTGGGCTGCGTCGGGCTGCGCTGCGAGAGCCCCGACGACGTGGACAAGACCATCGCCGCCGCCATGGAGATCAACGACGCTCCGGTCGTGATCGACTTCGTGGTCGGCAAGGACGCGATGGTCTGGCCGATGGTCGCCGCCGGCACCAGTAACGACGAGATCATGTTCGCCCGTGGCGTTCGCCCGGCCTTCGACGAGGATGACATCTAGTCATGGCCGAATGCACCGAGCGCAGCGAGGGCCATGAGGGCATGACAAAGGAGACGCAGTGACCATGCACACCCTGTCCGTGCTCGTGGAGAACAAGCCGGGCGTGCTCGCCCGCGTCTCCGGCCTGTTCTCCCGGCGCGGGTTCAACATCGACAGCCTCGCCGTCGGCGAGACCGAGAACCCGGACGTCTCCCGGATCACGATCGTGGTCAACGCGGACTCGTCCCCGCTGGAGCAGGTCACCAAGCAGCTCAACAAGCTCGTCAACGTGCTCAAGATCGTCGAGCTGGACGCGCAGGTCTCGGTCGCCCGGGAGTTGCTGCTGGTGAAGGTCCGCGCCGACCGGTCCGCACGGACCCAGGTGCTGGAGACGGTAAACCTGTTCCGCGCCCGGGTTGTCGACGTGGCACCGGACACGCTGACCATCGAGGCCACCGGTACGCCCGACAAGCTCGACGCTCTGCTGCGCGACCTCGAGCCCTTCGGCATCAAGGAAATGGTGCAGTCCGGGCTTGTGGCGATCGGGCGCGGCTCGCGTTCGATCACCGCCGGTCCCGCCCTGCGGGCCGCCTGACCCGCTGCCGGTCGGCCCCTGCGGGCCGTCCTCCGAATCCATCCGCACCGACCACGACGGGCCGCCCGGGCCGTCGTACGAAAGGGAAGTTCTCATGAGCGTTGAGGTTTACTACGACGACGATGCCGACCTCGGCCTGATCCAGGGCAAGAAGGTCGCGGTGATCGGCTACGGCAGCCAGGGCCACGCCCACGCGCTGTCGCTGCGTGATTCCGGCGTCGACGTGGTGATCGGTCTGCCGGAGGGCTCCAAGAGCCGTCCCAAGGCCGAGGAGCAGGGCCTGCGGGTGCTCACGCCGGCACAGGCCGCGGCCGAGGCCGACGTGATCATGGTGCTCGCGCCGGACACCGCCCAGCGCTCCCTCTACACCGAGTCGATCGCCCCGCACCTCGCCCCGGGCAAGGCCCTCTTCTTCGGCCACGGCTTCAACATCCGGTACGGGCTCATCAAGCCCCCGGCCGAGGTGGACGTGGCGATGGTCGCGCCGAAGGGCCCCGGCCACCTGGTCCGCCGCCAGTACACCGACGGCAAGGGCGTGCCCTGCCTGGTCGCCGTCGAGCAGGACGCCAGCGGCAACGCGCTCGCGCTCGCCCTCGCGTACGCCAAGGGGATCGGTGGCACCCGCGCCGGCGCGATCAAGACCACGTTCACCGAGGAGACCGAGACCGACCTCTTCGGTGAGCAGGCGGTGCTCTGCGGCGGCGCCGCGGCGCTGGTGCAGACCGGTTTCGAGGTGCTCACCGAGGCCGGCTACGCCCCCGAGGTGGCCTACTTCGAGTGCCTGCACGAGCTGAAGCTGATCGTCGACCTCATGTACGAGGGTGGCATCGCGAAGATGCGGTACAGCATCTCCGACACCGCCGAGTACGGCGACCTCTCCCGCGGCCCGCGCGTCATCGACTCCCGCGTCAAGGACGAGATGCGCAAGATCCTGGGCGAGATCCAGTCCGGCGAGTTCGCCCGCGAGTGGGTCGCCGAGGACGAGGCGGGCCGGCCCAACTTCACCAAGTGGCAGAACGAGGGCGCGGCGCACCCGATCGAGGAGACCGGCGCGAAGCTGCGCGGCATGATGAGCTGGGTCGACCGCCCGATCACCGAGACCGCCTGACGGCCTCGTAGCACCTGTCCAGCCGTCACCGACGGCTGATGATCCACCGACGGCCGGTGGCCCGGCGCTCTCCCCAGCGCGGGTCACCGGCCGTCGGCCGTACGCCTGACGCTCACCCTCTGGGATCGGGTGACAAACGCCTCGGCGGTGCCGTGACGAGCCGCAACATCGATTGCGGCCAGGTGAACGGGCCATGTCCATCGCCGGACCGGGCGTGTGAGGGCACTCACCTCGCAGACCGGAACATGCCGGCCAGCGGGGCCCTACGATCGCGGTAGGTGCGCGCAGCCGGCACCTGACGGCCACGGCACGGGACCAGCGCAGGACGCAGTGCGGCGCCCTGCCGCCCGGGCCGATCGCATACACGACCTCTACGAGGACCGATGAATCCTGTCGTACTGATCGCCGAAGAACTCGCCCCCGCCGCCATCGAGGTGCTCGCCCACGACTTCGACGTCCGGCACGTCGACGGCACCGACCGTCCGGCCCTGCTCTCGGCGCTCTCCGAGGCCGACGCCGTCATCGTGCGCAGCGCGACCCAGATCGACGCCGAGGCGATCGCCGCCGCGCCGCGACTTAAGGTGGTCGCGCGGGCGGGTATCGGCCTGGACAACGTCGAGGTGCCGGCGGCCACCGCCCGGGGCGTGATGGTCGTCAACGCTCCCACCTCGAACATCGTCTCCGCCGCCGAGCAGGCCGTCGCGCTGCTGCTGGCAGTGGCCCGCAACACCGCGAGCGCCAGCGCGGCACTCAAGGCGGGGGAGTGGAAGCGGTCCAAGTACACGGGCGTCGAGGTGCAGGGCAAGACCGTCGGTGTGGTCGGGCTCGGCCGGATCGGGGTCCTCTTCGCCTCCCGCATCGCCGCGTTCGGCACCCGGCTGATCGCGTACGACCCGTACATCCAGCCGGCCCGCGCGGCCCAGCTCGGCGTACGCCTGGTCGGGCTGGAGGAGCTGCTGCGCGAGAGCGACTTCATCTCCATCCACCTGCCGAAGACCCCGGAGACGATGGGGCTGATCGGTGAGAAGGAGCTGGCGATCGTCAAGCCGGGCGTGCGCATCGTGAACGCCGCCCGTGGTGGTCTGGTCGACGAGCAGGCGCTCGCGGACGCCATCGCCGAGGGCCGGGTCGCCGGCGCCGGTGTGGACGTGTACGCCAAGGAGCCGTGCACCTCGTCGCCGCTGTTCGCGTTCGACAACGTGGTGGCCACCCCGCACCTGGGTGCCTCCACCCACGAGGCGCAGGACAAGGCCGGCCTGGCCGTGGCCAAGAGCGTCAAGCTGGCATTGCAGGGCGAGTTCGTGCCGGACGCCGTGAACGTGCAGGCCGGCGGTGTGGTCGCCCAGGACGTCCGGCCGCTGCTGCCGCTGGCCGAGAAGCTGGGCCGGGCGTTCACCGCTGTCGCCGGTGGGGTCGCCGCGAGCGTCACCGTCGAGGTCCGTGGCGAGATCGTCGGCCACGACGTGTCGGTGCTCAAGCTGGCTGCGACGAAGGGCCTGTTCAGCTCCGTCGTCGAGGAGCAGGTCACCTACGTCAACGCCCCGCACCTGGCCGCCGAGCGCGGCGTCGAGGTCACCCTCGCGAGCCTCGCCGAGACCGCCGAGCAGCCCACACTGGTCACCGTACGCGGCGCGCTGCCGGACGGCCGGACGGTGAGCGTCTCCGGGACCGTGACCCACTCGGGCGCCCGGGACATCATCAAGCTGACCGAGGTGGACGGCTTCGACGTGGAGATCGGCGCCGAGGGCATCCTGCTCTTCCTGCGCTACGCCGACCGGCCGGGTGTCGTCGGCACCGTCGGCACCCTGCTCGGCGAGTCGGGCATCAACATCGCCGCGATGCAGGTCGCCCGGCGTGAGGCGGGCGGCGAGACGCTCATGACGCTCACCGTCGACCAGGCGCTCGGCGCCGACCTGCTCACCTCCGCGGCGGACTCGATCGGCGCGACGTCTGCCAGCGCGGCCGACCTGCGCGACGAGTAGTCGACGGCAACACGACTGGGGGCCCGGCGGTATGCCGGGCCCCTTCGTCGTACCCGGGGAGGGTTGCGGGCCGTCCCCGGTCGGTCAGTTGGTGACCCGGGTCGGCGGCGGGTAGACCGAGCCGTCCTGCGGGTCGAAGAGCATCAGCCCGTGCGTGCCGGCCAGCCGCTCGATGTCAAGCAGCACCTGGTCCGCGCAGGTCGGGTGCAGGTTCAGCTCGACATGGTCGTGGGCGGCGTGCAGGGGCGCGACGGCCCACGGGCTGTCCGGGCCGGGGTGACGGTCCGGATAGGAGGCGGTGATCGCCCGGTAGAAGGCGACAACCCGCGGGTCCGGGTAACGGTCCACGTGCCGCCCCTGCCGGCAACCGTCGACCGCTGCCCGCACGTCCTCGGGCGTCGCCCCGTCCTCCAGGGCCCACACACTCAGATCGAAACTCACGGCGGACAGCGTGCCATCCGTCGTTCACCGTGTCGAAACTGCCTCGCCGCAGCCGGATCGTCCGACCCGGGACTCGTTGCCCGCGACGGTCCGCTGTGGAGCCTCTTGCCTCGAGTTGCGTCGATTCGCTAGCGTACGACTGCGGTCACTGGCCGAGTTCGCGGCGCCGGCCCGTCTTCGGGTGGCGCGGTCGACGTCCGGCCCGTCCGGTCCGCACCCCTCGATTGCGCAAGCCACGCGCACTCGTCGCTGACCGGCCCCCACAGCCGTTGCCGAGGCGGTGGGGGCCGATCGCAGCCCGACCAGCCGCCGCGCTCAGGCGGCAGAGGCGCGAATCGGGCGGGGAGCACCGCGGGGAGACGGCGCTCGTGCGGCGCGTTTCAAGCCGGTGAGCGAGCGTTCAGCGCCGGTGGGCGAAGAGTGCGCGATAGTCGGAGCCACCACGGAACCACGCCAGGCCGGTGGGGCCTGCGGCGTAGAGCGCTGTGGCGTAGGCATCGGCGACCGCCAGGTCCGGGCCGACGACAGTGGCGGCAGCGAGCTGGGTGGCCGGTTCGCCGGTGTGGGGGTCCACCACGTGCCCCTGCCGGCCGGTCACCCCGGAGGTGCCGACGGCGCCATCGGTCATCTCCAGCACCAGCGGCGCGCGGTCGGGTTCCGTCGGGTGGTGCACTGCCACCCGCCACGGGCCGCCGTGCGGCGCCCGGCCCCGCACCACCAGGTCGGCACCGGTGAGCACCGCGTAGTCGTGCACCCCGGCAGCCCGCAGCCGAGCGGCGGCGCGTTCCACGGCCCAGCCCCCGAGCAGTCCGCCCGGGTCGAAGCCTCCGGGCACCGCCCAGGCGTCGAACCATCCGTCGGTGGCGGCGCGCATCGCCGCGCAGCGGTCCACCAGGTCGGCCAGCGGGGGGTACGACTCGGGGCTGACCTCTCCGCGGCGCAGCTTGGAGACCAGGCTCTCCGGCCGGTTCGGGCCGTAGGTCAGGTCGATGGCGCGCAGCTCCGCGACGCTGTCCCGCAGCGCTTCCCCGACGCCCCGACGGCCGAGCCACTCGGGCGCGTTGAGCAGCATCGTGTACTCCGCGGTCGCCGTGCGCACCGTGTGCTGCAGGGCGATCCGGCCCTGCGTGGCGCTGGCCGGGTCGATCTGGTGCCGGCGCCTGCCAAGTCGCAGGTCGGGCCGGCGGTTGCGGAACGCGGACGTGTCCGGCCAGCGGGTCCGCGGCTGCTCGTCGATGCGCATGGCATCTGCCCCCTCGCAGTTGGCGTCGCGGCGTGGCGAATCGCCGTTCCCGGGTCTGTTGACCCGTCGACTTCGACCGTAGGCAGCGGAGATGACCACCACATGGATCCCGGCTGAGAGGATGCTGTGGATCGGAAATCCCATATCGTGGAAGCTTCGTACCGGGAATCGGGACGAGGTCGTACCGTTGCCCGGACAGGGCAGTCGACGTAGGGAGTGCGGTCGTGGCGCGGATCGCTGTGGTGGCGGGGGACGGCATCGGACCCGAGGTGGTCACGCAGGCCCGCAAGGTCCTCGACGCGGTGCTGCCCGGCGGTGTCGAGGCCACCGAGTACGACCTCGGTGCCGCCCGCTGGCACCGTACCGGAGAGGTGTTGCCCGACTCGGTGCTGGCCGAGCTGGCCGGGCACGACGCGATCCTGCTCGGCGCGGTGGGCGACCCCACGGTGCCGCCCGGTGTCCTGGAGCGCGGGCTGCTGCTCAAGCTCCGGTTCGCCTTCGACCAGTACGTCAACCTGCGCCCGTCCCGGCTCTGGCCCGGTGTCGCCGGCCCCCTTGGCAACGTGAAGCCCGGCGAGGTCGACCTGGTGGTGGTGCGCGAGGGCACCGAGGGTCTCTACGCCGGCGCCGGCGGGTCGCTGCACCGCGACACCCCCGCCGAGGTCGCCACGGAGGAGAGCCTCAACACCCGGCACGGCGTGGAGCGGGTCATCCGTGACGCGTTCGCGCGGGCCGGCCGCCGGGAACGGCGCAAGGTCACGCTCGTGCACAAGACCAACGTGCTGACCCACGCCGGGTCGCTGTGGGCGCGCACCTTCGAGGCCGTCGCCGCCGAGCACCCGGACATCGCCACCGAGTACCAGCACGTCGACGCGGCCGCGATGTTCCTGGTCACCCAGCCGCAGCGGTACGACGTGGTGGTCACCGACAACCTGTTCGGCGACATCCTCACCGACATCGCCGCCGCGGTCACCGGTGGCATCGGCCTGGCCGCCAGCGGCTGCATCAACCCCGAGGGCACGTACCCCTCGATGTTCGAGCCCGTGCACGGCTCCGCCCCGGACATCGCCGGGCAGGGCGTCGCGGACCCGGTCGCCGCGGTGCTCTCCGCCGCGTTGCTGCTGGAGCAGCTCGGGCACGCCGACGCGGCGGCCCGGGTCAACGCGGCGGTCGCCGCCGAGCTCTCCGGTCGCACCCCGGGCGTCACGCTGCGTACCGCCGAGGTCGGCGACCGTCTCGCCGCCCACGCCGTAGCCTGACCGCCCCGGCCTCTCCAGCGCCGGGGCGGTATCCGCCTGTCCGGGCACTCAGCCCGCCCCGAGCGGCGCTTTCCGCTGAACGACCGTTCGGGGTAAGTTTTCGGCACAGCCATGTCGGCGTGCGATCCCGCATGCCGTTGTCCCGCAGGGAGGTCAGCGCGATGAGCGGTGGTGACATGCTCGACTTCGAGATCCGTCCGAATCCCGCGCCGGTATCCGCCGCCGACCGGGCCGCCCTGCTGGCCAACCCCGGCTTCGGCCGGGTGTTCACCGACCACATGGTCACCATCCGTTACGCCGAGGGCAAGGGTTGGTACGACGCCCGGGTGGAGGCACGCGCACCGATCCCGATGGACCCGGCCAGCGCCGTGCTGCACTACGCGCAGGAGATCTTCGAAGGTCTCAAGGCGTACCGGACGGCCGACGGTGGCGTGACCATGTTCCGGCCGGACGCCAACGCCGCCCGCTTCGCCAGCTCGGCGCAGCGGATGGCGATGCCGGTGCTGCCGCCCGAGGTCTTCGTCGACTCGCTGCACAAGCTCATCGAGATCGACAGGGAGTGGATCCCGACCGGCGAGGACGGCAGCCTCTACCTGCGGCCGTTCATGTTCGCCAGCGAGGTCTTCCTCGGCGTCCGTCCGTCGAACGAATACCTCTACATGGTGATCGCCTCACCGGTCGGGGCGTACTTCAGCGGCGGGGTCAAGCCGGTAACCGTCTGGGTCTCGCCGGACTACACCCGCGCCGCTCCCGGCGGCACCGGCGCGGCCAAGTGCGGCGGTAACTACGCCGCATCACTGGCCGCCCAGGCCGAGGCCATCGAGGCCGGCTGCGACCAGGTGGTCTTCCTCGACGCTGTTGAGCAACGCTTCGTCGACGAGTTGGGCGGCATGAACGTCTTCTTCGTCTACGACGACGACACAGTGGTCACCCCGCCGCTGACCGGCACGATCCTGCCGGGTATCACCCGCGACGCGGTCCTCACGCTGGCCGGGGGCGCCGGTCACCGGGTCGAGGAGCGGCCTGTCACGTTCGCCGACTGGCAGGCCGATGCGGCGAGCGGCCGGCTCCGCGAGGTCTTCGCCTGCGGCACGGCCGCGGTCATCACCCCGATCGGTGGGGTGCGCTTCCCCGACGGCGAGTTCCTCATCGGTGGCGGCGAGCCCGGCCGGGTGACGATGGCGCTGCGTCAGCAGCTTGTCGACATCCAGCGGGGCAGCGCACCCGACCCGCACGGCTGGGTGCGCCAGGTCCTCTGACACACCTCGCGTACCCGCAGCTCAGCGAAAACGGTCGGCGGCGCCGCACCCCCCCGGTCGGGCGCCCCCCCCCCCCCGCGGGCCCCGCGCCCCCCCCGCCCCCCCCCCCCCCTCCCCCGGCAGGCGCACGGGCTGAGCTTCAGCGTCCGGGACGGGGTTGCGGTGCCGCCGTCCCTGCGCAACGT
>NZ_JBNCNZ010000024.1:0-67314 GCF_049847245.1 Micromonospora sp. DT68
CCTGCCCAGGCTCCGGCGCCGGTGGGGTGAGCCGGCCGGGGCCGGTCGGTGGGGAAGTCCAGCGTCGGTAGGTCGGCGAGAGTGGTGCGCCAGCGGTCGAGTTGGCGGGTGAGTTCGTCGTCGTTGAGGCGGGCGCGTTGCCAGACGGCGTGGTCGGCGGGTTGTACGGGCAGGTCTGGTAGCTGGGCCTGGGTGGTGAGGCCGGTTTCCACGGCGTAGAGGCGGGTGAGTTCGGTGGTGAGGATTCCCACCGACCAGCCGTCGGCGACGATGTGATGCGCTACGAGGACGAGTACGTGGTCGTCGGGTGCTATCCGGGCCAGTGCGGTGCGGAACACGGGTCCGGTCGCCAGGTCGAACGGCCGGCTGATTTGTTCGGTGACCCAGGTGTCGATGGAGTCGGCGGGGACGTCCACGACGGTGATGGGTTGTTCGGCCGGTGGAGGGTCGATGACCTGGTGAGGCAGCCCGTCCTGTTCGACGAAGCGGGTGCGTAGTGCTTCGTGTCGGGTGATGAGGGTGTGCAGGGCGCGGTTCAGGGCGGTGTCGTCCAGGGCGCCGTGTAGTCGTAGGGCTGCGGGGATGTGGTAGACGGCCGAGGCGGGGTCGAGTTGGTGTTCGAACCAGAGTCCTTCCTGCTGGCGGGTGCAGACCAGTGTTCCGTCGCGGGGTACCGGCAGGATCGGTGTGCTGCCGGTCGTGGTGGCGGTGCGGTCGATCTGGTCGGCGAGTTGGTGCAGGACTGGGTTGGCGAACAGTTCGCGTGGGGGAAGTTCGGTGTTGAGTTGGTCGCGTACTCGTGCGGCGAGTTGGGTGCCCAGGAGGGAGTTGCCGCCGAGGTCGAAGAAGTTGTCGGTGGCGCTGACCTGGTCGAGGTCGAGCAGGTTGCGCCAGGTGTCGGCGAGCCATTGCTCGGTGTCGGTGCGCGGCGCGACGTGTTCAGTGGCTGTTGGTGTGGGCTCGGGTAGCCGGGTGGTGTCGAGTTTCCCGTTGGGGGTCAGTGGTAGTTCGGGAAGTGTGATGAGGCTGGTGGGAACCATGTAGGTGGGAAGTCGGTCGGCGAGGTATCCGCGCACCTGGTCGAGGTCCACAGCGGTGTCGCCGGCAGCGGACCCGACCAGATAGCCGACGACGCGGCTGTCGCCGTGGAGCACGACCGCGCACTGCCGCACCGCGGGGTGCTCTGCCAGAACGTGTTCGACCTCGCCGAGTTCGATGCGCTGGCCGCGCAGTTTGACCTGCCGGTCGATGCGGCCGAGGTACTCCAGGAGCCCGTCGGAGCGCCAGCGGGCGAGATCACCGCTGGCGTACATGCGCTGTCCGGGTCGGTCGCCGTACGGGTCGGCCAGGAACCGTTCGGCGGTCAACGACGGCCGGTGGAGATAGCCGTGCGCGACGCCCAGTCCGGCGATGAACAGCTGGCCGGGTACGCCGATCGGGGCCGGGCGCAGGCGGCGGTCCAGCACGTACGTTCGGTGGTCGGCCAGAGCGGAGCCGATCGGGGGCCGGCCGTCCAGCGGTGCGTCGAAGAGGTGGTCCGTGCACACCACAGTCGTCTCGGTCGGGCCGTAGGAGTTGTGGAGTTCGAGACCAGGCCGGGTCCAGCGGTTGACCAGCTCGGCACTGAGCGACTCGCTCCCGATGTCCAGCGCCCGCAGCGCGCTGCCGGCCAGTCGCTGCGAATCGAGGTGGGACAGGAGTGCCGGTGGGAGATAGGCGACAGTGACCTGCTCATCGCACAGGAAGGTCGTGAGCGCGTCCGGGTCGGAGATCACGTCCAGCGGCGCGCCGACGACGGTGCCGCCGCCGAGCAGGGTGGCGAAGCTTTCGAACACGGTCATGTCGAAAGCCGGGTTGGCCACCAGCGGAACGCGATCGGCCGGTGTGATCGCGAAGAGGGCAACCGCGTTCTCGCAGTACCCGAAGGCCGACCGGTGGGAGACAAGGACGCCCTTGGGTGTCCCCGTGGAGCCTGAGGTGTAGATGAGGTAGGCGACGTCGTCAGGCCGTACCTCGATGTTCGGGGGCGTGTCCGGCCGGGCCGCTATGGCGGCACCGCGCTGGGGGTCGTCCAGGCACCAGTGCGGCGGGTGGGCCGGTGCCAGCTCAGCCAGGTCGCGACGGGTCAGGACGAGCGCGGCCTTCGTGTCGTCGACCTGGAACGCCAGTCGTGCGCTGGGATGCTGGGGGTCCATCGGCATCCACGCGGCGCCTGCCTTCAGCACCGCCAGCTGGGCCACCAGGAGGTCGAGCCCGCGATCGAGCAGCAGCGCCACCACCTCGCCCGGCCGGACCCCGGCCTCGGCAAGAGCATGAGCCAACTGGTTGGACCGCTGGTCGAGCTCCCGGTAGGTGAGCTGGCCCGTCGTCGAGCCACAGACCCGGATCGCCACCGCGTCCGGGTCGGATCCGGCCAACACGTGGTGCAGCAGACCGGACGATCGTTGCGCGCCCCGGGCGGTGACCGGGAGGCGCGGGGAACTCCATTCCTGAAGAACCTGACGGCGTTCCTCCGGGGACATCAGCTCGATGTCGTGGGCGCCGACGGTGCCGGGATCGGCGATTCCGTCCGCCAGCGCCGCCGTGAAGTGGTCGATGAGCCGCTCGATCCGGTCGGCGTCGAACAACTCGGTCGAGTACTCCACCGAGACGTACAGTCCACCGTCGGCGTGCTCGGTCACGTCGAAGCTGAGATCGAACCGGGCGTAGTCACCAGCGATGTCGATCGGCTCCACGGCGACCGCGCCCAGCTTGAGCTCTTCCCCGGCCTGAGCTCCGGCCATGCCGGCCGGCTGCAGGGTCAGGCAGATTTGGAAGAGGGGGTTGCGGCCGGGGATGCGTTCGGGTTGGAGGGTGTCGACGATGAGGCTGAACGGGATGTCCTGGAGGGTGGTGGCTTCCAGGACGGTGTCGTGGCAGCGGGCGATGAGGTCGGCGAAGGTGGGGTTGCCGTCGAGGCGGGTCCGTAGGACGACGGTGTTGGCGAAGTAGCCGACGAGGGATTCGATTGTGGTGTGGGTGCGGCCGGAGAAGATCGAGCCGATGGGTAGGTCGGTTTGTCCGGTGTAGCGGTGCAGGACGGTCAGCAGTGCGGCCTGGTGGATGGCGAGGAAGGAGACGTGGTTGTCGCGGGCGTAGCGCTTTGCGGCCGTGGCGAGGTCGTGGGGCAGCGGCCGGTCGACGCGGGCCCCGGCGCCGGTGGGGTGAGCGGGGCGAGGCCGGTCGGTGGGGAACTCGATGGTCGGTAGGTCGGCCAGGCTGGTTCGCCAATTGTCGATTTTCCGGGTGAGTTCGTCGTCGTTGAGGCGGGCGCGTTGCCAGGCCGCGTGGTCGGCGGGTTGTACGGGCAGGTCTGGTAGCTGGGCCTGGGTGGTGATGCCGGTTTCCGCGGCGTAGAGGCGGGTGAGTTCGGTGGTGAGGATTCCCACCGACCAGCCGTCGGCGACGATGTGGTGTGCCACGAGGACGAGTACGTGGTCGTCCGGTGCCAGGCGGCCGAGGGCGGTGCGGAAGACGGGTCCGGCTGCCAGGTCGAAGGGGCGGTTGATTTGTTCGTCGATCCAGGTGTCGATGGTGTCGGCGGGGATGTCGACCGTGGGCAGGGCAAGGTCTGCCGGTGGGGGGTCGATGACCTGGTGGGGGAGTCCGTCGTGTTCGACGAAGCGGGTGCGTAGTGCTTCGTGTCGGGTGATGAGGGTGTGCAGGGCGCGGTTCAGGGCGGTGTGGTCCAAAGCGCCGTGTAGTCGTAGTGCTGCGGGGATGTGGTAGACGGCCGAGGCGGGGTCGAGTTGGTGTTCGAACCAGAGTCCTTCCTGCTGACGGGTGCAGACCAGTGTTCCGTCGCGGGGTACCGGCAGGATCGGTGTGCTGCCGGTCGTGGCAGCGGTGCGGTCGAGCTGGTGAAGGACGACGTCCGAGGTGGTCTCGGCCTTGTCCAGCCGGGTGGCGAGCTGCTCGAGGCTGGAGCTGGTGAACAGGTGGCGCGGGGCGAGCTCGATGTTGAGGTGGTCGCGGATGCGGACGGTGAGCTGGGTGGCGTGCAGCGAGTTCGCGCCCAGGGCGAAGAAGTCGTCATCGACGCCGACCTGCTCGACACCGAGGAGGTCGCGCCAGGTGTCGGCGAGCCACCGTTCGGTCCCGGTCCGGGGCCCGACCGTCGCAGGTGCAGCATGTTCGGGCTCGGGCAGGCGGGCGGTGTCCAGTTTGCCGCTGTGTGTGACCGGCAGTTCGGCAAGTGCGACCCACCCCGTCGGGGTCATGTAGGCGGGTAGCCGTTCGGCGACGTACGCCCGAAGCTCGCCCAGGTCCGCGTCGCCGACGACGTAGGCGACGAGACGGCTCGCGTCGCGGACGGCGACGGCGCACTGGCGGATGCCGGGGTGCTGGGCGAGGACGGTTTCGATCTCGCCGAGTTCGATCCGCTGGCCGCCGATCTTGACCTGGCCGTCCTGTCGGCCGAGGTACTCGAGCACGCCGTCGGCGCGCCAGCGGGCGAGGTCTCCGGTGGCGTACATGCGCTGTCCGGACGGACCGTACGGGTCGGGAAGGAACCGCTGTGCGGTGAGCGCCGGCTGGTGGTGGTATCCGTGGGCCAGGCCGACTCCCGCGAGGAACAGTTGGCCGGCAACCCCGACCGGTGCCGGCCGCAGCAGGTCGTCGAGGACGTAGGTCCGGGTGTTGGCGATCGGCCGTCCGATCGGGACGGTCTCCGCGTCCGGCGTGCAACGCCACGCGGTGACGTCGATGGACGCCTCGGTCGGCCCGTAGAGGTTGTGCACCTCGACGTGCGGCCAGGTGGTCATGAACCTGCGCACGGTGTCGGCGGGCAGGGCTTCACCGCTGCTGAGGACACGACGCACGCTCGGCAGGGGGGCGGAGCCGACGGCGTCGAGGAAGCTGTTCAGCATCGTGGGTACGAAATGCAGTGTGGTGACGCCCGCGCGGTTGATCAACTCGTGCAGGTACCGGGGGTCACCGTGGCCACCGGGCTTGGCGAGAACGAGGGTGGCCCCGGTGACCAGGGGCCAGAAGAACTCCCACACCGACACGTCGAAGCCGTACGGCGTCTTCTGGAGCACCCGGTCGTCAGCCTGGAGCCGGTAGGCGTCCTGCATCCAGGCGATCCGGTTGTGCACGCCCCGGTGCGGGACCTGCACGGCCTTCGGAGTGCCGGTGGAGCCGGAGGTGTAGAGCAGGTAGGCGGGGTCGTCCAGTTCACCGCCACCGTCCGGCGCCGTGGCCGGCTCGCCGGCCAGGGCCGGCCGCTCGATGTCGAGCGCGATGACGGTCGGGAACGACGAGGCGTGGGCGGCGTCGGTGACCACGACCGCCGGTGCGGCGTCATCGAGCATGAAGGCCAGACGCTGCGGCGGCAGGTCGGGTTCGAGGGGCACGTAGGCGCCGCCGGCCTTCCACGTGGCGAGCAGGGCGGTGACCAGGTCGGCGCCACGCCGCAGGCAGACGCCGACACGGGTGTCCGGGCCGACGCCGACGCGGCGCAGACGGTGGGCGAGCTGGTTGGCGGCCGAGTCGAGCTGCCGGTAGGTGTACGGGGTGCCGTCGTGGTCGACGACAGCGACCGCGTCGGGGGTGGCGTCGGCGGCGGCCTCCACGAGCCGGTGCAGCGGCTCGGCCGGGTAGTCCACCACCGTGTCGTTCCAGGCGTGCAGCAGCTGGTGCCGTTCGCCGTCGGAGAGGTGCTCGATTCGGCTGACCGGCTGGTGCGGCTCCCGCAGACCGTGGGCGAGGGCGGTGGTGAAGTGGGAGGCGAAGCGGTCGATGCGGTCGGCGTCGAACAGCTCCGTGGCGTACAGCACGGAGAACTCCAGCGCGCTGCCCGGGCCGTCGACCACCAGGACGTTCAGGTCGAAGCGGCTGTGTTCGCCGGTGGTGTCGAGGAGTTCCGTGGTGATGTCGCCAAGCGTCGGTACGTCGACGGCGGCTCCGGCGGGTTGCAGCGTGACGGTCACCTGGAACAGCGGGTTGCGTCCGGCGACCCGTTCCGGCTGCAAGGTGTCGACCACAAGGCTGAACGGGATGTCCTGGTGGTTTGTCGCCTCGAGCACTGTGGCGTGGCAGCGGCGGACGAGTTCGGCGAAGCCGGGGTCGCCCTCGAGGCTGGTGCGCAGCACCATGGAGTTGACGAAGAAGCCGACCAGAGGTTCGAGATCCGCCCGGTTGCGTCCGGAGAAGTCCGATCCGACCGGCAGGTCCGATTGCCCTGTGTACCGGTGCAGCACAGTCAGCAGCGTGGCCTGCATGAGAGCCAGGAGCGACACACCGTTGGCACGGGCGTAGGCGCGGGCCGCGTCGGCCAGCTCGCTCGGAAGGTTGCGCGACTGGGAGGCTCCGGTGCCTCGGGGTTCGGCCGGTCGAAGCCGGTCGGTCGGCAGGTCTACTGTGGCCAGGTCACCCAACCGGGTGCGCCAGTAGTCGCGCTGGCGGTCGAGCCGGTCTCCATCGAGCCAGCGGCGCTGCCAGGCCGCGTGGTCGGCGGGCTGGATCGGCAGCTCGGGGAGCCGGGCCTCGGGGCCACCCGTCTCGGCGGTGTAGAGCATCGACAGCTCGCCGGCCAGGACGCGCATCGACCATCCGTCGCACACGATGTGGTTCACGACGAACACGAGCACGTGCTCCCGCGGGCTGACGCGGGCCAGCGACGTACGCAGGAGCGGGCCGTTTGCCAGGTCCATCGGTCGATGGATCTCGTCGGCCGCCCACTTCTCGATCTCGTCGGCGGTCAGCTCCACCACGGGGAGCGGCCGGTTCACCGGCGGGGGGTCGACGACCTGCCGGGGTACGCCGCCCTCGTCCACGAACCTCGTACGCAGGGCCTCGTGGCGGACGACGAGGGCGTGCCATGCCCGCTCCAGCGCCGGTACGTCGAGATCACCGTGCAGCTTGAGCGCGAACGGAATGTGGTACGCCGACGACAGCGGGTCCAACTGCTGGATGAACCAGGCACCCTCCTGCTGGAACGTGCAGGGCAGCGAGCCGTCCCGCGGCACCGGAAGGATCAGGCGCGCCTGCGTGAGCCGCTCCCTCTCCGCCCGCTTCTCGGCGAGCCGTCGCTGCAGTTCTGCGCGTGAGGGGGCAACCTGCTCACGCAGATCGCGTGGCATGACAGAAGACATGCGTCACCGCCGAGCCGGCGTCGAGGTCGCGGCCGGCAGGTCCGCGGAGACCGTTGGGCCCGCGAGGGCCGGATCCACCCGGTCGCCAGGTGTGACGTCCGGAAGGTCGTCCACCCGCCGCACATGAAGGCTCCGGGACACGAGGGCCACGACGACTGCGACGAAGGCGGCCCCGCCCATCATGACGACTGCCCAGCTCCGGCCGGCCGCGTCGCCGACGAGCGCCGAGACCGCCGGCGACCGCACCTCGTCCCGACCGATCACGGTGACGAGACCCGCCCCTACCGTCACCACGATCGTGGAGCCGATCATGTGCGGACCGGCGACCATGAGGTTCTTGAAGCCCATCGCCCGCCCGAGATGCCGGGGGTCCACCTTGGAGTGCAGCACCGTCTGCACGCAGGCGACGAAGACCGCCGTGCTGCCCAGGGCGATGAACGCGCCGACCGCCATCACGGCGACGTTCGGTCGCGCCGCCGCCACGAGGAGCGCCACGGCGAAGACGACCCCCGACGAGAACAGTCCGCGAGCGAGGCGGCGGGGCCGGCCGGTGACGATCATGACGATGCTCGTGACGAGCATGCCGACCCACCCCGACGCGAAAACGATCATTATCCCGGTCTCGCCGGCGAACGCGTAGACGTTCTCGGGACCGGCGCCCTCGAGGATCGAGATGACGCAGCTGACACCTGCCAGGAACCCCAGAACCGGCAGCAGTCCCGGCCGGGACCGGAGGTGCGACCAGGTCGAGAGCACCTCCGCGCCGAGCGACCGCCGTGCCGCGTCGTCCGCACGCTTCGGGACGACCGGGATGTCGAGAGTACGCACCACCAGGATGGCGACCACCACCGCCGCGCACTCGAGCAGGATCACGCCCACCGGCGCCACGACTGTCAGGGCGAGGGCGACGACCAGCGGTCCCAGGACCACACCGGTGACGGTCAGCAGCATCCGCGGGGCGTTCGCCCGGATGAGCAGTCTCCTCGGGACGAGCAGGGGCACTGCCGACTCGAGCGCGGCAAGCTGCGGCGCCTTGAGGATGGCGTCGATCGCGAGGACGACGATGAGAGGCCACAGCAGGGGGATATCCATGAGCAGCACGACGACGAGCGCGCCCAGGTTGATCAGGTAGCCGATGTTGCTGGCGATGAGCACGCGCCGATGCCCGTAGCGGTCCACCAGCGCACCGGCGGCCGGGGACAGGAGCGCGAAGGGCGCGAACAGGACGAGGAACGCGAAGATGAGCGCGCCAAGCGAGTCGAACTCCGCGAAGATGTCGAGGCGGAACACCAGGACGGTCAGCGCAGCCGCGAACACCACGAGCCACTGGGAGCACCACAGGAGGACGAACGTACGGATCCCGGATGGAGGGCTGCTATCGGGCCGCCGGGTGGAGGGTTCGGTGTCGGCGGTCGACATCGGCGCTACCTGCTCTCGTCTGATCGCGGCGGTGAGCCTCGGTTTTGTACGTCAGGATCTCGACGGCGTTGCATGGTGTCTTGTCACACGAACCGGGGTCCGGTCGGCGGTCAGTCGACAGTCGCGGGGGAATCGGCGACGCAGAGGACTCCCCGGTTGCCGTCCTGATCGGCGATGACGGTGAGCGACGGCGTCCTGCTTCCGTCGACGACGGTCCCTCCTGCGGCGACGACGGCGGCGATCCGCTGCTCAGCCATCTCGTGGGGCACGTAGACCTCGATGTGGAAGCGCTGGCCGGGGACGTCACCGTCGCCGGCGTCCCCGAACCACAGGTTCGGCACGCGTCCCGTGGCGTCCCGGATCTCGTCGCTGGGCGTACCGTGGCCCTGGGCTCCGGGGTTGCCTGTCAACAGCGCGGCCCACACCGGGGCGATGGTCGCGGAGTCCGCGGTGTCGAGGCCGAGTTCGATGAGGCTGACCGAGGCCGGGTCGGCCTTGAGCCCGTGGTCAGCGGCGATCTCGGTGATCCGTCGGGCGAGATCGACGTCCTGCTGCGTCACCCATTCGACGACGTGTTCGGTGCCTTCGTCGTCCCGGTAGATCGCGTCGGCACTGACCAGCTTGAGGTCGACGTGCCCGGTGCCGAGCGACGCGCTCGGGTGGTGCCCGAGCGCGTCGCCGGCCTCGCCCACCGCGGCGACGAACCGCGCGCCGGTGCTGAAGTCGTCGACCAGATAGCGGGCATGCAGTCCCTGGGCCAGCTTGCGCCAGTCGGTGAGCTTCGCGTTGGCGATCTCGTCGCCGCTCAGCATGTCCATGGTTGGGACTCGCTCCCTCGTGTGGTCGTCGGTTTCGTACTCAGCTCGGCGTGCGCGTTCGTTCCTGGGTTACGCGGAGCGGCCTCCCGACGCCGGCTCGCTGACGCCGACGGGCGCGAGGTCCTCGGTGGGCTGGGGCAGCCGGTCCGCCGGCGTCACGTCTGGCAGGTCGTTCTCCATGCGGAGGAACGCGGGGCTGCGGAACCTGAGGTATGCGACGTACGCAGCTACCCCGACCCCGATCAACATCATGAAGAGGGCCCAGCCGCGGCCCGGGCCATTGCCGATGAACGCCGCGAGGACCGGTGAGCTCACTTCCTCCCAGCCATCCTCCCGACGTTGCCCGTCGGAGGTGAAGCTGGCCGAGAGCAGGGTCACGCCGATCACGATCGCTCCGAGGTCCCCGACGATGTGCGACAGCGTGACCGAGGTGTTCTTCAGGCCGAACACGCGACCGAGGAGGTGCGGCTCGACCTTGAGGTGCACCACGGTCTGGAAGCTGGCGATGATGACCGCGAGACTGCCCATCGCGATGAAGCCGCTCACGGACATCAGGATCAGGTCCGGTCGGAACGAGGCCGCGGCAAGCGCCAGGGCGAACGTGAGCCCGGCGACGAGCATGCCCGACACAAGCCGACTGGGGACGCCCCACACCACCATCCCGATGGTCGCGACGACCATGCCGAGCCAGCACGCCGTGGACACCGCGATGGCGCCCTCGTAGTCGGAGAAGCCCATGACCGTCCCGCTGGACGTGATCTCGAGGGCGCCGAGGGTGCCACTGACGAGGGCCAGGAACCCCACCATCGTCAGCAGTCCGTGCCGGAGGCGAAGGTGCCGCCACGCGTCGACGACGTCCCGCCACAGCGACTGATCGGGCGCATCGCCGTCCGGCCTCTTGACGAGAGGGATACGGGAGGTGAACACGACGTAGATGGCGAACACCACCAACAGGCACTCCGCCATGACGATCGCGACCGGCGAGGCGACGCTCAAGAGCAGGTACGCGAACAGCGGCCCCGCCAGGACGAACGTCGCGGTCATCAGCATGCGCGGGCCGTTGGCCCGACCGTAGTGGCGCTTCGGCACCAGCAGGGGCACCACCGACTCGATCGCGGCCAGCTGCAGCGTCCGGAGGATCGTGGAGATACCTGCCGCCGAGACGGCGTACAACGACCCGCCGATGTCGGTGACCATCACGATGACGAGGGCAATGAGGTTCAGTAGCGTGCCGATGTTGCTGATCAGCAGCGCACGCCGGTGGCCGTAGCGGTCCACGAACGCGCCGGCGAACGGAGACAGAATCGGGAAGGGCACGAACAGGATGGCGTAGCCGATGACGACCAACCAGAACGGGTCGAAGTCCACGTAGATGTTGAGCCCGACCGCGAAGACCGTGAAGCTCACGGCAGCGCACGCGAGCCACTGTGAAATCCAGAGACGGACGTACGTGCGGGTTCCGGACGCCGGTAATGCGTCCGACTGATCCTGGGGTGGTCCGGTCTCGACGGTCGTCATGAGTGCCTCCTGCTTTCGTCAGGTCGGTGCGGTAGCCGTTCGATAGCGATGCTGGGGAACCTGTGGGTCATCGGTGCCTTCGTTGTCGCGGTGGATCGCGTCGGCACTGACCTGCGAAGAGGTCGAGGTGCCCGGCACCGAGCAGGCCGCCCATCACGAGCCGACCGAGGGACGCCCCACACCGCCGGTAGCGCGTCCGACCGAACCGCTGACGGTTCGGCCTCGACGTTTGTCATGGGTGCCTCCTGCTCAGGTCGGGCCGGCGCAATCGCCTGGATCGCGCACTTCGGAACGTAGGAGCCGTCCATCGACGTGTCTTGTCACAGGAACCGGGTCCGGCTGGTCACGGCCGCCGTCCGGTCGCCACGAGGTGCGGGCCGATACCCAGCAACTCGGGCACCCGTTCGTGCGCTCGTGCGCTGGCGAGGATCGCCTCGTGGCCCCGGGGGTCGTCCATACGTTCGGTGAGGTCGGTCAGGAGGAAGGCAGTGCCTTCGACGCTTACCAGGTCGGTCATGTCGAGGCCGGCGGAGGAGAATTCCGACTCCAGCTCGTCCGGCCGGTGCGTGTAGGCCGTGTAGCCGCCCCGGGCCAGCGGCGGAAGGACCCCCGTCTCCTCCACCTGGTCGATGTGGGCAAGCATCTCCGGGCCCCGCTCGTAGATGCGTTCCCGGAGGACCCCGTCCATCCGCGCCGCCCAGCGCGAGATGGCGGACGCGAAGACGGCGCCGCCGGGCGCGACGATGCGCCGCGCCTCCCGGAGCACCTGCACCCGGTCGGCCAGGCGGGGGAGGTGGTACAGCGGTCCGAGCAGGAGCACCGCCGCGACGCTCTCGTCGGCGAGGTCGAGGCTGCGCGCGTCGCCGACAGCGGTCTCCACGTCGGTGTCCGGCCGGATGGCCGCTCGCAGTTGCTCGACGTACAGGGGAACGATGTCGCGGTGCACCACCCGGTAGCCGAACTCGGCCAGCCAGAGCGCGTAGCGGCCGGTGCCGCCGCCGATGTCGGCGATGACGGCGGGCGCTGGCGGCAGGTGCCGCAGCAGGATCTCCTGCGTCCGCTCGAACTCGAGCCGGCCGTGGCCGGAGGCGGCAGCCTCCCGCTCGTCCTCCTCGCTCGTCGTGTAGAACGCGGTCAGCTCATTGGCGAGGTCGTCGGTTTCGGCGAGCTGTCGCTCCAACTCGGCGATCTCGGCGTCGAGCTCGTCCTCCTCGCTCGTCAGACCACCGGCCGAGAGCGCGGCCGCCAGCGCGCGCACGCTCGGATTCAACGCGAGCAGCGTGACGGAGGCGCCCTCGATGCGGCCGACCGCCCGGACGGCACCGAAGGAGTCGCCCCCCAGGTCGAAGAAGCTCGTGGTGACGTCGACCTCGGTCAGTTCGAGGATGTCGCGGTAGACCGCCGCGACCGCCTCCTCCTCAGGTGTCGCGGGCGGGACCACGGGTCCACTCCGTGCGTCCACGAGCGACGGGGAGTCGGGCGCCTCGGATGGCGTGAGCATGGGCCCGGCGGCGGCAACGACCTGCTCGACGCGGTCGGCCCCGACGATCGCCTTCAACGTGGTGAACAGGCAGTCGAGGATGCCGTCGGCGAAACCAGGTTCGGCGCGGTTCTCGTGGAGCAGGAGCTGTACCTCGGACACCGGCGCGGGCGTCACGATCAGCGCCATCGGGACGCTCACCTTGTCGTAGGTGGTTTGCGAGCGCACTGTGAGCTGCCGATCCGGCGAGCCCTCGGCCTGGACACCGAACGAGTGGTTGTCGAGCACGAACAGGCTGTCGAACAGCTGCTGGCCCGGGGCGCCGGCCCACTTCTTGATGTCCGAGAGCGGGCTGAACTCGTAGCGGCGGATGTCGGCGTACCTGGCCTGTAGCTCGTGCAGCCACGGCCCCAGGTCGCCGTCGCGGGGGACGCTCAGGCGGACGGGCAGGGTGTTGACGAACATGCCGATCATGCGGTCCACCCCGGGCAGCTCCGCGGGCCGGCCGGAGCTGACACAGCCGAAGACGATGTCGGAGCGTCCGCTGTAGCGGCCCAGCACGACGGCCCACGCGGCGTGCAGGACGGTGTTGACTGTGACCCGGTGACGGGAGGCGGCGTCGCGGAGGCCCTCCTCGAGAGCTGGCGGAAGGCTCACGACGTGCCGGTCGACGCCGCCCGTGCCCTGGCGGGGGTCCGGCGGTCGCATCCCGGCCAGGGCGGCCGGGGTGACGCCGTCCATGACCTCCTTCCAGAAGGTCCTCGCCGCGTCCATGTCCTGACGTTGCAGCCACGCGATGTAGTCGCGGAAGGGCGGCGCGGGCGGAGGCAGCGGGCCGCCACCGGTAAGCGACTGGTAGTGGGCCATCACCTCGTTCATGAAGATCGGGACCGACCAGCCGTCGAGGAGCAGGTGGTGATGGGTCCAGGCCAGCGCGTGTCGGTCGGCCCCGAGACGGATGAGGTGCAGTCGCTGTAGCGGGGCCACTGCCACGTCGAAGCCGGTGGCGCGGTCCTCGGCCATCATCGCGTCGAGCCGTTCCTGTTGCTCGTCGTCACTCAGCGCGGACCAGTCGTCCTGGTGCGCCGGTGGCGTGACGTCCCGATGCACGACCTGAAGCGGTTTGTCGTTCCCGTCCCAGTGGAACGACGTCCGCAGCGCGGGATGCGACTCGAACACCTTCCGCCAGGCCCGGACCATCGCATCGACGTCGAGGCTCCCCTCGACGATGTAGACGTGCTGGCCGAGGTACATGTCGGTCGCGCCGTCGTGCACCGTGTGCAGCAGCATGCCCTGCTGCAACGGGGACAGCTCGTAGATGTCGTCGACGTTGGACGTGCTCACGGAAGCTCCTGCCTCCGCGCTGGGTCCTCATCGGTGCAATCCGCTGGTAGGACCGGCGCGGCAACGGTCGGGCGGTGCAGTGCGAATCTAGGAGCCGCGTGCTGGGGGTGTCCCGTCACACGAACCAGGGGCCGCAGGCTCCGGCCCCTGCTCAAGCGACCTCCGCACGACCGCCGCGAGGTCCTGCACGTGGGGCGGGCGCAGCATCGTGAAGTGGTCACCGGGCACGGTGAGGTGTTCCAGGCGGGGCGCGTGGGCCTGCCAGGTGGACACGTCGTCCGTCGCCCTGTTGTCACCGGCGGTGACGAGCACCAGGCGGCCGAGGTAGTCCCGCGGCCGGTACGCGGCGTAATGCGCGATGTTCGTGGCGAAAGCCCGCATCCTGGTCCGCAGGTCGTCGTGGGTGTCCGGTGGTGCCAGCCCGGCCCGGGCAAGCACGTCCAGGGCCACGGTGTCCAGCGCCTGGCGGTCGAGCCCCCGCAAAGCGTCGAGGTCGACGTCCGGCAGGGGCACGCCTGCAGTGCCGGCCGTGTCGAGGACGAACCAGGTGAGCGTCTCCAGGTCGGTCGGGTCCTGGCCAGGGACCGGCAGGGCCGAGTCCAGCGCCAGGACGACGGCGACCTCCTCGCCCGCGTCCCGGAGCTGCCCGGCCATCTCCATCGCGACGGCCCCTCCGAGCGACCAGCCGCCGAGGTGGTACGGGCCGTGTGGCTGGACGCCGCGGACCAGGTCGAGGTAGCGGCCGGCCCGCTCGGCAAGGCTGCCGGCGGGGGCGATGCCGTGCAGTTCCGGGTCCTCGATGGCGTACACCGGCTGGTCGTCGCCGAGCATCGTCGCCAGCGTCAGGTAGTGGGTCACCGCTCCGCCGACCGGGTGCACCAGGAACAGAGGCGGTCGCGTTCCGCCGGGCTGGAGCGGGACGAGCG
Source organism: Micromonospora sp. DT68 (assembly GCF_049847245.1). Lineage (NCBI taxonomy): Bacteria > Bacillati > Actinomycetota > Actinomycetes > Micromonosporales > Micromonosporaceae > Micromonospora > Micromonospora sp. DT68. Next base: position 14,639 of record NZ_JBNCNZ010000024.1, read on the forward strand.
GGCCGGTGGCCTCGGCCGGCGCCCCGGCGGTCTCGTCAAGGTGCCGGGCGAAGTCCTCGAGGACCGGGTTGGCGAACACGTGCCGGAGATGGACGTCGAGGCCGAGCCCGTCGCGGACCCGTGCGGCGAGCTGAGTGGTGTGCAGCGAGTTGGCACCGAGGTCGAAGAAGCTGTCGTGGGCGCCGACCCCCTCGACGCGCAGCAGGTCCTCCCACACGCCGGCCAGCCACCGCTCGGTGTCGGTGCGCGGTTCGACGTGCCTGACTGTGGGCGGTGGCTCGGGCAGCCGGGCGGTGTCCAGCTTGCCGTGTGGTGTGACCGGCAGATCCGGGAGCGCGACGACCGTCGTGGGGACCATGTACGTCGGCAGTCGGTCGGCGAGGAACCGGCGTACGTCGGCGGGATCCGCGTCGCCGACGATGTAACCGATCAGGACGCCGTGGCGGACCGTTACCGCGCTCTTGTCGACCGCCGCGTGCTGGCACAGGGCGTGTTCGATTTCGCCGAGTTCGACGCGTTGGCCGTGGAGTTTGACCTGTCGGTCGGTCCGGCCGAGGTATTCGATGGTGCCGTCGGTTCGCCAGCGGGCGAGGTCACCGGTGGCGTACATGCGTTGTCCGGGTGGCCCGTACGGGTCGGCCCGGAACCGTTCGGCGGTGAGGCCGGGCCGGTTGTGGTAGCCGTGGGCGACGCCGGTGCCGGCGACGTGGAGTTCTCCGGCGATGCCGATGGGGGTGGGGCGTAGCCGGTCGTCGAGGACGTAGATGCGGGTGTTGGCGATGGGGTGTCCGATGGGGACGGTGGTGGAGCCGAGCTGGCAGTGCCAGGCGGTGACGTCGATGGATGCTTCGGTGGGGCCGTAGAGGTTGTGGAGTTCGATGTGGGGCCAGGTGGTGAGGAAGCGTTGTGCGGTGTCTGCCGGTAGTGCTTCGCCACTGCTGAAGACGCGGCGGACGTGGGGCAGAGGGCTGTGGTCGGCGGTGGTGTTGAGGAAGGTCTGGAGCATGGTGGGGACGAAGTGCAGTGTGGTGATGTCTGTGTTGACGATGAGTTGGTGCAGGTAGTCGGGGTCGCGGTGGCCGCCGGGGGCGGCGAGTACGAGGGTGGCTCCGGTGGTGAGGGGCCAGAAGAATTCCCAGGCGGAGACGTCGAATCCGTAGGGGGTTTTTTGTAGGACTCGGTCGTCGGTTTGCAGGTGGTAGGTGTTCTGCATCCAGGTGATGCGGTTGTGGAGTCCGCGGTGGGGGACTGCGACGCCTTTTGGTGTGCCGGTGGACCCGGATGTGTAGAGCAGGTATGCGGTGTCGTCGAGGGTGGGTCCGGTGGCGGGGGCGGTGTCCGGCTCGGCGTCGAAGGTGTCGGTGACGTCGAGGGTGTGGGTGGTGGGGAACGATTGGGTGTGGGTGCTTGTGGTGATGACCAGGGGTGGGTTGGCGTCGTGGAGCATGGCGGTGAGGCGTTCGGGGGGTAGTTCGGGGTCGAGGGGGACGTAGGCGGCTGCGGCTTTCCAGATGGCGAGCAGTGTGGTGACGAGGTGGATGCTGCGGGGTAGGCAGACGCCGATGTGGTCGCCGGGGGTGATGCCGTGGTGGTGGAGGCGGTGGGCGAGGTGGTTGGCGGTGGTGTTGAGGTCGCGGTAGGTGTGGTGGGTGCCGTCGTGGTCGATCACGGCGATGGCGTTCGGGGTGTGTTCGGCGATGCGTTCGACAAGGTGGTGCAGAGGTTCGTGGTGGTCCGCGGTGGTGGTGTCGTTCCAGCCGTGTAGCACCTGCTGGCGTTCCGCGGCCGGCATGATCTCGACCTCGCGGGCAGGCTGGTCGGGCCGGGCCAGGCCGTTGGCGAGCGCGGTGAGGAAGTGGTCGAGGAGCCTGTCGATGCGGTCGGCATCGAACAGCTCGGTGGCGAACTCCACCCCCAGGTCGATGCGGCCGTCCGGCGAGTCGATCACCGCCATGGCGAGGTCGAAGCGGGCGTGGCCGCCCGAGACCGGCATCGGCTCGGCGGTGACGGTGCCCAGCGACAGGTCACCCTGTGCGGCGGCAGGCGGCTGAAGCGACAGGTTTACCTGGAACAGCGGGTTGCGCCCGGGAATGCGCTCGGGGCGCAGGGCGTCGACCACAAGGCCGAACGGGACGTCCTGATGGGCGGTGGCCGCCAGGACGGTCTCATGACAGCGGCCGACGAGCTCCTCGAAGCTGGGCTCACCGTCGAGGCGGGTGCGCAGCACCACTGCGTTGACGAAGTAGCCGACCATCGGTTCGGTGTCGGCACGGGTCCGGCCGGAGAAGATGGACCCGATGGGTAGGTCGGTCTGCCCCGTGTAGCGGTGCAGCACGGTGAGCAGTGTCGCCTGAGTGAGGGTGAGCAGCGAGACCCGGCGGGCGCGGGCGTACTCCCGGGCGGCCTGCGCCAGATCGTCGGGCACCTCTCGCCATCGGTCCGCGCCGCTGCCGGTCGGGTTGAGTGGGCGGAGACGGTCGGTGGGGACGTCGATCGTGGCCAGGTCGGCAAGTGTCTCGCGCCAGAAGTCGAGCTGCCGCTCCCGTTCGCCACCGTCGAGCCGGGCGCGTTGCCAGACTGCGTAGTCGGCCGGTTGCACCGCCAGCTCCGGCAGCCGTGCCGGCGCCCCGCCGGTCTCGGCCGCGTAGAGGCGGGTCAGCTCGTCCGAGAGGAGTGTGGCCGACCAGCCGTCGGCGACGATGTGGTGGATGACAAGCACCAGGACGTGCTCGTCGGGACCGAGCCGGGCCAGCGGAGTCCGGAGGAGTCCGCCCGCGGCCAGGTCCATGGGCCGGCTGATCTCGGCCACCGCCCACGCCTCGACGGCCTCGGCGGGCAGGTCGGCCACTGGCAGCGGCAGCAGGTCCGCAGGCCTGTCGATCACCTGGCGGGGCCTGCCGTCCTCGGCGACGAAGCGGGTTCGCAATGATTCGTGACGCACCGTCAGGGCGTGCAGCGCCCGCCCGAGCGCCGGCACGTCCAGGGCTCCGTGCAACCGCAGTGCGAACGCGATGTGGTGGACCGGCGAGTCGGGGTCGAGCTGATGCTCGAACCACATCGCCTCCTGCTGGTACGTGCACACGAGCGACCCGTCGCGGGGCACCGGAACCACCCGGCGGGCGGCGTCCCGCCGTGCCCTCGCGGCCCGCTTCTCCTCGAGCAGCCGCTCCAGTTGGGCTCGTTCGGCAAGTCTCCGTTCCAGCTCGGCGATCTCGGCGTCCAGCTCGCTCCGGGGCGACGGCGGTGGTGGGGCGACGGCTGGGGCGACGTCCGGCGGTCGGGGCTGCCCGGCCTCGTGCCTGCCCTGCCGGTCCCTTCGCTCGTCCGGCCCGTCGCCCCGGCCGAGGTGCTCCAACACGCCGTCGGAGCGCCAGCGCGCGATCTCACCGGTGTCGTACATGCGCTCGCCGGGCCGGTCGGCGTACGGGTCAGCGAGGAACCGGCGCGCCGTGGATCCAGGCCGACCGGTGCCGCCCTGCGCCGCGCCGCTGCCCGTGACATACAGCTGGCCCGGGACGCCGATGGGCGCCGGGCGCAGCGCGGTGTCGAGGACGTACACGCGCCTTCCGGGCGTGTCAGTGCCGACTGTGCTTCCGCCTTCCCTCACCTCGGGCGGGAGGGTGGCGCGGGAACTCCAGTCGCGCAGCACCCGGTCCCGTTCGGCCGGCGGCAGGACGTCGATCTCGTCGGCCGGGCAGTCCGGGGCGGCCAGCCCTCGGGCGAGGGCGGTGGTGAAGTGGTCGACAAGGCGGTCGATCCGGTCGGCGTCGAAAAGCTCGGTGGAGTACTCCACCTGTAGCTCCAGCCCGCCGTCGGCCAGGTCGATGACGGCCAGCGCGACATCGAAGCGGGCGTACCCGGTGCTGACGTCGAGGGCCTCGGCGGTCGCCCCGGCAAGCGCCAGGCCGGACAGGGAGGTGCCCGGTGGCTGGAGCGACAGGCTGATCTGGAACAGCGGGTTCGTCTCGCCGGTCACCTCCGGGCGCAGGCTCTCGACCACGAGGGCGAACGGCGCGTCCTGGTGGGCGCCGGCGTCGAGGACCGTGTCGTGACAGCGGCGGACGAGGTCGGCGAAGGTGGGGCGGCCGGTGAAATTGGTGCGCAGCACGAGGGGGTTGGCGAAGAAGCCGACGAGTGGCTCTAGTTCGGGCCGGGTGCGTCCAGAGAAGATCGACCCGATCGGCAGGTCGCGCTGCCCGGTGTGGCGGTGCAGGACCGTCAGCAGCGCGGCCTGGTGGACCGCGAGGAACGACACGCGGTGGGTCCGGCCGTACGCGCGGGCGGCGGTGGAGACGTCGTCTGGCAGGCGCCGGGACACGGTGACGCCGGCGCCGGTGCGCCGGTCCGGCCGGGGCCGGTCGGTCGGGAAGTCCACAGTAGGAAGGTCTGCCAGGGCGTCCCGCCAGTAGGCCACCTGGCGCTCCAGTTCGGCTCTGCGCCGCTCGTCACGTTGCCAGACAGCGTGGTCCGCCGGCTGGAGGACGAGCGCCGGCAGCGCCTCGTCGGCAGCGCCGGTCTCGACGGCGTAGAGCCGGGACAGCTCGGCACCGAGGATGCGAGCCGACCACCCGTCGGCCACGATGTGGTGCACGACAATCAGGAGCACGTGCTCGTCGGACGCGATCCGGGCCAGGGGGCACCGGAAGAGATGCCCGGCGGCCAGGTCCAGCGGCCGACCGATCTCCCGCGCGACCCAGGCCTCGACGGCGGCCGGCTCGACGTCCACGACCGGCAGCGGGGTCATCGGCGGCGGGTCGTCGACCACCTGCTCCGGCAGGCCACCCCTGTCGACGAACCGGGTCCGCAGCGCCTCGTGCCGTACGACGAGGGCGTGCACCGCCCGGCCGAGCGCTGCCACGTCCAGCTCGCCGCGTACCCAGAGCCGCAACCCGATGTGGTACGTGGCCGACGAGGGGTCGAACTGGTGCTGGAACCAGAGTCCCTCCTGCTGGCGCGTGCAGGGCAGCGGCCCGGTGCGCGGCAACCGCGTGATCGGTTCGTCCACCGCCAGGGGAGCGGCCTCGTCGAGGAGGGCGGCGAACTGGTCGAGCACAGGGTGGGCGAAGAGGTGGCGCGGTTGCAGGTCGACGTTGCGGTGGTCCCGGACACGGGCGACGAGCTGGATGGCGTGCAGCGAGTCGCCGCCGAGGTCGAAGAAGCTGTCGGTGGCACCCACCTCCTCCGCCCCGATTACCTCCTGCCAGACGGTGGCCAGCCAGCGCTCGGTGTCGGTGCGCGGTGCGACGTACCCGTTGGCCGGCGGTGCCGTCGGCTCGGGCAGTCGCGTGGGGTCGAGCTTGCCGTTCGGGGCGAGCGGCAGCGCGGGCACCGTGACCAGAACGGTCGGGATCATGTACGTCGGCAGCCGGTCCGCCAGGTACCGGCGTACGTCGTCCAGGTCGGGTTCGCCGGTGAGGTAGGCGACGAGGTGGGTGGCGTCGTGGAGGAGAACCGCGCACTGGCGGACGCGGGGGTGGCGGCTGAGGGTGTGCTCGATCTCGCCGAGCTCGACGCGTTGGCCGCGGATCTGGACCTGACGGTCGCGGCGACCGAGGAATTCGAGGATGCCGCCGGGGAGCCAGCGGACGAGGTCGCCGGTGGCGTACATGCGTTGTCCGGGCTGGTCGGCGTGCGGGTCGGCGAGGAACCGTTCGGCGGTGAGGCCGGGCCGGCCGTAGTAGCCGTAGGTGACACCGGTGCCGGCGATGAACAGCTGTCCAGGAACGCCGACCGGGGTGGGGCGGAGGTGTTCGTCGAGGGCGTACGCGCGGTGGTTGGGCAGGGCCGTGCCGATCGGGGTCGGCCCGGTAAGCGGCTCGTCGGTGCACAGGTAGTCGGTGACGACCACTGTGGTCTCGGTGGGCCCGTAGCAGTTGTGCAGTTCGAGGCCGGGGCGCGACCAACGGCTGGCCTGCTCGGGGGGCAGGGCCTCGCCGGCGCTCCAGACGGCGCGCAGCGCGGTCCCGGCGAAGTCGTCGGGATCGAGCAGGGCCAGAACGGCTGTCGAGATGAAGGACAGCGTCACCTGTTCGTCACGGATGAGCGTGGTGAACGCGGCCGCGTCGGCGATCGTCTCGCGAGGGGCGCTGATCATCGTCGCGCCGGCGAGCAGCGTGGCGTAGCAGTCGCAGATGCTGGCGTCGAAGGCCGGGTTGGAGGTCTGGGCGACCCGGTCGGCGGGGGTGGTGCGGAACAGCTCGACGGCGGTTTCGCAGAAGGAGTAGGCGCTGTGGTGGGGCACCAGCACGCCCTTTGGTGTGCCGGTGGACCCGGAGGTGTAGAGCAGGTAGGCCGGGTCGTCCGGTCGGACGTCGATATCGGGTGGGGTGTCCGGGCCGCGGTCGTCGCGGTCGTCGAGGTTCCAGTGGGGGATGTCGGTGGGTGCCGTCGGGGCCAGGTCGGTGGTGGTCATCACGAGCCTGGTGCCGGCGTCGCCGGCCAGGAGGGCGAGCCGGGCCGGAGGGTGTTGGGGATCCAGCGGCAGCCAGGCGGCGCCGGCCTTCATGACGGCGAGTTGGGCGATGGGCAGGTGGATGCCGCGGTCCAGGAGCAGCCCGACGATGTGGCCGGGGCCGATGCCGTGCCGGTGCAGGGCGTGAGCCAGTCGGTTGGAGCGGCGTTCGAGCTGGTCGTAGGTCAGTTCGGTGCCAGCGAACCGGATTGCCACGCGGTCCGGGGGGTGGCCGAGGGTGACGTGGTGCAGCAGGCCGGGGGTACGCGGGACGGGCGGCGGGTTCCAACCGCGCAGGACCAGGTCCCGTTCGGCCGCCGGCAGGATGTCGATGGCGGCGACAGGCCGGTCCGGGTCGGTCAGCCCACCTGCCAGCGCCGCGGTCAGATGGTCCAGCAACCGGCCGGCCCGGCCTTCGTCCGCCCGGTCCGCCGGGAGTTTCACCGTGAGGTCCGCGGACTCCACGGTGAGCGTGACGTCGAACGGGTTGCCTGCTGCTGTGTCTCGCCCGGTCAGGCCAACCTGGAGCCGCGTATCGGTCCCGGCTGACGTGTGGCAGCGCGCGACAAGCTCGGCGAAGGCGGGGTTGCCGCTCAGGTCGGCGCGCCACACTGCGTCGCCCGACCTGAGCGCCAGATCAGTCTCGCCGGTGTACCTGTGCAGGACGGTCAGCAGCGCGGCCTGCCACAGGGCGGACGAGGTCACGCCGTGGCGCTGGGCGTATCCGCGGGTGGCCTCGGCCAGGTCGTCAGGCGCTCGCCGCGTCAATGCGGCGCCGTGAGCGCGGGTGAGGTGAACCCGGTCCGACGTGAGGTCCATGGTGGCCAGGTCGACACGGTTGTCTCTCACCGCTGCTCCTTGGGTCAGCGTGCCCGGACGAGGTCGTCGCCGATTCTTCGGATTACCTGCCGTTCGGCCTCCGGGCCGAAGAAGTGCCCGCTCGGGACGACGTCCAGGTCGAAGCGGGCGGTCGTCTCGGCCTGCCACGCCGCCATCTGGTCGGGAGGCGCCGTCCAGTCCTCGGCGCCGGCGAAAGCGCGGATCCGCACGTCGAGCGGCGTCTGCGGCCGGAATCCGTGTGTGCTGAGCACTGTGAGGTCGGCCCGCAACGTGGGCACCAGCGCCCGCACCAGCTCCGGTTCGGCGAGGACCTCAGGCGGCGTTCCGCCCATCTCCCGCATGTAGCCCTCGAGCCCGTCCGTGCGCCCTTCCCACGGCCAGACGTCGTCGTCGTTGACCGGTGCGACGTCGCACGCGTGGAAGAGCATGAAGGGCATCGGCATCGCGCGCTCGCGCAGGGCGTGTGCGAGCGCCCAGGCCACCCGGGACCCCATGCTCACGCCGTAGCAGGCGAACGGACGGTCCAGCAGCGGCAGTAGCGCGTTCACCAGCGCGTCGACGAGTGGCGTCATCCGGTCGAACGCCGGTTCGCCGAACCGGTCGGCGCGCCCCGGCAACTGCACAGCGATCGGCTCGACGGACGCGGGCAGGAGACCGGGCCACTTCCGGTACATGGCGGCGCTGCCGCCGGCATGGTGGAAGCACAGCAGCCGGACCTCGGACGGTTGCTCGCGGCGCCCGAATCGCTTGAACCAGCGCCGGTCGATGTCCTGCAGCTGGGTCATCGTGGGGACCGGATCAGCTCGTGGTGGCTGTGCCGCGGCGGGCGCTGCGCGGGCGGATGTCGGTCCAGTTCGCCTCGACGTAGTCGAGGCATGCCTGGCGACCGTCCGGGCCGTGCACGACACGCCAGCCGGCCGGAACCGCAAGCGTCGCCAGCCAGAGCGAGTGCTGATCCTCGTCGTTGACGAGCACGAGGAAGGTGCCGTCGGGGTCATCGAACGGGTTCATGTCGCTGACCCTAGGACGCCGGGTAGTGACGTATCTGTCACGTGAAACGAGGACGGGAAGGCCAGTTGGCTGCCGCATACGTTGGCGGTGGCGTTGGCGCGGCTGCGGGCGACGGGGGAGTGGACGCATTCGTCGACCGCCGGACTCGACCCGCTGGAACGAGTGCCGCGGGACGACACAGGGACGGGATGACCAATGACTGATCTGCAACGACGCATCGCAGCCCTCTCGCCGGAGCAGCGGGCCCGACTGGAGGAACGCCTCGCCGAGATGGCGGCCGCCCGTGGTCACCAGGTGAGCACTGCCATCAAGCCGCGTGACCGCGACCGGCCCACACCGCTGGCGATCCAGCAGCAGCGTGAGTGGACCTTCGCCCAGTTCCAGTCGATCACCATCCCGGGAGCGTTCCGGGTCGAGGGCGAGTTGGACGAGGACCTGCTCCGTCGCGTCCTCGCCGAGGTGGTGGAACGGCACGAGGTGCTGCGATCCACAGTGGAGTTGCAGTCCGACGGGACCATGGCGCAGGTGGTGCATCCGACCACAGCGGTGCCGGTACCCATCGTCGACCTGTCGCACCTTTCCGACGACGAGCAGCGGGCCGAACTGCGCGAGAGCTGGCAGTCCGAGGTCCAGCTGCCGTTCGACCCCGGGGAGCCGCTGCGGCTGCGGGTCCGCGTGTTCCGCCTGGCCGAGCAGACCCACGTCGTCTTCATCACCGCCGACCACGTGGCCGCCGACGCGTTCTCGGTGGGCCTTCTGGTCCGGGAGTTCGCCACCCTCTACGTGGGCGCCCCACTCGACCCGCTGGAGATCCAGTACGGCGACTTCGCGGCCTGGCAGCGGTCTGTCGAGGCGGAGCGGATCGACGACGAGACCCGGCACTGGCAGGAGACCCTGGCCGGCATCCCGGCCGGACTGGGGCTGCCCACCGACCGGCCGTACCCGGCGCGCCCGACGTTCGCCGGGGCGTCCCACATCACCGAGCTGCCGGCCGCGGTCTCCACCGACCTGCGCCGCCTCGGTGAGCGCGAGAGCGCGTCGCCGGGAATCCTCCTGCTCGCAGCCTGCGCCGTGCTGCTGCACCGGTACACCGGCCGCGACGACGTCGTCATCGGCGAGAACGTCGCCGGCCGCAACCGAGCCGAGCTCGAACCGCTCATCGGCTGCTTCGTGGGGGCCCTCCCGATGCGGATGCGGCTCACCGGCGAGCAGACCCTCGCAGCTGTGGTGCGGCAGGCCCGGGACACGGTGGTGACCGCCTACGATCACCAGGACCTGCCGGTGGACGGCATGCTGGACCGGCTCGGCCTGGAGGCCGCGTCCGCCACCCTGTTCGACATGTGGCTCGACGTGCGCACGCCGGAGCGGGACCTTGAGGTCCCGGGCCTGCGGATCAGCGCCGAGACGATCGAGACGGACCTGATCGCCGCCACGCCACTGACGCTTGACGCCGATCCGAACGGCGACACGCTGCGACTGCAGTGGATCTACATGACCGAGCTGTTCGACGCCGAGACCGTGCAGGTGCTCGCCGATCAGTTCGTCCGCATCCTGCAAGCGTTCGTCGACGCGCCCGACACGACGGTCGGCGACCTGCCGCTGGCTGTCGCACCGGCATCCCCGGCGGCGGTCGAGCAGACACCGGACGCCGCCCGCGACGATGCGCCAGGCTTCGTCGAGCTGTTCCAGCGCCGCGTCGCGCAGGCCCCGTTCGCACCGGCGGTGGTGCACGACGGCGTCCCGACAAGCTACGACGAGCTCAACCGCTCCGCCAACCGGCTCGCCCACCGGCTGCGGGCACTCGGTGTCGGCCGCGACACCACTGTCGGCATCCTGGTGGACCGCTCGCCCCGGCTGGCCGTGTCGATCGTCGGCGTGCTCAAGGCCGGCGCCGCGTACCTGCCGATCGATGCCGCCTACCCGGCCGAGCGCATCGCGGGCATGCTCGCCGACGCGGGCGTCCGCGTGCTGGTCTCCGAGGAACGGCTGGCGTCGATCGGGGCCGGCTCGGTGGACCACACGGTGCTTGTGGACGACGGGGCCGACGGCCCCGACACCGACCTGCCGGGACCGGATCCGGACGCACCGGCCTACGTGGTGTTCACGTCCGGCTCGACCGGGCGACCCAAGGGCACCGTGATCGAGCACCGGTCCCTCGTGACGTACGCGCGCGACGTGGTGGACCGGCTCGGGCTCGGCGCCGGCGACCGGTTCCTCCAGTTCGCCTCGCCCAGCTTCGACGTGCTCGCCGAGGAGTTGTTCCCGACCTGGTTGGCCGGCGGTTGCGTGGTCATCCCGGCCCGGTCGCTGTTGAGCGGCGGCGAGGATCTCACCGACCTCATCGAGCGCGAGTGGCTGACGGTTATCGAGCTGCCCACCGCGTACTGGCACGAGTGGGTGCGTGAACTCGACCGGACCGGCCGCACGCTGCCCCGGTGCCTGCGCCTGGTCATCATCGGCGGCGAGCCGGTCCTCGCCGACCGGCTGGCCATGTGGAGGAAACTCGACGTACTGCTGATGAACTGCTACGGGCTGACCGAGACGACCGTCACCTCGACGTTCTTCCGTCTGGACCCGGCCGGTCCGGTGGTCGACTGGCCCAACCTGCCGATCGGCACCCCACTGCCCTCGGCGGACCTGCGCGTGCTCGACCACCGACTCCGTCCGGTGCCACTCGGCGGCACCGGGGAGCTGTACATCGGCGGCGTCAGCGTGGGCCGCGGCTACGTGGGGCAGCCCGGCCTGACGGCGCACCGCTTCGTCGCCGACCCCGACCCGGCACGGCCGGGCCGCCGGCTGTACCGCACCGGCGATCTGATCCGCCGGCGGGTCGACGGCAACCTGGAGTTCGTCGCCCGGGTCGACCGACAGGTCAAGATCCGTGGCTTCCGGGTGGAACCGCTGGAGATCGAGTCGGTGCTCAGCCGCCACCCGGGGGTCGCCGAGACCGTCGTGTCGGTGCATGAGCCGTCCCCGGGCGACCGGCGCCTGGTCGCGTACGTGGTGCCCGGCCCGGACGGGATGCCCGACCTCGGCGAGCTGCGCCGGTACCTCGACGGCGAGTTGCCGGCGTACCTGGTGCCCGCCGCGTTCGTCGAACTCGACGCGATCCCACTGACCACCAACGGCAAGGTCGACCGGGACCGTCTACCGGCGCCGGACGAGGGCCGACCCGAGGTGGGCCCGGCCTACGCGGCGCCGCAGTCGCCGACCGAGCGCACGCTCGCCGGCATCGTCTCGGCGGTGGTCGGCGTCGACCCGGTCGGCGTCGACGACAACTTCTTCGAGATCGGCGGCGACTCCATCCTCGCGATCCAGGTCGTCGCACGGGCGCAGGAGGCGGGCCTCCGGCTGTCCCCGCAGGACCTCTTCGCGCACCCCACCATCGCCACCCTGGCCGTGGCGGCCAGCGCCGCGCCCACCATCGACGCCGAGCAGGCCGACGTGATCGGTCCGGTGCCGGTCGCGCCGAGCCAGCGCTGGTTCGGAGCCGCCTCCATCGTGGAGGCACGGCACTGGAACCGGTCCGTGGTGCTGGATCTGCCGGCCCCCGTGGAGCCGGAGCTGATCGAGAAGGCCGTCGAGCACCTGATGGGCCACCACGACGGGCTGCGTCAGCGGATCCTGCTGGCCGGCGCCGACCGCATGCGCGTGCGGATCGCCCCGCGCGGCGACCTCACACCCTTCAGCACGTACGACCTGACCGATCTCGACGAGGCGGCGCAACGACGCCGGATTGACGAACTGGGCACCGAGATCCAGGCCAGCCTGGACCCGGCCGTCGGGCCGCTGGTCCGGTTCGCCTGGTTCCGCTGCGGCGGCGGCCAGCCGGACCGGATCGCCGTCGTCGCCCACCGCATGGTCGCCGACGCCTGGTCGATGCGGATCCTGGTCGAGGACCTGGGTCGCGCCCTCGCCTCGCTGGCAGCTGGCGAGCCGGTGGCGCTGCCGCCGAAGACGACGTCGTGGCAGTCGTGGGTACGTCGGCTTGTCGCGTACGGGCGTACGCCTGTGGTGCAGGAGCAACGCGCGTTCTGGGCCGACCTGGTCGCCTCGCCGGGCGGCCCGGTCCCCGCCGACCGCCAGGCGGAGCCGGAGGCCGATACCGCGGCGACCGAGCAGACGATCACCGTGTCGCTCGACGCTTCGCGGACGGCCGAGCTGCTCGCCGCTCCGGAGGCGCTCAACTGCCAGCTCGACGAGTTGCTGCTGACGGCGCTCGGCCGGACGCTGCGCGCGTGGAGCGGTGCCGGGCGGCATCTGGTCGACGTCGAGCGGACCGGCCGCGCGGCGCTGTTCGACGACGTCGACCTGGGCCGCACAGTGGGTTGGGTCAGCCATACCCATCCGCTGCCCCTGACCGGCGACCAGGACGACTCGTCCGAGACGAGCCTGAAGGCGGTCAAGGAGGCGCTGCGCGCGGTGCCCGCCGACGGTGTCGGATGGTCGCTGCTGCGGTTCGACGCCGAGCCGGTGCCCGCGGCGCCGGTCGAGCTTGCCTTCACGTACCTCGGCGACGTCGACCCGCCCGGTTTCAGCCCGGCGTCCACTCTGGTCGGCCCGGACGTCAGCCCTCGTGGGCTGCGGCCGTACCCGATCGCTGTCGAGGTGTCGCTTGCCGGCGGCGCGCTTGTGGTCCGCTGGCGCTACAGCGAGACGCGGCACGACCAGCAGACCATGCAGGCCCGCGCCGACAGTTACCTCGCGGAGCTTGAGGCGCTCGTCGAGGCGGCGCGGCAGCCGGCCGAAACCACCCACTCGCCTACCGACTTCCCGCTCGCCCGCGTCGACCAATCCCGGCTCGACGCTCTGCTCAGCCGGCTCTGACCCGACGGGAGTGGTGGTGGACTACAGCCTGTTCTTCTTCGCCGACGGAGGCGTCGCCGGTGACGACGGTTACCGCCTCCTGCTGGAGAGCGCCCGATTCGCCGACGCCAACGGGTTCACGGCGGTCTGGACGCCGGAGCGTCACTTCCACTCGTTCGGCGGCCTGTACCCGAACCCCGCTGTCACCGGGGCCGCGGTGGCCGCCGTGACCGAGCGGGTGGGCGTCCGGGCGGGCAGCGTGGTGGCGCCCCTGCACCACCCGGTCCGCATCGCGGAGGAGTGGTCGGTCGTCGACAACCTGTCCAAGGGCCGGGTGGGGCTGTCGTTCGCGTCCGGCTGGCACGCGGCCGACTTCGTGCTGCGCCCGGAGAACTACGCCGACCGCAAGAACGTGACGGCCGAGACGGTGGACACCGTACGCCGGTTGTGGCGTGGCGAGGAGGTCGAGTTCGCCGACGGAGCGGGGGAGAAGCGGGCCGTCCGTATCTTCCCCGCGCCGGTGCAGCCCGAACTGCCGGTGTGGGTGACAAGCGCCGGCTCGCCGGAGACGTTCCGGACCGCCGGCCGTCTCGGTGCGGGGCTGCTGACCCACATGCTCGGCCAGGATCACGCCCGGCTCGCCGAGAACATCGCCACCTACCGGTCGGAGCTGGGCGGGGCGCCGGGACACGTCGTGCTGATGCTGCACACGCTGATCGGCACGGACCGGGCCGAGGTGCGCGAACAGGTCCGCGAGCCGATGAGCAACTACCTGCGCAGCTCCGCTGACCTGATCGTCAAGGCAGCCGCGAGCATCCTGCCGCCCGGCTTCGACGTGAACCGGCTGCCGGAGCGGGACAAGGACTTCCTCATCGCGCACGCCTTCGACCGCTACTTCACCAGCAGCGGCCTGTTCGGCACCGTGGCCGACGGGGCCGACATGGTGAGCCGGCTGGAGGCGATAGGTGTCGACGAGATCGCCTGTCTGATCGACTTCGGCGTGCCCCGCCAGGACGTGCTCGGGTCCCTGCGACACCTTGCCGAGCTGGCCCGGCAAACGGGTCAGCCGGCCAGGTGACGTCGCCGGCTCACGAGACGGTCGGGGCGGAGCATCTGCGCCGCCTCCTCCGCCGCTGGGCCACCACTGTGACAGTGGTGACGGCGGCCGGCGATGGTCGGCCCTTCGGGTTCACCGCGACGTCGTTCACGTCGGTGTCGCTGTGCCCACCGGTCATGTCGTTCTGCGTCGACAGTGGCTCGTCGAGCTGGCCGATGCTGCGGGAGGCCGAGCACGTGGCGGTGCACGTGCTCGACGCCGGGCAGGCCGACCTGGCGCGTACGTTCGCCACCCGCGGCATCGACCGCTTCGCCGCGACAGGTTGGCGCCCCGGGCCGTACGGCGTGCCGCTGCTGCCTCGGAGCCTGGCCTGGCTGGTGTGCCACGTCTCGGCGCGGATCCCCGCCGGCGATCACGTGATCGTCCTCGTCGAGCCGCTGGAGGCCCAGGTCATCGACGGCAGCCCGCTGCTGTACCACGATGGACAGTACGCGGCGCTTGCCTGACCACTACCCCGCTTTAGGGGACAGCTACGGCGCGAGCAGGCCCGATACGTTCTGGGCATGGCCACCCAGTCCTTGGCCGACGTGCTGCTGATCCGGGCCGAATCGACGCCGGACGCCGTCGCCTACGAATACGTCGATTCCGCCGGCGAGGTGAGCACACTCAGCTACTCCCAGGTGGCCGCACGCGCGTCCGCCCTGGCCGAGCAGATCGCCGGGTGCGGCGACGACGGTCCGGTGCTGCTTGCCGCTCCGGCGGGGCTGGACTACCCGGTGGCGATCTTCGGTGCCTTCCTCGCCGGACGTCCGGTGATCCCGGCCTACCCGCCCGGGTCGAGCGGGCCCGACCGGGGCCGGCTGGACGGCATCGTGGCCGACGCCCGCCCGTCGGTGGTGATCGCCGAGCGCACGTATCCGGAACTGGCGGCCGTACCCGCGGCGCTCACAGTGCCCGGTAGGGAGGCCGACGGCGGTCCGTTGAGCGGACAGGGCCGCAGCGCCCCGACGGATGTGGCGATCGTCCAGTACACGTCGGGCAGCACCGGGAAACCGCGCGGCGTGCTGGTCCGGCACGACAGCGTCCTCGCGAACGTCGCGGGCATCACCGACCGGTTCCAGCTGACCGAGACCGCTCGCGCGCTGCTCTGGCTACCGCCCTTCCACGACATGGGCCTCATCGGCGGCCTGCTGACCCCGGTCGGTGCGGGCATCACGATGCGCATCATGCCGCCGGGTGACTTCCTCAAGTCGCCACTGTGGTGGCTGCGGCAGGTGACCGAGAGCGGTGCGACGGCCAGCGGCGGACCGGACTTCGCGTACGCCCTCTGCGTACGCCGGGCGCGGCTGCGCGGGCCGGAGGCGCTCGCCGGACTCGACCTGTCGGGATGGCGGGTGGCCTTCAACGGTGGCGAGGCGGTCCGGCACCGCACGCTCACCGAGTTCGCCGAGACCTTCGCTCCGGTCGGGTTCCGTCCCGAGGCGTTCCTGCCCTGCTACGGGCTGGCCGAGGCGACCCTGATGGTCAGCGCCGGCCACTGGCGGCCGGCCCCCGGTCCGGTCAGTTGCGGAACGCCGGTGCCCGGCCAGCGGGTCGCGGTGGTCGATCCGGAGCGCCTGACCGAGGTGGGCGACGGCGACGAGGGTGAGATCTGGGTGGCGGGACCCCACGTCACGTCGGGCTACCTGTCCGGCAGCGACCAGGACGACCTGTTCGGCGACCTCGACGGCACCCGCTACCTGCGTACCGGCGACCTGGGCTACCGGGCTGGCGACGAGCTGTTCCTGACCGGGCGGAAGAAGGACGTCATCGTTCTTCGCGGCGTCAACCACCACGCGATCGACGTGGAGGCCGCCGCCCTGGACGCGGCCGGTCAGGCCGTCGGCACGGCCGCCGCGTTCCTCGTCGACATCGAACCCGAGCCGTTCGCCTGCCTCGTGCTGGAGGTGCGGGGCAGGCCCGCCCCGCACCTCGTCGGGGACGTGCGGGCCGAGGTGCTGGCGCGGACCGGCTTGCGGCTGGGCGCCATCGCGTTGGTGCCACCGCGATCGGTCCCACGTACGTCGAGCGGCAAGGTACGCCGGGCCAACTGCCGCGACGCCCTGCTGGCGGGAGCGTACGACGGCTCGGTTGTCGCCGACCCGGCCCTGATCGGTGCGCTGGCCCAACGGCGCGACCGGGACGCCGCGGTCGCCGACCTGGCCGGCGTGATCTGCGGCATCATCGCCGAGCTGTGCGAGGTCGACGACTGCCGACCGACCGATCGCCTCGTGGACCTGGGCGTGGACTCGGTGCGCGCAGGCGAGGCCGCCGACGTGCTGGGCGACACAGTGGGCCTGGACGTGCCGTTCGAGACGGTTCTCGTCGCCACCACACCGCGTGCCGTCGCGGACGCGCTGATGGACCGGTGGCTGAGTGAGGGCAGCACACCGGGTCAGGTGCGCGAGCGGCTCGCCGCTGTCGACAGCCACGCGAGCGTCTCGTGATGGAACCTGCGGTCGGGCGGCACCTTGTCCAGCGCTGGCGCTCCGGCGGTCCTGCGCCGGCGACCCGACCCGGCCCCGCCCCGGTGTCGACAGCGCAGCGGGGCGTCCTCGTGTTCGAGCGGCTCTACCCGGGCACCACTGTCTTCAACCTGCAGCACGTCGCCAGGCACACCGGCGCGCTCGACGAGGACCGGGTCGACGACGCGCTGTCCGTCGTGCTCCGCCGGCACCCGGCCCTGCGCAGCACGTTCGCGGACGCGAACGGTAGTGGTCCGGTCCGCATCGTGCACGACTGGACGACGCTTCGGGCCGAGCGCACGGACCTGACCCACCTGGACCCGGCACAGCGTGCGGCCGCCGCCCGCGAACACGCGCAACGGCTCGTCACCCGACCGTTCGACATCGCAAACGGGCCCCTGGTCCGGGTACACGTCCTCCGGTTGACCGACAACGAGCGCCTGCTCGTGTTCGTCGCGCACCACCTGGTCTGCGACGGCGGCTCGATGCGCGTACTCCTCACCGAGCTCGACCGCGCGTACCGCGGCGAGCTGACCGGCGGGCCGGGCGACACGGTCCCCAGCCCGGCCCCCGTGCCGCCCGGCCCGGGGGCGCTTGACTACTGGCGGGAGCGGCTGGCCGGCCTGCCGGAGCTCGACCTGCCTGCCGATCACGGGCATCCCGCGCGGCCGACGTTCGCCGCGGACTCGGTACCGCTGACCGTCGGACCGGACGTCGTCGCGGCAGCCGAGCGGCTGGGACAGACCGAGCGGGCCACCGTGTTCATGGTCCTGCTGGCGGGGTTCCAGCTCCTGCTCGGTGAGCACAGCGGACAGGACGACTTCGCTGTCGGTTTCCCCGAGGCCGGGCGGTCGGGACGGGGCCGGCACGGCGCTGTGGGTCTGCTCGCCGACCTGGTCGTGTTCCGGGCCGACCTGAGCGGCCGTCCATCGTTCCGGGAGCTGGTCCGGCGTGCCCGGGACAGCTTCCTGGCCGGCTTCGCCCACCGCGGGGTGGCCTTCGAGGACGTGGTCGCGGCGTTGGCGCCGGGCCGGAGCCTCGACGGGTCCCTTGTCTCCGCCAGCCTTGTCTTCCACGGGGAGACGGGCGAACCGACACTGGGCGGCGCGCCCCTCGAACGGGTGACGGTCGGCCGTCCCGGCCTGCGCTACGACGTGGACCTGCACCTGTGGCGGGAGCGGGACCGGCTGTGGGGGAGCTGGGACTACCGGACCGAACTCTTCGACCCGGTGACGGCGGCCCGGATGGCCGAGCGGCTGCCGGTCCTGCTGGCCCGGGCGCTGGCCGAACCGGACCTGCCGGTCGACCAGCTCGACCCGCTCACCGACACGGAACGGGCGCTGCTCGACCGGTGGGGCCACGGTCCGGCCGTCGGTGACCGGCCGCTCACCCTGCACGACGCGTTCGCCCAGCAGGTCGCCCGTACGCCCGACGCGGTGGCCGTCCAGGACTCCCGTCGTACGCTCACCTACCGGCAGCTCGACGAGCGTTCCAACCAGATGGCCCACTACCTGCGGGACCGGGCGGTGTGCGCCGGGGACATCGTCGGCATCCGGCTCGGCCGGTCCGTCGACCTGGCCGTGGCGATGCTGGGCATCCTCAAGGCCGGCGCGGCGTACCTTCCGCTCGATCCCGCCTACCCGGCCGACCGTACGGCCTTCATGCTTGAGGACAGCGCGGCCCGGATGGTCGTGACAGCCGCCGAGCTGGCCGCGCTGGACGACCAGCCGGTGCGCGCTGTGGACGGTCCGCCGGTGTCGCCCGACGCGTCGGCGTACGTGCTGTACACGTCGGGTTCGACCGGCATGCCCAAGGGCGTGCTGCTCACCCACGACAGCGCGGTGACGATGGTGACCTGGGTCCGGCGGACGTTCTCGCCGGACCACCTGTCCCGGGTGCTCGCGTCCACGTCGATCTGCTTCGACGTCTCGGTTCCCGAGTTCTTCGCGCCGCTGTGCGCGGGCGGCACCGCAATGATCGTCGACAACGCCCTCTCGCTGCTCGCCGACGTACCGGACGTGACGATGATGAGCGTCGTGCCGTCGGCCGCGAAGGCGCTCGTCGAGGTGGGGGCACTGCCCCGCAGCGTGCGGGTGGTGGGCCTGGGCGGGGAGGCGATCACCGGGACCCTTGTGGACGACCTCTACGCCACCGGGCACATCGAGGCCGTGATCAACCTCTACGGTCCGACCGAGGACACCACGTACTCGACGTACGCCCAACTCCGCCCCGGCGAGCAGCCGCCTCCGATCGGCGCACTGTTGCCGGACGCGCGCGCGTACGTCCTGGACCGGTCGCTGCGGCAGGTGCCGGTCGGCGCGGTCGGGGAGCTGTACCTGGCCGGGCGTGGCCTGAGCCGCGGCTACATCAACAGGTCCGGGCTGACCTCCGCCCGGTACGTCGCCGACCCGTTCGCCTCCGCGCCCGGCGACCGCATGTACCGAACCGGCGACCTGGTGCGTTACCGCTCCGACGGCGCCCTGCTCTACCTCGGCCGGCAGGACTTCCAGGTCAAGGTACGCGGGCAGCGGATCGAGCTCGGCGAGGTGGAGACCACGCTCCAGAACCATCCCGACGTCCGTGACGCGGTGGTCGCGCTGCACGGCGACCGCCTGGTCGGCTACCTGGTAGCGCGGCCCGCAGACGGCATCGACCTGGACGGGGTGCGGGCGTACCTGCGCCGGACGCTGCCGGTGGTGATGGTCCCCGGCAGCCTGGTGGTGCTCGACGAACTGCCGCACACGCCCAACGGCAAGGTCGATCGCCTGGCGTTGCCGGCGCCGGCCGACCCGACAAGTGGCGCCCAGAGCGATCCGCCGCGCGGCGCCGACGAGGAACTGGTCGCCGAGGTGTGGCAGCAGGTTCTCGAACTCGACCGCGTCGGACGGGACGACGACTTCTTCGACCTCGGCGGGGACTCCCTGCTGGCCGGCCAGGTGCTCGGCCGGCTGCGCGCGCGGGCCGGCTCGTCACTGCCGCTGCGGCTGGTGTTCGAGAACTCGCGCCTGTCCGACCTGGCGGCAGCCCTGCCCGCGCCGGCGGAGGGCGCGCCGGACCCGGCTGACCGTCCTGAGGTGTCGCCCCGGCCGGCCGACGAACCACCGGTCCTCTCGTTCGACCAGGAACGGTTGTGGCTGGAATCCCAGATCCGGCCCGGTGCCGCCTACCACGTGCACGGCCGCCTGCGGATGCGCGGAGCGCTTGACGTCGCGGCGCTTGAGCGCAGTGTCCGGGCGATCGTCGACCGGCACGAGATCCTCCGTACGACGTTCCCGGTGGTCCGCGGCCGGGCTGTGCCACACGTGGCGCCGCCCGACCCGGCCTGGCGCGTCGACCGGGCCGACGCCGACCGGGCGGAGGTGGCCGAGCGGCTCGCGGACGACCAGGCGGCCACGCCGTTCGATCTCGCCAAGGGACCGTTGTTCCGCTGCCTGCTCATTCGCCAGAGCGACACCGATCACCTGGTGAGCATCACGATCCACCACGTCATCTCCGACGCGTGGTCGGTCGGTCTGTTCCTGCGCGAGCTGTCCGCCCTGTACGCGGTCGGCGGGGACACCGCAGCCGCCGAGCTGCCAGCCCTGCGCGTCCAGTACGGGGACTACGCCGCATGGCAGCGACGGTGGCTGACCGCCGAGCGGCGCGCGGCCCAGGCCGACTACTGGCGCGACCGGCTGGCCGGGGCGCCGGCGGCGGTGGACCTGCCGACGGCACGTCGTCGATCGCCGGCCCAGGGCGCTGTCGGTGGTCGGGTCCGGGCCACTCTGGACTCCGCCGGCGCCGACGCGTTGAGGCGGCTGTGCCGCGAGCACGAGGTGACGCCGTTCATGGCCACCGTCGCGCTGTTCTCCACGGTGCTGCACCGCTGGTCCGGCCAGGACGACCTGGTCATCGGCGTCGCGGTGAACACCCGCCGCGATGCCGGGGTGGACGCGTTGCTCGGCCTGTTCGTCAACACCGTCCCGGTGCGGATCGACCTCGGCGGCGCTCCCGGCTTCGACGAGCTGCTGCGCCGGGTCCGCCGGGCGTGCATCGACGACTGCGTCAACCACGGCGAGACCCAGATCAACCTCCTGCTCCGGGAGCTGTCGGTGGTCCGCGACCCGTCGCGTACGCCGCTGTTCCAGACGCTCGTCAGCATGATCGACACCGCCGAGGGCAGGTTCCGGCTGCCCGGCGTCGAGGTGGAGGGCGTGGAGCCGCCACCTCAGCCGGGCAAGGTCGATCTCAACCTGAACGTGCACGAGGGCGGGGACGGCGCCGGCGAGTTCCGGCTGGAACTGCTCTACCACGCCGACCGTTACGACGCCGCTGCGATGCAGGCGTTCCTGGACCAGATCGCCGCGTTGCTGCCGGCGGTGGCCGCCGATTCGACAGGCGGCATCCTCGACTACGAGCTGTCCGGCGCACCGGTGGCCGTCGGTCCGGCCGCGACGGTGGCCGCCGAGCCTCGTACCGTCGGAAAGCCGTGGGCGGAGCGGGCATCGGACCGCGTCGTGCTGGTCGACGGGGACCGGGAGTGGACCGACCGGCAGCTCGCGGACGCGGTCGCAGGTCCGGACGGACCGGATCGCCAGGCCGCCGGCCGCAGACTGACGGCGCTGATCGCCGCGCTCCGGCACACCGCCGCAACGGACGCGACCGGCACCGCCGAGCCCGCCGAATGGGCTGTCGAACGGTTCGGCCTGACCGGCGAGGACCGGCTCGCCGTCCTGTCCGGCCCGCCCGGTCTCGTGACGTCGGCGCTGTCGTCGGCGATGGCCGCCGGCACCGTGCTGCATCTGCCGGCCGACGACGAGCCCGATGTGTTGCGGGACTGGCTGCGGACCACCGCCGTGACGGCCGTGTACCTCACCCCGCCGTCGCTGCGGGCGCTGACCTCGCACCGGGCGCAGGCGGCACTGCCACACCTGCGGTACGCGTTCGTGGCCAACCGTGGCGACCTGACCGCGCAGGACGTGGAGCGACTCCGGACGCTGGCACCCGGCTGCCAGGTGGTCGGCGTCTACGGCGGACCGCCGAGCGGCAGCCCGCTGGCCGGCTACGCCGTGCCGGCAACCTGGACGGCGGCCACGGCCCCGCTGCGCGTACCGATCGGCACGGAACTGGCCGGCGCGCTGGTCGTGCGCAACAGGGCCGGGCGGCCGGCGGCCGTCGGCGAGGTTGGCGAACTCCACGTCGGCGAGCTGACCACCGGCCAGCTGGCCCGGCGGCGGCCCGACGGCGTGCTCGACTTCGCCGGCGGCGGGCCGGCGTCCGCACCGTACGCCGATCCGCTGGAGACACTCGCGGCCCTGCGTGACCTGGCCGACGTGGACGACGCGCTCGTGGACGACTCGGCTACCGCCTACGTCGTCGGCACCGCCAGCGCCGTGGACCTCGGCCGCCTGCGCCAGCACCTGGTCACGCGGCTGCCGGAGCACCTGATCCCGAAGCGGATCGTCGTGGTCGACCGGCTCCCGCTCACCGTCGACGGTGAGTACGACCTGGACTCGTTGCCCGATGCACCCCTACCGAAATGAGCGAGCAGCCATGACCGACACCGCCCGCGCACAGTACGCGCTCACCGCCGAGCAGCAGGAGACGTTCTGGCGGCAGGGCTTCTTCGGCCCGTTCCCCGTCCTGGACGAGGACGAGATGGTGCGCACCTGGCGGTCCGAGCGGCTGTCGGTGCTGGACCGGCGCAACGCCGTCTACCCCGAGAACGCGGCAGTGTCGGGCAACACCAACATCTCCAACTACGACAGGCACCTGGACAACGGCTTCCTGGCCGACCTGGTCACCGACCCGCGGATCACCGACCGGGTGGCAAGCGTGATCGGGCCGGACCTGCTGTGCTGGCGCACCGAGTTCTTCCCGAAGTACCCCGGCGACGAGGGCACCGACTGGCACCAGGCCGACACGTTCGCGAACGCCTCCGGCAAGCCGCAGATCGTCTGGCCCGAGGACGCCGAGTTCGGTGGCACCATCACTGTCTGGACGGCCTTCACCGAGGCGACGACCGACAACGGCTGCCTGGAGTTCATTCCCGGCTCGTACACGCGGATGAACTACGACGAGTCCAAGGTGATGGAGTACTCGCCGGACACGATCAACAACGCGACGAAGAGCGGCAAGAAGCGCGGTTTCTTCGGCTACGACTACCGGCAGCTCCAGGTCGACCCGGACTTCCAGCCGGACGAGTCGAAGGCCGTGCCGATGGTCATGCGGCCGGGCGAGGCGGTGATGTTCTGGTCGACGCTGATGCACGCGTCGTACCCGCACTCCGGCAAGACCGACGCGATGCGGCTCGGCTTCGCCGCCCGGTACGTGCCGACCTCCGTGCACGTCTACCCGGACACCGACGTGGTGGAGGAGTACGGGGGAACGGTGAGCCTCGACCGGTACGGCGCCGTCCTGGTCAGTGGCGAGAACCGCTACGACCACAACCGCATCGCCACGCACACCACGACCGGCCGCCCGTTCCGCCTGCCCACGTCACCGACCAACCGGTGAACTCCGGCGCGGTCACGAGTCGATCGGGCTCCGGCCGCGCCAGAGCCGTCCGGTAGGACCGCCGTCGGGCAGGGTGGCGAGCCATACCGCGGTGTCCACTGACGTCGAGGCGTCGACCGGCCCGGCACCGCCGGCCTGGTCGGCGCCCGCCTCCGGGCAGCACGCGTTGACCAGGATGCCGTCGCCGGCCAGCTCGTCCGCGAACACTCGGGTCAGCGCGTTGACGGCGGACATCGAGACGCGGCTCGCCCACGCCCCGCGCGGATCGGCGGCCGACCCGGACGAGACGTTGACGATCCGTCCGTAGCCGGTGGCGCGCATCAGCGGCAGGACTCCCTGGACGAGCCGCCACGGACCGAACAGGTTGGTCTCCAGGGTCCGGCGGACCAGTTCCACGTCCACGCTCGCCGCTGCCGCGCCGTCGTCGAGCAACGCGTCGGCGTTGTTCACCAGCACATCGCACCGGCCGAGACGCCTGTTCACCCAGGTCACGAGCCAGGCGACGCTGTCGGCGTCGCTGACGTCCACCTGGCGCACCGCCACCCGGTCGGCGAGGCCGCCCAACCGTTCGATCGCCGCGCGACCGTCCTCGGCGACGCGACAGGCGAGCACGACGCGCATGTCCAGCTCGGCGAACCGTCGGACCAGCTCCAGGCCGAGCCCGCGGTTTCCTCCCGTGACGACTGCGACCCTGTCCGGGGCCAATGTGTGAACCATCCTCCCGCGCTGGCCTGCGTACGTGCCCGACTCGTGCACTTGATCCTGAACGTCCGGCCGGGCCGGAACATGTCACCGAATGCGGCGACCCCGTCATGCACGACGGAGGAGGCCGGCGCTATCCGCCCGTCACCAGTTGCGGCCGGTTCACCTCGCGCCCGACGTACCGGCCGGTCCGTTCGAGGATCTCGCCGTACCGGTGGATGTCGTTGTTTCCCCCGGACAGCACGCACACCACCGGCCCGCGCAGCGGGCTGCGCAGCGGCATCCGCAACGCGGCGCTGGCCAGCGCCCCTGCCGGTTCGGCGATGATGCCGTCGGTCTGGTACAGGTCGACCATCTCGGCGCACACCGCGTCCTCGGGCACGGACACCAGCTCGTCCAGCAGGTCGCGCACGACCCGGTGGCCGATCCGCCCCACCGACGGAACGGCGGCGCCGTCGACGAACGTGTCGATCGGACGCAGCGCCGTGGGCCCGCCGTGGTCGAGTGCGGCCCGCATGCTCGCCGCGCCCGCCGGTTCGGCGCCGATGACAGTCACGCCGGGCAGCCTGTGCTTGAGCCACGTCAGCATTCCCGCGACAAGCCCGCCGCCGCCGACCGGAACGATCACCGTGCCGACGTCGCCGCCGAGCTGTTCGACCACCTCGACAGCGACAGTGGCCTGCCCGGCCACGACCGCGGGGTTGTCGAACGGGTGCACGTAGGCGCCACCGGTGCGTTCGCAGTCCTCCAACGCGGCGCTCGTGGTGGTGTCGAAGTCGGCGCCCGCCACGACGACCGTGCGCACCACGCCGTCGCCAAGCGCCGCGATGCGCTCCCGCTTCTGCCGCGTCGTCGTGGCCGGCAGGAACACGCGCCCGGGGATGGCCAGCTGCCGGCACGTGAACGCGACGCCCTGTGCGTGGTTGCCCGCGCTCGCGCACACCACACCGCGGTCGCGCTGGCCCGCGGTGAGCGAGGCGATCGCGTTGTACGCGCCGCGAACCTTGTACGAGCGGCACAGCTGAAGGTCCTCGCGCTTGAGCCACACGGGTACGCCGGCGGCGGCGCTCAGGCGCGCGTTCGGATCGAGGGGAGTGCGGCGTACCACGGGACGCAGCACCTGGGCGGCCCACGTGATCGACGCGACGGACGGCTCACCGCTCATGTCGCCTCGTCGGCGGAGACGTCGCCGGAACCTCCTTGCGCATCACACAGTGGCTCTTGCCCTTGGGCCGGATGTAGGCGAATCCGGCCTGCTCGAACAGGCTGCGCGTGGCGTTGTAGAGGAAGGAGGCAGAGGTCTTCTTCCCGGCGGTGTCCTGGGGATAGGACTCCACGAGCCCGCCGCCGCCCTGCGCGATCAGGCTGAGAGCGCCGTCGAGCGCGACCCGGGACACGCCTTTGCGACGGTAGTCGCGGTCGACGAAGAAGCAGGTGATCCGCTGGTCCGGCAGGATGTCGAGTTCGGCCCGGTACTGCTTGCCGTGCTGGACGTTCGGCAGTTCGTCAGGCGTTCCGTACTCGCACCAGGCCACTGCCGCGTCACCGTCGAACACAAGTGCGGCGTGGGCCCGTCCCTCGTTGACAAGCCGCTGTTTGAGACTGCGGTTGCCCTCGGCGCCCTGCCCCCGTTCGGCGCAGGACGGGTGGAAGTAGATGCACCAGCAGCCGCCCCACACGCCGTTGTGCTTCTCGACGAGCCCCGCGAACGCGTCCCACGTGTCCGGACCGAGCGGTTTGACAGTGAAGTCGCTCATGGTGCCTCCATTGACGGAAATTCACCGATGCTAGGCGTGGGCCACGTCCTCCCGCGTGGTCGGATGCGCGATGAAGTCGGCGGCCGCCTGCATCAGGGCGGTGCTGTCGGCGTGGAACAGGGAGGCGTGGTCGCCGTGCGGTTCCATCCGCAGGCGTGCGTTCGGCAGGCCCTCGGCCAGCTGCCGCGAACCCTGCGGGTGCGCGGTCTCGTCGTCCTCGCTCGTGACCACGAGCGTGGGCTGTCTGACGCGCGTGAGGTACTGCTCCACGTCGGTACGGGCGAGGGCGCCGTTGAGCCGGCAGTACCTGTAGAAGAGTTCGGCGCTGGTGTAGGGGTACAGCACCAGATGCGCCACCTCGGCGGGCGTGCTGGTGAGCGCCACCTGCCAGAAGGCTGCCTGGACCGACCGCGCGGCGGCCCGGCTGTGGGCGGCGATGGTCATCAACTCGATCAGGTCGTTCTGGAACCGGGTTCGCGGCGAGCCGCTGGCGAACTCGTAGGCGCCGTGCCACAGGCTGAGCGACAGGATCCGTTCGGGCCGGCTCGCGGCGGCGGCCAGGCCGATCACCGCACCACCGCAGAGGCCCACCACGTGCGCGTCGGCCACCCCGTAGTGGTCCATGACGGTGAACAGGTCGGCGGCCTGCGCGGCGGTGTCGACGGCGTAGTCGTCGCTGTGGTCGGCAGCTCCGAACAGACCTCGGCTCTCCCAGGCCAGAACCCTGCGGTCCCGGGCCAGGAAGCGCATCCACGACTCCGCGAGCGCGGCGGGCATTCCGCAGGCGGGTACGACGACGACAGTCTCGCCGGGAGGCCCGGCGCTGTACACGTTGAGCGGGAGTCCGTCGTGCGAGCGCATGCTCTGCCGGCTGAAGAACCCGTCGAAGCTGTCCGCCACGGCCTCGGCGGTGATCAGGTCGACGTCGGTCAGCAGACCCTCCGGCATCGGCGTGACCGCGTCGACCAGATCCGCCAGGGCCAGGCGGTCGCTCACCACGCGCTCGAAGACCTGAAGGTCGCCGGGGGCGGCGTCGCGGCTCACTGCGAGCCCCGGGACCCCGGCCTGCCGGGCGACCCGCCCGAGCACCTGCTCCACGTCGTGCCACTGCCGGGCGGACCAGCCGGTCGGAGCGCCGCTGGCATCGCTACCCACCGCAACGACCCTGACCGGTCCACCCAGCCCTTCGACAAGGGGCCGCACCGACAGCACGGATCTCGCGAGCCGCGCCACCGCCGACCTCGCCTGCGCTTGCACCATCGGCCGACTCCCTCTGTGACGGCGGGGACCGGTGACCGGGCCGGAGACGTTCACCAGCCCGGCCGTTCCCGGTCGCGATTCACCGAACCGGGAACTTGTGGCCCCGCGTCGTGGTGGTCACCTTGCGGTTGTGGGTGTACGTGTCGACGCCGGCCACCAGCACCGTGCCGTATTCCTGCAGGCTCACGCGACCGCCGTACTCGTCGACGTCGTCGGTGTCCGGGTAGACCTCCACACAGGTCGGAACGTACCGGCCGGCGAAGCCCAGGCGCATTCCCTTGTCCGGCGCGCTGTGGGGCTTGGACGCGTGCATCATGGTCGACCAGAACATCACCGCCTCACCCGGGCGCATGATCATCGAGACCGCCTGGTCCACCGGCGGCTTCCAGTCGGGGTCCTTCTGCAGTTCCCGGTAGTCGTATCCGTAGAAGCCGCGGGTGACGCCGTCTTCCTTGCGCTGAGCGTTGATCTTGTCGGGCTGGTAGTGCATGCCCTTCGTCTCGTCGTAGTACATGGTGCGCTGCGTGCCGGGGATGAACTGCAGGCAGGCGGTTTCCTCGGTGGCCTCGGTGAACGCCGTCCACACGGTGAGAGTGCCGCCGTACTCCCTCTCCGCCTCGGGCCAGACGATCTGCGGCTTGCCCGACGCGAACGCGAACGTGTCCGCCTGGTGCCAGTCGGTGCCTTCGTCGCCGGGGTACTTCGGGAAGAACTCGGAACGCCAGCACAGCACGTTCGGGCCGAGCACCGCGGTGACCCGATCCACGATCTCCGGCCGGCAGATGTGGTCGGCGAGGAACGTCGAGTCGAGGTGCCGGTCGTAGTTGGCGATGTTGGTGTTGCCCGCCTGGGCGTCGCCCTCGTCGTAGACGGCCTGGCTGCGGTCCATGAGGCGGAGCCGCTCCCGCTTCCAGAGGCGCTGCATCTCGTCTTCCTCGTACACCTTGAACGGTCCGAGGTAGCCGCGTTGATGGAACTGGGCGACCTCTTCCGGACTCGGCGTGAAGTTGCGTTCCAACGTGTTCGTCATCGCCAATCCCTCGCCGTCACGGGTTGCTGACTGTTGAGTTGCCGTGCCACGAGCGCGGACATCTCGTCGACGCTCGCCTCCTCCAGTTCCGCGACATCCGCGGTGATGCCGTACCGCTCGTTGACCTCGGCCACGATGCGGATGAAGGCCAGGGACGTGGCGCCCTGGTCGAACACGTCGACGGCCGGGTCGACGTCGCGTTCCAGCACGGCTCTGGTGATGCCACTGATCGTCTGCCTGATGTCACTCACCGTGGCATCGGGCAGATCACTGTCCGAGTGCATCGCGATCCACCTTTCCTTGCAGCGTCATCGGAATCTCCGTGACGACCTTGTAGAGGGACGGCCGAAGGTGCCTCGGCAGACTCCGGACGGCGTGACGCTCGGCGGCGGCGGCCAGGCCGTCGTCGGCGTCCGTTCCGCCCGCCGGCAGCAGGTGCGCGACCAGCCGCACGTCGCCCTGGCCGAAGTCCCGCGCCACGACGACTGCACGCCCGACGCCGGGCACCTGGGCCAGGCACTGTTCGATCTCACCTGGTTCGATCCGGTAGCCCCGGATCTTCAGCTGGTCGTCCACCCGGCCGAGGTAGGCCAGCTCGCCGCCGGGAAGGCGTACCCCGACGTCGCCGGTGCGGTACAGGCGCTGCTCGCCGAGTTCCGCCATGGAGGAGACGAACCGTTGCGCGGTGAGCTGGGGGCGGTTCAGGTAGCCGCGGGCCACCCCGCCACCGGCGATGTACATCTCGCCCGGCTTGCCCTCCGGCACCGGCCGCCCGTCGTCGTCAAGGACGTGCACACGCAGATCCGGAATGGGTACGCCGATCACACTCACGCCTGTCGTGTCCAGGTCGGCACCGGTGATCCGCCGGTAGGTGCAGTGCACAGTGGTCTCGGTGATGCCGTACATGTTGACGAGCTGCGGTCGCTCGTCGCCGTGCCGCTCGATCCAGGGCGCCAGTTGCCGGGGCTCCAGCCGCTCCCCACCGAAGATCACCAGTCGCAGGGAGAGGCCGGCCGTGTCGGCACCCTGGCTCGCCGAGAACAGCAACTGGTGGAACGCCGAAGGGGTCTGGTTCAGGACTGTCACCCGCTCGGAGCGCAGCAGCGAGACCAGCAACGAGGGTGAGCGGGTGCTCGCCTCGGGCATCAGGACCAGTCGCCCGCCGTGCAGCAGCGCGCCCCAGATCTCCCACACGGAGAAGTCGAAGCTGATCGAGTGGAACAACGACCAGGTGTCGTGATCGTCGAACGCGAACCACGGATCGGTCTGCTCGAACAGGCGCACCACATTGCGGTGCTCGACAGTCACGCCCTTCGGCGTCCCGGTCGAGCCGGAGGTGTAGATGACGTACGCCAGGTTGTCCGCGGACGCCGGCGGGTGCCCGCTGGGATCGAGGCGGACGGCGCCGGGGCCGGACGTCACCTCGTCGCTGTCGATCCACACGACCGACGGGTGGCGGTCGCCGATGACGCCGGCGGTGTTCCTCGCCGCCACCACGATCGGCGAACCGCAGTCGGACAGCAGATAGTCGATCCGCTCGGCCGGATAGCTGGGGTCGATCGGTACGTACGCGCCGCCGGCCTTCAGGATGCCGAGCATGCCGACGATGGCCTCCGGACTGCGCCGCACACACAGCCCGACCAGTACGTCCGGCCCGACACCGAGTTCAGCGAGGTGATCGGCGAGCCGGTCGCTGCGCGCGTCGAGGTCGCCGTAGGAGACGGACTCGTCCGTCGTTGTCAGCGCGATGCGCTCCGGTGCCTCGCGCGCCCGGTCCTGGAAGATTTCGTGCAAGCGGCGACCGGAGGGCGCTGCTGAGACCTGCATTCCGCCACCATCCTCGCGAAGAGCGGAAGTTCCCCAGCGACGCGGGTCAGCCCGAGTGCCCAGTGCCTGCCGCACGTGTCCTTCAGGCTAGGTACGGCCGGGCAGCCCGGTGCAGTCACCGGAACGGGCGACTGACCCCTGCGCGGACGACCGGATTTCGTTACGGGGTGAACCGGACCGAGGTCGGACACGCCGGAGGTGTTGCCATCAGCGACCTGCGCCTGGACGGCACCGACGAGGAGCGGGTCGACCGGATCCTCGCCATCGCGCGTAACGTGCTGTCCACTCCCGACGTCGCTCCCGACGACGAGCTCGCCGATCACGGGGGCACGTCCCTGTCGATCATCCGGATCGTCGCCGAGGCAAGTCGCGCGCTCGGCCTCGACATCGATCCCCGGGACCTGGGCGGGACGGTCACTGTCCGCAACCTCGCCCGCGTCGCGCGCGCGTCGGCGCAGCAACCGCCGGTCGACAAGCCATGACCGGAAGCCCCACCCCCGCGCTGGCCACTCTGGTCGAGGCCGTACGCCAGCTCGAAGCGCTGACCGGACAGGTGGGCCCGTTCGCGCTCCCCGACGACACCTGCGACAGCGCGCCGGATCTGGTCGCCGCCGTGTGCCGTGCGCTGGACGTGCCCCTCACCTTCGACGCGCCGTCGAGCGCCCGGGACCGCGACTTCGCGGCCGTCGCCCTGGCTGCGGAAATCCAGCGGGCGCAGCGCGCTCCCGAACTGGCCGGCCTGCCGCCCGAGGACGGCGCCGCGCAGGCGCGGTGCCTCTACGCGGACGAGGAGGCGGGATACCGGGTACGGACCGTGAGCCGCCCGGACGGGACCGTGATCACGGTTGTCGAGTCCGGCCCACGCGACGCCCCGGGCGTGCTGATCTCTCCGCCCTGTTCCCTGAGCTACCGGATCGCGCTGCCGTGGCTGCGGGCACTCAGCTCCTCGTACCGCTGCGTGATCATGCAGACGCGCGGCACCACCGAGCCGATAGTGGACGGGAAGGACTTCGACAGACGGGGGTACGACCTGAGTCATCAGGTGCAGGACCTGGTGGCCGTGGTCGAAGAGCTGGCCCTCGGTCCGGCGCATGTCATGGGGCTCTGCGCCGGAGCCTCGGTGGCGCTGGCCGCGACTGCGCAGCGCCCCGACCTTGTCAGTTCCCTGAGCCTCTGGCACGCCGACCTGGAGATGGGCGGCGACGCGGAGAAGACCGACCACCAGGTGAACCTGCGGGCCCTGATGGACCTGGGCGGCGAGTCCCGCGACACCGCGGCCTGGCTGCGCGGGAAGCTCACCAGCGGCCCGATGACAGGGGTGCCGCCGCGGATCGGGCCGCTGGTGGTCCGCCCGTACGCCACGCCCGAACTCTTCTACCGGTACGCCAAGCTCACCGCGGCGACGATGCACTGGGATTCCCGACCGACAGCCGCCGGCGTACACCAGCCCTGTCTCGTCATCACAAGCGAGGACGACGACACGGCGCACCCGGCCGGATCCCTGCGGCTGGCCGAGATCGTGCCCGGAGCCCGGCTGGTGGTGGCCGAACACGGCACCCACCTGGACGCCTTCCGCGCGACAGCCGAGCAGGTGGGCAGCCTCAGGTCGTTCCTGACGGCCTGACCGGGCGGCCCGCGCTCAGGGTCGGCGGGACCGCCCGTCCCGCAGGGTCAGCGGGACCGCCCGGGACGGAGGGTGACAGTGCACGGCAACGACGCGAACCCGCGCTGGTGCGGGGAGTGGATCCATCGCGCCCTGTCCATGTCGAGTTCGTAGTCCGACACGAGCGCCGCCAGTTCCTCAAGCGCCACGGTGATTTCCAGCTGTGCGAGCGGGGCGCCCAGGCAGAAGTGCGGCCCGTGCCCGAAGCTGATCATCTTGCTCGTGTCGCGGTCCAGGTCGAACCGGTCCGGCTCGGAGAACGCCCGCGGATCACGGTTTCCCGACGCGGGAAGCAGCACGACCCGCGCGCCCGCGGGGAGCCGCGTGCCGTGGATCGTGGACTCCTGCGTGAGCGTGCGCGCCGTCATCTGGCTGGCGGAGTCGTACCGCAGCGACTCGTTGCACCAGTCGGCGGCGCGACCGCCCAGGCCCGCCGATCGGACCTCGGGCAGACGCCAGCCGTGGTACCACGCGATCCCGATCTGTTTGCCCGTCGACTCGTTCGTGGCGCTGACGAGGAGGAAGAGGAAGGCGACGAGTTCGGAGTCGGTGAGCGGCCGGCCGTCGACCCGTGCCTCGATCATCGCGGAGGTGAGGTCGTCGCGTGGGCTCCGGCGCCGGTCGCCGACCAGCTCGACGTAGTACTCCGCGAGGCGGAACCCGGCGGCCACGGTGGCGCTCGACCTCGTGTCGACACCGTCCTCACAGTGGTTCAACAGGTCGTTGTCGGCGCGGATCATGTCGCGGTCGTCGTCGGGTATCCCGACGATCTCGCACATCACGTCGTTGGGCAGAGCGGCGGCGAACTCGGTGAAGTCGAACCTCTCCACGTCCAGCAACGGTTCGAGCCGGGCCCGAGCCAACTCGCGCACCCGGGCCTGCATCCCGGCGACCCACCGTGGCTTGAACACGCTCCCGACGAGCCGGCGCATCCGCCCGTGGTCGGGCGGATCCATCGCGAGGAAGAAGCTGGTCTTTGTCGCGTCCGTGCCCCACAGGTCCGGCTCGAGGGAGATGCCGTGGCGGTTGGAATACAGCGCCGGGCTGCGCAACGCGGCGAGCACGTCGTCGTAGCGGGACAGTGCCCAGAAGTTCCGTTCCTCGTTGCGGTAGACGGGCGCGTTCTCCCGCATCCAGGCATAGGCCGGGTACGGGTCCGCGTGCAGGCGGTAGGAGAACGGGTCGTAACTCGGGTCTGCCGCCGTGCTCGTCAGGTACCCCACGGGTGGACCGTACGCAGAGGTGCGCGGCACCTCCTGTCACGCGATCCAGGGGCAGCCGCCCGGAAGGCCGGTGCGGTTAGGTTCTGGGCATGACCGCGTCGGCCTCCGTGCTCGGTGCCGGTACGCCACCGGCCTACGACCCGTTCGACTACCGGATGCACGAGGACCCGTATCCCACGTACGCCTGGATGCGGGCCAACGCGCCGCTGTACCGCAACGAGCGCCGCGACTTCTGGGCGCTGTCGCGCTACGAGGACGTGGAGTTGGCGCTGAGCCGGTCCGCCCTGTTCTCCATCCGCAACGGCATCTCCCTCGAGCCGGAGCTGTGGGATCCGCAGGCGGCGAACCGGATCCTGTTCCACGCCATGGACCCACCCGAGCACGGTGCCTACCGCCGGCTGGCGTCCAGCGCCTTCACCCCACGTCACGTGGCCAGACTGGAACCACGCATCCGCGAGCTGGCCCGCGCCCGGCTGGAGCCGCTGCGCGACCAGCGCACCTTCGACTTCGCGTCGGACTACGCCGCCGCGTTGCCCAACGACGTGGTCTGCGAGATGCTCGGCGTGCCGCCCGAGGACTGGGACCAACTGCGGGCCGACACCGACGAGCTCAACCAGCGGGTGGACGGGTCGGACGAACGCGGTGAGAACTCGGTCCGGGCGGCGCTGCGGCTGGCCCAGTACTTCGTGGGGCTGATCACCGACCTGCGCCGTCAGCCGCGCGACAATCTGACCTCCCAGGTCATCCAGTCGGAGGTCGGCGGGGCGAAGCTCACCGATGCGGAGGTCGTCGCGTTCCTCTTCCTCGTCGTCAGCGCCGGCAACGAGTCGACGGGTAAGACGATCGGCAACGCGTGGCTCCATGGTGCGTTGCACCCGGACGTCGCGCAGGCCGGCCTCAACGGTCGCGCCGAGGACTGGGCCAGCGAAACCCTCCGGTACGACTCCGGCAACCAGATGACGGTCCGGTCCCTCACCGAGGACCGGGTGATCCACGGCACCCGACTGGAAGCCGGCTCCCGGATCGCGGTCCTGCTCGGGTCGGCCAACCGGGACGAGCGGGTGTTCCCCGACCCCGACAGGTTCGACCTCGACCGCGACACGTCGAAGATGATCAGCTACGGTCGCGGGCCGCACCACTGCCTGGGCGCTCCGCTGGCAAAGATCGAGATGACGATCGCCCTGGAGGAGGCCGGTGCGGTCTTCTCCGACTACGAGATCGACTTCGCGAACGCCCGGCGGGTGCACTCCCCGAACCAGCGCGGCTTCGCATCGCTGCCGTGCTCGGTGACCCATCGCCGGCAGTCGGTCAGAGCGGACCGCTAGGGAGTCCCAAGAGGACGACTGGGCCGGGTCCTCAGGCGCGGGGCAGGTAGATCCGCCAGCCGTCGACGGTTACCAGTTCCAGGCTGCCCGGGGCCGCGCGGAGCAGCTCGTCGAGCCGGGCCGCCAGCGGCGATCCGGTCGGCGCCACCCATGCCGCCGTCGCCGCGCGCTCGACCTCCCGGCGGTACGCGGGATAGCGGTCGAAGCCGGGGCGCAGCATGTCGTCGACGACGGCGCAGACGACGTCCTCCGCGCTGGCGAAGGTGAGCCTGTTACAGGTCCAATAGCCGGCTCGGACGTGTCGTACGCCGAGCTGACGCAGCGTGCTCACCAGCTCGGCGTGCCGGGCCTCGGTCGCCCGGTTCAGCGGGGCGGTCTGCGTGGCCCGCCAGGTGACGTGGACGGCGGTGCCCAGCGTGGCGACGAGCACCGCCACAGCGACCGGCCGGACCAGCGTCGACCCGACGCCGCCCCGGTTCGCGGCCGACGGACGCGAGCCGCGCCGAGCCGCCGTCCACAGTGGCCACAGCAGCGCCGGCAGGGAGATGAGCAGGCAGGACAGGTAGCGGGAACTCTCCACCGGGGTCAGCCCGGCGGCACTGCTCACCGTGTACGCGCCGAGCGTCGCCACAGCGGCCAGCACGAGCGCCAGCCGCATCGCGGCAGCGGCCCGGGGCGTCGGGTCGGCCGGTCGGCGCAGCGCCCGCCAGGCCGTGGCGGCGGCGACAGCCAGCAGCACCGGCAGCGCGAGCGCCCACCACAACTGCCAGGTGGCGCACGAACCGGGAGCGCAGAAGCCCATGCCCAGCGGAGGGCCGAGCACAAGGCCCCCGTGCAGCCGGTCGGCCCAGTCGGCGGAGGAATTCGCGCCACTGGCGGCGAGCACGGCGCGCAGGGGATTTCGTCCGTTCACCAGGCTGTGCAGCAGCAACGGGGCCGCCCCCAGCACGGCGGCGGATCCGAGCAGCGCGCCGGCCCGCCCGCGCAGCTCCCGATGGCAGAACCCGACGAGCACCGCACCGGTCGCCGCGACGTACGGCAGCACGAGTGGGTCGACCCAGAGCATCAGGCCGGCCAGGAATCCCCACAGCGCCCAGCGGGCGAGGCGTCGCCCCGGCCGACCGGCGGCCAGGTCCACGGCGAGCAGTGCCAGCGCGACTCCTGCCGCGTTCATCTCCGGATAGCCGCCGCCGGCGATCAGCTGGTTCTTGACGATCCGGTCGGAGCCCAGAGCCAGCAGCGCCACCACCAGCAGCCCGAACCAGCGGTCCCCGGTCAGCCGCAGTGTCAGGCGCCACGCCAGCAGCAGGAACAGCGCGTACAGCGCCACTGTGGGCAGCCGCAGGCCGAGCACTGACGGCCCACCGGCCAGCGCGAAGATCGGCGCGGCGAGGTACGCCTCCAGCGTGCCCATGTACTGCTGGCCGTAGAACCAGACCGGGAAACCCTCGCCCCGGGCGATGTGCAACGCGGCCAACCCCATCGTGGCCTCGTCGCTGTTCGTGGCCGGTGTGGAGTGGGCCAGCAGCCAGAGCCGGTAGCCGATCCCGGCGAGCACTGCCGAGGCGGTGAGCCAACCGACCAGGCCGGGGCGCGCACTCGACCCTGGGCGCGGTCGACCCGCGCCACGCGGCTGCTGGCGTACCCCGGCGGTCACCGCACGATCATGACATCCGGGTGCCGGACGGCGGTGCGGCGCGCTGCCGGCGGGTCAGCCGGCGGCGACCGGCGTGGCGGCGCGGGCGTCGAGGGCCTGCTTGTAGAGCCGGCCGGCCCGGTACGACGAGCGCACAAGCGGCCCGCTCATCACCCCGGCGAAGCCGATCTCCTCGGCCTCCTCGCGCAGCTCCACGAACTCCTCCGGCTTGACCCAGCGGGTCACCGGGTGGTGGCGGGGGGTGGGGCGCAGGTACTGCGTGATGGTGATCAGCTCGCAGCCCGCCTCGTGCAGGTCACGCAGCGCCTGGGAGATCTCGGCCCGCTCCTCGCCCATGCCCAGGATGAGGTTGCTCTTGGTGACCAGGCCGTCGGCGCGGGCCTGCCGGATCACGTCAAGCGAACGGTCGTAGCGGAACGCCGGCCGGATCCGCTTGAAGATGCGCGGCACGGTCTCCACGTTGTGCGCCAGCACCTCCGGGCGGGAACCGAAGACCTCGGCGAGCTGCTCGGGGACGGCGTTGAAGTCCGGGATAAGCAGCTCGACGCCGCAGCCGGGCTGGAGGGCGTGGATCTGCCGGACGGTCTCGGCGTACAGCCAGGCGCCGCCGTCAGGCAGGTCGTCGCGGGCGACGCCGGTGATCGTGGCGTAGCGCAGCCCCATCGAGACCACCGACTCGGCGACGCGACGCGGCTCGTCGGCGTCGAACTCGGCGGGCTTTCCGGTGTCGATCTGGCAGAAGTCGCAGCGCCGGGTGCACTGGTCGCCACCGATGAGGAACGTGGCCTCACGGTCTTCCCAGCACTCGTAGATGTTGGGGCAGCCGGCCTCCTGGCAGACGGTGTGCAGCCCTTCGCGCGAGACGAGCCCGCGCAGCTGGGTGTACTCCGGCCCCATCTTGGCCTTGACCTTGATCCATGGCGGTTTGCGCTCGATCGGCGTCTCGGCGTTGCGCGCCTCGATCCGCAGCAGGCGACGCCCCTCGGGGGCCGCCGTTGCGGTGCGCGCTGCCTGGCCGGTCGTCGGCGCGGAGTGCTCGATCGTCACGAAAACGAGCCTACGCCCGACGGCAGCCGTCTATGTACGCCAGGCGACCGGCGTCACGCCGCAGATGTTGTGACGCCCGACACCGCGCTGCCAAAAAATGCCGTCACATTCGCTGGGATCGGGTGTTACGGTCCCAGCCAACAGCGACGACGGAGCCGAGTAGCGCGCCGAACCGCCAGTGCAGAGAGCCGCCGGTGCTGAGAGGCGGTCTGGCGCCGGTGCGCGAAGACCCTCCCGAGCTGCGGGCAGAACGGCGGCGCACGCCTAGTAGAGCCCGCCCGGCTGGCCCCGGTCACCAGGCGACGAACGAGGCTCCCGCCGCGGCGGGAGCGAAGGTGTGGTGGCACCGCGAGGTTCCCGCTCGCCCACACCTCCCTGGGGCTGACGCGACACCGTCGCCCCGGCGGCGGCGTCGCGATCGACCGAGGAGCAGACCCGCCATGCAACGAACCCTGTCCCACCACCTGCCCGCCCACGTCGGCGCGACAGTACGGATCGCCGGTTGGGTGCACCGCCGCCGAACGCTCAAGTCGGTGGTCTTCCTTATCGTGCGGGACGCCGCCGGCCTGGCCCAGGTGGTCGTCACCGACCCGGCCGTCCGCGCCGAGCTGGAGAAACTCACCGAGGAGACGGTCGTCGAGGTCACCGCGACGGTGACCTCTAACGCCGCAGCGCCCGCCGGGGTCGAGCTGACCGACCCGACGGTACGTCCTCTCGGCCCGCCCGCAGTGCCGCCACCGTTCGACCTGTACCGGCCGACGCTGACCGCGAGCCTGCCCACCCAGCTCGACAACGCACCCACAGCGCTGCGGCACCCGAGGCGGTCGGCGGCGCTGCGGATCTCGGCGGCAGCGGTGGCCGGGTTCCGGGCCGCACTCGACGCCCACGACTTCGTGGAGATCCACACGCCGAAGGTGGTCAGCTCGTCGACCGAGAGCGGGGCGAACGTGTTCGCGCTCGACTGGTTCGGCCGGCCCGCGTACCTGGCGCAGTCACCGCAGTTCTACAAGCAGCTGATGGTCGGCGTCTTCGAACGCGTCTACGAGGTGGGGCCGGTGTTCCGCGCCGAGCCGCACGACACGGTCCGGCACCTGGCGCAGTACACCTCGCTGGACGCCGAGTTGGGCTTCGTCGCCGACCACCGGGACGTCATGCGGGTCTTGCGCGACACGCTGGCCGGGATGTTGGGCACTGTCGGTGAGCGGGCCGCGGGCGCTCTGGAGACGCTCGGCGTCGAGCCGCCCACGGTGCCGGCAGAGATCCCGGCCGTGCACTTCACCGACGCGCTGCGGATCGCCGGCGCACCCGCCGACGAGCTGGACCTCGCGCCCGCCCACGAACGGGCACTGGGGGAGTGGGCCCGCCGCGAACACGCCTCGGACTTCCTCTTCGTCACCGGCTACCCGATGGCGAAGCGGCCGTTCTACACCCACCCCGACCCGGCGCGGCCCGCGTACTCGAACGGGTTTGACCTGCTCTTTCGTGGTGTGGAGCTGGTCACCGGCGGGCAGCGGCTGCACCGGCACGCCGACTACCTGGCGGCGTTGGCCGCGCGGGGTGAGCCGGTCGAGCCGGTCGCCGGATATCTGGACGCGTTCCGGCACGGCATGCCGCCGCACGGCGGGTTCGCCATCGGCCTGGAACGGTTCGTGGCCCGCCTGGTCGGAGCGGCAAACGTCCGGGAGGTCACCGCGTTCCCGCGCGACCTGCACCGCCTGACACCGTGAGCGTCACGGCCCTCGGCGTCGCCGCCGGGGGCCGCCGCTCAGACCTCGACGAGGGTGGCGAGCCGGCGCTCGACCACCGGGAGCACGTCGGCGACGGTGATCGGGCGGCCCAGTTCGGCGGTGAGCGAGGTGACGCCCGCGTCCCGGATGCCGCAGGGCACGATCCGGTCGAAGTACGTCAGGTCACAGTCGCAGTTGATCGAGAACCCGTGCAGGGTGACACCCCGGGCAACCCGGATGCCGATGGCTGCCACCTTGCGGGCGGGCCCCCTGTCGTCCTCGGGCACCCAGACGCCGCTGCGCCCCTCGACCCGGCCGGCGTCCAGCCCGAACTCGGCGCACACGTCGATGAGCAGTTGCTCGGTACGGCGTACGTAGGCGACAACGTCGACGGGATCGGGCAACCGCAGGATCGGGTAGCCGACGAGCTGCCCCGGCCCGTGCCACGTGATCTTGCCGCCGCGATCGACGTCGACGACGGGAGTGCCGTCCATCGGACGGTCCCACGGCTCGGTGCGCTTTCCGGCTGTGTAGACGCTCGGGTGCTCAAGCAGCAGCACTGTGTCGCCGCGCTCGCCAGCCACCACCGACTCGTGCAGGCGACGCTGCTCGTCCCAGGCGGCCTGGTAGTCCAGCAGGCCGGCGCGGACGGCCGTCAGGCCGGAGGTCGTCGTTGTCACGCCTCCAGCGTAGTCCCGTGGTCGGCGATGATCGCCGGTGAGCCGACTCACCCCGTGCGGTCAGCGGGCGGGATGCGCCAGACCCAGACGTCGTCTACCCGTTCCGGTTCGCCGAACAGTTCGGTGGCGGTACGCCGCACCGCCTCCTCGTCGACCTCGAACTTCGCGCCGTGCACCTGGTCGGGCAGGATCACCGCCTCGATCTGCCAGTGCCGCAGGTCGGCCGCCACGTCCCGCCTCGTGCCGTCGGTGATGATCGGCACCAGTCCGGTGCGGCCCGCCTGGTCCATCAACGCGCTCAGGGGTCGGGGCACCGGGCCGATCCGGCCCCGTCCGTCCGGGCCGCCCGGGCCGAGGAAGAACCCGCCCGGGATGGAGAACTCGCCCTGCCGGTGCGACAGCGCGTACGCCTGCCAGCGCTGCCCGTCCGGATAGATGTCAACGGCCAGCGGCACCGGGGTCAGCACCCCGCCCGGGGAGACGTACTCCTTCCAGGTGCCGGAGGTGATGAACTGCGGGATCGGCTCCCGCTCACGGGTCAGCAGCGGCGTGGGCACCAGCGGCAGGAGGGCCACCACGAAGCCGACCGTCCAGGCCAGCTCCGCCGAGCGGTGCCGGGGCGGCGCGGCGCGCAGCTGGTCGAGGGTGTACGCCAGCAGCACCCCGATCACCGGCGCGACCACCAGGGCGAGGCGGGCGGGCAGCGCGGCGTTCACCACCGGCAGTTGGCCGAGCAGGTCGAACGGCATCGGCAGCTCGGTACGCCGTCCGTCGATCTTCGCGACCGGCCCGAACGAGAGCACCGTGAAGATGACCGCGAGGATGCCCAGCGCCCAGAGGGTGGCCCGCCGGCCGCTGTCGGCCCGCCGCCACAACGCCACGAA
This sequence comes from Micromonospora sp. DT68, assembly GCF_049847245.1. NCBI lineage: Bacteria > Bacillati > Actinomycetota > Actinomycetes > Micromonosporales > Micromonosporaceae > Micromonospora > Micromonospora sp. DT68. Next base: position 54,585 of record NZ_JBNCNZ010000024.1, read on the forward strand.
GCAGACCACTGTGAGCACAAGCAGGGGTACGCCGAAGAAGGAGTTCTCCTCTGTCGGGTTCGGTGCCAGTGAGGTGCCAAGCCCGACCTCGCCGGCCAGCGACCGGCGGGGGAAGGCGGCGAACGCGGCGATGTCCTCGGAATGGATCACCGGGTCGAAGCCGGTCCCGTGGAAGCGTTGCGGCCCGGCGAAGTGCAACCACAGGGGGTACGCCAGCAGGGCCCCGGCGACCACTGCGGTCACCCCGAGCCCGCGCAGGAAATTGGGAAGCACGGCACGCGCCTCGGCCCGGTGGGCCGGGTGCAGCGCCCAGACGGCGACGAACACCCCGAGCGCCAGCGCGGTGAAGAAGAGCCCTTCGGCGGCGATCGAGAAGGCCACCGCCACCAGAACGCCGAGGATCACCCCGTCGCGGAGCCAGTGCCCCGGCCGGCGCAGGGCGAACAGCCGCCAGATCAGCAGCGGCACCAGCCAGCCGGCGGTCCAGTTCAGGTGAGCGTTGGCGTGCGACACCATGCCGGGGGAGTAGGCGATGAACAGGGCGCCGACAGCGGCTGCCAGCCGGCTGCGCACGAGGTGCCGGGAGAACAGCCAGTACCAGGCCAGCGCGGTGGCCAGCAGGTTCAGGGTGAGGATCACCAGGAACGTGGCAGGTGGCCCGATCAGGTACGTGAGCGGGGCGAACACCACCGCGTACACGGTGATCGAGGTGTTGACAGCGAGGTTCACGCCGTCCGGCACGTTGATCAGGTTCGTGAAGAGCGGGTTGTCCCCGTGGGTGAACGCGTGCCCGCCGAAGGCCAGCAGCCACTCGAAGAGCGCCTGGTCGCTGGAGTTGACTGTGATGGCGCGTCCGTTCGGGTCCCGCCACAGGCCACTCGTCACCCAGACGGCTAGCAGGAGCGCCACCAGCACGACGATCAGGTCCGCCCGGCGGTCCCGGACGGCATGCGGCGGTGACGCGGGGGCGGGCCCGGTGGCCAGCGACGGGGAGGACGGCACGCAGCGGACGTTACCAACCGGACCTGGACGGGCCGGTCATACATGCAAGGAGGGGACCCCTGTTATCGCCTGAGGTAGAGGAGGGGGCCCTTCCTAACACGTCGACGGTGCGGGGTACACAGCGGCCGTCGTGAATGTGTGCGCGGGCCCCATGTCATCGCGGTGACACATCGTCGTAACGTTCCCGCAATTCGACGGTGACCCAGTTCACAGTCCGCCCTTCCAGGAGGCCGCCGTGCGCCGCTCCTCGTCCACCCTCACCCGGCTGATCGGCGCGGTCGCCGGGGTCGTCCTCGCCGCCGCGGGCGCGGTCGCCATCGCCGCACCCGCCCAGGCGGCCACCCTCACCCAGGTCGCCAGCTTCGGCTCCAACCCCGGCAACCTCAGCATGTACGCCTACCGGCCGGACAACCTGCCGGCCAACGCCCCGGCAGTGGTGCTGCTGCACGGATGCGTCCAGAACGCCTCCGGCTACTTCGCCAACTCCGGCTGGCAGAAGTACGCCGACCAGTGGAAGTTCGCACTGATCGTGGCGGAGCAGAAGTCCGGTAACAACGCCAACGCCTGCTTCAACTTCTTCGAGGCGGGGGACACCGCCCGGGGTCAGGGCGAGGCGCTGTCCATCAAGCAGATGGTCGACCACGCCAAGGCCAACTTCGGGGTGAACTCCTCCCGCGTCTACGTCAGCGGCCTCTCCGCCGGTGGGGCGATGAGCGCGGTCATGCTTGCCACCTACCCGGACGTCTTCGCCGCCGGGTCGATCATCGCGGGCATCCCGTACCGCTGCGCCACAAGCATGGTCAACGCGTTCAGCTGCATGAACCCGGGCGCGGACAAGACCCCTGCCGCGTGGGGCGACCTGGTCCGTGGCGCGTACGCCGGCTACACCGGCCCGCGCCCACGGGTGGCCATCTGGCACGGCACCTCGGACACCACAGTCACCCCGCTCAACGGCACTGAGTCCCGGGACCAGTGGACGAACGTGCGAGGTGTCTCGCAGACCCCGACCAGCACCTCGTCGCTGCCCGCGAACACCAGCCTGGAGGTGTACGGCAACGACGACGTGCGGCTCTACCGCGTCTCCGGAATGGGCCACGGCACGCCTGTCGACCCGGGCTCCGGGGCCGACCAGTGTGGCACCGCCGCCGCCTACTTCCTGGACACCATCTGCTCGACGTACCGTGACGCGCTCTTCTTCGGCCTGAACGGCGGCGGAACCACCCCGACCCCCACCGCCACGCCCACGGCCAGCCCCACCCCGACCGCGAGCCCCACCCCGACCGCGAGCCCCACCCGGACCCCGACCCCGACCCCCACGGCGGCGCCGACCTGCGTGACGGCGAGCAACTACGCGCACGTGGTGGCCGGTCGGGCGTACCAGTCCGGCGGCTACGCCTACGCGAACGGCTCGAACCAACGGATGGGCCTCTACAACACCTTCTACACAAGCACTCTGAAGCAGACCGCCGCCAACTACTGGGTCATCGGCTGCTAACGCCCGCCCGGCCCCCGGCCGCTGCCCCCGGCTGCCGCCCCCGGTCGCTGCTCCCCGGCCGCCACCCCCGGTGATCATGAGGTTAGCGGGACGATGTGCCGATGAGGCCCCCGGCAATCTCATGATCGCCGGGGGAGGGCGGCGGCCCGGTTACTCCTTTAGGGCGGCGTGCAGGGCGCCGGGCAGGTCGGGGTGGCGGTACTGGTAGCCGGCGCGGGTCAGCACCCCGGGCAGGACGCGGGTGCTGGTGAGGGCCTCGTGGGAGAAGCCGCCGAGCGCCACCTTGAGGGCCAGCGCGGGGATCGGGATGATCGCCGGCCGGTGCAGTTGGCGGGCCAGCTCCCGGGTGAACTCGGCGTTTGTCACCGGGTTCGGTCCCACCACGTTGACGGGTCCGGCGATCTCGTCGTGGGTCAGCAGGAAGACTGTCGCGTCCAGCCAGTCGACCATGGAGATCCACGGTAGCCACTGCCGGCCGCTGCCCAGCCGACCGGCGATGCCCAGTCGGAACGGCAGCAGCTGTGGCTTGAGCAGCCCACCGTCGCGGTGCAGTGGCAGGCCGGTCCGCAGCCGCACCACGCGTACCCCGGCGTCCTCGGCCGGCCGGGTCGCGGCCTCCCACACCCGGCAGACGTCGGCGAGGAAGCCCTCGCCGGCCGGCGCGTCCTCCTCGACCACCCGGTCGCCGGTGTTGCCGTACCAGCCGACGGCCGACGAGTTGAGCAGCGCCCGGGGACGGTCGGTGGCGGGTAGCCCGGCGATCGTTGTCGCCAACGTGCCACTGGTGTCCACCCGGCTCGTGCGGATGAGCCGCCGGTAGTCGTCGTTCCAGCGCTTGTCGCCGACGCCGGCGCCGCCGAGGTTGACCACCGCGTCGACCTCGGCGACAACGGCCGGGTCGAGCTGCCCGGCGGCCGGATCCCACCGCCGTTCCTGCGAATCGCGTGCCTGCCGGCGCACCAGCCGGGTGACCTGATGCCCGTCGGCCGTGAGCCGGTCGGCCAACCGGGTGCCGAGGAAGCCGGACGCGCCGGCCAGAAGGATCCCCATGCCCCCATCCTTACCCAGAACGCCGCCGGTGGACGCGCCCCGCCCCCACCCCGCGCCGATCTTGCACTTCGTGTCGCCGTTCTGCCGGGCAAAGTCCGTTCTGCCCAGGCAGAAACTGCAAGATCAACGAGGGGTGGGTGGGTCGCGTCAGGTCGCGGGGGTTGGGCGTAGGTCGGCCAGGAGGTCTTCCACCTCGGCATACGCCTCGGGGCTCAGCGGGCCTTGCTCCAGAACGGTCAGGTTCTCCTCGGCCTGGGCCACAGTGCGTAGGCCGGGGATCGGCACGGTACGCGGGCTGCGCGCCAGCAGCCAGCCCAACGCGCCCTGCGCCAGGGTGCGCCCGTCCGCGGTGAGCGCCTCCCGGACCTGCTCCACCCGTGCCGCCCAGCGGGGCGTCGGTCGGCCGTCGGTGAACCACTGCAACCACTCGGGTGCCCTACCGCGTACGTCGTCCGCGCCGAGGGCCCGGGTCGAGCCCGTGAGCAGCCCCATCGCGAGCGGCCCCCGGTTGAGGCTCGCCAGGTCGTAGGTGTCGCAGACCGCCAGCACCGCCGCGTTGTCGCTCAGCACCGACTCGTCGTGCTGGATGGCGACGCAGTGCGGTCCGGCAGCCGCGAACGCCTCCGCCGAGGCCGGGTTGTCGGTGCTCCAGCCGTACCCCCGGATCTTGCCCTGGTCGACCAGGCCCTCCAGGGTGGCGACCAGGTCGAGCGCGGCGGGCACCGTCAGGTCGTTGATGTGCAGTTGGTAGAGGTCCACGTGGTCGGTGCCGAGCCGGCGCAGCGAGTCCTCCAGGCTGCGCACGGCGAACGCCGGACTGGCGTCGGTGCCGAGCGCCCGCCGGGTGCCCTCGTCGCTGACGTTGCCGAACTTGGTGGCGATCACCGCGTCGTCGCGGCGGCCCGCCAGGGCCCGACCGAGGATCCGCTCGCTGTGCCCGGCGCCGTAGTTGCTTGCCGTGTCGAACAGCGTCACCCCCAGGTCCAGCGCGCGGTGGATGGTGCGGATCGACTCGTCGTCGTCCACCTCGCCCCACCCGAACGGCTGCCCGTCGTCACCCCAGAGCGGGCCGCCGATCGCCCAGCAGCCCATCCCGATCGCGCTCACCTCGATGCCGCTGCGTCCCAGCGTCCGTGTCGTCGTCATGCGGACCAGCCTCCAACCTGGAGCGCACTCCAGGTCAAGGGCTAACATCTCGGCCATGACCGGTTACGCGCCCGCGGAGGCCGCCCGGCGCAGCGGCTTCAGCCTGGACACCCTGCGGTACTACGAGAAGATCGGCCTGCTCGCCGACGTGGGTCGTACGGCGGGCGGGCGGCGGGTCTTCACCGACGACGATCTGAGCTGGCTGGTGCTGTTCCGCTGCCTGCGCGACACCGGGATGCCGATCGCCCAGATGTGCCGCTACGCGTCCCTGGCCCGCGAGGGCGAGCACACCACCGACGAGCGACGTGAGCTGCTGCAACAGCACGCCACGCAGGTCCAGGAGCAGATGCTCTTGCTCCAACGCCAGTACGACCACCTGCGAGAGAAGATCCGCTTCTACGAAGGGCTGCCCGGCGCGGCGGCGCGCGACGGGGAAGCGGCGCACCACGACGAGGCGCACCACGACGAGGCGCACCACGACGAGGCGCACCACGACGAGGCGCACCACGACGAGGCGCACCACGATCCGGCGCGTGACGATCAGGCGATTGCCGCCAGCCGGGGCAGCAGCGAGGCCAGCGGGTCGAGCGTGTCGGCGCGTACCACGTAGCGGGTGACGCCCCAGCGCCGCCGGTGCGCCGCCACCGCGGCGACGATCTCGTCCGGGCTGCCGATCAGCACGAACGGCGTGGCCAGCAGCTCGTCGACGGTCAGGTCGGTCTCCTCGGCGATCTGCTCCGCGGCGGCCTGAGCACCGTCGCCCACTGCCACCTTCTGCACCAGCGCCTCCAACGCCGGCGGGTCGTTCCGCCCGGCCGCTCCGGCCGCGACCGCCGCCAGTTGCGCGTCGAGCTGCGCGGCACGCCAGCGCACCTTGTGGTTGTGGCCGTCGGCGAGGGTACGGCCGAAGCCGGTAAGCCCCACCACGTCGGCGTGCGCGCCGGCCCAGCGCAGCAACTCCGTGTTCGCCGTGCCGACGGTCAGCGGGATCCGGGACCCCACCGGGTGTGGCCGGTCCAGCCGCGCGGCACGCATCACGAGGTCGGCGGACTCGACGGTGACCTCGTCGCCGGCCAGCAGCGCGCGTACGGCCTCGGTCACCGCGATGCAGCGGCGTACCCGGCCGGCGACGTCGGGGCGCTCGCGTCCGACCGCACGCCACTCGGCCGGGGTGTGGCCGGCGCCGATGCCGAGCCGGGCCCGCCCGCCGGAGACCAGGTCGAGGGTGGCCACGTCGGTGGCGAGCAGGGCCGGTTCGCGGACGCCGGCGTTGGAGACGTACGAGCCGAGCCCGAGGGTCGAGGTGACCGACGCGGCGGCGGCCAGTGCGACGAACGGCGCGGGCACCCCGCCCGGGTGGTCGCCGACGAGCAGCGCGTCGTAGCCGGCGGACTCGGCCCGGCGGGCGAGCTCGCACCAACTGGCGGCGTCGGACGGGCTCGCCTGGACCGAGAAGGTGATCACGCGGCTCAGCGTGCCTGCCACGGCACGGGTACGGCCAGCGATTCTGCCAAGGGGAGAAGGCTGGTCAGGGGGTGGGTTTCTCCGGCTCGTGCTTGTCGTGCCAGCGTGCCCGCCAGGCGGCCTCGCTGGCCTCGTGGGTGGTCCGTTCCTCGAAGACGACGGCCCGCAGCGCGTGCCGTGAGCTCGACAGCACAAGCACCTCGACGGCCACCAGGCCGACGCAGATCGCTGTGGCGAGGGCGAGCGCGCCCAGAGCCGGCAGGTGCTGGCCGAGCGGCAGGGCCACCGTCAGCGCCACGATCACGCCGATCCGGGTCCAGGTGACTGTGTGCAGGGTGCGCAACTGGAACAGCAGGTTGACGGCGAAGTAGCAGATCAGCCCGCCGAAGAGCATCGGCACGGCGGGCCCGTCGATCCGCTGCGCGGGCCCGCCGGCCGGGTCGGTGACCTGGTGCAGGATCTCCTCGCTGCCGATGGAGAAGAGGATGATCCCGGCGATCATCGGCAGGTAGAGGTACGCGTAGGCGTCCCGGGCCATCGCCACCCGTGGGCTGCCCTCGGCCGCGTGCAGGGCGATCCGGGCCGCCGGGCCGATGAAGTCGAAGTGCGCCCACCACAGGGCTGCGGTGAGCACGATGCCGAGCGTGGCCGCCGCCACCGCCGGCCAGGTGACCTCTTGGCCGAGCAGGTTGCCGCCGACGCCGACGGAGATCACCGACTCGCCCAGCGCGATGATCAGGATGAGGTCGTAGCGCTCGGTCCAGTGCTCGGCGCTTGTCACCCCCCAGCCCCACGTGCCGACGATGAAGCCGGTGGCGTACTGGACCAGCACCACGGCGATCCACAGCCCGTCCCGGACTATCGCGGCCGTGTCGGTGTCGGCGATCTGGAGCGGGATCAGCGCGGCGGCCAGCAGCAGCACGATGCTCGCCACCAGCTCCGGGGCGAAGCGGCGCAGCTGTCGGCGCTCCTGCGGGCTGTCCCGCACCACATGCTGGTACAGGACCATGTGTACGCCCCGGACCACGACGTAGCTGATGGCCACCAGCATGGGGCCGGCGGCACCTCCCCTCGGGTCGCTGAACGCCTGCGGCAGCCCCAGCGCGAACGAGAACAGCGCGGCCATGGCGATGACCATGAGCACCGGTACGTAGCCTTCGCCGAGCCGGACCCGGGTGGCCACGAGGCTGTGCACGACCCAGCACCACCAGAGCACGGCGAGCACCAGGCCGGCGTGCAGCAGTTGCCGGCCGGAGATGTTCGCGGCGGTGGCCCGGGTGATGATGAAGAACGAGAAGACGAATACCAGGTCGAAGAAGACCTCGAACCTGTCCACGCGGGCGCCGGGGGCGATCGGGACAGCGGGTCCCAGATGCCCACGCCGCCGGAAGCCGCCCACGGTCCCACTCTGGCAGCGTATGGCGCGGTCGGAGGCCGAACGGGCCAGCCTGCGCCTGGTGCCGCAGCTGTCCGGGGCAGCGGCGTCGCAGGCTCAGCGCGCGTGCCGACACCTGAGGCGGCGGCGTCGAGCGTTACCTCCGGCCCGGGGCGGGAAAACACCTCGACCGTGCCTCCAGCAGTCGTTCGCGGTCGCAACGACCGCCCCACCCGGACAAGGATGGACAATGACGACTAACAACCCGATCACCACTCCGTTCACCAACGAGTCCACGGCGATGGACGTGATCCAGGGCGTGGACCTCGGCGGACGGCGGGCGATCGTCACCGGCGGTTCGTCGGGCATCGGCGTGGAGACCGCCCGTGCCCTGGCCGGCGTCGGCGCCCAGGTCACCCTTGCCGTGCGCAACACCGACGCCGGGCAACGCGCCGCCGACGACATCACCGCCACCACAGGCAACGACCAGGTCCTGGTCGCCCCGCTCGACCTCGCCGACCAGGGGTCGATCGCCGACTTCGTGGCCAACTGGGACGGCCCGCTGCGCATCCTCGTCGACAACGCCGGCATCATGGCCGCGCCCCTGAGCCGGACCCCGCAGGGCTGGGAGATGCAGTTCGCCACCAACCACCTGGGCCACTTCGCGCTCGCCACCGGGCTGCGGAACTCCCTCGCCGCCGCCGACGGGGCCCGGATCGTCTCGGTCAGCTCCGCCGCCCACCTGCGCTCCCCGGTGGTCTTCGACGACATCCAGTTCGACAGTCGGGAGTACGAGCCGTGGCAGGCGTACGGGCAGTCGAAGACGGCCAACGTGCTCTTCGCTGTGGAGGCGAGCCGCCGCTGGGCCGACGACGGCATCCTTGCCAACTCGCTCATGCCCGGCGCGATCAAGACCAACCTGCAACGGTACGTCAGCGAGGAGGAACTGAGCCGGATGCGCGCGGGCAACGCGGCGGCCTGGAAGACAGCCGAACAGGGCGCCGCCACGTCGGTGCTTGTCGCGGCCTCGCCGTTGCTCGACGGGGTCGGTGGGCGCTACTTCGAGGACTGCCAGGAGGCGGGCCTGGCCCAGCCTGGTGAGCGGCGCGGCGTCGCCGAGTACGCGCTGGACCCGGAAGCCGCCGAACGGCTCTGGCAGGTCTCCACGGCCCTGTTGAAGGGCTGAGACCTGGACTGTCGCGCCCGAACGGCCTCGTGCGGCGGTCCTGACACCAGCCGAACGAAGAGGCGCCCCGGTCGACGACCGGGGCGCCTCTCGGCGTTGCTATGACGATCAGGCCAGACCCAGCTCCGACTCGAAGTTGCCGGCCTCCAGCCGCTCCTTGACCGCGGTCAGGAAGCGGGCCGCGTCGGCGCCGTCGATCAGGCGGTGGTCGTAGGACATGGCCAGGTAGACCATCGACCGGACCGCGATGACCTCGCCCAGATCCGGGTCGTTGACAACCACCGGACGCTTCACCACGGCACCCGTGCCCAGCATCGCCGACTGCGGCGACGGCACGATCGGGGTGTCGAAGAGCGCGCCCCGGCTGCCCGTGTTGGTGAGCGTGAAGGTCGCACCGGCGATCTCGTCCGGGCTGATCTTGTTGGTGCGGGTCCGCTCGGCCAGGTCGGCGACGCGCTTGGCGATGCCGCCCAGGTTGAGGTCACCCGCGTTGTGGATGACCGGCGTCAACAGGCCACGCTCGGTGTCCACGGCGATGCCGAGGTGCTCGGCCTCCGGGTAGGTGATCGTCCCGCCTTCGAGATCCATCCGGGCGTTGACGATCGGGTACGTCTGCAGCGCCTCGATCGCCGCCAGCGCGAAGAACGGCAGGAAGGACAGCTTCACGCCGTGCCGCTGCTGGAACGAGTCCTTCGCCTGGGCGCGCAGCTTCGCGACCCGGGTGACGTCCACCTCGACCACGGTGGTGAGCTGCGCCATCTCGTGCAGCGACTCGTGCAGCCGGGTGGCGATGGCCTTGCGGATGCGGGGCAGCTTCTCGGTGGTGCCCCGCTTGCCGCTGGGCTGCGGCTTCGCGGCCGGCTTGGCCGGTGCCGCCGACGACGCGGCGGCCGGCTGTGCGGCGGCAGGGGCGGCCTTGGCCTTCTCCGCAGCGTCGAGGACGTCCTGCTTGCGGATCCGGCCGCCAACGCCGGTGCCGCTGAGCGAGGACAGGTCGACGCCGTGCTCACTTGCCAGCTTGCGTACCAGCGGGGTGACGTAACCCGCGACCTCCTCGCCGTCGCCCTGTGCGGGGCGCTGCGGGGCGCTCGTCGGGGCGGACGGCTGCGCGGCCTGCTCGGTCTTCGCCGGCTGCGCCGAGGACTCCGTCTCCGCGGCCGGCTCGTTGTAGGACGTGCCCGGGGTCGGCTCGTCGACCTTCGGCTCCGGCTTCGGCTCGGCCTTCGGCGTGGGCTTGGCCTCCGCCTTCGGCTCGGGCTTCGACTCGGGCTCGGCCTGGGCGGGAGCACCACCAGCGGCGCCGATGACGGCCAGCTCCGCGCCGACGTCGGCGGTCTCGTCCTCGGCGACCTTGATCTCCAGCACGGTGCCGGCGACCGGGGACGGGATCTCCGTGTCCACCTTGTCCGTGGAGACCTCCAGCAGCGGCTCGTCCACCTCCACGGTGTCGCCGACCTGCTTGAGCCAGCGGGTGACCGTACCCTCGGTGACACTCTCGCCCAGGGCCGGCATCTTCACCGCGGTGCCCTCGCCCGACGGCGCGGCGGCCGGAGCCGGCGCCTCGTCCTGGGCCGGTGCCTCGTCCTGTGCCACCTGGTCGGCGGTGCCCTCGGCGGCGGCGGTCGGCTCGGCGGCCGGCTCCACTGCCTCGGCCGGAGCCTCCTGCTGCTCCTGCGGTGCGGCCTCGCCGCCACCCGTCGACTCGCCCTCACCGGCGATGACGGCCAGTTCGCTGCCGACCTCGGCGGTCTCGTCCTCACCGACCACGATCCGGCTCAGCACGCCCGCCGCGGGCGACGGGATCTCGGTGTCGACCTTGTCGGTCGAGACCTCGAGCAGGGGCTCGTCGACCTCGACGGTGTCGCCCTCCTGCTTGAGCCAGCGCGTGACGGTGCCCTCGGTGACGCTCTCGCCGAGCCGGGGCATGGTGACCGATACCGGCATGTTCTCCAGACTCCTTCATTCCCCTAGGGGATCTTCGCCCGTCGCCGGACGCCGCGGTTTGGGTGATCAGGCGTGCGCGTGCAGCGGCTTGCCGGCGAGGGCCAGGTGCGCCTCGCCCAGGGCCTCGTTCTGGGTCGGGTGGGCGTGCACGAGCTGGGCGACCTCCGCCGGGTACGCCTCCCAGTTGTAGATGAGCTGCGCCTCGCCGACCAGCTCACCCACCCGGGCGCCGACCATGTGTACGCCGACCACGGGGCCGTCCTCCACCCGGACCAGCTTCACGAAGCCGGTGGTCTTGAGGATCTGGCTCTTGCCGTTGCCGCCCAGGTTGTAGTTGTAGGCCTTGACCTTGTCGGCGCCGTACTGCTCCTTGGCCTTCGCCTCGGTCAGGCCCACCGACGCCAGCTCCGGGTCGGAGTAGGTGACCCGCGGGATGCCCACCTCGTCGATGACCGCCGGGTTCTGCCCGGCGATCTCCTCGGCGACGAAGATGCCCTGCTGGAAGCCGCGGTGCGCGAGCTGAAGGCCCGGCACGATGTCGCCGACCGCGTAGACGTTCGGCACGCTCGTGCGCAGCCGCTCGTCGGTGAGCACGTAGCCGCGGTCCATCTTGACGCCCTGCTCCTCGTACCCGAGGTTGGCGGTGTTCGGGCCGCGACCGACGGCGACCAGCAGCAGCTCGGCCTCCACGGTCTCGCCGCCGGAAATGGTCAGCTTGACGCCGTTCTCGGTCTTCTCGACCTTCTCGAACGGCTTGCCGACCTTGAAGTTGATCTTCCGCTTGCGGAACGCCCGCTCCAGCGCCTTCGACGACTCCTCGTCCTCGGCGGCGACCAGCCGGGGCAGCGCCTCGACGATCGTCACGTCCACGCCGAAGGACTTCCACACGCTCGCGAACTCGACGCCGATCACGCCGCCACCCAGCACGATCACCGACGACGGCACCCGGTCCAGCGTGAGCGCGTGGTCACTGGTGATGATCCGCTCGCCGTCGACCTCCAGGCCGGGCAGGCTCTTGGCGTACGAGCCGGAGGCCAGCACGATGTTGCGGCCGGTGTAGCGCTTGCCGTCGACCTCGACGACGTTCTTGCCGACCAGCTTGCCGGCGCCAGCGACGAAGGTGATGTCCTTCGAGCCGCCCACCAGGCCCTGCAAGCCCTTGTAGAGCCGGGAGATCACGCCGTCCTTGTAGGCGTTGACCGCTGCCATGTCGATGCCGACCAGTTCGGCCTTCACACCGAACTGCTCCGACTCGCGGGTCTGGTCGGCGATCTCGGCCGCGTGCAGCAGCGCCTTGGTCGGGATGCAACCGTTGTGCAGGCAGGTGCCGCCGAGCTTGCCCTTCTCGACCAGCGCGACCTTAAGGCCCAGCTGGACGGCGCGCAGGGCGGTGGCGTAACCGCCGCTGCCACCTCCGAGGATGACGATGTCGAAGGTTGCGTCGTTCGGCTCGCTCACGTCCAACTCCCAGGTCGCGTCGCTGCTTCGGGGGGTCACAGAGGGGTAACACGGACACCCCACCTCGGTCATCTTGTCACCATGCGGCACAGGGCGCGTAGTGAGGTGCCCAACGACACGTCATCGACACGTACCCTTGGCACCGTTGTCGACGACGGAGCATTGGGGGAGATGTTCGGTGGGGTTGTTCCGACGTCGCAAGAAGCCACGTGTGTCGAGCCTCGACCGCGCGGCCGACAGTGGCGACCTGGCCCATCTCGAAGCCTTCATCCGCAGCCGGCGCGGCGTCGAAGCGTTCATCGAACCTCGGACGACGGTCACCGAGACCACGGTCATCCTGATCGCCGACGACGGGGAGTGGACCCGCCGTCGCATCGACGGCCCGGACGGCGCGCGGCGCTTCGCGTACCGGATGGGGATTCCGGTGTACGACGTGCGGCTGATGGGCTACCCGCAGAGGATGCGCGACTTCAACGAACGCCGCAAGCGCCGTCCCGACCAGCAGATGTAAGGAAGGGCCCCTTCTTAACGCCAGGCGCTTGGGTTCTAGGGATCGTTGCAACGCCTGACCTGATCAGGGGTTGCAGTGTTCGAGATCCGTGGGGATCGC
>NZ_JBNCNZ010000025.1:0-19759 GCF_049847245.1 Micromonospora sp. DT68
CACAACATCATCCTCGCGGGGTGACACCAGCACCCATGCCGGGCAACGCCTTCACCGAGTTACGAGACATCCTTTAGACTTGCGCGAGCTTGAGAGTCGTGCCGAGCGTAATCGGCGGTGGGGCAATGGTTCGTGTCTCGGACACATTATTTCCCCACGAAGCGTGATTTCTCTTCGCGTTTCGAGCGATCCCCGTCCCGTTGGGCGGGGATATTTGCTGTGCGGGTCAGGGCGTTCGTCGGGGCGGTGAGCGGGAGGACCGCCGTGTCGGTTTCGATGGTCCAGGCGTCGTGGTCACACACGATGATCATGTTGTTGAGCCGCAGGTAGCCTGCGACGCTGTCTGGATCCTGGTCGCGCATCGCCGGGTGGTGCCGACGCAGGCAGCTGTCGTGTCGAATCCTGTCCAGGAGATGGTCCTCTCGGATGTAGAGGGTCTTCTGTCGTCTCGATGACTGCGCCCGGGGGGCGGCGGTGTCGGTGGAAGGCTTGCGCACGTACGAATTTGGCGGGCCACCTGCGGCGACCAGCTGAACTCAGGAAATCCATCGATGCGCATCTTGCTCGACATCGTATCGACGGTCTATGGTGGACAGGTGTGCAACTCGTGATCATCTCGGCCGCAGCTAAACGCATTGGGCAAGCGGCGATTCTGAGAGTTGCTTGAATATCACATGTCCACACGCTCATCTACGGGGGGATGGAGCTATGGTCAACTCTTCGCTGCAATGATTGCTGCCGGCGCGGCGCCCCTTTCCCTGGTGCGCTCGTAAACCGCTGTGTGCCAATGACCTCTGTACGACAGCGAGCCGGTAGTTCTTTCGGTCGACAGGCTGCCCACCATGTACTCCGGCCGTGCCGTGCTGCACGGAGCCCCGGAGTGCAGTGGCGCCGTAGCCAGGTCGCCTTACCTTTATTACCGGGTTTCCGGCTGCGTCGTGCACATCGATGACACGGAGGAGTAATGCCGACAGCAGCCCGCCGGAGTTCCGTTTCCAGGCAAGGTGCTACCCATGCTGTTAACCCCGATCTCGCCGTCATGCGCCGGACCTCTCTGCACATACGGGCGAACCTGCCGGTGGAGGAGTGGAAGCGCATCGGCCTGCGGATCGGGGCGATCTCAGAATCGTCAGTCTGGTGGCTCGGTGACTGGCTCGTCTACGGCCAACGCACCTATCCGGACCGCTATCAGCGCGCGATCAAGGAAACCGAGCTCGACTATCAAACCCTGCGCAACTACGCCTGGGTGGCGGGCCGATTCCAGGCCGGCCGGCGCCGGCACACCCTGTCGTTCCAGCACCACGCCGAGGTCGCCGCGCTGCCGCCGCCCGACCAGGACAAGTGGCTCGACAAGGCGGAGCGCCTCAAGTGGTCGAGAAACCAGCTGCGCAACAACCTGCGCGAGGCCCGGGCCAGCGAGGCCGGGACAAGCCGCGCCTCGGCGGTCCGGGTGTCGGTCAACATCCCGCAGGAACAGGCGCAGGCCTGGCAGGAGGCGGCGAAACGTGCCCAGCAGGAGCTGCCTCAGTGGATCGCCAGCGTGCTGACTGAGGAAGCCCAGCGGAACGCCGCAGTCGACTCGGCTCAGCGCGGCGTTGCGGCAGGTGAGGCGATCGAGGCACACGGGTGACGCCGCTGGCGCCGCCCCTTGGCGGCGACCAACTGCTGTGGTTTCTCGTGCAGATCGCGCTGCTGTTGGCGGTGGCGACGCTGCTCGGCCGGCTCGCCATGCGTTGCGGGATGCCCCCGATCGTCGGTGAGCTGTGCACGGGGGTGCTGCTCGGCCCGTCCCTGCTGGGCAGCGTGGCTCCGGGCGTCGCGGAGCGGCTGCTGCCGCGGGGTGCCGAGGCGGCACATCTCGTTGACGCGGTCAGTCAGATCGGCGTGCTACTGCTGGTCGGGCTCGCCGCGACACAGCTCGACTTCACCGTGCTCCGGCGCCGCCGGTCGGCTGCGGTGTGGGTCAGCGGGGCGGGTCTGGTGGTGCCGTTCGTGCTGGGCCTGGCGCTCGGTCACGCATTGCCGGGCGAACTGCTGCCCGCCGGGGTGGACCGCACCGTCTTCGCGCTCTTCCTGAGCGTGGCGATGTGTGTCAGTGCCATCCCGGTCATCGCCAAGACGCTGACCGACATGCGGTTGCTGCATCGCGATGTCGCCCAGCTGGCGCTGATGGCGGGAACGCTCGACGACGTGATGGCCTGGTTCATGCTCTCCGTCGTGGCGGCGATGGCCGCGTCCGCGCTGACAGCCGGGGCGGTGGCGACATCGGTCCTGGTGCTCGTCGCGTTCGTCGCTGTCGCTGTGGTGGTGGGCCTGCCGCTGCTGCGCCGACTGTTGGTGCGGATCCACGCGTCCGACGAGCCTCGGCTACGAATTCCGGCCATCGTCGTGGTAATCATCGTGGGTGCGACGGTCTCGCACGCGCTGGGGCTCGAGGCCGTGTTCGGAGCGTTCCTCGCCGGTGCGCTTGTGGGCCGGGCAGGTGGTTCCGGGGGGCTCGGTGCGCTGCGCACCGTCGTCCTCACGGTCCTCGCGCCGCTGTTCCTCGCGACAGCAGGGCTGCGGGTCGACTTCACGACCCTAGCCGGCGGAAAGATGATCGCCGTCGCGGCGGCAGCGCTCGTCGTCGCGATCGTAGGGAAGTTCGCGGGTGCCTATCTCGGCGCCCGGCTGAGCCGGCTCGGGCTGTGGGAGGGCACCGCACTCGGTGCCGCGATGAACGCCCGCGGGGTGGTGGAGATCGTGATCGCCACGGTCGGACTGCGGCTCGGTATTCTCGACATCCGCTTCTACACGATCATCGTGCTGGTCGCGGTGGTGACCTCGATCATGGCGCCGCCGCTGCTGCGGATCGCCATGCGCCGCATTGAGGAGACCCCTGAGGAGCAACGGCGGGCTGTACTACAGGACGCTTGACTCGGCCGAACGGGCCACCGGAGATCCGGTGGCCCGTTCGGCATCCGACGGTCAACCCAGGTCGGGTGGGTAGGGAAAGGCGTCGAAGGCCACGTCCAGCTCGTCCGGGGTCAGCCGCGACCAGTGCCGCTCCAGCTTGCGGGCGACCTGCCGGTCCAGGGGAGCGTTAAGGGTCTCCGGTTGCGGCTTCGCGATGCTCTGGACCGCCCACGCCATGCCGGTGAGCTCGTCGATCCTGCCCCAACGTTCCGGGCTAATCTCAAGCATGATCATTGCGCGGTTGTAGGCGTGCCAGGTGTGCCAGTTCATCGGCGGCTCACCGTTGGGCCCGGTGTTCATCATGTGCACGTGATAGCCGTCCGCCATCCGAGGGTCGTAGAGAGTGCCCTCGCCGAGCAGCCTGAAAGCGCGGGCAAGGTCCCGGTCCGTGCGGCACCATCTGGTCAGGATCTCGAGCTGTGCCCTCGACAACACCTGATAGGCGGCCTTCGCCGGCGCGACCCGGGTGTAGAACTTGTCGGGGTAGGTGCCGGCCTGCCGGGTCAGCAGGAAGACGTTGTAGAGCCCTTCCGCCGAGCCACCGAACGCGTCGCCGACGGCTGCATAAGCATCCTGGATCTCCTGGCTCGGATCGTAATAGAAGACCATCTCGTACTCGTACCACAGCTCGTTCATGACCCGGTCTCCGTGCATTCCCGGCACCGGGGGCAGGGGTCGTGGCCGGGCGGTGGCCGAAGCGGGCCCGGCGTCGACGCCGACTAGCCCGGCCGCCGCCACGGTGCCGGCCGCCATCCTGAGTAGCTGCCGTCGGTCCACAAAGAACATCGTTGTCTCCGATCGTGAGAGATGGTTGTGATCAGCCGAACGCGAGACCGGGCCGGGCCCAGCTGTCGGAGTCCTCGAGGAGTTCGTTCAGCAGGCGGGGCTCGGTGTCGAAGGCCGCGAGCGCGTCGGCGTGCGGCAGTGCGTGACGTACCAGGGCCTCGGCGCCGGCCTTGCGGCGCCGCCAGTGCTCCAGCGGCTCGGCTGGCGGGACCAGCCGGGCGGGGACCTTCTGGCCCAGCAGGATGGTATCGATGCCGGCGATGCCGTAGAAGGTCGGTGCGGACCCGTTGGCGAAGCTGAGCGTCAGCTTGTCCCGGAACCGCAGCGGCGCACCGGCCGCGTATACGTCCAGCAGCGGTTGCAGGCCGGAGATGTCGGTCCGTTCCCGGACGTCCTTCCAGAACGGTGTATCCAGGCGGGTGTTGAAGCGGTAGTGCACTGCCAGGAACCAGCGGATCGCGTCCCATCGGTCGGCCATCGCCGTGTTGACCAGGGCCTGCGGCTGCGGATCAGCCCAGGAGGCTGGCAGCGTGGAGACCAGCGCCATGATCGCCCAAGTGATCATCAGCAGGCCGCTGGACTCGAGGGGCTCGACGAAGGCGTAGGAGTTGCCGACACCCATCACGTTGCCGCGCCAGATCTGCTCGTGCCGTCCGGTCCGGAAGCGCACCTGCCGGGGCTCGCTCACCCCGGGGAACCGTCGGGCCAGCTCGTCGGCGGCCGTCTCGTCGGACAGTGCGGCTGAGGAGTACACGTACCCGAGGTGATTGCTCTCCCTGGTCGGGATGCTCCAGCACCACCCGGCATCCATGGTCTTCGCCGTGGTGAACGGGTTGAGATGCCCGCCGTGGTCGACGTTGCCGGTGACCGCCGAGTCGGTGAAGAGGCTGTCGGCAAAGCTGCGATACGGCGTGCCGAGCCCCTTACCGAGCAGAACCGACGGAAAGCCGGTGCAGTCCACGTACATGTCGAAGTTGAGCGTCCGCCCGTCGGCCATCCGCAGGTGATCCACCCAGTCGTCGGCGGAGCGGACCACCTCGGCGATCCGGGAGTCGATGTGCCGGACCCCGTTGGCCAGGGCCAGCTCGGTGAGGTAGGCCACGAAGCGCGCGTTGTCCAGGTGGTATGCGAAGGGCAGATACTTCATCAAGGAGAGGTACTCGCCGTCGCCGAGATCGAAGACCGGGGTTCGGCCCGCCTTCATCAGCAGCGCCTGCACCGACGAGGCATTGATGTCGCCCTGCGCCGCTAGCGAGCCGCGGATGCCGATCGAGTTGGTGTCCCAGTCGAAGGGCGCCTGAAAGCCGTCCGGATCCGGACCCCACTCGAAGCGGATTCCCTGCTTCCAGGTGGGCCGCACCTTCTGGTAGAGCTCGTGCGGGTCGATGCCGAGATAGTGGTGCAGGAAGGACACCATCGCCGGGGTGGTGGACTCGCCGACGCCGATGATCGGTATCGACGTCGACTCCACCAGGGTCACCTCGAGCCAGGGTCGCTTCGCGCGCAGCGCCAGGGCGGTGAGATAACCTGCGGTGCCACCGCCGATGATGCCGATGTGGCGAACTGCCTGCGGGTCGTCGGCACGAGGGCGGGGCATCGTGTCGGCCGTGCGCTCGCTGCCGGCGGACAACCGCCGCACGTTGAGGCCGCGTGAGTCGCTGAGCCAGCCACGCACTCGGGTCGCCCCGTCGGCGTCCATCATGGAGATGAGTAGGTCGAGCTGACCATCGGTCATGTCGCCGGATCCTTTCTCGGTGCCGGGGTCGGCGTGGAGTGCTCGGCTGCGACGGCAGCCAGGAGGCTGGCGAGCAGACGGCCGCGCAGCCGCTTCGCGACGACAAGCGCGGACAACAGGTGCAGACCGGAGTTGAAGCCGGCCTCCTCGGCCAGGTTGCCAAGCTCGGTATCGACCGGTTGCCCGCCCCACCAGGCGTGTTCGCCGACCAACTTGGTGATCTCGTCATCGGTCAACGGGGCCAGGTCGTCCGCGTCGGGCTCCGCGTTGTGACCGGCCGCAGCGCGTGACCATCGCTCGTATTCGTCGTTCCAGCGCAGGTGGTCCAAGGTGAGCCGGGTTGTGCGTTCAACGTGCCGGGAGTAGACCAGCCAGCGCCGCAGCGCCCGCCGCCCGGCCGCGTCGCGGGCCAGTAGTCGGAACTCCTCGGCGCTCTGATGGTTGCGGCTCAGCCAGGCGGCAAAGTCGGCGTCCCCGGTTTGGTGGTGCCGAATCCGCCACCGGGTGATCTCGAGATCGACCTCGGCGGGGGTCGGCTCAATGTGCAGGAGTTGGTCGAGGGTCGCGGCCAGTGCCCGGTCGAGGACCGCTTCGTTCAAGGCCGCGGCATTCGGATGGTGCACCTGCACGAACTCCGCGATCGTGTCGAGGGCGATGCCATGCCCGGACACGGGAACCCGGCGCTCGCGGTCGTAGAGGGCATCAAGGCTGCTGCTGCGGGCCAGTTCGAACGTGGGTAGCCGCGGTGGAGGAGGCGCGGCGGCGAAGCTGCACAGCAGGCTCAGCAGCAGACGGGCATCGTCGGCTTTGACATCCACGGCGGAGTCTCGCCAGAAGTCGGCCAGGCCTGCCAGCTGATCCTGCGGTACGTCCTCGCCCTGCAACCGGCGTAGCACAGCGGGTCGGGAACGGTGTGGGTACGGCAGATCCTTCGCGTGTTTCTCGGCGAGGTCGCGTACCGGAGCTGAAATGACGCCCGCCAGCTCCGCCGCCGCAAGTGTCGCGCGGACATTGACCATTGGTTCGGAGAGGTGAACGTAGTCGCCGTCGTCCTGGTGGTAGACCAAGGCCACCTCGTCATCGTCGATGAGCTCGCCCGAGGCGAACTGGTCGAAGACTTGACCGACGCCGGCCATGCCGAACTGCTCGAGTTCGGCGGCCCGCAGCGCACCCATGCTGGAGGACCCGAAGACGTGCACGCCCCGGTCGAGTACCAGCAGGATCTCCTTGTGCCAGACCGAACGCGACTGGTGGAACTCACCGTCGATGAGCCCGATCGCGGCGGGCGGCTCCGCCAGCCAGGACGCCATGTCACCCTGCCGGGCCGGCGGCAGGAAGGTGGCGGCCGGCAGGATCCGGCGGGCTTCGTTCAACGGCAGGCTGGGGCCGAGGAAGACGACGACTGTCATGCCGCGCCGCCCGCTGTCCGTGCGAACGCCACGGCGCGGTGGCCCGGCGCGAAATTCTCGAAGCGGTAGCCCTCCAGGCCCGGCACCACGACCTTGACGACGTTCACCGGGCACCACGGGACGCTCAGGTCGACGACGACCACCCTCCGCAGGCCGGCGTCGCCCAGCAGGGCGATCAGCCGACGCACGTCTTCCTCGAATGTGTGTGCGGCCCGCGACTGCGGTGCTGCGGCGGCCGGGCGTTGCGCGGCGGCCCGCAGGAAACCGGCCTGCTTGGCACCGGCCCGCCGAGTCAGCTCGCGGTGCCGGTAGAGATCGTCTCGGGAGCCCGCGATGGTGACGGTATGCGCCTGCACGGCCTCGGTGATCGCGCGGATCACGGCAACCTCGGGGTCGAGATGGGCGCCGTAGCCGGTGAAGCGCCCGGCGGTCTGCTCCTCGTCGTCGACGACGGTCGCCCGGAACACCGGCACGCGGGTGTCGACGGTGCAGTCGGTGACCACGATGTCCATGCCGGTCTTCTTGATCCGCTCTAGCAGCTCCTGGACCGTGCGGTGGGCCAGCACGTCCGGGTGGGCCGGCGGCGGGGGCACGCCCCGCTCCCAGCGCTCGGCATGACATGTGGTGGCGTCGCGTTCGATGACTTCCAGCAGGCCGGAATGGATGGCTTCGCTCAGGGTGTTGCCGGAGGCCAGCCCATTCGAGGTGATCTGGAACGAGAAGAGGTCGAAGATCCGGCTCTGCCGGTTACCCATGTGAATCATCGACAGCGGCAGGGCCACCTTCTCGCCAGCGACGATATCCCAGCCGCACACCCACTGGTAGGGCCAGTCGTGGGGAAACGGCGCCGAGCGGGCGAGCGGCAGGTCGGCCGGCTCGGGCACCGGCATCTCGCCGCGGATCTCCTCGTACGTGCGGCGCACGGTCGCCGGCTGCCACAGCACCTCGGCGTGGTGCAGCTCGAGGGCCTCCATCGCCCCTGATACCAGTGCCGCGGGCAGGGTGAGCCCTTTGCCGGAGCCGAGGCTGAGCACCCGTCCGTTGGGCCTGATCGAGAGGGTCACCGGGATGCCGATCCGGTCCAGCCCCGTGATGTTCGCCAGCCGTGTCACTCCCATACGGGGCAGCACCGGCCTGATCCGCTCCAGCGTCACGTCCACCGGCACACTACGCTGCCCGCCGGGCCCGTGACCTTGGGGAGTTTGTCCCGCGTCGAGCAGCTCGGAGAGTGTGGTCACGCTCCGGCCTCCTCGGGCGTGCCGGGATCCGCGCCGCCACGCGCGACGATCAGCCCACGTAGCTCGGCCTCCGGCACTCCGGCCAGGCCCAGCTCGGCGATCAGTGGGCCCCGCCGCTCGGGGTCGGCCAGTTCGCGGGCCAGGCCGGGATCGATCAGCAGGCGGGCGAGCGCCGCGCGAACCACGGCGGGCAGTCCGGCCACGGGATCGGTCATCGCGAGGCCCGGGTCACGGGCCCGCCCAGGAGCCGATCCTCCCAGGCAGCCGGCTGTCCGGTGCTCTCCTGCAACAGGGCCAGCGCCACCCCGAGGTCTCCGTCCAGGAAGGAGGGACGGCGGGTCACACCTTCGGCGGTGAGATAGTGCAGCGGCCCCTGGGCGCGCTCGTAGCGGACGTAGTCGACCCAGTAGGCGCTCAGGCGGTCGGCGCCCGGCAGGTCCCACTGCTGGGCGGCTCGGCGCCCGTACCAGCAGAGGCCTGCGGCGCCGTGGCACAGTCCGGAGTCAACGACCTTGGCGCGGTTGCTCGGCCGGGCGATGACTACGGCGGCCGCCTCGCGGGCCATCGCGTCCGCCTCACCGGAGCCGGTCGCCGTCGCCGCGGCCGCCAGCGCCAAAGAGACGCCGGGATCGCCGTAACACCAGGCGGACCGCGACGGTTCGTAGCGGCTCTCGACGGTGTGCGGGAACAGCGCGTCGCCGAGCTCGCTGCGCTGTCGCATCAGCCAGCTCAACGCGGGCCGCAGCAACCGGGCCGCCTCACCGGCGCTATCCAGCCCGCTGACCGTCACCCGGCTGAGATAGGCGACCAGGCCGGCGTTGCCGTGCGCCATGCCGAGATCGCGCTGGCCGATCGAGTGCGGCTTCATAATCTCACGGAAATCTGTGGCCGCGACCCGGATGAAGATCCCATCGTCGTCGTGCTCGACCCGCCGCTCGATCGCCCGCACCGTCTCGGCCGTCATCTTCTCCGCGACGTCGGCGTTCGGGTGGCCCAGCGCGTAGACGCCCAGGCCGAGTAGGCCGCTGGGCAGGTCGACGGCCTCCCTGGCTGGGAAGTCAACGATCCAGCCGAGGATCATGTCATCGAGCCCGTCGAGGCCCCGGATCGGCAGCCCTGTGCTGTGGGATACCTGCACCGCTGTCCACGCCGCGTGGGCGGCACCACCATAGAGCCACGGCGGCAGGTCACGGTAGTGCCGAAGCAGGTCGATGGCCTCGAAGAAGGTGTCCCGGGCAGCGAACCCGTCGCCGGTCGCGCGCTCGAACTCCAGCCCGGCGAAGGACAGGTCCAGCATGTCTGCGAAATTGGGCCCGTCCTGGATCATCGAGCGCGCGTCGTCATAGATGAGGCGGGCCAGGTCGAAGGTCTCGGACGTGCGATGATTTTCGGGCACGATAATCCTCCCAGCCGTCGGTCGGGCAGGCTCGGTAAAGGGAAACGTCGGCATTGAGACGACGTAGCAAATCGCCACGGGAACGCTTGATGAAATGTGCTACGTACGCCATGAATTGTCAAGTAAATGCGCGACCCCACTCACTGTCGGTTAGACGCAGTGCCTGCTCAAGGCTGTCCTCGTAGCCGGGTTCGTCTCGCCGGCGGGACGGCGAGTTGCCCGGCCCGGTTGCCTCGGAATCCTCGTCGAAACCGTTGTTGCACGTACATGAACGCTTTTCGGTGGCCGGGTATTGCCTTTGGCCTGAGTCGTTTCGTATGGTTCCGCTGTCGCTTCCTAAAGGGCGGCGGCATCGACATTGGGAGGAGGTGAAAGAATGGCTAAAAATGTTGTTGAGGCAATCGACCTTGCGGTCGACGTGGAGGTTTTCTCCGCTCCAAACAGCACCAAGCAGGCTCCGCTGACGATCCAGTCGCCGGAGGCCGGTGGCTGGACCACCACGACCACGTGCTGGAGCTGCACCGCGACCTGCGGTTCAGTGTGTGACGCCTCGACGTGTTCCTGCTGATCGAATACCCGCGTACGGGCCGCTGAGACGGTCTCGTAAGGGATTCGGCTGGGCGGGCGGCGCATCACACGATGCGCCGCCCGCCCATCATGGATTTGCCGGCAGCGGCATCGCAACCATCAGTGCACGTTGGGAAGGACACGCATGGCACTTCGTGACCCGGGTTCGCGGCGCTCGATGCCGGCGAACATTGCCGGCGCATTGCAGCTCAGCTGGCTGGCCAGCCGGTCGCTGTTCAGCTTCGTCCTCATTGTCCTGCCGGTGCTGGAGGGTCTGCTCGGGGTCGGACTGCTGCTGATCTTCCGGGGCGGGGCCGGCGTTTTCCTGACCAGCACCAGCATGGCCCGGCCGTCATTGGGGCCGCTGCTGCCCTGGCTGGTTGGCGCAGTGTTGGTCACTGTGCTGGTGCAGTTCCTCAACAACCTGAGATACACCTTGGAAGAGCTGCTGCTGGAGCGGGTCCGGCAGTTCAGCGCCGTTCGCATGCATCAGGCCATCGGCTCGCTCGAACTGGCCGACTTCGATGACCCGATCGTGCACGACCGGATCAGCCGCGCCGAGACGACAGCCGACTACAAGCCGCGCCAAGTCGTACGCGGGGTGACCGGCCTGGTCGCCTCCATCTTCCAGATCCTCGCCGTCGCCGCGCTGCTGGTGGTGCTGGAGCCGCTGCTACTACCGATTATGCTGATCGCGGCCGCGCCCATCATGTTGATCTCGTCTGCGCTGGCCGGCGACAGATTCAGTTACTTCCAGAACATCACCCCGTTGGAGCGGCGCCGCCGGTATCTGGGCCAGCTCATCATCGGCCGTCAGCCCGCCGCTGAGGGCCGATCGTTCCGGCTGACCGGCCACTTCGCGGAGCAATACCGGCAGTTGTCGGTCGAGCGCTATGCCGAGCTTCGGCAGATGATGGCCCGGCAGTGGCGCAAGCACGCGCTCAGTCAGATCACCGTCGGACTCGTGCTGTCCGTCGCGATCGCGACTCTCGCCTGGTTTTACACCACCCGTTCGATGGACACGGCCACCCTGCTGACCACGATCTTCGCCTTGAGCCGGCTGGCTGCCGCCGTCGGCGGGTTGGGCGGCCCGATCGCCGAACTGTCCGAGGCTGGTCTCTTCCTCGGCGATCAGCAGGCCTTCTACGACCAGGTCGAGCAGGCGAAGACCAGCCGGAACAGCGAGCAGCGCCCGGAGCCCCTGCGCCGGCTTGAGGTCCGTGACGTGACGTTCGCCTATCCCGGTGGCGACCGGACCGCCCTGGACGGCGTCTCCCTCACGATCCGTGCGGGAGAGCTCATCGCTTTCGTCGGGCCGAACGGTTCCGGCAAGACGACCCTGGCCAAGATCCTGGCCTTCCTGTACGAGCCGGCGGACGGCACGGTGCGCTGGAACGACGTCGACACCGGCGACCTGGACCGTGAGGGTCTGCGCGACCGGGTCACCGCTGTGTTCCAGGACCACATGACGTATCACTTCTCGATCGCCGACAATGTCGGGCTCGGCGACATCGGACGCGACCGCGACAACGGCCGGCTGCGCGAATCGCTGGCCGCCGCCGGAGCAGACGACCTCGTCGGCAGTCTTCGACAAGGCATTGACACCGCGCTCGGGCCCGAGTTCGGCGACGGCACGTCACTGTCCGGCGGCGAGCTTCAGCGCCTGGCCATCGCCCGCGCCGTCTACCGCGACCGCGAACTGGTGATCATGGACGAGCCGACCTCCGCGCTCGACGCGCACGCCGACCACGCGTTGCTGAGAGGTCTCCGCGAGGTGCTGCGTGGCAAGACCAGCATCCTGGTGTCGCACCGCTTCTCGAACGTCCGCGACGCCGACCAGATCTTCGTTTTCGACGCCGGCCGGATCGTCGAACGCGGCACGCACGACAGCCTGATGGCGGCGGGCGGTCTCTACGCGGAGATGTACACGCTGCAGGCCAGCGCCTACCAGGTGACGCCGACGGCGGGAACGGTGTCGTGACATGACAAAAGCCCCGTTGGGAGTCCTGGAATATCTGGACCTGTCCTGCGGCACGGCCGTGGCGGACAAGCACCGCACCGCCTTCGCCGGGGCAATGGCGGCCGAAGCGATCGGATACCGGCGGATCTGGGTGCCGGAGCACCACGGCCCCGGCTCGGCCAGCACCAATCCCCTGCCGATCGTCGCGGTGCTGGGCAGCCACACCACCCGGGCTCGGGTCGGCACCGCGGTCAGCCTGCTGCGGCTCCGGGACCCGTCGTTGACAGCCGAGGACTTTGTGACCGCCGCCGCGTTCTGCGGCCCCCGGCTCGACGTCGGCATCGGGCGCGGGGCGAGCGCGGAGTTCCTCAGTCGGCTAGCCAAGGACGACCAGCAGCTTGACCGCGCGGTCGAGGACCTGCTCAGCACGCTAGCGACGGGCAGCGAGGTCACCGGGCCGCTGACCGAGCCGTACGAACTGTGGATGCATGGCGCGGGCGGAGGTTCGGCCGGTACGGCTGCCGACGCCGGGGCCAACTACTGCCACGGCCTGTTCCTCAACCCCGATCTCGATACCTGCATGCGCGCGCTGGAGAAGTACCGGGCCAGAGGTTCCTCCGGAAGCACGGCGGTCGCCGTCGCGGTGGCCGCGAATGCTGATCCCCGGCGAGCCCTCGTCGACGCGGACCGGCAGCCGTATGCGGTGACCACCGGCACGGCGGCGGACTGCGCCGAGACCATCGCCAACGTTCTGCGGCTGACCGGCGCGGACGAAGTGATCCTGATCGAGACGTCGAGCCGGCGGGACGACCACCTGCGGGCGCTTCGTGAGATCTACGACCTGGTTTCCGCCAGGCCCGAAACCACGGAACGGAGCCCGCGACGATGACCACCGATTTCGCCATGGCGCGGATCCCCCTGCTCAGCGTCGAGGAGGCCGCTGACCTGCTCGCCCGTGACGACACTGGCGGTGACCTGGTCCGGTCCGTCGTCGACCTGGCGTGGAGTTCGCCGGAGGGCATACCGGGCGAGCAACCGCCCCGGCCGCACGAGACCACGATGCGCTACATCGCCAGGATGGGCGGCCGCGCCACCCCGTTCGGGCTGCTCGCCGGCACGCGGCACGTCAAGGTCGGCGCGGACCGGCGCATAGAGCTCGGCCCGCGGGAGCGGCACCGGGCGGGGATCCGGGTGGATTTCGAGCTGCTCGAACGCCTGGTCGCCGAGGCGATCGCCGTGGCGGACCCCGACCGTCGGCCGTTACGCCGCAACCGCACCCTGCGGCGGCAGGCCGGTGGCTTGCGCTACATGAAGGCAGGGGACGCGACCGCCGACATGATGAGCGTGCGGGGCACCGCGGCCATCGACACCGTGCTCGACATCGTCGGCGAGAAGACTCTGCTGGCCGGCGAACTGCTGGATGCACTCGAGGGTCGCTTCCCCGGGACGTCGCGCGCCGCGCTGCGATCCTTCGTCGATCGTGCGGTGCAGAGCGAACTGCTCACCACTGCCATCGATCTTGTGCGCCCGGGTGACGAACCATTCGACCTCGCCCTGTCGACCCTGGATCGGATCGGTGACCAGCTCCGCGCCGGTGCCCTGGCAGGGCTCGGTGCTGAGGTGCGCACCCTGCGCCGGATCGAGCCCGCACTCGGAGGCCGTCTGGAGGCCGCCTTCCGGCGCTTCGTCGAGGAGGTCCCGTCGCTGGCGGACGTGCCACCGAACCGGCGTTTCCATCTCGACCTGGAGATGGACCTCGCGGCCGCGACGCTCGATCGGCGCACGGTGCAGGACCTGACCGACGTGGTCCGGCGGGTCGAGAAGCTATTCGGCAGGCAGGTGCTGCTGACCGAGTTCCGCAAGGCGTTCCGGCGCCGCTACGAGGACGCCGAGGTGCCACTGCTCGAAGCGCTGGACCTCGAGAACGGCGTGCTGCAGCCCGGCGACCGCAACGTCTCGCCGCTGGCGCAGCAGGCCGAAGTGACGATGCAGCATTCCCGTCCTCTGGTCGAGGTGCCCCGGGAACTGCTCCGGTTGTTCGGCGAGTGGGCCCAGCACGGCGGCGAGATCGACATCTCCCAGCTGCCGGGTGTGCCTCGGACGACCAGCCGCGGGCTGCTCGCGTCCTTGCTCGACAACCACGAGGGCCGCTTCGACAGCATGCTCACGGCCGGCTACCAGCGGACGTCGCTGGCGCTGATCGCCCGGTTCGTGGTCGGGCGCGAGGAGACGACCGAGGCGGTGCGCGCCTGGTCCGAGGCGACTGCCGAGGATGCCGACGATCCAGATGCGCCACTGCATGCCGAGCTGGTCTACTCGCCGGGCGGTCGGGTGAGCAACGCCCTGGTGCGGCCGCGGGTCTTCCGGCACGACGTCGCCCTCGGCGGCGGCGGCGACGGATCACTTTCGCTGGACCGGCTGCGGCTTCGCCTGGATGGCGAAACGCTGCGGCTGCGCGACAGCGTCACCGGGCGGGACGTCATCCTTGAGATGAACGCCGCCCACAACGTGACCGCGCCGGGCCTCGATCCGATCTACAGTTTCCTCGGCATGATGGTGTCACCGGGCGCCGTGGGCTGGTCCTGGGGCGCGCTGAGCCCTCAGCCGCACCTACCCCGGGTCGTCTGCGGCCGGGTGATCGTCGCACCGGAGATCTGGGCGCTGACCGGTGCGGCCGTCAAGGAGGTGCTGGTCTCGGACGACCCGTCCGCGGAGCTGCGCCGCCGGTTGCCCGGTCTGGGGAAGCGGCGCTTCGTCGGTGTCGGGGAGGACGACCGCCTGCTGCCCGTCGACGTCGACTCGGCCCGATCGATCGCGCTGGCGCTGACCCGGCCGGCAAAGAACGAACGCGTGGAGCTGACCGAGCTGCCGCACATCGAGAGCCCGACGGCCGTCGGACCGACCGGGCGGCACGTGTGCGAGGTGACCATCCCGCTGCGCCGGGAGGAGAAGCTGCCGCGACGCCGGCTGCCGGTGGCACCTTTCGACCCGCGGGCCGGGCTCGCCTGGGTGTACTTCAAGCTCTACTGCGGATCGTCGGCTGCCGACGCGGTGCTCGCCCGGATCGCCAGGCACGTCGAGCGGCTCGGCGAGGCCGGCCTGATCGACGACTGGTTCTTCCTGCGCTACCTCGACGAAGGCTTTCACCTGCGGGTCCGGATGCGCCCGGCCGGGCCGGAGCACCGGCCGGGCGTGTTGACCGCGATGGACGCCTTCGCCACCGCGCTGCGCGCCGAAGGACTGATCACCCGAGCCGTGATGGACGAGTACATCCCCGAGGTGGCCCGCTACGGCGGACACTCCTCGCTGCGCAAGGCCGAGGCGCTGTTCACCGCCGACAGCGCAGCGGTGGCCCGGCTGGTGGCTTCGGGTACGCCCGAACAGCTCCGCCTCTACCAGAGCGTCGCCGACATCCTCGCCTGGACCGGCAGGCTTACCAGCACCCTCGATCAGCAGCACGACTTCCTGTGCCGCTGCCGCGACGGTCTCGGCCTGGAATACGGCGGCACCCGCAACGTGCGCGGCAGATTCTTCCGGAGACATCGGGCCGACCTGGATGCCTACCTCGCCTCGGCCACCGTAGACGGGGTGACGTTACTGCGGCTGACCGACCTGATCGCCACCAGTGGCGGGTCGCTGCCGATGCCCATTGCCGCCTCCGTGCTGCACATGCACTGCAACCGCTTGTTCATGGTGGATGGCCGGCGCCTCGAATTCCTCGCCTACGACCTCGCCGACCGCAAGGTGCTGGAACGCCGGGCCCGATCCGTTGACACGGCGGGAGCGCAGCAGTGACCACGACCCCGGTGACTGCGACGGGCAGCGCCCAGACCTACCGCAACTTCATGCGCGGCTTCCCGACCGGGGTCGCCGTCGTGACCGCGCTGGACGGCCGAAGACAGCCGGTCGGCTTCACGTGTTCGTCGCTGAGCGGGCTGTCGCTCGAGCCGCCGATGCTCCTCGTCTGCATCAGCAATGTGAGCACCACTCTCGCGCAGATCCGCGTGGGTGGAATCTTTGCCGTAAATCTGCTGAGTCAACGGGGCCGGTCCGCCGCTGATCAGTTCTCCGCACCCGGCCATGATCGATTTGCCGGCACCGCCTGGCGCCCGACCGCCACATTGGCGCTGCCGTGGCTGGTGGAGGCCGCGCACGCGGTTAGTGAATGCCGCGTCGTTCGGATGGTCGAAGCGGGCGATCACACCATTGTGGTCGGCTCCGTCGAGGCGGTCACGACCGTTGATGACGACCCGACACCGCTTTTGCACTGTTTCGGACGGTATAAGGTGTGGCCTAAATCGGCGTAGCCTTGGAGGAAGATCAGTGCAGACCGTCGTCCCTTCCGCCCTTGTCGGCACGGACATGTGCAAGCGCTTTGGATCAGGCGAATCCACAGTCCACGCATTACGGGAGGTGAATGTCGATTTCCCCTCGGGCGTCTTCACCGCGGTGATGGGACCGTCCGGCTCCGGGAAGTCCACCCTGCTGCATTGTCTCGCCGGGCTCGACAGCCTGACCTCCGGCTCGGTCCGGATCGCGGATATCGACATCACCGGTCTCGGTGACACCGAGTTGACCAAGCTGCGCCGCGACAAGGTGGGCTTCATCTTCCAGTCGTTCAACCTGCTACCGGCCCTGACCGCGCGGCAGAACATCCTGCTGCCGCTCGGCCTGGCAGGGCGCAAGGCGGACCAGGAGTGGTTCGACCGGGTGGTCGGCGTGTTGGGGCTCGCCGACCGGCTCGGGCACCGGCCGGCCCAGCTTTCCGGCGGCCAGCAGGTCCGGGTGGCCACCGCGCGGGCCTTGGTGACCCGGCCGGCGGTCGTCTTCGCCGACGAGCCCACCGGCAGCCTCGACACCAGGTCGGGCGCCGAGGTCCTGGGCTTCCTGCGGACGTCGGTCCGTGAGCTCGGGCAAACCGTCATCATGGTCACCCACGATCCGGTCGCGGCCAGCTACGCCGACCGGGTGTTTTTCCTGGTCGACGGCGCCGTCGTCGTCGAGCTGACGCAGCCCACCGCCGAGCTGATGTCGGACACCCTGAAGAAGCTGGAGCAGCGCTGATGTTCGGGCTTGCATGGGCCAATGTCACCTACCGGGTGTCGCGGCTGCTGCTGCCCGGCCTCGCCGTGGCGCTCGGCGTCGGCTTCGTGTCCGGCACCCTGATGGTCACCGACACCATGCGGCAGGTGTTGCTCGACCAGCTCA
Source organism: Micromonospora sp. DT68 (assembly GCF_049847245.1). Classification (NCBI taxonomy): domain Bacteria; kingdom Bacillati; phylum Actinomycetota; class Actinomycetes; order Micromonosporales; family Micromonosporaceae; genus Micromonospora; species Micromonospora sp. DT68. Next base: position 17,255 of record NZ_JBNCNZ010000025.1, read on the forward strand.
GCAGCACTCCGGCCACGCTGAGCGTTGTGGTCGAGCGCAAGACGGACGACCTGGCCGGCAGCGCCAAGACGGTGCCGGCGGCGTTGCTCGAGCAGGTCGGCAGGATCGACGGGGTCGCGGCGGCGCGCGGGCAACTCTGGGGACCCGTCGCCGCGAACGGCCCGGACGGGCGGCGCCTGGCCGCTTCCCCGAATCGCTCCATAGTCATCGGCATCGCCGACGAGCCTCGGCTGCGGGACGTCACCTTCGTCTCGGGACAGGCGCCGAGCGGCCCCACCGACATCGCGCTCGACTCCGATACCGCCGTCGCACAGCGGATCGACGTGGGTCAGCAGCTCAAGGTCGGCGGATCCGGCGGGGGCGAGGAACGCACGTACACGGTCACCGGGCTCATCGACGTGAGCGACCGCCGCGCCGAGTTTGGCGACTCCGCGGTGGTGGGTCTGCTGGACAGCGCAGCCGCCGCCGTGCTCAGAGCGACCGCGTACGGACGCATCGAAGCCCTCGCCGTCGCGGGATTGAGTCAGGAGCAACTGCGCAACCGTGTGGCCCAGCAGGTCGGCGACCAGTATTCGGTGCGTACCGGCGAGGCCGTGCGCGCGCAGGAGGCCAGCGACGCCGCGCGGGATCTTGACTCCTTCACCAACGCGCTGATGTTGTTTGCCGGGGTCTCGCTGCTCATCGCCGGCATCGTCGCCTACAACACCTTCTCCGTCGTCGTGGCCCAGCGTCTGCGGGAGACGGCTCTGCTGCGCTGCGTCGGAGCGACCCGGCGGCAGGTCTTCGCCGGCAACCTGACCGAGTCCTCGGTGCTCGGACTGCTCGCCTCCGTGGTCGGCCTGATCTTCGGCTTCGGCGCGGCGCTGCTGATGCTGCGGTTCTTCGGCGGTAACGACGGCATCGACACCGGCGGCGCGCCGATCCAGTTCGAGCCGCGCACCGCGGTGGTCGCCCTGCTGGTCGGCCCGCTGGTCGCGACGCTGGCGGCCCTGGTCCCAACGGTACGAGCGGCCAGGGCTCGCCCGATCTCCGCGTTGCGGGACGCCGCGACCGGGCCGGTCCGGGGCGCCGGGCGGCGGCGCCTGGTCGCCAGCGTGTTCGCCACGCTCGCCCTCGTGCTGCTCGCCGGTGGGGTCGTCGCGGCCCGCGTCGCCGACGAGCCGGGGCGACCGCCGCTCTATGCCGTCCTGGCCGGCGCGCTGTTGCTCACCGCGGCGGTGCTGATCGCTGCACCGCTGGCGATTCCCCGGCTGGGTGTGCTCGCCACCCGGATCCTGGGCCCGCTCGCCGGTCACCCCGGCCGGCTGGCGGCGGAGAACGCCCGGCGCAACCCGGAGCGGACGGCGACCACGGCGGCAGCGCTCTGCATCGGCCTGACCCTCGTCACAGTGGTCAGCACGATCGCCGCGGCCGCCACCACCTCCGTCGAAAGCAGCTTCGCGCGCAACTTTCCGTTCGCCTACACCTTGCGGTTGGACGGCGCGAATACGGGCGCTGCCCAGGTCATGACCGATCTGCAGGGCCGCTCCGAGGTCGGCGCCGTCGTCGGCGTGCGTGGCCCGAGCGCCGCCACCGAGGTGACCGTCAAGGGTCGGGAGCTGCGGATGAAAGGCGTCGACGACACCATTGGGCTCGCCGCGCCCGACGCGGTGGCGAAAGGCACGCTGCGCGGCTTCGGCGTCGGCAAGGTGGCGCTCGACGAGGCCCTCGCCGATCAGCTCAAGGTGACGGTGGGGGACCGGCTTGACGCCAAGGCAGCCGGCGGGCAGGCAGACCTGCAGCTGACCGTGGTGGCGTTGTTGGACAACATGTCCCCGCTGGGCCCATTCGCCGTGGCGGCCGGGGATCTTGCCCGCGTCGCGCCGCAGGTGCCGGTCTCAGCGGTACAGCTGACCAGGGCAAAGGGCGTCACCGACGCCGCTCTGCAACAGGCGGTTACCGACGCGGTCGCCGGTCACCCCGAGGTGACACCGGTCAGTAGCGCCCAGAGCGTCAAGCAGTGGAGCGACGCGGTGGGGACGCTGCGCAGCCTGCTCATGTCCCTGCTCGGCTTGTCGGTGCTGATCTCCTTCTTCAGCGTGGCCAACGCCCTGTCGCTGTCGATCGTAGAACGCACCCGGGAGTCCGCGCTGCTGCGGGCGCTCGGTCTGACCCGACGGCAGCTCAGCCGTACGCTGATGGCGGAGGGAGTCTTCGTCGTCGCTCTGGGTGCCGCCGCGGGCATTACGCTCGGTGTCGGCTTCGGCTGGGCGGTGGCTGCGGCGATGGGCTGGAGCGCCGCGGCGGTCTTCTCCTTCCCGGGTCTGCAGATCGCGATGTTCGCCGTGCTGGCCATCGTCGTGGGCCTGGGCGCCACGCTGGTCCCGGCCCGCCGCGCGGCCCGCCTGCCGATCGTTCGGTCGCTCGCTCGGGAGTAGCCGCTGAGCCCCGCCCGCGGGGGGGGGGGGCCCGCCGGGGGGCGGGCCCCCCCCCCGGGGCGGTTAAAAAAAAAAAAACCCCCCCCAA
>NZ_JBNCNZ010000025.1:19769-64220 GCF_049847245.1 Micromonospora sp. DT68
CCCGCCGCGCGCCCCCCCGCCCGATCGTTCGGTCGCACGCTCGGCTGGTGCCGCGGCGCCCCGCCGGGGTCGGGTGCGTCCCGCCGGCGGGACGCACCCGACGCGGGCGGGGCTCAGGTTTTTTGTGGTTAATACATGCCTCTATAAGCCCGGCAGAATTTCCTTGCCGGCGCCGCGAGCGGCGTGGCAGGATCTTTTTAAGAGAGATATGTCCACGCCGATCGTCGCGTGACCTCCGCCGCTAATCAGAAAGCGATGACAGGAGTGGGTTTGTGCTGCGCATCGCATTGGTGAACGTTCCATTCGCGAGCTGGGATCGGCCGTCGTTTGCGCTGAGCCAGCTGGCCGGCCTGCTCCAGCGGGAATTCGGCGAACACGTGGTCGTCGACGTGCATTATCTGAATCAGGACGTCGCGACAGAGCTGGGTGCCCTGACCTACGAGGCGATCTCGCTCACCCATGATCACGTCGACACCGGTCTCGGCGACTGGCTGTTCCGGTCGATCGCCTTTCCTGGCGCCCCGGACAACATTGACGAATATTTCAGTCGCTATTACAAAGGTGGTCGGTGGGCCGAATTCCGCGATCGGATCCGGCGATACCGCGACACGCTGCCGAGCTTCCTTTCCGGTCTGGTGGATCGCTACCGGCTGCCCGACGCGGACATCGTCGGTTTCAGCTCGATGTTCGCCCAGCACGTGTCGAGCATGGCGCTGGCCCAACTGGTCAAGGACCGCAACCCCGGCACGATCACCCTGCTGGGCGGCGCCAACTGCGAGGCGCCGATGGGCGCCGTGATCGCCGAGCGCGTGCCGCAGATCGACTACGTCTTCTCCGGCCCGGCGCTCGAGACCTTTCCCGATTTCGTACGCTGCGTGCTTGAGGACAAGCTCGAAGCCGCCGACGCCCTCCCGGGGATCGTTTCGCGCCGCAACTGCGATCAACCGCAATATCGCAAGGCGGTCGGCCGCAACCGCGACATCGACGAGGTGCTGCGTCCCGAGTACGACGACTTCCTCAGCGCGCTGGACGAGCACCCCGAACTCGCCCGCACCGGCAACGCCACGCCGACGCTCTACTTCGAGACCTCCCGCGGCTGCTGGTGGGGGGAGCGCTCGCACTGCACCTTCTGCGGGCTGAACGGCCAGAGCATGTCCTACCGCTCAATGCGGGCCGATCTCGCGATCGAACAATTCAACTGGCTGTTCGAGTTCGCTCCCCGGTTCACCTCGCTGTCCTGCACCGACAACATCCTCCCGCGCAGCTACGCGAAAGACGTCTTCCCGCAGCTGACGCCGCCGGCCGGTGTCTCCATCTTCTACGAGGTGAAGCTGCCGGTGAGCCGCCGTGACCTGACGTGTCTGGCGCAGGGCGGGGTGACGGTGGTGCAGCCCGGCATCGAGGCGCTGGCCACCAGCACTCTGAAACTGATGGGCAAGGGCACTACCTCGTTCCAGAACCTGCAGTTTCTCAAGACGTGCCTCGATCTCGGCATCGACCCGCAGTGGAACCTGCTGATCGGATTCCCAAACGAGGACCCCGCCACCCTCGAACAGTACGAGAAGGACATCCCGAAGCTGGTGCACCTCCGGCCGCCCTACGACGTCTTCATGGTGCGCTTCGACCGGTTCAGCCCGTACTACGTCAAGCGTGAGGCCCTCGGCCTCGACCTGCACCCGATGGACTACTACCCGCTGATTTATCCGTTCCCGCCTGAGGCGCTCGCCGACCTGGCCTACTTCTTCGCCGACCACAGCCTGGGCACGTACATGCTCAACGCGCTGGAGTGGCACGACCGGCTGCGCGCCCGGGTCGCCGCCTGGCGCGGCGCGTGGCCGGAGGGGGCCGGGTCCCCGGAGTTGCGTCTGCTCGGCTCGGCCCGGGACGGCTGGCGGATCCTGGACTCCCGCTGGGGCCCGGCCAAGGTCGAGAGCATCGACCAGGAGACCTGCCGGCTGTTGCGCCGGCTGGGCTCGCCGGCCCGGCCCGACCAACTCGTCGACGACTTCGGTGGGCAGGCCGCGCTCGACCGGATGGTGACCTGGCTCGACGAGCGTCAGATGCTCTTCGAGGAGAGCGGGCGCCTGCTGAGCCTCGTGCTCACCGAAGGTGAGGACGTGGAGGCCGAGACCGCGGACGAGACCGCCACAGACATCGCCCGGCCATTGCTCCCCGTCCTGAACACGACGGTGGGCGTGTCACGAGGAGGCGCATGATGGCCCAGCAGACGCTGCCCGCCCTGATCGAAGGATCCGGGGATCTCGTCAGCCACGCCCACGGCGACGCGTCCGAGGTCCGGAAGCTGCTCCACAAACACGGTGCTGTCCTCTTCCGTGGATTTGACGTCGGGGGGGCCGAGGGCCTTGAGTCGTTGGTCCGCACGCTCTCCGGGGAACCCCTGACCTACGTGGAGCGGTCGTCACCGCGCAGCGTCATCCATGGCAACATCTACACCTCGACCGACTACCCGCCGCAGGAAGAGATCTTCCTGCACAACGAGAACTCGTATCAGGCGGTATGGCCGCTCACGCTCTACTTCCACTGCGTCGAGCCGCCCCTGTCCCAAGGCGCCACCCCGCTGGCCGACACCCGCCGGATCCTCGCGTCGATCAATCCGGCGGTGCTCGACGAGTTCCGCCGGCGTCGGTGGATGGTGGTCCGAAACTTCGCTGCGGAGATCGGCCTGCCCTGGCAGACCGTCTTCAACAACGGCAACCGTGACGAGGTCCTGGACTACTGCAAGCGCAACGGCATCGAGGCGCAGTGGTTGGGCGATGACCACCTGCGCACAACGGCCGTGCGCGACGCCGTCCACCGACATCCCGTCACCGGCGAGGAGATCTGGTTCAACCACTGTGTGGCGTTCCACGTCAGCACGCTGCCCGAGGAGGCCCGGCTGGCGCTGCTGGAGATGTTCGGTGCCGACAACCTGCCAGCGAACACCTACTACGGCGACGGCGCTCCCATCCCGCAGGACGTCCTGGACCACCTGCGGTCCTGCTACCGCGGCGCGTCGGTGCGTTTCGACTACTGGCGTGACGATGTACTGATGGTCGACAACATGCTGGCTTCGCACGGCCGTGAGCCATACACGGGCCCTCGGCGGATAGCCGTGGCGATGGCGGAGCCGTCCTGCGAGGACGGTGACCCGCGTGAATGGTGAGGCCGAGAGCGCCATCCGGCCGGCCCGGATCACCCGGGACTTCGCAGTCTTCTGGTCGGTGCAGGGCCTGTCCGAGCTCGGCAACGGATTCGCGCTGGTCGCCCTCCCGCTGCTGGTGCTCAAGCTGACCGGCTCGGTCGTCCAGATGGGCCTGCTGACCGCCACGGCGGGTCTCGCCTCGCTGGGCACCGGCCTGATCGCCGGCGCCCTGGTCGACCATCTCGATCGGCGCCGGATGATGATGCTCTGCGAGGCCGCCCGGCTGGTGCTCTACGGGCTCATCCCGGTCGTCTGGCTGGTCAGCCCCCAGCTCTGGCTGCTCTATGTCGTGATGGCCGCGACCGCCGCGTTCAACCTTATCTTCCAGACCGCCTACGTCACGGCGATCCCAGCGCTCGTCGACCGGGAGCAGATCACCACGGCCAACAGTCGGCTGGAGACCACGAACGCGACCGCGTACATCGTCGGCCCGATGCTGGCCGGCGCGGTGACCGGGCTCTTCGGGCCGACCACGGCTATCGCGGTGAACGCGGCCACCTTCGGCGTCTCCTGGTTCGGGCTCGCGCTGATCAGGCTGCAGCCGAAACCGGCCAGCCCAGCCACAGCGATCGGCTGGCGCGACATGCGCGACGGCTTCCTCTCCGGCGCCCGGTTCCTCGCCCGACACCCGGTGCTGCGACCGCTGACCCTGCTGCTGACGATCATCACCTTCATGAGCCTCGGCATGGTCGACGTGCTCATCTATCACGTCAGCCACGACCTCGGCGGCAGCGAACGTCTCGTCGGATACGTGCTCGGCGTGACCGGCATCGGCACGATCGCGGGCGCCGGGCTGAGCGCCTGGCTGCGCCGTCGGGTCGGCTTCGGCTGGTGCTGGCTCGGCTCCTACGCGCTCTGCGGCCTCACGGTCGCCGCGCTCGGCATGTCGACCGGCGTCGTCGCTGCGGCGGCGCTGGCGTTCGGGTACTCGTTCGGCATGGCGCTCGCCGGGGTCTGCTCGGTGTCGCTGCGCCAGCAAGTCACCCCGCCGGAAATCCTCGGCCGCGTCACCTCGGCCTTCTGGACCCTGCACAGTGCCCTGGCCCCGCTCGGCGCCGCCGTTCTCACGCTGGCGGTGAGTCACGTCGGGGTGCGCACCCCGCTGCTCGTGGTCGGCGCGATCTTCCTCGTCCTGGTGGTGGCAGGGCTGCGCACTCCGATCTCCCAGGCCTACCCCGAACGCGTGCCGGTCACCGCCGGATGAGCCGAGCAGATCCCTATTAAGAAGGAGCGATCGATGGACGCGGCAGACGACACCGACAGCCGATCCTACCGGGTGGTGGTCAACGACGAGGAGCAGTTCTCGATCTGGCCGGTCGACCGGGAGAGCCCGGCCGGCTGGACGGGCACGGGCAAGACCGGATCGCGCGCCGAGTGCCTCCGGCACATCGGCGAGGTCTGGACGGACCTGCGCCCGCTGAGCCTCCGCCGACGGATGGAGCAGGACGAGGCCGCAGAGGCGTCCCGATGAGCCCGTACAGCCGGGCCTACCGGCTCGGCGAGCTGCGCGCCTTCGACGGCTGGGCCGAGCCGGCCGGCACCGGGCTTACCGACGACGACGTCGTCTACCTGCGCGACGACCTCACCGTCGTACGCACACCGGTTCTGACCGACCCGCAGCTGATCTGGGACTCGGCGGACCCGCGATGGCAGGACTTCTGCATCACCCGGCTGCGCTTCGACCGGCCGGCGGACCTGCGACCAACGCGCGACTGACAGCTGCGGCAGACCATGGAGGGCACAGTGCCGAAAGAGCAGATCCGGCCGGCATCCGCGGCCTACTGGCGGGAGACGCTCGGCGACGCAACCGCAGTCGACCTGTGGACGGACGTGCCGCACCCGCCCGTGCAGTCCCACCGGGGCGCCACCCACCACTTGCGCCTCGGCGCCGACCTGGCGCAGCGGTTGCGCAGCCTCGGCCAGCAGGTGGAGGCCGACCTGCCGGCGGTCCTGCTCGCCGGGCTGCTCGTCCTACTCGGCCGCTACCAGGGCCGGACCGACGCACTGGTGGGACTCACGACCGGCGGTGCGAACACGGTCGTGCTCCGCGCCGGGCTTGCCGGCCCTCTCCGCCCGCGCGAGTTGGTCGCCCGGGTAGCCGCCGGCACTGCCGCCGCGCGTACCCATGAAGTGCCTTTCGAGGACCTGGTGGACCTGCTGGCCGGCGCCGACGACCCGAGCCGGCATCCGATCTGCCAGGTCGGTTTCGAAGCTGTGCCCGGCCCGGTCCAGAACGACCCGGTCGCCATCTTCGACCTCAAATGGACCATCCACGACGACACGCGCGACCTGCCGTGCGCCGTTCAGTACGCCACCGACCTGTGGCTGCCGGCCACCGTCGAGCGACTCGCCCAGGCATGGCTGCAGGTGCTGCACGCGATGGCCATGAACCCGGACGGGCCCCTTGACGACCTCGGCCTGGTCACCCCGGCCGAACTTGCCCGCCTCAACCGATGGAACGACACAGCGCGGCCGCTTCCGGGCACGTGCACCGTCGACGGCCTGGTCCAGCGCTGGGCGTTGCGGACCCCCGACCGGGTCGCCCTCACGGAGGGCACCACTGGTCTGACCTACGCCGAGCTCGTCGGGCAGGCCGCCCAGGTGGCCCAAACCCTGATCGGGGTGGGCGTCGGCCCGGATAGCCAAGTCGGCCTGCACCTGCCACGCGGCGCGGATCTGGTGGTCGGCATGCTCGGCGTGCTCAAGGCGGGCGGATCTTATCTCGTGCTCGACCCCTCGCACCCCGCCGAGCGTCTCGACTTCATGGTGCGCGACTGCCGGGTCACCGCCGTACTGACCGGAACGGACGTCCCGCCCTGGCTGCCGGCCACCGGCGTGCCCGCGATTGCTCTCGCGTCGACTGCCCGCCGGTCCGTCACCTCCGCGGCGGAGCCGCGCTCGCTGCCCGGCGCGCTCGCGGCGGTCATGTACACCTCCGGGTCGACCGGGCGGCCCAAAGGCGTTGGCGTCGAACACCGGGGAATAGTTCGGCTCATCACCGAGACCGACTACGTGACGATCGGACCGGACGACCTCCTGGTCCACCTGGGCGATCCGTCGTTCGACATCACGCTCTTCGAAGTCTGGGGCGCGCTCTGCAACGGTGCCCGGGTCGAGGTGCTCCCCGGCGGCGAGCAACTCGGGCCCGAGGAGGTACTCGCGCTGCTCGGCAGGCTGCGCCCGACCGTCCTGGCACTGACCAGCACGCTGTTCAACCGCGTCGTCGACCTCGATGCCGGAGCCTTCGGTGGCCTGCGTTATCTGTTCGTGGTCGGCGAAGTGATGGATCCGGGCCGCAGCCGGCAGGTCCTGCGGGACGGGCCGCCCGGCCACCTGATCAACGGCTACGGGCCGACCGAGAACACCACCTTCTCGACCTGCCATCGGATCACCGACCTGCCCGAGCGCGGCGGCGTGCCAATCGGCCGGCCCATTGCCAACACCACCCTGCACGTGGTGGACCAGCAACTGCGCCTGGTGCCGATCGGATTCCCCGGCGAGCTTTATGTCGGCGGCGCCGGCCTGGCCCGCGGCTATCTCGACCGGCCCGCGCTGACCGCGGAACGCTTCGTCCCTGATCCCTTCGGCGCTGTGCCCGGCCTGCGGCTCTATCGCACCGGAGACCTCGTCCGGTGGCGCGCGGACGGGGCCATGGAATTCCTCGGGCGGATCGACCAGCAGGTGAAGGTGCGCGGATACCGGATCGAGACGGGCGAGATCGAGGCCGCCCTGCTCGCCACCGGCACCTTCCGCGAGTGCGTCGTCCGGCTGGTCCAGGTGAGCGGCGACAACCGGCTGGTCGCCTACCTGGTCGGCCGGGAAGGGCAGCAGATCAGTGTTGACGACCTGTTGGCCCAGCTGCGCCGGCGGCTGCCCGCCTTCATGCTCCCCAACCACTTCATCGCCCTCGACCGGCTGCCCACCACCGTCAGCGGCAAGCTCGACGTCCGGGCGCTGCCCGGCGTGCCCGCCAGCCTCCAAGTGTCGCCGGTGGGCAGAGTCGCGCCCCGCAACCCGCTCGAGCGCCAGGTATGGGAGATCTGGGCCGAACTTCTCGGAGTGCGCGAGTTCGGGGTGCACGACAACTTCTTCCTCCTCGGCGGCCACTCGTTGCTCGCGATCGTGGTGGTCACCGAGATCGGCAGTCAGTTCGGTGTCGACGTACCGGCCCGGGTGATCTTCGAGACCCGGACCGTCGCCGGGCTCGCGGCCGAAATCGAGCAGCGCCGCCGTGAGCGTCCCGGCAGTCCGCCCGACGAGGTCGACGACCTTGTCCAGCGCATCGAGCGAATCTCCCGGCAGGAAGGGACCGTGTTGTGAGCGCTGTGTCCGACCAGATCCGCGACCTGCCTCCCGGACAGCGGGCACAGCTGCGGCAGCGGCTGTGGGAGCGGGGCCTGCCGCCCATCGGCCTCGGCGCGGACGATGGGGACGCCCCGGCATCGTTCACCCAACGCCGCATGCTGTTCCTGCACCACCTCGACCCGGCCAGCCACGCCTACCACAGCCCCACGGCCTACCGGATCACCGGCGACCTCGAAGTGGCCGCGCTCGCGCTGACGCTCGACGACGTCCAGGCCCGGCACGAGGTCCTGCGGGTCGCCCTGCCGGTGCACGAGGGCCGACCCGTCCAGCGGGTCGCTCTGCCCGGCCCCCGGCCGCTGCCCGTCCTCGATCTCAGCGGCCTGCCCGTCGAGCTGCGGTACGACGAGGCCGAGCGGCTCGCGCAGACCGAGCCGGGCGATCCGTTCGACCTGGCTGCGGGACCGCTGCTGCGCTATCGGTTACTGCGCCTCGCACCGCGGGAGGCACTGCTGCTCGTCACCTTCCACCATGCCGTGTTCGACGGCTGGTCGATCAGCGTCTTCACCAGGGATCTCGCCCGCTGCTACGAGGCGCGGGTGACCGGCACGAAGGCCGACCTGCCGCTGCTGCCGGTGACCTACCGCGAATACGCCTGCTGGCAGGAGGACTGGGCGGCCGGTGACGATGCGACGCGTCAGCTCGACTACTGGCAGCAGCAGCTCGCGGATGCCCCGGAGGCCCTGACACTGCCCACCGACCGGCCACGTCCGGCGGTCGCGGGACATCAGGGCGCAAGCGTGACCGGCACCGTGCCGTCGACGGTCCGCGACCGGCTGGTCGCCCTGGCCGGACGGTCCGGCGGCACGCTGTTCATGGTGCTGCTCGCCGCATTGCAGGTGGTGCTCGCCCGGTACAGCGGCCAGAACGACGTCGTGGTCGGCACGCCGGTCGCCAACCGGCGCCACCGCGCCCTGCACGAGCTGATCGGCTTCTTCGCAAACTCTGTCGCGCTGCGCACCCGGATCCGTGCCGACGAGCCGTTCAAGGACCTTCTCGAGCGGGTGCGCCAGACCTGCCTCGACGCCTACGAGCACCAGGACGTGCCGCTCGACCTGGTCGCCCGCCGGCTGCACCCGGAGCGGGACCTGAGCCGCAACCCGATCTATCAGGTCAACTGCACCATGCATAACACCCCCGATCCCGTACGTACGATGGCCGGCCTGCAGGTCGTCATGCTCGACATCGACGACCACGCCGCCCGCTTCGACCTGGACCTCAACGTCGTCGAGGAGCCGGACGGCCTACGCTGCCTGCTCATCTACGCCACCGACCTTTTCGACGCGGCGACCGCCGAGCGCCTCACCCGCTCCCTGCTGCTGGTCCTCGATGCGGTCGGCGCGGACCCCACCACCCGTGTCGGCGACCTTCCGTTGCTGGACGGCGCGGAGCGCGACAGACTGCTGCGCGACGACAACGCGAGCCTTCGGGAACGGCCCGCCGACCCGCGCGTGCACCGGCTGTTCGAGGAGCAGAAGCGGCTGTGTCCCGAGGCGGTCGCCGTCTCCGATCCCTGCGGCCGGATGACCTACGCCGAGCTGGACGGCCGCGCGAATCGCATCGCTCACTCGTTGCGAGAGCAGGGGGTGCGCCGTGGTCACATCGTCGCCGTCCTGCTCACTCCGTCGACGGAACTGGTCGCCACCCTGCTCGGCGTGCTCAAGGCCGGCGCCGCCTACCTGCCGATGAACCCAGCCGACCCCACGGCCCGGCTGATCCACCTGCTGGGGGACAGCGCCGCGACCCTGCTGATCACCGAGGCCGTCCGGCAGCAGATCACCGACATCCCCGTCCTGTACGTGGAAAGCCTGACCGGCACCACCGCCGACCCGCCCCGGGTGGACGGCCACGCGGACGATCCGATGTACCTCATCTACACATCCGGGTCGACGGGCGGCCCGAAGGGAACGCTGGTGTCGCACCGCAGCGTCGCCAACTATCTGCTCTGGACGGTGGAGACGTTCGCGGCAGCGGGTCACGGCGGCGGCACCCTGCTGCACTCCTCGGTCGCTGTCGACCTGACCGTCACCAGCCTCTTCGCCCCCCTGCTGGCCGGGCAGCGGATCATCGTGCCGCACGCCGGAGAGGCGCCCGGTGCAGCGCTGGCCGACTCCGCGCGTACCGACCGCGACCTGACCTTCGTCAAGCTGACTCCGGCCCACCTGCGCCTACTTGAAGACGTCCCTGGCGCCCAGAACCGCCGAGAGCAGTGGACCCGCGCGTTGGTCATAGGCGGCGAGGAACTGCGCGAAGGCCAGCTGGCCGGCTGGCATCCGGACGCCGCCGGGCTACGGCTGATCAACGAGTACGGCCCGACCGAGACCGCGGTCGCCTGCGCCGCGTACGAGGTGGGCCCGGCCCCAGCGCCCTCGGGCCGGGTGCCGATCGGTACCCCGATCGCCAATACCAGGCTCTACGTGCTGGACGAGAGCCTGCAGCCGGTACCGGTCGGCGCCACGGGCGAGCTCTACGTCGGCGGCGCCGGAGTCTCCTACGGCTACTGGAACCGCGCCGCTCTGACCGCCGATCGGTTCCGGCCCGACCCGTACGGCGGCCTACCCGGCAGCCGCCTCTATCGCACCGGCGACCTCGTGCGCCGCCGCAGCGATGGCAACCTGGAATACCTCGGCCGCGCGGACGACCAGGTGAAGATCCGCGGCCACCGGGTCGAACCAGGGGAGATCGCCCGGCTCGCCGAGGAACACCCGGCCGTGCGGCGATGCGTGATCGAGGTGGACCGCGCCGTCTCTGGTACGGCACAACTCGTCGCTATCGTTGCCGTCGACGGCAACGTCGCAGACGCCGGGCACCGCGACGAACGGCTCGCGCAATGGCGCAGCCTCTATGACGAGGACGTCTACGCCGATCTGTCCGCCGGCGCGGACCCCGCATTCCACCTTGCCGGCTGGATCAGCAGCTACACGGGCGAGCCGATCGACCCGGCCGAGATGGCGGCCTGGCTCGACGAGACGGTCGCCCGGCTCGCGGCGTTACGTCCGCGCCGGATCCTCGAGATCGGCTTCGGTACCGGCATGCTGTTGGCTCGACTGGCCCCCGGATCCGAGCACTACCGAGGCGTCGACCTCTCAGCCGCCGCAGTCGACTACGTCCGCCGGTCCGTCCCGGGAGCGGGGGACGCCCACGTCGAGCTGTCCGCCGCACCCGCCCACCTCGGCGTCCCTGCCGGGCAGAGTTTCGACACGGTCGTTCTCAACTCCGTCGTCCAGTACTTCCCGTCCGAGCGGTATCTCGCCGAGATCCTCGAGCAGGCGGTCTCTGCGGTGGCCCCGGGCGGCCACGTCTTCGTCGGCGACGTGCGCAACCTGGCCCTGCTGCGCGCGTTCCGCACCTCGGTCGCTGCCCGGCGCGCCCTGGCCGGCACGACCGTCGGCCGGCTGCGAGCCGACGTGCAGCGCCAGCTCGACGCCGAGGAGGAACTGTGCCTCGACCCCCGCTTCTTCACCGGCCTGCCGACCATCCTGCCTCGGATCAGCGCCGTGCGCGTCATGCCCAAACGCGGCGGGACCAGCAACGAGCTCATCCGCTACCGCTACGACGTCGTCCTCGAGATCGACGGACCGGCGCCGGCGCCGAGCGAGGTTCTCGACTGGAGCGCCGACGGCCTTAGCCTGACCGCTCTCGAGTCCCGCCTGACCGGCGAACGGCCCGCCCGGCTGGTTGTCGCCGGCGTGCCCAACGCCCGGTTGGACGGCGACCTGGCACTGCTGGACGCGCTCGCCGGCGCCTCCGGTGACACACCGCTCACCAACCTCACCTTCGGCGATCCGGGGCAGCCCGGTCATGATCCGGAACAGCTGTGGCAGCTCGCCGGCCGGGTGCCCTACCAGGTCGAGCTGAGCTGGGCCCGGGGCCGGACCGACGGCGCCTTCGACGTGCTGCTGACCCGAGTCGACCAGCTCGGCCCCACAAGCCCCGAGTTTTCCGCACCGACGCCGCAGCGCCTAGCGAACGATCCGCTGTGGCATGCCGCAGCCGTCGCCGCGTTGCCGGCGATCGAAGCGCACCTGCGCGCCCACCTGCCCGCTCCGCTGGTTCCGTCACGCTACGTCCCGCTCGCCGAGCTGCCGCTGACCCAGGGCGGCAAGCTCGACCACACGGCCCTGCGTCATCTGGTCGAGGCCGGTACCGACGGCGCAGCCGGTAGCCCGCAGGCCGCGGGGCGCAGGCCGATGAGCGACACGGAACGCCGGATCGCGGAGATCTGGACCGAACTACTGGCTCGCGAGGCGATCCGCCCAGACGACGACTTTTTCGACCTCGGCGGCCACTCCCTGCTGACCTTCAAGCTCGTGTTCCGGCTGCGCCGAGAGTTCACCGTCGAGGTCCCGATCCGGGCACCGTTCGAATTCTCCACGCTCGCCGCCCTCGCCCGGCTAGTCGACGAGCTCATCCAGCAGGAGGCGGAACCCAGGCCCCCGGCCCTGGAACGCGTTGCCCGCACCGGGTCGATGCCCGCATCCTTTGCCCAGGAAAGGCTCTGGTTCGTGCATCAACTCCATCACGGCAGCGTTCAATACAATTTCCCGGTCTTCCTGCGGCTGCGCGGCAAGCTCGATGTGGCCGCCCTGACAGCCGCCCTCGACGAGGTCACCGGCCGCCACGAGGTGCTGCGCACCGTGCTGGTCTCCGAGGACGGCGGCCCCCGCCAAGTGATCCTGCCGCACCGCCACGACGATCTGCCCGTGGTTGACCTCTCCGGCCTGCCGCCGACCGAGTGCGCCGCCGAAACCCGACGGCTCGGGCGCGACCAGTACGCCCAGCCGTTCGACCTCGCGCGCCCACCGGTGGTCCGAACCGCCCTGGCCCGGGTCGGCCCGGCCGAGCACGTCCTGCTCCTGACCATGCACCACATCGCGGTCGACGGTTGGTCGGCAGGGCTGTTGCTCGACGAACTGGCCGAGGCATACGCCGCCGCCCTCGACGGCCGGCCGTCGCGCCTGCCCGAACTGCCGGTCCAGTACGCCGACTACGCGGTCTGGCAGCGCCGCTGCGCTGCGGAGGGCCAGTGGGACAGCCAGCGCGACTACTGGCGGGAGCGCCTCGACGGCATCCTGGAGCTGCCCGGCCTGCCCACCGACCAACCCAGGCCCGCGCACGCCGCCCACGCCGGGGGCCTGCTGCCGTTCCGGATCCCGGCCAACACCACCGAGGCGCTCCGCAAGCTGTGCGGCCAGGAGGAGGCCACCCTGTTCATGGGGCTGCTGAGCGTGCTGCACGTGCTGGTAGCCCACCGCACCGGCCGGCAGGACGTCGCCGTCGGCTCGGATGTCGCCAGCCGCTCGGACACCGCCACCGAGCGGCTGATCGGTTTCTTCGTCAACCAGATCGTGCTGCGCGGCGATCTCAGCGGCCGGCCGACCTGGCGCGAGCTGCTGCGCCGCACCAGGAGCAGTACGCTCGACGCCTACGCCCATCAGGACCTGCCGTACGAGGAAGTCGTCAAGCTGCTCAACCCGCGGCGCAGCGGCAACCCCAACCCGCTGTTCCAGATCAAGATCGTGCTGGATAGCACGGCGGAGTCGGCGGCCACCCTGCCCGGACTGGAGGTCGAGCCGGCCGGCCTGGATGTGATCGACACCAGCCGGTTCGACCTCGTGCTGCTGCTCAAGGCCGACGCCGAGGGCATCGAGGGCACCTGGGACTACGACGCGGAACTGTTCAACCCCGGCACGGTCGAGGCGCTACGCGACGAATATCTGGCGCTGCTCACCGCCCTGATCGAGCGCGCCGACGAGCCGGTCGGGGACAACCCGGCACCCCGGCGGCGCAAGGGATTCAAGCGGCTCGCACCGACCGCGATCACCCTCGCCTCCGCAGAGGCCGTCACGCGCTGCCCGATCGGCGACGGGTCTGCGCTGCCGCTCGTGCTGAGCCCGACGCGCGACGACGTCGACCTGGCCGACTGGGCGGCCGCCCACCGTGACTCGCTGGAGTCGACGCTGCGCGAGGTGGGAGCGTTGCTGTTCCGCGGCTTCGACATCGTGCGGCCACCTCAGCTGGAACGCTTCGCGATGGTCTTCGTCGACGAGCTGTTCGGCGACAACGGCGAACATCCCCGGGCCGCGCTGAGCGGCAACGTGTACACGCCGGTCTTCTTCCCGCCGGAGGAGAAGCTGCTGTGGCACAACGAGAACTCTTTCAACGACGAAGCCCCGGCCAAAATTTGGTTTTGCTGTCAGCAACCCGCCGAGACCGGCGGGGAGACCCCGATCGTCGACAGCCGCGCGGTCTACCGGCGCCTCGACGCCGACCTGCGCGAGGAGTTCCTCCGCAAGGGGGTGCGCTATGTACGCAGCTACGGCACGGGCCTCGGGCTGGACTGGCGCACCGTGTTCCGCACCGACAGCCGCGACGAGGTCGCCGCCCGGTGCGCGACGCAGGGATTGGAGTACGAGTGGCGCGGTGACCGGCTGCGGACCACGGCGACCCGCCCGGCAGCCGTTCGGCACCCCGTCACCGGAGAGTGGTCCTGGTTCAACCAGGTGCAGCACTGGCATCTGGCCTGCCTGCCGGCCGCCGCCCGTACCTCGCTGCTAGCCACCATGGGGCCGGACGAACTGCCCCGCAGCTGCGAGTTCGGCGACGGCAGCCCGATCCCGGACGCCGCGATGGTCGAGATCTGCCGCGTCTATCAGGAGCTCGAGGTCACCTTCGGGTGGCAGCGCGGCGACGTGCTGATGGTCGATAACTTCCTGGTCGCGCACGCCCGCAACGCGTTCCGGGGCGACCGTGCGCTGCTGGTGGCGATGGGTGACATGGTGGGGGTCCGATGAACCAGGTGCGGGGATTCCGGCTGTCGGTGCAACAACAACACATCTGGCAGCTACGCGAAGACGGCGAGGCAACCTGGGCCCAGACCCTGCTGCTGGTGACCGGTCCGCTGGACACCGGCCGGCTGAGCGCAGCCCTGGCCGAGGTGACCAACCGTCACGCGATCCTGCGCACCTCGTACCGCCGCGTGCCGGGGGTGCGCTCGGCCGTCCAGGTCGTCGCCGAGCCGGGAGCCGCACCGCCAGAGCACCGGTTCGAGGACCTTGCCCACCTGGGCGAAGCCGAACGCCAGGAGCGCCTGCTCGCCGTCGCCGAGCAGGAACGGGGCAACGCCGACGTTGTGCTGGCAAGCGTGCTCTTCGCGCTGGCCCCCGGCCGGCACGCGCTGCTGCTGACGGTCAGTCCACTGAGCGCGGATGCGGAGACGATGCGACTGCTGGTGGCAGCCCTCGCCGGCGCCTACCGCAGCGAGAAGCCGGACGAAGAGCCGGTCGCATACGCCGAGGTCGTCGAGTGGCAGCACCAGGCCGGTCTGGACGGCCCAGTGCCGGAGGCCGATGCGCTGCTGGCCGCCGCAAACGAGCCGGCGGCCACCCGGTCCTTGCCGCTGCAACGCACCGGCGGCGACCGGTCGGCGGGCAGCAGGCGGATCGGGCAGGAACTGGCCGGGACGGCACTGCACGCCTACGCCCGATCGCGTGGGATCGCCCCGCGCAGCGTGCTACTGGCGGTCTGGCAGGCGTTGCTCGCCCGGGTCACCGCGGCGAGCGACGTCGTGGTCGGCGCCAGCCTCGGCGGACGCGGCTACGAGGAGCTGGCGGAGTGCCTCGGCCACTTCGCCAAGTGGGTGCCGATCGTCGGTCACGTTCGGCCCGGCGTCAGCCTGTCCACCCTCACCACCGAGCTCGACCGGCAGCTGACCCGCGCCGACGACCTCGAGGAGAACCTACTGGCCTCCTACGCGGCCGGCGCCACCGGCTGGGCCACCGCATTCGACTGCCGTCCCGAGCCCGGACCCTTGACGGCCGGCGCCGTCACGTTCGTCGTCACCTGGTCCGACGTGTCGGCCGAGCCGTACGGCGTGAAGCTGGAATGCCTGCTCAGCGGCGACACCGTCCGCACGGTGTGGCACTACCGCGCCGACCGGTTCGACCCCGGCTACATCCGTAGTCTTGCGGAGCAGTACGACACCCTGCTGGCCGGTCTGCTGGCCGACCCGGCAGCTCCGGTCAGCACCGTGACCTGCCTCGACCCCGGCACCCGCGACGAACTGCTCCACAGCTTCAACGACACCGGCCGGGATCTGCCCGTCGCCTGTCTCCACGAACTCGTCGAAGCCCAGGCAGGGCGCACCCCGGACGCCGTCGCGGTCCTCGACCCGGCCAGGACACTGACCTACCGGCAGCTCGACGAACTCGCGGACCGGATCGCGCACGGGCTGCGCACCGACGGCGTCGGCCCTGAGGACCGCGTCGGCGTGTGCCTGCCGCACTCCGTGGAGCTGGTGGCGGTCATCCTTGGCGTGCTGAAGGCCGGCGCTGCCTACGTCCCCCTTGACCCGGCGCAGCCATGGCGGCGGATCCAGGCCCTGGTGAGGGAGGCACAGTGCCGTATCGTGGTCACCGGTGACCCGTCACCCGCGATCGAGCAGGACGGCACGGCTGAGCGCCGCACCACGGAACAGCTCGCCGCCCACGGCCAGGGAAAACGCCGCCGGGTGTGGCCGGAACAACTCGCCTACGTCATGTTCACCTCGGGCTCGACCGGCAGCCCCAAGGGCGTCCTGGTCCCGCATCGGGCGGTCGTGAACTACCTCGCCTGGGCCGCCGCGACCTACACCGGCGGCGGCTCCGGCGCGCTCGTGCACTCGTCGATAGCCTTCGATCTGACGGTTACCAGCCTCTTCCTGCCCCTGATCACCGGCCGGTCGGCCGACCTCGACGACGGCCGGCGCGACGTCCTGGCGCTGTTCCGCGAGCTGACCACCCGCACCGGCATCCACCTGCTCAAACTCACTCCATCGCACCTGGCCGTGGCCAGCCGGGTACTCGCGCCCGGGGATTTGGCCGGCACCGCCGACTGTCTCGTCCTCGGCGGCGAGCAGCTCACCGGTGAGGCCGTGCGACCCTGGCGCCGGGACGCCCCGGCGACCCGCGTGTTCAACGAGTACGGCCCGACCGAGGCGGCTGTCGGCTGCTGCGTCCACGAGGTCGTCGGTGAGCCCGCCGCAGGCGCCGTGCTGCCCATCGGCCGGCCCATCGCCAACACTCAGCTGTACGTGCTCGACGCCGAACTGGAGCCGGTCGCGATCGGTGTCGTCGGCGAGATCTACCTCGGTGGCCGTTCGCTGGCCCGCGGCTACCTGGGCCAGCCGGACTTGACCGCGGACCGGTTCGTGCCGGACCCGTTCTCCCCGGTGCGCGGGCAGCGGCTCTACCGTACCGGCGACCTCGCCTGCCACGGCCCCGACGGCGAGGTGCGCTTCCTCAACCGGGACGACGAGCAGCTGAAGATCCGCGGCTCTCGGGTTGAGCCCGCCGAGATCCGGGCGGTTCTGCACAGCCACCCCGCCGTCGCCGACGCCGCGGTGGTCGGCGGCCCGGACGGCCGGCTGACCGCCTATTTGGTGTCGGCCGACCCGGACAGCGCCGACCTGGACCTGAGGGCCTTCGTCACCGACCGGCTGCCCGCCTTCATGGTCCCGGACAGCTTCTTGTGGATCGACTCGATCCCGCTGACCGCCAACGGCAAGCTCGACCGCGGCCGGCTGACCGGCCGGCCGACTCCGGCCCGCAAGCCAATCTCGGTGCCCACCGACGCCGTCGAACTGACCGTGGTCCGACTGATCGAGGAGCTGCTGGACCGGGCGCCGGTCGGGATGGACGAGGACTTCTTCGAGCTCGGCGGTCACTCGCTGCTCGCCGTGCGTCTCATCGCGCGGATCAACGCCGCCTGCCACACCGACCTGCCGGTCGCGGTGTTCTTCGACCAGTCCGCCGAGCGACCGGCGACCGCCGCTCACCTGGCCCGTGCCGTCCGCTCCGGGGGGATGACGGGGGAGCAGCCGATGGTGATGCTGCGCGACGGCACGGGCACGCCTCTGTTCTGCGTACACCCGGCCGGCGGCGATATCGTCGGCTTCCGCGATCTGTCGCTCAGCGGTGTCTTGCGGCGCCCGCTCTACGGAATGCAGGCCCCACCACCGGAGCAGCAGGCCGATCAGAGCGTCGACTTCCTGGCCGGGCACTACCTGTCCGCGTTACGCGAGACACAGCCTACCGGCCCCTATCTGTTGATGGGCTGGTCGATGGGCGGGCTGGTGGCCTACGAGTTGGCCCGGCGGCTGACCGCGGCGGGGGAGCAGGTCGCAATGCTTGCCATGGTCGAGACGTACCCCGGTGAGGTGCTCCCCGACGACGTCTCCGGGGAGGCCGCGCGTCACCTCGCCGGGGAACTGGGCCGGCTGCCACTGAACCTCGACGAGCTCGGCGTGCTGCTCCCGGGCGACGAGGCAACCGAACAAGTGCTCGCGACCGCCTCCACCGCTGGTCTGGTCTCCTCCGACCGAGAGCACGCAGACCTCGAACGGCGTGTGCGTCTCAACCACTTGCACGTACGGGCAGCGGCCGGCTACCGCCCCGGTCCCTACGACGGACCGGTGACCCTGGTACAGGCGAGCCACACCACCCCCGAACTGCGGCGCGACGCCCTGGCTGTCTGGCGGCGAATCTGCACCGGCCCGGTGGTCGTCCACGAGTTGCCCGGCGAGCATTTCACGCTGCTGCGCAGACCCGCCGTGGACGATCTCGCCAAGATCCTTGAGTCGGCGGCGTGACCACCCTGCAGCGCTGCGGCGCCCGGCACGTGCGCGACGTCGTCCTGTGCGAGCCGACTCATTTCCGCGCGGCGTACGAGATCAATCCCTACGAGTCGGTTGGATCCAATGAGGACGCGAAACCACGTGCGAGCTTCCGGCATCCTGAGCGTGCGGGGGAGGCCGAACTTGCGGCTCCGGGGTGCGCCGCACCATCTGGCCCTGCCCGGCTGGGTGGACGGCGTCGCGGGCGTCGGCGGCACCCCGTGAGCTGCGAATCTTCCACCGGCTGTCGGTATCGGCGGTGGAGAGCGCCGTCCTGGCCGAGGTTTTCGCGGACGCCGTAGTGCAATCGACACTGCAAATACAAGGAGAGAAGGAGCACGGTAATGGGACAACACTTGACTCGGCGCGGCCTGCTGCGCGCTTCCCTGGTGTCCGCCACAGCAGTGGGCGCAGGGCTGGCCGTCGGTGCCGCGTCCGCCTCCGCCGGCGAGCGCCATCCCGGGCCGCCGGAGATCCCAGACGTGCCGGGTATGCATGGCGACCCGTTTAACAACGAATTCTGGTACCAGTACGACGAAGCGTTCCTCTACCACCCGTCAGTGACCGTCAAGGCGGCGCTGACGGCGATAACCGAGGAACTGGGCTCGGTGCAGGCCGCGTTCGCGTTGGCCTGGCAGGAGCACCGCGCGAACGGCACCTTCCCGGACGGGTTTGTGGCGGAGTTCCTGCCGGTCAAAGAGCCGTTGACGGTCGTCGCGGACGCCCAGTTCGATGTGATGCACCGGTTTTTCGGCCGGAACGCCGCGAAGCTGCGGTCGGCGTTCGCCGACTTCGGCCAGGGCGTGCTCTACGATCCGCGCCGTTATCCCGGCCAGCGCGTACACATGATGGACTACCCGGGCGGCACCGAGCCGCCGGGCGCCTACCACGTCTGGCACTCCATCATCCGGGCACAGACCCTGTTGGGCATCGCCCCGAAGCGGTGGAACGCCGTCGACCGCCTCGTCGGTCTCGCCTGGGCGGCGCAATCCATCGCGAAGCCGGTCACCGATGCCACCGACAACCAGCCGCTGCCGCGGGTTGTGCTCGCCCGGCAGACCGCCGCGTGGTTGCGCCGTAGCCCGGAGGAGATGGATACCGAGTTCGACAACTTCCCGTACCCGACCGGAGTCAGCTGACGTGACGGCGCCCGGGTCGGGGAAGGGCGCGGGCGCGTCGGTGCTGCCCGGCGACCCCGGTGGGGACCTACGAAAACAACCACCGCGACTCCCTTGAGCTTGTTGTTCAAACTCGGCCTCCGGGGCTTATGGTGATGCTGGCTGGCCGTCGCGACGAGCTGGGCTGCGGGCCATCAACCGGCTGCACCGGTTGCTGCTGGAGCTTTCCCCGGCGGGGCAAAGCAGTTCCTGTCCGCACGGCAGGCACGTGTGCTGATCGCGACCATCAGACCCCGTGACATCGTGGGCAAGGTTGAGGGCGTCGACAAAAAGATCAAGACTGCGGAGAAGGACCTCAAGGAACTGGTGGTCGCCCGCGGCCGCACATTGACGGACCTGCACGGGATCGGCCCCTCAGGTGCGGCTCGGCTGTTGGCAGACGTCGGCGACGTCCGCCGGTTCGCCGACCGCGACCGGTTCGCGTCCTGGAACGGCACCGCCCTGCTGGACGCGTCCTCCGGCGACCAGAAACGTCACCGGCCTCTCCCGCGCCGGCAACCGGACGCTGCACATCATGGCCGACCCCTGCAACGGCGCCGGTGCGATGCGCCGCGCCTCCCCACCTGCCGGGTGTCAGACCATCGGGTTGCCGCCGACGGTCGCCGCAGGGGGAGGTGAGGTTCTGGACGACATCCCAGTGCTCGACGATATGACCATTGTCGAGCCGGAAGGTGTCAACGATGACTTCCTCGCTCTTTTGGCTTAGGGGGGCGTCGGGTCAGAATCGTGGCGTCTGACCGCAGGGCCCCGCGTGGTCGCAGTACGGCTGCAGACCGCTCTGCCCGCACCCACACAGGACGGTTCTCGTCTCGGCGCGTGGGCCTTCCGGCGTGTCCACGCTCAACTTGCCCCGGACGACCAGCTGTCCGGTGGAGTTGCGGGTGATCCGCGAGGGTTCATCCGGGATCTCCGCCCCGCCGTCGACAAGTTCGTATTGCAGCGCACCCGAGGGGCAGCGCCGTACCACTTCGGCCAGACGATCGGCCTCGGCGCCGTCGGGCCGGATCCACGGGCGCCGGCCTGTGTCGAAGACCTTCGGTAAGCCCTGGACGCATTCGGCGGCGTGTAAGCAGCGCCTGCCCTCGAAGGTCACGGTGATCGACCTTCCGTCGTAGGACTTCCTCTCGGTCCCGCTGCTCATACCGACCTCCGTCGCTGCCGTGCCCAACTGTTCAGTCACTGACTCTGCTGCGGGACTGGTACACAAGATCCTCGTACTCGGGATGCCGGGCGATCCATCCCGCGAAGAACGGGCAGGTGGCCAGGACGCGCAGGTTCGCGGCACGCGCCTCGTCGAGGGCGGTGCGGGCCAGTGCTGACCCGACCCCCTTGCCCTCGTACTCCGGCGAGACCTCGGTGTGCACGAACGCGACGAGTTCCGCGGTACGGATGTACTGCGCGACGCCCGCGACCCTGGACTCCCCGTCGACCCGGGCCTCGTACTGCTTGGCCTCGGGAACGTCCTTCACTTCCACCATCACGTGTCCTCCATACGTCTTCGGGCTCGATCTGAGTCTGGAGCTTTGCGTCCCCCGGCCTCAGGCAGTGCATCGATTCGTCGATGCCCACAGTGCGCCGGGATGCGGGCCGACCGGATGTCGACCCCCAACCGAGTGGGTTGCTGCGCCGCCTACTTTAGATCTCCTTGGAGACCACCCACCTGCCGCTGGCGTTCCAGCGCATGACGCCGGTGTGGCCCATTGCCAGTCGTCGACGTCGAGCAGCATGACCCGGACGGCGCTTTTGGACCAGGCGATGCCGCTGCGGTGCCGGTTGCGGGCGCGGTCGTGCGCTGCTGGCGGCGTGCCGCCTGTTCCCTCGTGGTCCTCAGACCATGGGGAGTCGCTCGGCGAACCTCCAGACGATCTCACTGGCGTCGGGGCCCGCGTGATCGGTGTAGCGGCCGTCGCCGTCAGGGCCCGGCCAGGCGTGCCCCATGTCCTCGACGCGGTACGACTCGACGACCGACAAGCCGTCCGGCGCGGTGATCGTCGTGTGCGTGTACGCGTGCCGACCCGCAGTGGCGGGCACCGAGACGGTCTCCTCGGTCAGGTCGAGGCTGTCGTTGGGCAGCCCGTCGTCGACGAGGTCGCTCACGATGGTCCAGTGTTCAACGAGTCGGGTGGCGACCACGGGCGGCACGACCTCGTCGCGCTCGCCCTGAATGACCAGCAGTGGCACCCGCCGGGCGTGTTCGCCCATCTGGGCCCGCGCCTGACGTGCCGTGTCCAGCGGCGGTATCGAGTCCGGGTCGTCGGGGTCCACCTGATCGAGGCCGTATTCGCCGCCGGCGACCGAGGTCGCGGTGGCGAAGACGTCGGGGTAGGTCACGGCAAGGATGATCGCGGTCCCCGCGCCCGACGAGGCGCCGGCCACGTGCACCCGCGCGGGATCCGCGCGGTATCTCTCGACCACCTGCCGGGCGACACCGGCCAGCAGCGCAGGCTCCCCGGCACGCACCTGGAAGGAGAGGTCTTTGACAGCGTGGAAGTCGCCGTAGGTGAGGTTCAGCCGGTCGACCTCGATGACAGATGTGGTGGACATGTACCCATGACAGCGCGGACGCAGCCGGCCCGTCAGTGGCGTGGTGTCACGGCCGCTTGTGACGTGGTGTCACTGGTCGTGGCCGCTGGCCGCCGGATAATGGGAGGGTGACCGCACGAACGACGGGCTTCACCCAGTCGACGCAGGGGAGGCTGCGCCGGCTCAACCTAGCCACGTCGCTGCCGCCCGTGGTGTTCGCCTCGGTGGTCCTGCTCTACATCGACACGCGTACCTGGTGGCACGTCGTCGTCCTGCTGCCGGGGGCGGTGGCAGCCCTTGTGGCCTTCGAACGGTGGACGGCCCGCGACCTGTCCCGGTTCGTGCTGCCCTGCGTGATCGTGGCGGGCGCGGTGTGGCCGGTTGGGGTTCTTGTCACCGATACTCCGAACGCGTTCTGGGGTATCGGCGCCGTGGGCTCCCTCGCACTGCACGAGGTCCGGCGGCGTCGAGGGCTGGCGGTGGCCGGGCTGTTCTCCTACGTCGCCGTGGTCGGTGCGGCGCGGCTGTTGGTGGAGCGGGACGACATCGGCGACGTACTGGGTGCCTATGTCCTCGTGCCGACCTTCTTCACCGTCGGGTTGACGGTCCTGACGTTGGTGGGCGAGCGGTTCTACGACCTCATCCGGGAGCTCGAGCAAACTCGGGATCGGGAGGCGGAGCTGGCGGTGGTGCGGGAGCGCGTGCGGTTCGCGAGCGACCTGCACGACATCCAGGGCCATACCCTGCACGTGGTCAAGCTGAAGATCGCGCTGACGCAGCGACTGCTGCTCCGCGACGCCGAGCGGGCGGAGAAGGAGTTGCAGGAGACGTATGCGCTGGTCAGTGACACCATCGCGCAGACCAAGGAACTCGCGTACGCCCAGCGGCGGCTCAACCTCACCGCGGAGATCGAGAACGCGAAGAACCTGTTCGAGGCCGCCGGTATCCGGGTCCGGGTGACCCGGGAGGCCGAGGTCGACGCCCGCGCCAGTGAACTGCTCGGGCAGGTGCTGCGCGAGACGACCACCAACATCCTCCGCCACGCGCAGGCCACCCAGGTCCAGATCATCCTCGCCGAGTCGGGCATCTCCATCGTCAACGACGGGGTGACCACCACCACGCCCCCCGAGCTCAGGGGACTGGCGACACTCAGGCAGCGGGTGGCGGGCGACGGAGGCGAGTTGACCGTGGACCAGACGGACGAGCGGTTCCTGACGGCGGCGGTCTTCCGACCCGCTCGTGCTGGTGTGGCCCCACCGACCGCGGGGGAGGACGACCGATGACGACGATCGTGCTGGCTGACGACGAGGTCCTGCTGCGTACGGCCCTGGCCGCGCTACTGCCGATGGAAGGCGACATCACCGTTCTCGCTGAGGCCGAGAACGGAGAGAAGGCCGTCGAGGCCACCCTGCGGCACCGGCCCGAGGTGCTGGTCATCGACCTGGAGATGCCTGGCATGGACGGTCTCGACGCGGTCGCGCAGATCCGTCAAGCGCGACCGGAGCAGGTGATCCTCATGCTGACCCGGCACGCCCGCCCCGGCGTGCTGCGCAAGGCGTTGCGGCTCGGCGTCCAAGGCTTCGTCAGCAAGTCCGCCGAGCCGGCCCACATCACCTTTGTCATCGCCACCCTGCACGCGGGTAAACGCTGGATCGACCCGGATGTCTCCGCGCTGGCCGTCACCGAGGACAACCCCCTCACCGACCGTGAAGCCGACGTGCTGCGGGTCACCGGCGAGGGCTACTCGGTCGCCGACATCGCCGCCCGGCTCCACCTCGCCCCGGGCACCGTCCGCAACTACCTCTCCAACGCCATGCGCAAGACCCAGACCCGGACCCGCCACGAAGCGGCCCGCTACGCCCGCGGACACGACTGGCTGTGAGAGCGGCCTCCGGCCCACCTACCATCACGCCGACCGCCGCGGGATCTGGTACGCGGCGCGCTCGGCCTGCACGGCGCCACCACCCGCAACGTTGATCGCCGGATGGTGAACGGGTGACGGCCGCCCGGCCGGCGGGGTCCGCTACACCCACCTCGTGCAGATGCAGCAGGGTGCCGGCCTTGGGCTACCAGCGGGACGCCTCGCAGATGAAGCCGGGGGCGAGCCGCAACCGGAGCACGTTGTCGCCCCATCAGGGCGCGCACCCGGGCGGCGGTGATCTCGTGGATCCCGACGGCAGCCAGAGGGCGTGCAGCAGGTCGACGAAGGCGCAGGCCGACCTCGGGCCGCGCAGGCCGGTGAGCAGGCCCTGCTCCTCGTAGTAGCGCAGGAACCGCACGCTGATTCCGGTGCGAGCGGCGAGTGCACCGATCCGGACGGGTGGCGGTCATCGCCGCCTCCCCGTTCCTAGCTGACGTCCACGGGAGAGCCAGCCTACTGACGTGTCGGAACGCGGCCAGTGCCGCCACGTCACACGTGGCGATGACGTGGCAGCACTGACGCGCGACCGCGAGGGCCGCTGTCATTGAGGCATGTCCGCCCCGGCGGCGGATGGAGGCCCGACATGGTGTGTGACCTGGTTGAGCCAAAAGGCGCGGCGTCGCATCCCGGTAGGCCACCAAATCGAAGAACAGGAGACCTGGACGTGTATCGAAGGCATGGCATCGCCCTGATCGGGATACTCGGCATGATCGGTGCCTTGGCCGCGGTCATCCCGGCGACGGCCGGGGAGTCGACGGCCGGGAGACCGACGGTGGGGTTGCAGTGGGCGGCGTGCCCGCAGGACGTGGTGGTGCCGCCTGCGGTACAGGGGCAGGTGCAGTGCGTGAAGGTGCCGGTTCCGCTGGACTACCGCGACCCCGACGGCACCCAGATCGAGATCATGGTGTCGCGGATCGCGAGCACGAAGCCGGAGAAGCGGCGCGGTGTGCTGATGTTCAACCCCGGCGGGCCGGGCGGCACCGGGCTGGATCAGCCGGGTTTCCTGGTCGGCCAAGGGCTGCCGGCCAGCGTCATGGATGCCTACGATCTGATCGGCATGGACACCCGGGGCGTCGGGCACTCGGCGCCGGTGAGCTGCGGCTTCGTCCTCGGCGGCGCCTATTGGGCCAACATTCCGCCGTACGCGGTCGACGACGCGGACGTGACCCGGCAGGCGGAGATCGCCGAGGAGGTCGCCGCCCGGTGCGCGGAGAACGACACCGACGGGCGGCTGCGGCATTTGACGACCGCCAACATGGCCCGTGACCTGGACCGGATCCGGGCCGCGCTCGGTGAAGAGAAGGCCAGCTTCTACGGGGCGTCCTACGGCTCTGCGTTGGGTGCGGCGTACGCCTCGATGTTCCCCAGGAGCACCGATCGGATCGTGTTGGACAGCAACATCGGCGATACCCACCTCGACCGGGACGGCCTGCGGCGGTACGCGCTCGGCATGGAGCAGACGTTCCCCGACTTCGCGACCTGGGCGGCGGCGCGACACGACTCCTACGGCCTGGGTCGCACTCCACAGCAGGTGCGCAGGACCTACCTGACCCTCGCCGAACGGTTCGACCGGACACCGGCGCCCGACGGGCTCACCGGCGCCTTCTTCCGGGGCATCACGTTCGCCTACCTCTACAACGAGAGGCAGTACGGGAACCTCGCGCGGACCTGGCAGTCGTACCTGGATCCCGGCCAGGCACCGTCGCAGGCGCAGGCGCAGGCGCAGGCGCAGGCGCAGACGGCGGCGGCGCCCAGCCCGAACGACAACGCCTTCACCGTGTTCCTCGCCGTGACCTGCAATGACGTCCAGTGGCCCAAGGACGTCGCGACCTATCGGCGGGCCGTCGCAGAGGACCGCAAGCGGTACCCGCTCTTCGGTGCGGCCAGCGCCAACATCACCCCGTGCGCCTACTGGAAGTACGAGCCGTCCGAGCCGCCCGTCGCGATCAGTGACAAGGGGGCGCGCAACGTGCTGGTCCTGCAGAACCGGCAGGACCCGGTCACCCCGTTGGCGGGAGGCAAGCTGCTGCGCGAGAAGTTCGGGCAGCGCGCCCGGCTGGTGACCGCCAACCAGAGCGGGCACGGCGTCTACGTGCTGAGCGGCAACGCCTGCGCGCTGAACCTCACCACGTCGTACCTCGTGGAGGGAACGATGCCGGCCAGGGACACGACCTGTCGGGGCGACTGACCCGGATCAGGAGTGACCCGAGGGCGCGGAACACGAGGTGTTCCGCGCCCTCGGCGGGGTCGTGGTCTGAACCGACCTGGGATCCGCGACGCTCCAAGGAGCATCAAGCCTTGCCCCGCAGGGTGCTCAAGTACTTTCCTGGGCGTTTCCGATCTCAGCCAGCGCCACGAGTTTCACGCCTGGCTCACCACGGTCGAGCGCGGTATGGGCATCCAGTTCATCTTTTGCGACGACCGCCGATCGCCTGGACCGGCGGTCAGCGCAAGCTCCCCTCGCAGTACGTCTTCCGCGGCACCTGCGCCACCCGCAGGAAGGCTGGGACGAGCGACGCCCGGCGGCACACTGACCGAGCCGATCAGAAGGACTGGGGCACGCAATGAAGGTATTCATCATCGGAGTCAGCGGATCCATCGGAGGGCTGCTCGCGCGGAACCTGATCGATCGCGGCGATAAGGTCTCCGGCCTGGTACGTCGTGATGAGCAGAGAGCCGATCTCGCCGCGCGGGGCATCGATGCGCGAGTTGCCGACCTCGCGGACATCACCTCTGGCTCCCTGGCATCCATGCTCAGAGGGATCGACGCCGTCGTGTACACCGCCGGGTCGAACGGAGGCGCCAGGGAGGTCACGGCGGCCATCGATGGTGACGGCGTGGTGAAGGCCCTCGAAGCGACGCGTATCGCCCGAGTGAAGCGCTTCACGTTGGTATCGGTGCTTCCCGAGGCCGGGCGGGGCCAGGGAGTCGACGAGGGCGTGGAGTTCTACTTCGCGGTGAAGAAGCTCATCGACGTCGCCGTGTCTGAAAGTGGTCTCGACTGGCTGATCCTCAGGCCGTCGGCGCTTGTCGACCACGCCGGAATCGGGGCGATAGCCCTCGGTCCGGCGCAGCCGCACGACGAGATCTCCCGCGAGGACGTCGCCGCCACCCTGGCGGAACTGCTCCATGAGCCCCGGATCCGCCGGCGGATCCTCGAGCTCACTCAGGGCTCGACGCCGATTGCCACAGCGGTTCAGACGAACATCCGCTGACCGGCCCGCGGCGGCGCGGATGGCTGTCGCTCGGCGCGTGACGGCCGTAGCTTCCGTCACGCGCCGAGCGGGCGTCGTTCTCAGTCGTACGGGTGGATGCGGCACCAGGTCCACCACGTCGGCACGCGGCGACGAGCTCATCGCCATACCTTCTCAAATGGCCCGCAAACAGCGGGCAGACCGGAACGATGGCGACATCCGTGCGAATGCTGTCCGCGAGCACTTCGCGGACCAGCAGCCCAGCCAGGCACCGTCCACCGAACTTCCGGCCTACTTCGATGTGGAAGACGATTCGCTCGCCATCCACCTTGGGGGAGTCGACGAAGTCCACCCGGCCGGCGGGTCATCCCTCAGCGAGGTGAACGGTGTAGGTGCCGACCGGGCGATCTTTACTGAGCCTTACCCAGCGACCACCACCACGCCCGGAACGCCACAACGCACCAACCACCAGGCTTGATGAAAGACGGGACTAGGAGAACAGGTCACCTGCGGATTGCCCTGCTTCACGCTTGCGGCGGAAGTAGTCGTTGATGATGGTCCGGTACCGGTCAGCGTCCGAGCGGGCCCAGTTCCGCATGAGTTCACAACCGAACGCCAGCGAGGTGATCGGCTGCGCCCCGGCCTGAAGCATGCGGTCGATGGCTGCGTGGTGGGTGACCGCTGAAACGCCTCCAACGGCATCGATCACGGGGTAGATCTCATAGCCCTCCAAGAGCATGTCCAGGGTTGGGAACGCGAGGCAGACCTCTGTCCACAGGCCGGCCATCACGATCTTCTTGCGTCCAGTGGCCACGATCGCAGCCCGAAAGTCCGCATCCTCCCAGGAATTGACACCTGTCCGGTCGATTTCAGTGATGCCGGGTAGTTCACGGGTGATCTCGTCGACCGTCGGCTTGTGCACGCCCATTCCCACCGCCACGGTGGTCACGACCGTCGGAATCTCATAAGCTCGCGCCAGTTGCGCCAGCGTCACCACACCGAGGTTGATCTCCTCCCGGCTGGCGGAACCGACTGTGGCGTACTGGCCTTCCTGGTAGTCGATGAACGCAATGGCGCAGTTTTGCGGTGTCAAGAGGTGGTCGGAACCGGGATCGCGAATCGGTTCAGGATTGATCTTCTTGCTTGTCGGGATAGTAGTCATACGTCATCTCCTCTGGTGGGTCTGCTGGCCTAAGAGCGGATGCTGGCGGCGCGCGAGGTGGTCTTGCGCGTCAGGTCCACGAAGTCGGGTTCGAAATTCGGATCGACGTTGACCGCTTCCCACAGTCGCTGTCGGCCCGCGGTGGAGATCGGCAGCAACCTGGCCGGGTCCTCGACGACAGACACCAGCGTGTCGTCGTCCTCCGCAGAGCGACGTAGCGGACGAGGGTTGGCGACGTCCAGAGCACGCTCCACGACCGCTCTCATAGGCCCAGCCGCCATCAACTCCAACGAGGTCTCATAGTCGCGTCCGAGGATGTCCGCGAGGTCCAGCGCCTCGCGTAGTCCCGCCTCCGCGGCCATGATGGCTACGTTGGTGATCAGTTTGTAGTCCACGCCCGCACCGAACTCACCCACGTGCCGGGATCTGCCGAGACCATCGAGTACCGACTTCACCCGCTCGAAATCGTCGGCCGATCCGCCGACCAGGAACGTGATCGCCCGCTCGCGCGCGTACTTCACACCGCCAACGATGGGCGAGTCGAGCACGGCCACTCCGCTGGGCGCCGCCGCGCGGACCTGGTCGACGATTGCTCGGGTGGTGGTCGAGCAGATCAGCACTGATGCACCAGGCTGGGCGCCGGCGAGTATTCCATCGTCACCCAGGTAGGCGGTCGGGATGTCATTCGACATCACGAGGCCGAAGATCACATCAGCGCCCCGCGCCGCTTCTGCGGCCGACGCGACCGCGGTCGTCCCCATGCGCCTAGCTGCTTCGAGCCGGGGGTCCGAGATATCAGATACTCGCACTTGATGTCCGGCAGCGAGGAGATGAGGCGCCAACTGCTCGCCCATGTCGCCGAATCCCACGATTGCGATCGTTGCCATGCATTTAGCTCCTATTCAATAGATCCGTGCCCACGGGTGAGGTGTGGCAGGTCAGGGGTCGGCCAGACCGTTGAACTGCGTAGTGAACGTCATGGAACTCCCCGTGGCCGGACATCCCGCACCCGTGAACTGCAGCACCGGGACCGACCGCGACCACGAGTACCAGCAGGACGCCGGAGGCGATCCAGGGCCCTTGCCGCCGCCGGCGAGGCCGGTCCGACCGCGGTCGCTCGGACCTCGAGCGCCTGGTCCAGGGCGGTCATGCAGCGTTCCTTTCGCCGGTCGGCGCTCGCCTGGTGGTAGTCGCCACGCTGGCGGCACTGACGGCAACGATCGCCGCCGCGGTGCGAGTCACCGCGGAGAAGACGGCCTCTGATCCCCAATGGCCGCGTCCGATCTCGCTGGCTCGGCTCACCGTTGCCGATGTCCAAGGCAGCGGCGGCCGCAGCGAAGGCACGGCGCCGCTGGCGAAGAGCAGCCCGATGATCGCCGCAGTGCGGGGATCCGGGGCTTCGCCGTCCGCCAGGACCCGGCGGATCCGCGCTCGCAGCTGCGCCGCCTCACGATGTAGCAGGCCGCGGTCCACGAGCCGGTCGAGCACCACCCACCACAGATCGGTGCCGAGCGCGACGAGCAACGGCCGCACCCGCTGGGGCTTCTCGGCGACGGTGTCGTAGGCCGACTGCAGCAGCGGGTCGGGCAGCGGACCCTCGCCCGACTGGGTGACCCGCGGGCCGTCCAGCACCCCGGAGTTGTCGATCTGGATCCGACCGAGCAGGGCAAGCTCGGTGAGCACCGCGCCGCCAAGCGCGTCGTGCAGGGCGCCCGCTGTCTGGATGGCAACGCCGTCGTCGTCCATCAAGAGCAGCATGAGGTCGTCGACGATGAGCAGGTCGTCCCGTACCAACGTCAGCTTCTCGCCCATATCTCGTTCCTTTCTCGTAGTTCTCTCCGCGCGGTGTCCCTTCCGTCAGCTCAGCCGAGGAAGGTGCGCAGGGCGGCGTTGACCTCGTCGGCGTGGGTCCAGAGCAACCCGTGTGGGGCGCCTTCGATCTCGACGTACTCGGCGTCGGGCAGGCCCTGGCGAAAGCGCCGGGCGGTAGCGTCGATCGGGAGGATGGTGTCGGCGGTGCCGTGCAGGATCAGGGCCGGCTTGCCGCTGGCACGGACCGCCTCGACGTCGGCGCGGAAGTCCTCGATCCAAGAAGACACGACGGCGTAGGCCGCCACCGGCGCGCTGGAGACGGCGACGTTCCAACTGCCGGTGACAGCCTCCTGGCTGATCCGGCTGCCAAGGTTCTCGTCGAGGTTGTAGAAGTCCGAGAAGAACTGCGTGTACCAGGCGTAGCGGTCACCCTTCGCCGCGGCCTCGATCCCGTCGAACACCTTCCGCGGCAGGCCGTCGGGGTTGTCATCCTGCTCGACCAGGAACGGTTCGAGTGAGGCGAGGAATGCCAACTTCGCCACCCGCTGATGGCCGTACCGCGAGACATAGCGGGCCAGTTCACCGGTGCCCATCGAGAACCCGACCAGGACGACGTCGCGCAGGTCGAGCGTCTCCAGCACGGTGTTCAGGTCGGCCGCGAACGTGTCGTAGTCGTAGCCGGAACCTACCTTCGACGAGCGCCCGAAGCCACGACGGTCGTAGGTGATCACCCGGTATCCGGCAGCAAGCAGTTCACGCGTCTGAAGCTCCCAGCTGTGGCCGTTCAGCGGATACCCGTGGATGAGGACAATCGGCTGACCTGCGCCCTGATCCTCGTAGTACAGCTCGATCGGGGTGCTGTTCTCGGTCCCGACGGCGATGAATCCCATGATCGTTTCCCTCCTGTTGTCGCATACCGGGTGGTGGTGTCGGTGTTGGACGTCGTTGTCGTGGCCCGACGCCTATCGACGGGGCTCCCAGCGGAACATCCGCGCGGCCAATACGATCGCCACCACCATCCAGCCCAGGGTCGGCGCCAGCAGGAGGATGGAGTCGGCGAGTGGGACCCCGCCGTTCCAGGCGTTGACGACCAGCTCGGTGGCCGAGCCGCCGGGCAGTATCCGTTTCAGCAGCGCAAGGCTCTCGGTGCCGGTGATCCCGACCCAACTGGCCACGGCGACCACAGCCAGACTGAGCGGAAGCGTGGTGACCTGCGCGTGCTCCGGGGAGTTCGTGACTCCGGCAGTGGCGATCGCGAACGCGAGCATCATCACCAACGTCGCGGCCAGGGCCGCCGCCACCAGTGCGGGGTTGGCGGGGGTTCGGCCCACGCCGGCGAACACGACGAGGATCACCGTCACCTGGACGGTCGCGATGATGCTGATCGGGAGCACCAGACCGGTCAGGATCGTCGCGTCACTGGCGGCGGTGGACCTGAGCCGCTTGAGGAAGAGGTTCTGCCGGCGAGCTGCCAGGGTGGTCACCGTGGTGGCGTAGAGACCGAACGCGGCGATGGTGAAGATGAGCACTGCCGCGACGTAGCCGAGGCTGCCGATCCGGCTGAACGTGTCGCGGTAACTGATGAGGAAGATGCTCACCGCCACGGGCACGATCAAGCTATTGATCAGCACGGCACGGTTTCGGAGGAGCTGGATGAGCTCGCCCTGCGCGATGGGGAACATGGGCAATCCTTCGAGGTCAGGAGGGTACGGACTCGGTGCCGACGGCGCGGAAGACATCGTCCAGCCGGGTCGGTGCGGCGGACAGTCCCGCCAGCTCGACCATGTGAGCGTCCGCCCAGTCGAGCAGCGTCTTGAGGTCCCGCTGAAGGTCGAACGTGTCGATCGTGTAGGACCCGTCGGCCGTCGGAGCGGGTCGCAGCGGCAGCGCCGGGGCACCGGGTGGCAGCGAGAACCGGATGGATGCCGGCAGGGTCTGAGTCAGCTCGGGCAGCGTGCCCTGGCGGCGGAAGACGCCCTGGTGCATCAGGCCGATGCGGTCGGCCCGCTGCTGCGCCTCCTCCAGGTAGTGCGTGGTGAGCACGACCGTGGCGCCGTCCTCGCGTAACTGCCGAACGGTCTCCCACAGGGCGTCCCGTGACTGGATGTCCAGCCCGGTGGTGGGTTCGTCCAGGATGATCAGCTCCGGCCGCCCGTACACGGCGGTGGCGAAGTCCAATCGCCGCTTCTCTCCGCCGGAAAGCTGTGCCACCCGGGTGTCGGCCCGGTGGGCGAGATCGACCAGATCGAGCACCCTCGCCACGGTGTCCTGACGTTCGGAGAGCCGGCCGATCAGCCGGACCGACTCGGCAACGGTGAGGTCGGCGGCGAAGCCGCTCTCCTGCAGCATGATCCCCATCCTGGGACGTACCGCGCGCCGGTCGGTGGGACTCCTGCCGAAGACACGCACCGTGCCCGCCGACACCGTCCGGTGGCCCTCGATGACCTCGAGGGTCGAGGTCTTGCCGGCTCCGTTGGTGCCGAGGAGTGCGTAGAGCTCCCCGCGGGCGACCTGGAACGAGAGGTCCTTGACGGCGTGGAACTCGCCGTAGGTGACATTCAGTTGGTCGACTTCGATGACTGGGTTGACGGGCATCTCGGATCCTTTCGTCTTCGGCACAAGACTTCCGTCACTGGCGGCGCCATCGCATCGGTGTGAACGCCTTAGCTCGCACCGTCAGCTCACCGTGTCGGGTGCGAGCTGGTCGCTGGCGGTGCGAGTAGCAGGCGAGGGGCGGCCGGTACGCGGTTGACCAGCGATGAAAGCCGTGGGCCTGGGGCCCGCCTCGACCTGCGGCATCCGCTTCGTCAGCCGCTTCGTGTGGAGGTCACGGGCTTGCTGCGGCGATCAAGATCAGAAATAATTGCGGTTCGCGTCGGTGAGAACTACCTAACTCTGGCCCGACGGACCTCAACCAGCCTCGGATGGAACGAAATGACCGACCTTCTCGGCCGGCGCGCGGAGCGCATCGCCATCGAGCACCTGCTCGCCCAGGTTCAAGCCGGACGCAGCGGGAAGCTGGTGGTGTGCGGGGAAGCGGGCATCGGGAAGACCGCGATCCTGGAGTACACCCGTGGCGTCGCGGTCGGATCGGGGTTCCGGGTGGAGCACTCGGTCGGAGCGGAGTCCGAGGAGCTGTTCGCGTTCGCCGGTCTGCATCAGCTGTGCAGGCCGCTGCTGGACCGCGCGGCTCCGCTGCCCGAGCCGCAGCAGGCCGCCCTCGGCGTGGCGTTCGGCCTACGCGACGGGCCTGCGCCGGACCGGTTCCTGGTCGGGCTGGCCACCCTCAACCTGCTGGCCGAGGTCGCCGAGGACGGGCCGCTGTTGTGCCTCGTCGACGATGCGCAATGGCTGGACGAGGCTTCCGGGCAGGTGCTGGCGTTCGTGGCACGTCGGTTGGCAGCCGAGCAGGTGGCGCTGGTGTTCGCGCTACGCGACGCCAGCACCAGTCACCCGTTCTCCGGATTGCCTGAGCTGAGCCTGGGCGGACTCGGTGAGCCCGACGCCCGGATGCTGCTGACGGCCGCGGTCCGCGCACCGCTGGACGGCCGGGTACGCGATCGGATCGTCGCCGAAGCGCGCGGCAACCCGCTGGCGCTGCTGGAACTCCCCCGCAGTACGCGGCCCACCCAGCTGGCCGGCGGGTTCGAGCTGCCCGACACCCTCAGCGTCCCGTATCGCGTCGAGGACGAATTCCGGCGCCGCTCCGACGATCTGCCCCCCGACACCCAACTGCTACTGCTGGTCGCCGCCGCCGAGCCGACCGGCGACGTGACGCTGCTGTGGCGCGCCGCCGCCGAGCTGAGGATCGCCCGCGAGGCGGCCGCACCCGCAGAAGCCGCCGGACTGCTCGAGATCGATACCAGGGTGCGGTTTTGTCATCCGTTGGCGCGTTCGGCGATCTACCGAGCCACCACGCCGCCCGACCACCGCCGCGCCCACGGTGCCCTGGCCGCCGCCATCGACCCGCAGACCAACCCGGACCGGCGCGCCTGGCACCGCGCACAAGCGGTCCTGGGCACCGACGAGGAAGCCGCCGCGGAGCTGGAGCGCTCGGCGGACCGGGCGCGGGCCCGTGGCGGGCTGGCTGCCGCAGCCGCATTCCTGCAGCGCGCGGCAGCCCTCACCCCCGATCACGCCACCCGTGCTCGGCGGATGCTGGGAGCCGCCCGCGCCAAGCACGAGGCCGGCGCGTCCGACAGCGCGCTGGACCTGCTCACAACGGCACCGCTCGAGCCGCTGGATTCCCTGCAACGCGCGCATCTCGACCTATTGCGAGCCCAGATCGCCTTCCACCTGACCCGAGGCACCGAGGTGCCGGGCATGCTGATGGATGCCGCCAAGGCACTCGCCCCGTTGGACGCTGCGCTGTCCCGCGAGACCTACCTACATGCGCTGGATGCGGCGATCATCAACGGAGGGGGTGACGCGGCGCGCATCGCCGAAGCGGCCCTGGCCGCCCCCGCACCCGGGACGCCGACGCGACCGGTGGACCTGCTCCTCGACGGGCTCACGACGACCTTGAGCAAGGGCTGTGCGGCGGGAGTGCCAGGTCTACGGCTCGCGTTGGAAGCGTTCCGCGACGGCCCGCAGGCGGAATCTGTGCAGTGCAGCCAGAGCGACCGGTGGCTGTGGCTGGCCGGCCGCAACGCCGTGGCGATCCTCGACGACGAGCTGCTCCATGTGCTGGCCAGCCGCAACGTCCAGCTCGCTCGTGAGGCCGGCGCGCTGGCGACGCTCCCCGCCGCACTGAACTTCCTGTCCATCACATCGGTCCTGACGGGCGATCTCGCCCGCGCCGACGAGCTGGCCACCGAGGCCACGGTGATCACACAGGCCACCGGGGGCGTGCCGTTGCGCCATGCTCGCGTCATTCTCCACGCCTGGCGTGGTGACCAAGCCGAGACCACCGCGCTCGACGCCACCGTCGCCAGCGATGACACCTACCCCGACGAGGGCGCGGAGGTCTCCCTGGCTCAGTACGCGATGGCAGTGCTCCACAACGGGTTGGGCAACTACTCGGTCGCGCAGGAAGCGGCGACGAGGGCGTGCAGGTCTGACGAACCGTCGATCAGCAGCGCGTGCCTACCCGAGCTCATCGAGGCTTCCGTCCGTGCCGGCGAGCCGGCACGAGCAGCGCTCGCACTAGAGCAGTTCACCTCACTCGCAGTTGCGTGCGGCACCACGTGGGCGCTGGGCCTGGCCGCGCGCTCACGAGCGCTGACCAGCGCAGGGCCTGATGCCGAGGAGCACTACCGCGAAGCGATCGAACGGCTCGGAAAGTCCCGGATGGCCGGCGACGCGGCTCGTGCTCGGCTCGTCTACGGCGAGTGGCTGCGCCGCGAAGGGCGGCGCCAGGACGCGCGCGACCAACTCCACACCGCCCATCAACTGCTGTCGGACATGGGCGCGGGCGCATTCGCCGAGCGGGCCGCCCGCGAACTCCGCGCCACCGGCGAACACCCACGAAAGCGCACCGCCCACCCGACCGACGCCCTCACCCCACACGAGGTGCACATCGCCCGGCTGGTAGCCACCGGGGCTACCTCCCGGGAGATCGGCGCACAACTGTTCCTCAGTCCCCGCACCATCGAAGCCCACCTGCGCAACATCTTCCGCAAACTCGGCATCACCTCCCGCCGGCAACTCAAAGATGTGCGGCTGCCCTGAGCGGGCCGGCACCCCGCCGCCGTCTGCGAGATTCACAAGCGTCAGCTGGGACGGGTGAAAGGTGCCGTCAGTGGCGAGCCCAAGCCAGGGGCACGAGCGGTCGCGATGCTCGCATCGTCCTCTTCCCGTACAGGGCAGCGACGGCGACGCCCTCGGCGGCTCGGCGTACGATCTGGATACGCTCGATGCTCAACCCGTCGACGGCCAACTGCTCGCTCCACCAGGCGCTGCGCGACCGCGGCTACAGTGGGGATCGAGTGAAGACCGATCCAGATCGCCGCTGACGTGACGTCTACGCGGCGCCGGCATCCGAACGTCCCGCGCAGAGTACGCGAACGTAGGCACGGAGCATTTTGCCGGGATAGTTCTCCGACAGGTCGAGGTGGGGCACAGGACCGCCTCCCGGAACGTTCGCGCACATCTTCCACACGGCGATCACGATTTGCTCCCGCCCCGGCGGCAGCGTTGCCAGCATCCCGTACGCGTACCAGCTCGACACTGCCTGCAATGTGAAGTCCATCGTCACCGCAGGTGCCGGGGCCGGTCGGATCAGCGTCTGATCCGGTGCGTTCCGCAATCCAGGCACCAGCAGGGTCGGGCCGTTCCGAGATCTCGGGACGGCCCGACCCGCGTCCGCAGCCCAGCGTCCAGTGGTTGCCGCGTCTGGCTGGCCGTTCCCGCCCAGCCAGACGCCGGCGCCTCAGTCCGCTCCCTCGGTGTCGGTCAACCGGTCGGTCGGCGCCTGCGCCACCGGGTGACCGGTGTCGTCGACCAGCCCTGGCGCCATGCTGCCGCCGTGGACGTCCTGTACCGCCCGGGCGCCACGGGCCGCCTCGTCCTGCGGCACCTCGGTCTGCTGCCCGTCACGCTGCTCGTCCCGCTCGGTCATGGGGATCCCTTCCTCGGTCCTGACCAGCGGCGGTACCCGCATGAGCGACCGGGAAGCGGATCAACGACCGTCCTTCGTCCAACTCGCCACCGCGGGGAGCAAGGCCCGCACGGCGGCGATCAACCAGGTGCACGTGGCGTCGACCTTTTCGCTGGAGCGGCCGAGCTGCGCGGCGGTGGGTTCTGGCGCGGTACAGGGGCCGTCAAGGGAGGTTCGCGCTGACGGCGATGGCGATCGGCGTTGATCCTTGAGTGAGTTCGAGGATCTGACGCCGGATCCGTGGTTCGTGGAGCAGCGCTGCTAGCGTGGCGGCGACGTCCTCGCGCGCGATCTCGTCGTGCGGCTGGGCTGGGCCGAGGGACACGCTGCCGGTTCCCGGCCGGTCAAGCAGCATCGACGGCCGCAGGATCAGCCAGTCGAGGTGGCTCTGGCTCACCACGACATCGACGATCTTTTTGACCGCGAAGTAGAATTCCTCGTCGTCGCTGAGGTCCTGGTCGCGCCCGGCCTCGGGCATCACGGACACCAGTGTGAAGCGGTGCACCCCCGCCAGAGTTGTGGCCTCAAGAACTCTGATGACGCCTTCGCCGTCGATCGCTGCCGTGACATCCCTGGCGCCGCCGTTCGATCCCGCTGTGTACACGACTGCATCGACCCCACGGAGCATCGATCCCAGGGAGTCCACGCTCATGTCCGCGAGCTGACCTACGAATGCGTGGACGCCCCGCCTCATGAGCTCGAACTTCTGCTCGTCCCGACGCACCAAGCCGGATACGGTGTCGCCGCGCTTGGACAGGTCATCGGCGAGCAACCTGCCCACGGCGCCACTGATGCCCAGGATGAAGACCTTCATCGCGGTCCGATTGGGCCGTGCAGCGTTTGGAGCGTGGTGATGACCTGCGCTTCCTCAAGGACGAAGGATGTGCCTGCCGGGAAGGGCGATTCGGATTGGAGCATCTCATCAGGCTCGCAACAGCGGTGCGGCTTCGCGTCGGTAGAAATCACCGATACTCGTGATGCCCGCGCCCGCCTGGTCAGGGAAGGTGCAGCTCCTTGAGCTGACGGCGTGAGGTGATGCCGAGCTTGCGGAAGATGTTGCGCAAGTGGGCCTCGATGGTCCGAGGGCTGAGGAACAGCTGTGCGCCGACCTCACGGGATGTCGCTCCGGTGGCCACCAGGCGCGCGACGTGCAGCTCCTGGGCGGTCAGTTCGTCGGTCGACTGCGAGGATCGCGTGCTTGGGTGCTCGCCGGTCGCGCGCAGCTCGCGTGCGGCGCGAGCCGCGAACGCCTCCGCTCCCATGTCGGTGAGGAGTTGGTGGGCGGTGCGGAGCTGATCTCGGGCGTCGCGGCGGCGGCCCTCGCGACGTAGCTACTCACCGTAGACGAGGTGGGCGCGGGCGAGGTAGCCGCGCATCCGGCTGTTCCCGAGGTGTTTGATCGCCGTACGGTACTGATCTTCGGCCGATGATCCGGTGCCCATGAGCGCCCGTGAGTTCGCCGCCAGCCCCAGCGCCCACGACGTGCCGCTGGCGCGAGCCCAGGCGTCGAACTGTTCCATCGCCTGGGTCGCGCGCTCCGGCTGCCCCGCACGGACGCAGGCCTCGATGAACTCCGTGAGGCTCGCGCCGATGAACTGGTGCAGCCCAGCGAACGCGAACTGCGTCTCGGACTCGACGCCGGCCAAGGGCTCCACCCGGAAGGCCGAGGCGAGTGCCGTCTGGTGGGCGTGCTCGAGCAGGGCGGTCTTCCCGATGCCGGCTTCTCCGCGCACCACGAGAGAGCCGCTGCGCCCGAACCGAGCCAGAGAGATGAGCTTCTCGACCGCGTCACGCTCTGAACGCCGGCCTACGAGATCCGTCACGTTGTGCCTCCCGTCAACGCGCCAGATGTAAGTAGCCGACACCGTAGGCGTCCCTGATGCGAAGTGCGGAAGCTGCAAGTTAGCACCTGCCACCTCAGTGGTTCTCGGTGGCGCTGGGCCGTGAGGACCTACGTGGTGGTGACCGACGCGAGGGCTCGGCCTGCGGTGCGAGCCTGATGACGTCGCCAGGATCGGGCATCCGGACCCCGGCGTACCCGGAGTTGATGGATTCCGGAGCCCGTGGCGGGCGTCTGAAGACCAGACGTCGAACCCGTTCCCGGTACGCACCGACAACGAGAAAGTTGGGAGGACCCATGAGTACGGATCGTGTGCTTGGCGGACGCTATGAGCTCTGCGACGTCCTGGGCAGGGGCGGCATGGCCGTTGTTCACCTGGCTCGTGACATCCGGCTCAAGCGCTGGGTCGCGGTCAAGGTGCTCCGCGCAGAGCTAGCCCGCGATCCGCTGTTCCGGTCCCGGTTCCGGCGGGAAGCACAGGCCGTCGCCCGCCTCAATCACCCCGGCATCGTCGCCGTTCATGACGTCGGACATGAGAACGTCGAAGGCAGCCGGGCGGACGAGCCGGCCGTTCCGTTCATCGTCATGGAGTACGTCGCCGGCCAGTCGCTGGGGGCCCGACTCCGCGAGGGCGCGCTCACGCTGGAGGAGTCGATCCAGCATCAGATAGCGGTCCTGTCGGCACTCGAGTTCAGCCATCGTGCAGGCGTTGTCCATCGCGACATCAAGCCCGCCAACGTCATGGTCACTCTCGACGGCGCAATCAAGGTCGTGGACTTCGGCATCGCGCGTGTCGAGGGTGGTGCCGCCCCGGCAACGCAGACCCACGAACTCCTCGGAACCGCCCAGTATCTTTCTCCCGAACAGGTGCGCGGTGAGGTCGCCGACGCCCGCAGCGACCTGTACTCCGCGGGTTGCCTGCTCTACGAGCTGCTGACCGGGCGGCCACCCTTCGTCGGTGACAACCCGGTTGCCGTCGCCTATCAGCACGTGCACCAGGAGCCCTCGCGCGCCAGTGCCTACCGCACCGAGGTGACTCCGGCGCTTGACGCGGTTCTCCTCACGGCGCTCGCCAAGGACCGAAAGGACCGGTTCCAGAGCGCCCGATCCTTCAGGGAAGCGCTCCAGTCCGCGGCGAAGGGCCTGGTCCGTGCGGACGAGCGCACCGACATGGACGCGTTGGACAACGCGATTCCGGTCCACCCGCCGTGGCGCACTGCGCTGACATCGACGATCTCCACCGCATTGCCATCGGACCACTCGCCTCGTCGACCCGCCCGTGACAAGGACAAGGCCACCACGTGATCCACCTAGGCAACGGTCCGCGCTGGCTCGCCACCTCTGGC
Organism: Micromonospora sp. DT68; assembly: GCF_049847245.1. Taxonomy (NCBI): domain Bacteria; kingdom Bacillati; phylum Actinomycetota; class Actinomycetes; order Micromonosporales; family Micromonosporaceae; genus Micromonospora; species Micromonospora sp. DT68. Next base: position 59,559 of record NZ_JBNCNZ010000025.1, read on the forward strand.
CGCTCTGGACGCACACCGGCGAGGTCAACGCCACCTGTGCACCTTTCGTAACTCCCTCGACGGCGAGGACTGCCGCGCCGCCACATGACGCACCCACATCACAGGAAAGTGAGGACCAGACATGACTCCCATCGAGCAGCTCATCAGCAACTTCCAGGAGCTCGTCGCCCAAGTGCCCGGGATCGTCCAGCCGTTCATCGTCATGCTGGCGGGCGCGATCCCGTTTGTCGACGGTGAGGGAGCAGCCATCATCGGCATAGCCGGCGGTCTCCATCCGATTGTCGCAGGCGTCGCAGCAGCCGCAGGGAACTTTCTGTGCGTGCTGCTGGTCGTCGCGGTCACCTCACGCGCCAGGACGACAATCGTCGATCGCCGAGACAGCCTGGTCGGGGTAGGCGGAGGCGCAGGAGCGCGATCGAGCGCCCTCGGGGAGACGTACCAGGAGACGGCAGCCACGAAGCCGGAGTCGAAGGGGCGTCGGCGCTTCAACAGATGGCTCATGCGTTTCGGCGTCCCCGGTGCGAGCATCCTCGGTCCTCTCGCCATTCCGACCCAGATCACGTCGGCGATCCTCGTGGGCGGCGGAACTCCACGCCGGTGGGTCCTGCTCTGGCAGGCCGTCTCCATCGTCATCTGGACGACGGTTGGCACCCTCTTGGCGTGGGCCGCACTCACCTACGTCGTCGAGGTGCCGTGAGCCATGACCGAGCAAACGCACACCGTTCCGCCCGATGTCGAGTACCACAGGGTGCTGGCCGGGGAGAGACGTCGTATCGGTCGTGGCATCCTCGCGATCGTGCTTCTGATCGGCGGGATGACGCTGTCCGGCGTCGCTCTCAGCCTGATGGCGGCGTTCGTGGACGCCGCCATCGACACCGACGGCCGCACCGAGTGGACGCCTCTGATGCACACCGCCGGCATGGTTTCCGTCGCACTGATCATCCCGTGGAGCATGCTCATCCAGCGGTGGCTCTACGGCGTGAAGGGCCCGTCGCTGCACTCGGTGATCTCGCGGTTCCGGTTCGACATCTTCGGGCGCGCGCTGCTTCTGATCACCCCCGCGTGGGTTGCCGTCATGGCGTTTCACTACTGGGTGCCGCTGCCACAGACCGAATGGAGTTACACCGACGTCCTGTGGATACTCCTCGCCACGCTCCTGCTCACGCCCCTGCAGGCCGCGGGTGAGGAATACGGGTTCCGTGGGCTCATCTTCCGCGTCGCCGGTGGCTGGACGCGCGGAGCACGGGCGGGCCTCGCCGTCGGTGTGCTGGTCTCCAGCGTCGCCTTCGCGGTCATCCACCTGTCGACCGATATCTGGCTGAACCTCTGGTACCTGATCTTCGGCATCGGGCTCACGCTCATCACCTGGCGCAGCGGGGGTATCGAGATCGCAGTGGTGCTACACGCGGGGTACAACACCCTGTCCTTCGTGTTCGATGCTGCGCTGCGCACCGATATCGCCAACGTCGTCACGGATCGCGCAGCGGGCGCCGCGACGATCGGTGTCCTCGTTCCCAGCGCAGTTGTCGTCATCACCGCCTTGGTGGTCTGGCTGCGCACCCGGCGCAGCGGCCCTCTGCGAACACCGCACTCGGCGGCCGTTCGACCCGCGTCCGCGCTCTCGAGGGCCGCAGCTCGCGGCTAGCCAACGATGGCACCCGTGACGTTCTCGTGGAAGGGTCTCGACCCTGATCAGCAGCGCACGCCGTACCCCGTCCAGGTTTCCGAGTTGCGAGAGACACGGAAACCGAAGATCGGGGTACGGCGTGCGCTGCTGAGCGGGTACTGACCCGCAGGTGAGCGGTTCGCTGCGGCGTTCACCGCGAGGGACAGGCCGGTGGAATGCCACGGAGTCGGTCCTACGGAGGGCTCGGCCAGCGCAGCTGAGCAGGGCCGTACGTGGCAGGGCCCCTTGCCGGCAAGGGGCCCTGCCACGTAGCTCAGTCGAGTAGTTCGGTCACGGTGCCGGCGGCCACGGTACGGCCGCCCTCCCGGACGGCGAAGCCGAGCCCGACATCCATCGCGATCGGCCTGCCAAGCTCCACCGACAGGTCGACGGTGTCACCCGGCAGGACCATCGTCAGATCACCGAGGTCTACCGACCCGACCACGTCGGTGGTGCGGAAGTAGAACTGCGGCCGGTAGTTGGCGAGAAACGGCGTGTGGCGCCCGCCCTCGGCGGTGGTCAGCGCATAGAGCCTGGCCCGGAACCGCTGGTGCGGCGTGACGCTGCCCGGCAGCGCCACCACCTGACCCCGCTGCACCTGGTCACGCTTGACCCCGCGCAGCAGCACGGCGGCGTTGTCCCCGGCCTCGGCGGTCGCCAGCGACTTGCCGAACGTCTCCAGCCCAGTTGCCACAGTGGACAGCGTTGGGCTGAGACCGACCACCTCCACCGGGTCGCCGACACGGAGCACGCCCCGCTCGACAGCGCCGGTCACCACCGTCCCCCGTCCGGAGATCGTCAGCACGTTCTCGATCGGCATGAGGAACGGCTTGCCGAGTTCGCGGGGTGGCACCGGGACGTACCGGTCGACCGCGTCGAGCAGCTCCATGACGGAGGAAACCCAGCGTGGGTCGCCCTCCAGGGCCCGCAGCGCCGACACCCGTACGACCGGAACCTCGTCGCCGGGGAACCCGTACTCGGACACCAACTCCCGCATCTCGAGTTCAACCAGGTCGAGAAGTTCCGGGTCTTCGACGGCGTCGGCCTTGTTCATCGCCACCACCAGGTAGGGCACGCCGACCCGCCGAGCGAGCAGCACGTGCTCGCGGGTCTGCGGCATCGCCCCGTCAAGCGCGGAGACAACCAGGATCGCGCCATCGACCTGCGCCACCCCCGTGATCATGTTCTTGACGAAGTCGGCGTGGCCGGGCATGTCCACATGGGCGTAGTGCCGGGTCTCGGTCTCGTACTCGACATGGGCGATGTTGATGGTGATGCCGCGCGCCGCTTCCTCCGGCGCCCGGTCGATGCCGTCGAAGGACACGAACCGGTTGACGGCGGGGTCGCGGTCGGCGAGGACCTTGGTGATAGCGGCAGTCAGGGTCGTCTTGCCGTGGTCGACGTGACCCATCGTGCCGATGTTGAGGTGCGGCTTCACGCGCACGAATTGGCTCTTGGCCATGATGAGCTCCACACTGGAGACGAATTGGCGGACGACGAACGCGGGCGGATGCCACTCCGCGAAAAACCGCGCCAGAACCGCATGTCACGGCGCGCTCACCAGCGCGCCGGATCACCGGGCCACCCTCCTCCGTGGTTCTGCCGGAGCGGGAGGAGGGTCAGCCTCGGGTGTCAGCCAGCCATGCGCACACGTCGGCGGCAGCCGGCAGGTGGAAACCTGCGGGCCGCACAGAGCCGACGGTGCCGAACATGGCGATCACGCTAGCTCTGAACCTCGGGAGGGGCGACTGATATTCCCGGCCCTTCTCTGCCAGTCATCGGCGTCGAAGCCGCAATCGAGATCTTCGAGTGCGGCTGCCCCCGATGATTGGTGCGACGCGACGCCGTCCGGTCGAACGTTCCTGATTGTCGGCGCGTTGGGAGAGGTCTCACATGGCGGTGAGGGCGGTGACCGGGTGCAGGGCGTGGGTGGGGCTCGGCCGAACGTCGCCGACCGTGGTCGATCCCCGGGAGGCGTGGACAGCCGTACCCGGCGATGAGAAATGAATGCTGCCGGCCCTGGCGGCGCCCGCACCGGCAGGTCGTACGACACCTCGGAAAGCACCGACCGCGGCAAGGAAGGCACCTCTTGACGCCTGCGGTAGGGGGATCTGTTATCAGACGCACAACGGTGCCCGGGCCGCCGTCCGCGCCCACTAGTACGTCCCGTCCGACTGCTCGCGCAGCTTGCCGAGGGCCCGAGCCAGCAACCGGGACACGTGCATCTGGGGCACGCCTATCTGCTCGGCGATCTGCGACTGGGTCAGGTTGCCGTAGAAGCGCAGCGTGAGGATCCGCTGCTCGCGTTCGGTGAGCGTGGCCAGCACCGTGCCCAGAGCGACCCGCAGGTCGGACAGCTCGAACTTGCCATCCTCACCGCCGAGCAGGTCATCCAGTTCGGCGGCCCGGTCGCCGTCGCCGGTCGGCGTGAACAGTGACACCGCGTTGTACGCGCGGGCACCCTCCAGGCCTTCCAGGACCTCGTCCTCGGTGAGCTTGAGGTGGGCGGCGATGTCGGCAACCGTCGGCGAACGGCCCAGGACCCGCAGCAGTGAACTGTTGGCGTCGAGGATGGTCAGCCTCAACTCTTGAAGACGGCAGGGCGCCTCGACGTCCCAGGTGCGGTCGCGGAAGTGCCGCTTGGGCTCCCCGGCGAGGGGCAGGTCGGTGGGCGGGCGCGGGTCGAGTTTCTGGGCGGCGCACGGTCTGGTCCGCTGCTCGCTGATCGTGTGCGCGGTCATTGATGATCCTCCCTGCACCCTCATCGCGGAGAAGAAACGTGGGGCTTCGTAGCACGCCTGACGAGCGCGAAGTCGGCAGGTGTCGGCGGACGGAACTTGCCGCCATCCGCGACGAACTCATGACCATGCCTTTTTAGATGGTCCGCGAACAGCGGGCACACCGGAACGACGGTGACACTGAGCCATTTTCATCGTGGGTAGCGGGCCTCCTCGGCGGCTTGGAGGACGAGGATGGCCTGCACGATCGGGGTGGCA
>NZ_JBNCNZ010000026.1:0-60493 GCF_049847245.1 Micromonospora sp. DT68
CCTCTCCACCGGCACCACCTTCGCCCCCAGCACCAAATGGCACGACTACTTCGGCCTCAACGGCGAAACCACCCTCTGAACCGCGGCGGCCACCCGGCGACGTGCGGCCGGTTCAAACCTCCGAGCCCGGGTAGCAGAAAGGGCAGGGACCGAAGGAGGAAAGTCAGACATGAAGGCGTTGACCTGGCAGGGCAAGCGGGACGTACGAGTCGAAGAGGTGCCGGACCCCCGGATCGAGGAATCCACCGATGCGATCGTGAAGATCACGTCGACCGCGATCTGCGGCTCCGACCTGCACCTGTACGAGGTGCTGGGGCCGTACCTGAAGCCCGGTGACATCCTCGGCCACGAGCCGATGGGCATCGTCGAGGAGGTCGGGTCCGGAGTGACAGGGCTCAAGCCCGGCGACCGGGTGGTGATCCCGTTCAACATCTCCTGCGGCAGCTGCTGGATGTGTCAGCGTCAGCTCTACGCCCAGTGCGAGACCACCCAGGTCACAGGCGAGGGCAAGGGCGCCTCGCTGTTCGGGTACACCTCGCTCTACGGCTCGGTGCCCGGCGGCCAGGCCGAGTACCTGCGTGTCCCGCAGGCCCACTTCGGACCGATCAAGATCCCGCAGAGCGGGGCCGACGAGCGCTACCTCTACCTGTCCGACATCCTGCCCACCGCCTGGCAGGCCGTGAAGTACGCCGACACCCCGCCCGGCGGCACCCTTGCCGTCTTCGGGCTCGGGCCGGTCGGCCAGTTCTGCGCCCGGATCGGCCGTCACCTCGGCGCCGGCCGGGTCATCGGGCTGGACCTGGTGCCCGAGCGGCTGGAACTGGCCCGCCGGCACGGCATCGAGGTGCTCGACGTCAGCGAGATGTCCGACGTGCCCAGCGCGCTGATCGACCTTGTCGACGGGCGCGGGCCGGACGCCGTCATCGACGCCGTCGGCATGGAGGCACACGGTTCGCCCGCCGGCAAGCTGGCCCAGACCGCCGCCGGTCTCCTGCCGGACAAGCTGGCCCAGACCATGACCGACCGGGTCGGTGTGGACCGGCTCTCCGTCCTGCACGCCGCGCTCAAGGGGGTGCGCCGTGGCGGCACCGTCTCCCTCTCCGGCGTCTACGGTGGCGAGGCCGACCCGATGCCGCTGATGGAGATGTTCGACAGGGGCATCCAGCTGCGGATGGGGCAGTGCCACGTACGCCGGTGGACCGACGAGATCCTGCCGCTGCTCTCCGGGGACGACGATCCCCTGGGCGTGGAGGACCTGCGTACCCACCGTCTGCCGCTGAGCGACGCACCGCGGGCGTACGAGATGTTCCAGAAGAAGGAGGACGGTTGCATCAAGGTCGTTCTCGCTCCGTGAGCCATCAGCCTGACCTGCGGCGGCTCGCCCGGCACGTGTCCGGGCGGGTCTGGACGGTCGGTGCCGCGCCGCGCCGAGGGCTCGGCTGAGCGGGAATCCGGGGACACCGTGTATCGATCAACTCGCATAGTGTGGTGGGCCGGCAAGCATTCCGGCGCCGCACGACGGGAGAGAAGATTGACTATCCGGCTGAACCGCAGGACAGCGCTCGGGCTCGGCACCGTGGCCACCGCCGGCACAGTGCTCGGCACTGTGACACCTGCGAGCGCCGCCGAGGTCGCCCCGACCACCCCCGCGCGGGCCGCACGCCGGGTCGCCGCCAGCTACACCAAGTTCAGCACGCAGGCCGGCGGCAACTGGCAGGCGTACGTCAGCGTGGCCCGCCCGGACGGCCCGCCGGTGGTCGCCGTGACGGCCCAGGCCGACCAGCGGATCGAGGCGTACAGCGTCAACAAGATCGCGGTGGCCACTGCGGTGCTGGACAAGGTCGACCGGGGGCTGCTCGCCCTGGACCAGCGCGTGGAGGTGACCGCCGCCATCGTCGTACCCGGTGGTGACGGCATCTTCAGCCTGGACGGCGCGTACCCCAGCAGCGTGACCCTCGGCCACGTCCTGGCGAATCTGCTCACCGTCTCCGACGACACGGCGGTGCGGCTGTGCGGGTCGGTCTGCCCGGCCGCCGAACTCAACGCCATCCTTGTCGCCAAGGGCTTCCCGAACACACAGGTGGAGCCGGTCGCCAACCCGAACCGTTTCTTCCTGGGCACCAGCACCCCGCGCGAGACGCACGACCTGCTGCGCGCCCTGGTCGGGGGCAGCCTGCTCTCGCCGGCGTCGACGACGTTCCTGCTCGGGCTGCTGCGCTCGCCTGTGGCGTTCACCGACGGCATCCGGCGCACCATGTCCTCCGACGACCGGGCGCGCATCGCCACCAAGGCGGGCTGGTTCGCCGACGCGCGGCACGAGGCAGGGGTGATCTTCGACCGGTCCGGAGCAGCGGTGCTCACCTACGCGCTCTTCGCCGACGGGCAGGCCAACCCGGACGACTTCGGCGCCACCCACCCGGCCGTGCAGGCCCGCGCCTCGATGGGTCCCCGCTTCCTGGCCGCTGTGGACCGGCTCAGCGGCACTGGCACGGCGTACCGGACGACCGCCCGACGCCCCAGCAACGGCGGCTGACCTGGTGGCGGGCCGAACGTCGCACGGCGATCGGCCCGCCCCGGCGCAACCGGTCCCGGGTGACTACCGTGTAGTGCGGACACGGCGGAGGGACGGCGATGGCGCCAGCGGATCGTACGGACGGTGAACGGTCGCTCGGGCGACTGCTGCGAGGCACGGCAGGGCTGGCCGCGCTGGCGGGCCTGGCCTGGGTGGCCCGGGACGTGCCGGCGGCCCTCGGCGGCCGGCTCAGCGGCGCTCGCGCCGAACGGGCGGCCCGCTCGCCGCAGTTCCGCGACGGCACCTTCCACAACCGGGCCGGCACCCGCACGATGGTCGCCGACCCGGGCCGCAACCTGCTCCGCGAGCTGATCTTCGGCAAGCAGAAGCGGCGGCCCACAGCGCCAGTGCCGCTGCTGCGCCCGAGCGCGCAGCAGGCCACCGACGAACTCGCCGTCATCTGGTACGGCCACGCCTCAGCCCTCATCGAGATCGAGGGCCGACGGGTGCTGCTCGACCCCATGTGGAGCGACCGCTGCTCGCCGTCCGGGCTGGTCGGTCCACGGCGACTGCACGAACCCCCGGTACGCATGGACGAGCTCCCCCCGCTGGACGCCATCCTGATCTCCCACGACCACTACGACCACCTGGACATGGCCACCGTGCAGGCGCTGACGGCCGGGCAGTCGGCGCCGTTCCTGGTGCCGCTGGGCGTGGGCGCGCACCTTGACCGCTGGGGCGTACCCGCCGAGCGGATCATCGAGCTGGACTGGGCCGAGTCGCACCGGGTAGCTGGCCTGGAGATCACCGCCACCCCCGCGCAGCACTTCTCCGGGCGGGGCCTGCGCCGCGACGGCACGCTCTGGAGTTCCTGGGTGGTCGCCGGCTCCCGGCGCAAGGTCTTCTACACCGGTGACTCCGGCTACTTCGACGGGTACGCGGCGATCGGCGCGGAGTACGGGCCGTTCGACGCGACACTGATCCAGATCGGCGCGTACGACCAGGCGTGGCCGACGATCCACATGTTCCCGGAGGAGGCTGTCGACGCCCACCAGGATCTCCGGGGCGGGCTGCTCATTCCGGTGCACTGGGCGACGTTCAACCTGGCCCTGCACGACTGGTCCGAACCGGTGAACAGGCTGTGGGCGGAGGCGAAGGCACGCGACGTCCGGCTGGCGGTGCCCCGCCCGGGCGAGCGTGTGGTCGTCGCCGACCCGCCCGCCGTTGACGGCTGGTGGCAGGCGATCGCCTAGTGAAAGGAAGGGCCCCTTGTTAACGCCTGGCGTTAACAAGGGGCCCTTCCTTTCACTTCAGAGCACGAACGCGTCGGTCCAGAGGGCGCCGGACCGGCCGGACAGGGCGTCCAGCATGGCCACCGCCTGACCGTCGGTGAGCTGGGCCACGAAGTCCACGATCGCCCGGCCCCGGGCTCTGCCGATCCGGTCCGGGGTACGCGGGTGCAGCTCCGCCTCGGCCAGCTCGACGAGGTCGTGCAGCCGGCGGGGCAGCCGGGACTCCTCCTCCGGGTCGAGCAGCCACTCCCACAGCGCCTCGACAAGGGTGCCCAGCAGTCGGGCCTGGCCACGCTGGTGCAGGGCGAGATCCGGGCGGGCCAGCACGAACCGGTGGTGCACGAACTTGAGCACCTGCACCTCGTGCCACTGCGCGCTGCCGAGCAGCACGTAGCCGGAGCGCACCGACGGCTGGTCGGTCACCGTGATCGCCTCGACGAAGCGGGTCGACCAGCGGGCGGAGAACCGCGACACGTACTGCTCCGCCTCGATGGAGCCGTCGAACGGCATCGCCAGCAGCCCGTCGACAAGTTCCTCGCGAACATGCTCGACTGCGGCGGCGAACGCATCGTCGTCGGCGATCCAGGCGTCCTTGCGGTGCAGTTGCCGACGCAGTCGCTCGATCGCCGCGCCGGGCCTGCGGAACGCGCTGGCAAGCGCCGCGTCGGTGATCGCCCGGAGGTGTCCGCTCTCGCGCTGCCAGGCCATCAGCTCGGCCGAGACCGATCCCTGCTGGAGCACTCCGACGCGGTAGAAGTCCTCGACGTCGTGGATGGCGTACGCGATGTCGTCGGCGGTGTCCATCACGGACGCCTCCACGGTCTGCTGCCAGTCCGGGATGCGCCCGACGAACGGCTCCCGGGCCTGCCGCAGGTCGTCCAGCTCGGTCCGGTACGCGCCGAACTTCAACGAGCCGCTCTCCGGGTCGTTCGGCGGCGGGGTGGCACCGCGCGGCGGCGGGTCGAGCAGGCGGGGGTGCGGGTCGGGGTAGTCCAGCCGGGTCCACGGGTACTTCAGCAGGGCCGCGCGGACCGCTGCGGTCAGGTCCAGGCCGGTGGTGGCCGCGCCGCGGATCTCGGTGCTGGTGACGATCCGGTACGACTGGGCGTTGCCCTCGAAGCCGTCGGCGAGGCCGAGACGCTGGCGGGCCAGCCGGTCGAGCACCCGCTCCCCCAGGTGCCCGAACGGCGGGTGACCGAGGTCGTGGGCGAGCGCCGCTGCCTCCACCACGTCCGGGTCGCAGCCGCCGAGCCTGTCAAGCAGGTCACGCCACCTGTCGTCGGCGGTCAACCGCTCGGCGATCGACCGGGCCACCTGGGCGACCTTCAAGCTGTGGGTGAGCCGGTTGTGCACAAGCAGCCCGGAGCCGACCGGGCTGATCACCTGGGTGACTCCGCCGAGGCGGGCGAAGAAGGGCGAGGCGACGATCCGGTCCCGGTCGGCGCGGAACGGGTTCGCCGTAAGGTCGCCGAGAGCGCGGGCGCTGCCGCCGAAGAGCCGCCGGGTACGCGGCCCCGCAGGTGATTCCATGATCGCCACGCTAGCGCAGGCCCGGCCGGGACCGTCGACGGATCTGCCCGGCCGGGTGCGACGACAGCGCGCGGGAGCGCCCGGCAGAATGCAGGCGGTACCCGCTCTTTGAAGGCGGATCGAGTCGAAGGCGGATCGAGATCGTGACCCAGTCTGTTCATCAGCGGATCGCCGACGAGCTCGGCGTGGCCGAGCGTCAGGTGCGGGCGGCCGTGGAACTGCTCGACGGCGGCGCCACAGTGCCGTTCATCGCCCGCTACCGCAAGGAGGCCACCGGCCTGCTCGACGACAGCCAGCTGCGCACCCTTGAGGAGCGGCTGCGCTACCTGCGGGAGCTGGACGAGCGGCGGGCGGCCGTCCTGGAGTCGATCCGCGGCCAGGGCAAGCTGGACGAGGCCCTCGAAGCGCAGATCATGGCTGCGGATTCGAAGTCCCGGCTGGAGGACATCTACCTGCCGTACAAGCCGAAGCGGCGGACCCGAGCGCAGATCGCTCGCGAGGCCGGGCTGGCGCCGCTGGCCGAGTCGCTGCTTGCCGACCCCAGCCAGGACCCGAAGGCCACCGCCGCCGGGTTCGTCGACGCGGAGAAGGGCGTCGCGGACGCCGCCGCCGCGCTGGAGGGCGCGCGGGCGATCCTGATCGAGACGTTCGCCGAGGACGCCGACCTGATCGGCACGCTGCGCGAGCAGATGTGGTCGCGGGGCCGGCTGGTTTCCCGGGTACGCGACGGTCAGGAGACCACCGGCGCGAAATTCGCCGACTACTTCGACTTCGCCGAGCCGTACCCGAAGTTGCCCTCGCACCGGATCCTGGCCATGTTCCGGGGCGAGAAGGAGGGCGTGCTCGACCTGACGATGGAGCCGGAGGAGGCCGGCGAGGCGGACGCCGTACCGACCGGCCCGAGCCGGTACGAGGCGGCCATCGCCGGCCGGTTCGGCGTGTCCGACGCCGGCCGCCCCGCTGACCGGTGGCTGATCGACACGGTCCGCTGGGCCTGGCGTACCCGGATCCTCATCCACCTCGGTGCCGACCTGCGGATGCGGTTGTGGCAGGCCGCCGAGGAGGAGGCCGTGCGGGTGTTCGCCACCAACCTGCGTGACCTGCTGCTGGCCGCGCCGGCCGGCAGCCGTCCGACGATGGGGCTGGACCCGGGTCTGCGGACCGGCGTCAAGGTGGCGGTCGTGGACGCCACCGGCAAGGTGCTCGCCACCGACACGATCTATCCGCACGAACCGCGCCGGCAGTGGGACGCCTCGGTGGAGACCCTGGCCCGGCTGGCCGGGGCGCACGGCGTGGAGCTGATCGCGATCGGCAACGGCACCGCCTCGCGGGAGACCGACAAGCTGGCCGGCGAGCTGATCAAGCGGCACCCGCAGCTCAACCTGACGAAGGTGATGGTCTCCGAGGCCGGCGCGTCGGTCTACTCCGCCTCCGCGTACGCCTCGCAGGAGCTGCCCGGGATGGACGTGTCGCTGCGCGGCGCGGTGTCGATCGCCCGACGGCTCCAGGACCCGCTCGCCGAGCTGGTCAAGATCGACCCACGGTCGATCGGCGTCGGCCAGTACCAGCACGACCTGTCGGAGGTGAAGCTGTCCCGTTCGCTGGACGCGGTCGTGGAGGACTGCGTCAACGCGGTCGGTGTGGACGTCAACACCGCGTCCGCGCCGCTGCTGACCCGAGTCTCCGGGATCGGGGCCGGGCTGGCCGAGAACATCGTGCTGCACCGGGACGCCAACGGGCCGTTCCGGTCGCGTACCGACCTGAAGAAGGTCGCCCGGCTCGGGCCGAAGGCGTTCGAGCAGTGCGCGGGCTTCCTGCGCATCCCCGACGGCGACGACCCGCTGGACTCCTCCAGCGTGCACCCTGAGGCATACCCGGTGGTGCGCCGGATCCTCGCCAGCACCGGCCAGGATCTCCGTTCGGTGATCGGCAGGAGCACCATCCTGCGCGGGCTGCGGGCCACCGACTTCGTCGACGACAGGTTCGGCCTGCCCACCGTCACCGACATCCTCGCCGAGCTGGAGAAGCCGGGCCGCGACCCCCGCCCGGAGTTCCGCACCGCCACCTTCGTCGAGGGGGTGGAAAAGATCGGCGACCTGACGCCGGGCATGCTGCTGGAGGGTGTGGTCACCAACGTGGCCGCGTTCGGCGCGTTCGTCGACGTCGGCGTGCACCAGGACGGTCTCGTGCACGTGTCCGCGATGTCCCGCACCTTCGTGAAGGACCCCCGCGAGGTGGTGAAGTCCGGTGACGTGGTCCGGGTCAAGGTGCTCGACGTGGACGTACCCCGTAAGCGGATCTCGCTGACCCTGCGCCTGGAGGACGAGGCGGGCGCCGATGCCGGCCGCGGCGGCCGGACCAGCCAGGAAGGGCGCGGCGGCCCTGCGCAACGCGGACCCGGCGGACCGGGCGGACGCAGCGGGTCCGATGGTCAGGGCCGGCCTGGCGGACAGGGCCGGTCTGGTGGACAGGGCGGGTCTGGTGGACAGGGCGGGCGCGGCGGGCAGCAGCGGCAGGGCGCGGCACCGGCCAACGACGCGATGGCCGAGGCCCTCCGCCGGGCTGGCCTGGCCTGACCCGAGCCCGGAGGGCACCCCGTCCCCGTCGCGCCGCACCGGCCCGTCGCACCGCACCGCACCGCGAGAGCACCGCGTCGCGTCGCACCTCGTCGCGCCGCCACGTCGCGCCGCACCGCACCGTCGCACCGCACCATGACAGCACCGCACCGCACCAGCGGCGGGCCGCACGAGATCTTGGACAGTTTCCGTCAGGCGCTGACGGAAACTGTCCAAGATCTGCGGCGCCGCCACGTCTCGCGGCGGCGGGCGGCGAAACGGATCGCGGATCACGGGCGGCGGCGGCGGCGGCGGCGGCGGCGGCGGCGGCGGTGAAAACGGATCGCGGGGCGGCGGGGTTTCGGGTGAGGATCGCGCGGTGAAGATGCACGCCGATCAGGTCGACGTGGGTGCGGACGTGGTCGCCGCGCTGGTGGCCGAGCAGTTTCCGCACTGGCAGGAACTGCCGGTGCGACCGCTCGCCTCGACCGGCACTGTCAATGCCCTGTTCCGGCTCGGCACGGAGATCGTGCTGCGGTTCCCGTTGCGCCCCTCCGCCGATCCAGAATTGGGCGCCGAGCTGCGGCGGGAGCAGGAACACGCGCTGCTGCTCGCCGCGCACCTGCCTGTCGAGGTGCCGGAGCCGCTCGGCCTCGGCGCGCCGGGCGCTGGCTACCCGGGGCCGTGGACGGCGTACCGCTGGATCGCCGGCGACACCGCGGCGGCCGACCGGGTCGGCGGCTCGGACGCCTTCGCCGGTGACCTCGCCGACGTCGTGGTCGCCCTGCGGGGCATTGACACCGGCGGCCGGTCCTGGTCGGGAACCGGTCGCGGTGGGCCACTGACCGGCCAGGACGCCGACGTGCGTTCCTCCCTGGCCGTGAGCGACGGGCTCACCGACACCGTCGCGCTCACCGAGCTGTGGGCCCACTGCCGGGACACGCCCCGCGACGATCGCACCGACGTGTGGATCCACGCCGACCTGATGCCGGGCAACCTCCTGGTACGCGACGGACGACTGGTCGCGGTCATCGACCTGGGCGCGGTCGGCGTGGGTGACCCTGCGGTCGACCTGATGCCGGCGTGGAACCTGCTCGACGCCGGGGCGCGGGAGACCTACCGACGGGCGCTCGGCGTGGACGACGCGACGTGGGAACGCGGACGCGGCTGGGCGCTGGGACAGGCGATAAACGCCCTGCCCTACTACGTCGACACCAACCCGGTGATGGCCGACATCGCGCGGCGTACCCTGCGGGCCGTGCTCGACTGAGTAAGTCGCGTACCGTCGGCTCGTGGGCGAGGGCGACGACCGTGAGTGGCGGGAGCAGCGGCAGCGGGCCGTGCGGGCGCACGCCGACGCGGACGCGCGGCGGCGAGCCGCCGAGCAGTCCCAGGCCGCGGAGCTGGTGGCCTGGTTCGTGGCTGAGGCGACCCGGCGCGGGCTGCCCACCACCCGGCTGGTCGCCCGGGGCTACGACGGGCGCGGGCGCTACCGGACCGGGCTGACCGGCTGGTACGTCGACCAGGCCGGCACCCGGGCGGTGGACGTGACGGGCCGCTTCCACCTGCTTACCGTGTCGGGCGGTCTGCGGGCGTGGCTGTTCGGCGTCGACCCCCAGCCCAGTCCGGCGCCACTGGTCGTCGGGGCGGGTGGGCGCGACGGTGAGTCGATCCCGTTGCGGACACTGCTGCTCCGCCGGCTGGGCGACGACATGGACGGGCCGGATCCCGCCAGGTCGGATTCCGCCGCCGACATTCGCTAGCGCGCGGCGGCGAACACTTTTCGCGCCCCGGCCCGTGTCGGTTTTCCGACGCGGGCCGGATCGTTTCGTAGCCGGCAGGTCGTAAGCCCGGTCGCCCTGACCTCCGTGCGGGCAGTTTCCGCTGCGTGTCGCGCACCGATTACAGGTAAAGGTCGTTTGCCCCTAGTAGCGACCTCCTATGATTGATTTATCCCCGCATGGACAGTTAAACCTGAAGGTCCAATTAGTGAATCTAATACAGATTTCTCCCTATCGTCGGCGGCCGCATGCTGCCAGTAGGCCACGGTGAGCGTTCCGCTTGCCGGCGGAATCCTGCTCGCGCTCATCGTCGGCTCCCTGCTGCAACCATTGATCCTCCGGCTGCTGACCGCGGCCTCCGTCCTCGACATACCGTCCGATCGGTCCTCGCACGACACCCCGATCCCGCGCGGCGGTGGCGTAGGCGTCGCCGTGGCGGCCGGGCTCGCGATTCTCCTGAACGAGCACGCGCGGTCGATCGCCGTGCCGCTGCTGCTGTTCGCGACCATCGGCCTTCTGGAGGACGTCCGAGGCGTCCCCGTCCGGATCCGGCTGCTCATGCAGTTGCTCGTTGGCGTGGCCACGAGCCTGGCGTTGGTGCCGGGCGGCCACCCGGCGTACCTCCAGCTGGCCCTTGTCATCGCCCTCGCGGCGTGGCTGACCGCCTACGTGAACGCCTTCAACTTCATGGACGGCATCAACGGGATCTCGGCCGTCCACGCGATCCTCGCCGGATTGGTGTACGCCGCCCTCGGCGTGCTGCGGGACCTTCCGCTGCTCACCGCCAGCGGCAGTCTGATCGCCGCCGCGTCCCTGACCTTCCTGCCGTGGAACGCCTGGGTCGCCCGTGTGTTCCTCGGTGACGTCGGGTCGTACGCCCTCGGTGGCGCGTTCGGCGCGCTCGCCGCGTACGCGATCGTGCGCGGCATCCCGCCGGAGGCAGCCGTGGCGCCGCTCGCCCTCTACCTCGCCGACACCGGCTGGACGCTGCTGCGCCGCATCCGCAACGGCGAAGCCTGGTACCGCCCCCACCGCAACCATGCCTACCAGCGGTTGACCGACGGCGGGTGGTCACATCAACGGGTCACCGCGCTGACCGCCGGCATCGGCGCAACCGTCGCCGCCTGCCTGGTGGCCGCGTCCTTCAGCGGGCCAGTTCTCCGCGCCGCGCTCGATGTCACCGCCGTCGCCATCCTCGCCGGCTATCTCGCCGCCCCCGCGTGGCTCGCAGCCCAGCGGTCCCGGCCCCCAACAGACGAAAGGCCGATCCATGCCAGAACTGTCAACTCCCCGAGTCGGTGACCTGGCCGGCCGCGGGCCCCAGCCGGTCAAGCGGATCGCGGTGCTCGGCAGCAGCGGCTTCGTCGGCCGAGCGGTCGTCACCGAGCTCCGCAGCCGGGGCATCGAGGTCCAGACGGTGCCCGCGCCGCGCCTGTCGTGGCCGCTCGCACAGGCCCTCCGCGTCGATTCGGTGCCCGCGGGTCGGGACGACGAGTCGGTCGCCGACCTCGCCCGACACCTCGACGGCGCGCAGGTCGTGATCAACACGGCCGGGTTGCCGAACGGGTCCGCGCCGGACAGCGCGGAACTGTACGGGGGCAACGCCCTGCTGCCCACCCTCGTCGCCCGAGCCAGCGCCCTGATCGGCGCCACGCGCATGGTGCACGTCAGCTCGGCGGCAGCGCAGGGGGCGCTGGCGCTTGACGAGACCGCACGGACGATGCCCTTCTCCCCGTACTCGCGCTCCAAGGCGATCGGCGAACGCATGCTGCTCCACGAGAACTGCATCGACACCGTCATCTACCGGTCGACCTGGGTCCACGACGTGGACCGGCCGAACACCCGGGCGCTCGTCCGGCTCGCCCAGTCGCGGTTGAGCTGCGTCGCCGGAGCTGGTGACGCGCCGACGCCACAGGTCCTCATCGAGGACGTCGTCGCCTCGATCGTCCATCTCGGCCTCGTGAACGGACCGGTGCCGCCCATCGTGCTGCAACCTCCCAACGGGATGACGACAGGGCTCCTGCTCCGCCTGCTCGGTGGCCGCGAGCCGCGGCACGTCCCCGCGCGGCTGGCGCGGTACGCGACGAGCGGCATCAACGCGTACGGGAAGACGAGCCTGCGGGCCAACGCGCACGCGCGGCGCGTGGACATGCTCCTGTTCGGCAAGCCGCAGGTGCCCGGCTGGCTGGCCGAGCAGGGGTTGGCGCCGCAGTTGCGCCCCGAGGCGTGGGAGCGGCTCAGGACGTCCGGCAGCCCACAGACGTCCGCTGCCGGCGTGGACAGCGTCGCGCGCCCGAGAGCAGGCGAAGCGCAGCGGCACGACATGAGCGGAGCACCGTCCGACCGATCCGGCCGAGCCGACACGCCTGAGACGTACCTGACGAAGTAGCTCTTTTCGCCGACGCCCGGTGTCGTGCCCAACGCGACACGCCTGCGGGCTTCCGGAGGGGCGGTTGAACTTGTCCCAAATCCGTTGAAAGCCGACATCCGTTCCGAACGGATGTGTAACAAGGACATAAGGCACGGAAGCTTCTTTTGCCGAACGGCGGAAGCAGTGGTTGGACGGACAGGAGCCAGGACATGCCGCAGGACACGGAGCACACGGAGCGGGCGAGCCAGCGGGCGCGGCGGGCCAGGGCACGTCGCCGCGCGCTCGGGTTCCTCGCCGCCGACACCACCGGCTGGGTCGGCGGTTTCATCGTGGCCGCCTGGTCCCGGTTCGAGTTCCAGCTCGACCCGAGCCAACTGGCTCGGGCGGCGGGGGTCGGCGCCCTCGCGGCGTTCCTGCACCTCGCGGTGGCGGCGGTACGCCGGATCTACTCCGGGCGGCACCCACTGGGCAGCCTCCAGGAGGTCCAAGGTGTCGCCAGCACCACCATCCTGACGGCCGCCGTCATACTGCTCGGCCTGCTGTCGTCCGACGGCCGACCGGTACCGGCGAGCACCCCGCTCGTCGGCGGCGCGCTCGCCCTGCTCTTCATGCTCGGTGCCCGATTCACGTACCGGCACCGGCGTGATCTCTCGATGCGGCCGGACGTACGGTCGTCGACACCGGTGCTGCTGTTCGGGATGGGCGACGCGGGGCAGGGTCTGCTGCGGGCCATGCTCAGTGACCCGCGCGGCCGGTACCTGCCAGTGGGCGCCCTCGACGACGACCCGGACAAGCGCGACCTGCGTATCCGGGGGGTCCGTGTGCTCGGCGGCCGAGACGACATCGCCGCCGCGCTCCGGCGCACCGGGGCGGGCACTGTCATCTTCGCGGTGGCGAACGCCGATGCCGCGTTGATCCGCCAGATCCGCGAAGCCACCCTCCAGGCTGGCGCGGTGTTCAAGGTGCTGCCCCCGGTACGGGAGCTTGTCGACCACCGGATCACCGTCACCGACGTCCGGGAGGTACAGGTCAGTGACCTGCTGGGCCGCCGTCAGGTGGTCGGTGACCTGCCGATGAGCGAAAACAGTCTCACCGGCCGGCGGATCCTGGTGACCGGCGCAGGTGGCTCGATCGGCTCGGAACTCTGCCGGCAGGTGATGAAGGCCGACCCGGGCGAGCTGATGATGCTGGATCGGGACGAGTCAGCTCTGCACAGCCTGCAGATGTCGCTGTTCGGGCGGGCGCTGCTCGACGGCCCGGAGCTGATCCTCGCAGATCTGCGCGACGACGAGGGGGTGCGACGGATCATCCGGGAACGCCGTCCGGACATCATCTTCCACGCTGCGGCGCTCAAGCACCTGCCTCTGCTGGAGCAGTACCCGGGCGAGGCGGTCAAGACCAACGTCTGGGGCACGCTCTCGGTGCTTGACGCCTGCCAGGACGTGGCGAAGTTCGTCAACATCTCCACCGACAAGGCCGCCAACCCGATCAGCGTCCTCGGCTACTCGAAGCGGATCACCGAGCGGCTGACCGCGCACGCCGCATCCCGGTTCCCGGGGACCTTCCTCAGCGTCCGGTTCGGCAACGTGTTGAGCAGCCGCGGCTCGGTGGTCACCGCCTTCCAGCGACAGATCGAGGACGGCAAGCCCTTGACCGTCACCCACCCCGACGTCACCCGCTATCTCATGACCATCCAGGAGGCCGTCCACCTGGTGCTCCAGGCCGCCGAGATCGGGCGCGACGGTGAGGCGCTGGTGCTGGACATGGGCGAGCCGGTCCGCACCGCCGACCTGGCACGGCAGATGGCCGAGCACGCCTCCAGCTCGGTGCCCATCGTCTACACGGGCCTGCGGCCCGGCGAGAAGCTGCACGAGGATCTGCTCGGCGCCGGCGAGATCGACGCCCGGCCGTTCCACCCGCTGGTGTCGCACGTGGCCGTTCCGGCGCTCGACCCGATGGAGGCCGGAAGCATCGACCCCTTCGACGATCCGGCAAAGGTCGTCGAGCAACTCGCCCTGCTCTGCGCTCAGCCGGTCATACCGATCATCCGCGACTCGGCGCAGGTGCCTCTGGTCCGCTGAGCAGGTCGCGGAGACAGCGGCGGCCGGCATCGGTGCCGTTCGAGGGCGCTGGCGAGGAAGGACGAACGTGACGACCGATGTGGTGATCGTCGGGACCGGCGGCATGGGTCGGGAGATCTTCGGCATCGTCCGGGCCATCAACGCCCGCGCTTCGGGCGCACCGGTGTGGCAGGTTCTCGGCTTCGTCGACGACTACCCGACGGAGTCGAGTGTCAAGCTGGTCCAGCGACTCGACGTACCCTTCCTCGGTCCGTCGCGGTGGCTGGCCGGGCAGTCGCCCGACACCCACGTCGCCCTGGGTGTCGGCGATCCGCGCCGGCGCCGGGAGACGGATCTCGCGCTCCAACCGTATCGGCTGCCCGCGGCCACGCTCGTGCATCCCGCTGCCGAGATCGGCCCGGACTGTGTCTTCGAGGAAGGGTTGATAGCCCTCGGTGGGGCACGGGTGACGACGAACGTGGTCGTCGGCCGGCACGTACACCTCAACCAGAACTGCACGGTCGGGCACGACTGCGTGCTGGGCGACCACGTCTCGGTCAACCCGCTGGCCGCGGTGTCCGGCTACTGCCGGATCGAGTCCGGCGTGATGATCGGTACGACAGCGGCGGTGCTCCAGGGACGCACTGTGGGCCGGGACGCGACAGTTGGTGCGGGAGCGGTCGTGACCCGCGACGTCGCGGCCGCGACGACGGTCAAGGGTGCGCCGGCCCGGTAGCCGGGCATCGGATAAGCGGCGACCGGGGTCAGCGTCGGATGCCCGCCCAGTCGTGGTGCCGGCGCACGGTCGACAGGATGAAGTCGACGACCCGCCGCGACGTGTCGGCCACCAGGTAGTCGCTCGGGCAGGGAACCCCGCCGGCGGCGGTCTGGTCGACAACGACGCCTACCGATTCCACGACGGACTGCGGGTCGAGCCCCGTCATCACGATGCCGCCGACGTCCAGGGCCTCCGGGCGCTCGATCGATTCGCGCAGCGTCACCGCAGGGAATCCGAGGATCGTCGCCTCCTCGCTCACGGTGCCGCTGTCGGACAACGTACAGCGGGCGTGCCGTTGCAACGTGACGTAGTCGAAGAAGCCGAACGGCTCGTGGAAGGCGATCCCCTCCAGCACCGCGTCGTCCATCGCGAGGGCCTCCAGGCGCTTGCGGGTCCGGGGGTGGGTGGACACCAGCAGCGGCAGACCCCACCGGTCCCGTACGGCGCGCAGACAGTCCAGCAGCCGCCGCAGCCGATCGGGGTGGTCCACGTTCTCCTCGCGGTGGGCGCTCACCACAAAGTACTGGCCTGGTTCGATCTCAAGCTGCCGCAGCACCGTCGACCGTTCGATCTCGGACCGGTAGTGGTCCAACACCTCACGCATCGGCGACCCGGTGTGCAGGATCCGGCGCGGGTGCAGGCCCTCGGCGAGCAGGTTGCGCCGCGCGTGCTCCGAGTAGACGAGGTTGAAGTCGGCCACGTGGTCGACGAGCTTGCGGTTGGTCTCCTCGGGCACGTTGAGGTCGAAGCAACGGTTGCCCGCCTCCATGTGGTAGACCGGCACCCGCATCCGACGGGCCATCAGGGCGGCGATGGCGCTGTTGGTGTCGCCCAGCACCAGGAGGGCGTCCGGTCGCAGCTCGGTGATCGCCTGTTCGGTGCCGACGAGGACAGCGCCCAGGACGTGGCCCAGCGAATGGGTGTCGACCTGAAGGAAACGGTCGGGTTGGCGGACCTTCATCTCGTCGAAGAACACGTCGGACAACGCCGGATCCCAGTTCTGTCCGGTGTGCACGAGGACGTGATCCATTGTCTGGTCGAGCCGCTCGATGACCCGCGACAACCTGATGATCTCGGGCCGCGTTCCCACGACCGTCATGACCTGTGTCATTCGGCACCCTTTCGGCGTTGATCCCGGCTGGGCCGGCGCGTCGTCGTTCGCCGTTGTCGACGGGCGACGCCACAGGGGCCCTCTCTGGCGGAGCAACGACTCGACACCCGCACCGTAACGCGGTATGAACCAAGTTTTCTTTTCGCAGGTTCCGTGAATCAAAAACCGATTATTGGCGTTTCAGCAGTGACGTGCCACTTAGATCGCTATCGTCACTCTCTGATCCCGTCCCCTACCTTTCGCCGTGAACGGCGGATCAGACAGGAGGAGATGTGTCGTCCTCACTTATGGACCGACGCGTTTTGATCACCGGTGGGACCGGGTCGTTCGGTCAGACGATGGTTTCCCGGCTGCTTGACGCTGGTGCTACCGAGGTACGCATTCTGAGCCGGGACGAGGCCAAACAGGAGGCCATGCGGATCCGTCTGCTCGACGACCGCGTGCGGTTCTACGTGGGCGACGTCCGCGACGTCGACAGCGTCAACAAGGCGACGCGGGGTGTCGAGTACGTCTTCCACGCCGCAGCGCTCAAGCAGGTTCCCTCTTGCGAGTTCTTCCCGCTGGAGGCAGTACGCACCAACGTCCTCGGCAGCGCCAACGTGGTCGACGCCTGCGAACGCAACGGGGTCGACGCCCTGGTCATGCTCAGCACCGACAAGGCGGTCTACCCGGTCAACGCGATGGGCATGACCAAGGCCCTCATGGAGAAGGTTGCGCAGGCGCACGTCCGCAACAACCCCCGGGCCAACACCAGGGTCTGCTCGGTCCGCTACGGCAACGTCATGTGCTCACGGGGCTCGGTCATCCCGCTGTTCATCCACCAGATCAAGAACAGCCTGCCGCTGACCGTGACAGAGCCGACGATGACCCGGTTCCTGATGTCCCTGATGGATTCGGTGGACCTCGTCGAGCACGCCTTCCAGCACGGCCAGCCCGGTGACGTGTTCATCCGGAAAGCCGACGGCTGCACCATCGGCGATCTGGCCACGGCGCTGTGCAACCTGTTCGAGGTGCCGGCCAAGTTCGACGTGCTGGGGCTACGACACGGCGAGAAGATGTCGGAGACCCTGGCGAGCCACGAGGAACTGGCCCGCGCGGAGGACTTCGGTGAGTTCCTGCGCGTACCGGTCGACAGCCGCGATCTGAACTACTCCCTGTACTTCGAAGAGGGCGACACCACCAGCGACCACCGCGTCGACTACACCTCGGACAACACCACCCAACTGTCGGTGCCGGAGATCATGGCACTGCTACTCACCCTGCCCGAGGTGCAGCAACACCTCGACCCCGTACGGTCCCTGTCGTCGGCGGGCCGCGGATGAGCCCGGACACGGGCCTCCCCCGCACCGGGGGCGGCAGGTCGGGGCAGAGCGCCCTCCGGGTCGCCTTCGTCACCCAGTGGTTCGCCCCCGAGCCGACCACCACTCCGGTCTGGATCGCCAGATCGCTCAGTGAGCAGGATCTGCGGGTCGAGGTGCTGACCGGGGTGCCCAACTATCCCACCGGGAACGTCCACGACGGCTACTCCAGTTGGCGGCGTACCCGGGAGGTCCACCAGGGCGTCCCCGTGCGACGCGTGCCGCTGTACCCGAGTCATGACCAGTCCGCCGTGCGTCGTGTCGCCAACTACGCCAGCTACGCGGCGTCCGCCGCGACCCTTGGCGCCTCGGTTCTGCGGTCCGCCGACGTGGCTGTCATCTACTCGACGCCGGCGACCGCCGCCGCCGCCGGCATCTACGCGCGCTTCCGCTGGGGGCTGCCGTACGTCCTGATGGTGATGGACGTCTGGCCAGACTCGGTCTTCGCCACCGGCTTCCTCACCGGTGGGGCAAAGCGCCGTATCGCGGAACCCGCCCTGACCTGGTACACCGAGCAGACGTACCGGTGGGCCAGCCACATCACCGCCACGTCGCCGGGGATGCGCGACGCGCTGGTCTCGCGCGGCGTACCCGAGGACAAGCTCTCCGTCGTCTACAGCTGGACCGACGAGAAGGTCATGCGGCCCAGCGAGCCCGACCGGCAGCTGCGGTCCAGCCTGGGCCTGTCCGACGAGTTCGTGCTGATGTACGGCGGCAACCACGGCGCGGCCCAGAACCTGGACGTCGCGGTCCGGGCGATGGGCGAGCTGCGCGATCTGCCGATCCACCTGGTGCTGGTGGGCGACGGCATCGAGAAGGCCGGGCTGCGCTCGCTCGCCTCCGACCTCAATCTCCGGTCGGTGCACTTCCTCGACCCGGTGGAGCCGGAGCGGATGCCGGCCATCATGGCCGCCGCGGACATGCAGTTGGTCGCGCTCGCCGACGAGGAACTCTTCCGCTTCACGCTGCCCAGCAAGGTCCAGTCGATCCTCGCCTGCGCCCAACCGATCGTCACGTGCGCACCGGGGGACGCGGCCCGGGTGGTGCACGAGGCGGGTGCCGGTTTCAGCTCCCCGGCGGGCGACCCACACCAGTTGGCGAAGACCATCCGGCAGGCCGCCGAGGTGCCACGCGGCGAGCTGCGGTCGATGGGCCGGGCCGGCTACGCGTACTACCGGTCCCACCTCAGCGAGGAGATCAACGCGCGGACGCTGGCCGGCATCATCCGGGCCTCCTCCGGCCGGCGTCGCCGCGGCCGCGGCACAGGGGGTACGCCATGACGCAGCGCGTGCTGATCCTCGGGGCGACCGGGATGCTCGGCCACACCCTGCTGCGCTCGCTGAGCGAGGCCGCCGAGTTGGACGTCTACGGTTGTGCGCGCAGCACGTCCGTGACTCCGGCCCTGTTCCCCGGTCACCTGAGGCAGCAGATCACGCCGGGGATCGACGTCACCGATCCGGGTGCGCTCCGCCGGATCCTGGGCGAGTTGAGCCCGGACGTGGTGGTCAACTGCGTGGGCGTCATCAAGCAGCGCCCGGACGTCGAGGACGCCCCCAACACCATCGCGGTGAACGCGCTCTTTCCGCACGTTCTCGCTCGGGAGTGCGCGGCGCAGGGCATTCGGCTCGTCCAGGTGAGCACCGACTGCGTCTTCTCCGGCAGGCACGGCGACTATCGGGAACAGGACATTCCCGACCCGTACGACCTCTACGGTCGCGCGAAACTCCTCGGCGAGACCGTCCAGGCGCCGGCGCTGACACTGCGTACCTCGATCATCGGTCACGAACTAGGCACCGCCCGGTCTCTGGTGGACTGGTTCCTCACCCAGTGCGGGACCGTCAACGGCTACACCCAGGCCATCTACAGCGGGGTGACGACCGTCGAGTTCGCCGCGATGCTGCGTACGGTGGTGCTGCCCCGCCCGGATCTCACAGGCCTCTACCACGTGGCCTCGGCGCCGATCTCGAAGTACGAGCTGCTGAAGATCGTTGCCGAGGTGTACGGGTGGCCGGGGCGGATCGAGCCGTCGGATCAGGTCCGGTGCGACAGGTCGCTGTCAGCGGACGCGTTTCGGCAGCGGACCGGCTACCAGCCACCGGAGTGGCGGGACATGATCGTGCAGATGCACCGCCGCGCGGTCCAGTGGCGTCTTCCGGCGGCCCTCGGCACCGCCCAGCCGGCACGTTCCTGAGCGGTGCCGGGCCGCCGGCCCGGCACCGCTCACGGTCGGCTTCACCGTCCGGCGTACGCCCGGGGCCTTGTCAGCGCCTCCCGCGCACGGTCGAGGACGCTGGGCCGCCCGACCTGCTGGCGCCAGTCGCGGTATGCGGCGGAAGCCGCCATCCGGGCAGCATGACGCTGCTCGGGCGACGCGGCCACGAACTCCTCGATGCAGTCCCGCAGGGCCTCTGCGGTGAGGTCGGGCAGCACCATTCCACCGCCGGAACGCAGGACCGGTGTCCAGGGGGTCCGGTCGGAGCAGATCACCGGGCAGCCCACGGCGAGGCTCTCGGCGATCACGTGTCCGAAGTTCTCCCCACGAGTGGGCAGGACGAAGGCGTCGTGGCCGGCGAAGACGTCGCACACCTGGTCCGGCTGCACCGCTCCCCGGTAGGTCGCCCGGATGTTTCCCGGCAACGACTCCAGCAGGGACAGACAGGTCCGCCAGTACGCCTGGTCCTCGGTCGGACCGAAGATGTCGAATTCCACAGGGCCCTTGACCTCAGACAGCGCGGTGAGGACGAGGTCCAGGTTCTTCATGGGTGAGATGCGGCCGAGAAAGACGAGCCGGGCCGGGCCGGACGACCGCGCGGGCGGCAGGTCGACCGGCTCGGGGCCCCCCGCTCCGACCACTACCGGAATACGGGCCGACGGTACGACCCGACGGATGTCGGCCGCCTCCAGAGCGGTGGTGGCGTGCCAGTAGACCCGCTGGCCGTTCAGCATCCACCGCCAGCCGACGAGGAAGATCCGCTTCCTCGTCGAGTTGATGGAGAGGGCGCCCACGCCACATTCACCGCGCGGAGCGATCAGCACGCGTTCGACCCGCAGGGCACCCGTCTTCGCCGCCACGATGGGCACGATCGAGAAGAGCGACCAGAGGCTGTTGACGTACAGCAGGTCGAACCGAGTGGCCCGGAGCTCGCGGTACAACCGCCGCCAGTGCCGGAGCCGTCGGGCGCCGAGGTAGAACACCCGGTGCCGGCCACGCTGGACCCATCGGCCGGACAGGCCGGGAAACGACTCGGGAGCCCCGAGGTCGTGGTCCCGGGTCACGAGTGTCCCCTCGATCGCGGGACTCGCGGCGTCCATCAGCGACGAGACGGATCGTATCGGCCCACCCGCGAGGTAGCCGGGCTCGAAGTAATCGGCAGTCACCAACACCCGGTACGGATCCGGCGCGTCAACTGGCGACGTTGCAAACCGGTCCGCGTCGTACGCCATGGCGATCTCCCGGCTCTCGGCTGAACCCGGCGGGAGCGCCCGGGCCGGAAAGGTCAACGAATGAGACCGAGCCGGGGTGACGATTTGCGAAAGCGATGAGGACCACCACTGGCCGAATATGTGAAACCACGGGAAAAGAACCACGCATCCGGTATAAGGAATTGACGCAGTCCTCCGGTTTTCTTCGAACGCCACCGGAGGTATCGGCACCTCGAGAGGGACGCATGTCGCGAGTAGCGCTCATTTCAGGGATCACCGGGCAGGACGGCAGTTATCTGTCTGAGCTTCTGCTCAACAAGGGCTACACGGTGCACGGAATAAAAAGGCGGTCATCCAGTTTCAACACAGAGCGAATCGATCGGATCGACGTGCACCCGCGGCAGAACGACGCGCGGCTCTTCCTGCACTACAGCGACCTGTCGGACCCGGCTTCCCTGACCACGCTCATCCGCGACATCCGGCCCGACGAGATCTACAACCTGGGCGCGCAGAGCCACGTCCGGGTGTCCTTCGACATTCCGGGTTACACCGCCGATGTCACCGGGCTCGGCGCCATGCGGATGCTGGAAGCGGCTCGCGCGGCCAACATCGGCTGCCGGTTCTACCAGGCGTCCTCCTCGGAGATGTTCGGCTCCACCCCGCCGCCGCAGCGGGAGGACACGCCGTTTCACCCCCGCAGCCCGTACGCCTGCGCCAAGGTCTACGCCTACTGGTCGGCGGTGAACTACCGGGAATCCTGGGACATGTACTGCGCCAACGGAATCCTCTTCAACCACGAGTCGCCACGCCGGGGCGAGAACTTCGTGACCCGCAAGATCACCCGGGCGGTGGCCAGGATCGAGGCCGGCATCCAGGACACGCTCTACCTGGGCAATCTCGAAGCGGTCCGGGACTGGGGCTACGCGCCGGAGTACGTCGAAGCGATGTGGCTCGCTCTACAGCAGGACAAGCCCGACGACTACGTGGTCGCCACCGGCGAAGGGCACACCGTCCGCGAGTTCGTCGAGGCCGCGTTCGCCCACGTCGGGCTCGACTGGGAAAAGCACGTGGCAACCGACCCGGTGTACTACCGTCCGGCGGAGGTCGACGCCCTCATCGGCGACTACAGCAAGGCCCGCCGGACGCTCGGCTGGGCACCCAAGACGCTCTTCCCGGACCTGGTCCGGGTGATGGTGGACGCCGACCGGCAGTTGCTCGAGGACGAGCGAATGGGCCGCCTGGTGCGGGTGGACCGATGAAGGTGACGATCGAGGCGACTCCGATCCGCCCCGCGCACGCGGCCGGAGTCGAGGCGTTCACCTACGGGCTGCTGGACGGGCTCGTGACCGCCACCTCCCACGATCTGCACGTGAACGTCCTGCGCGGAACGCTCGACGCCTGGCGGGAACGAGTGCCCCACGACCGGCTCTCCTGGACTGAGGTCGGGATGCCGCTGCGGTCGGACAACCGCTACGGGCGGATTCTGCGCGGCTGGACACCGGACCGGGTTCGCGAATCGGTAGCCCTGCGGCGAACGGTGAACGCGCTGCGGCAACGGGCCCGCCCCGCCCGCGACGACTCCGACGTCGTGTTGTTTCCGTTCCACTGTGCTCCGGCGCGGGCCCGCTCGTCGGTGGTGGTGGTGCACGACCTGCGCCACCTGGACGCCGAGTTCAGCTCGCCAGGATTCGGAGAGGTGGTGCGGGAGAACGTCGCCCACGCCTCCGCAGTGGTCGTGTCGTGGCCCCACCCGTACCGCGAGGTCCTGACGCTCTTCCCGGAGGCGGCGGACCGGGTCGCCCTCATACCGCCGCCCACGTTCCAGCCGGCACCCGACAGGTTGCTGTCCGACCCGGAACCGGGCCTGCTGCTCTATCCGTCATCGACAGCCACCCACAAGAACCACGCCACGCTGCTGGAGGCGATGGCGCTGCTACCCGAATGCCGGCTCGTCTGCCCCGGCCCGCTTGTCGAGCCCGAGGCCACCCGGCTGCTGGCCCGCGCCGCCCGTCCCGACCTGCGGGGCCGGGTGACCTTCCCGGGGTTCGTGACGCTCGACGAGCTCAACAAGCTCTACGCCCGCGCCGAGGCCGTGGTGGTGCCGTCCCTGTGGGAGGCCGCGAGCGGCGCGATCCTCGAGGCGTTCAGCTGGGGCCTTCCGGTGGCGTGCGCGGACGCGGACCCGCTGCGGGCCCAATTGGAGTTCACCGGCGCCGACGCGGCCGTGTTCAGCGCGAAGGACCCGGTGGCCCTCGCCGACGCCGTCCGGCGGTTGCGGGCCAATCGGGAGCATTACGCGACGGCGTCCCGCAGGGCGAACGGCCGCCTGGCCGGTCGTACCTGGGCGGACACTGCGAGCGACTACGCTGCCGTCCTGGAATGGGTCGCCGCCGGACGACCGGGCCCGATACCCCGCTCCCCTTTCGCCACCGCGCTGGCCAACGGAGAGACGCGGTGAGTACGGCGGGCCGATATCCGGTGGCACGACCGTGCCTGTCGGAGCTTGAGGAGAGCTACTTGCTCGACGCGCTCCGCAGTGGCTGGATCTCCTCGCAGGGCCCGTACCTCAACCGGTTCGAGCACCAGTTCGCCGAGCGTTGCGGTGCCAGCTCCACGGTGGCGGTCGGCAACGGCACGGTGGCCCTGCACCTCGTTCTCGCGGCGGCCGGCATCGGCCCGGGCGACGAGGTAATCGTTCCCGCTCTCACCTACGTCGCCACAGCCAACGCCGTTGTCTACTGCGGGGCCCGGCCGGTGTTCGTCGACGTCTTGGCCGACACCTGGTGCATCGATCCGGACCAGGTACGGGCGGCCATCGGTCCCCGCACACGGGCCGTCCTCGCCGTCGACCTCTACGGTCATCCGGCCGACTATTCCGCCCTGCGGACGATGTGCGACAAGCATGGGTTGCTGTTGGTGAGCGACGCAGCCGAGTCGTTCGGGGCGACCCTGGACGGGCTGCCCACCGGGTCCCTGGCAGACGCCACCACCTTCTCGTTCTTCGGCAACAAGGTCATCACCTCCGGCGAGGGTGGGTGCGTGACGACGTCGGACCGAGCGCTCGCGGACCGTATGCGCCTGCTGCGTAACCAGGGGATGGATCCGCAGCGCCGGTACTGGTTCCCGGTCGTCGGCTACAACTACCGCCTGACGAACCTGGCCGCCGCGGTGCTCTGCGCGCAACTCGAACGCGCCGACGAGATCATCCAGCGGCGTGACCGGGTGATCGCGTCGTACGAGCAGCAGTTGGCGGATCTGCCTCTGCTGCGACCACAGCCGGTCGCCGCGAACGTCCAGCGCGCCCCGTGGATGGCGTCCTTCCTGGTCGGTGAGAGCGGCGCGAAGCCGCTGCGGGACGAACTGGCCCATGCACTGGACCGCCTCGGCGTCGAGACCCGCCCGTTCTTCGTCCCGATCCCGGACCTACCTCCGTATGGGGAGGACGGAGTGAGTTGCCCGGTGACCGACGACCTGAGCCGGCGGGGCATCAATTTGCCGACGTACGCCGACCTGGACGACGGCGACGTCAAGGTGATCTGTGAACGCCTCCGGGCCGCTGTCGAGACGATCGCATCGTGAGCACTGCGGACGCGCCACAGCCCTGGACGGGCGACTGAGGCATGCGGCCCGCCTGGCCGGCAACGGATCAGGCGGGCTGCGGCACCAGCCGCCGCCGGGCGTCGTGGCGTCGCAGCAGCACCTGGTAGCTGCGCCACCAGAGCGCCCCGCTGAGCAGCGCCATGACCACCAACGCGGCGGCCGCTCCGAGGGCGCCGAACAGCACCGCGCCGGCGACCACCACAGGCACCCGCAGCACGCCCAGCACGGCGCCGGCAAGCAACGCTCGGCCACCGGCCCCCTCGATCCGTACCCCGGCGAAGCCGATCACGGCAGGCACCGCCAGCAAGCTCTCGACCACGAGCAGGGGCAGCAGCATCTGCGCGATCTCCCAGTTGCCGCCCAGCACCGCGAGGCCGACCCGATCGGGTAGCACCGCCACGGCCAGCGCGAGTGGTGCGGCGGCCCCGGTCACCAGCACTGTGAGCCGGATGGCCGCGCGCATCCGGGCCGCAGCCGGGGCGGCGTGGCTCCGCCGCAGGTGGGGAAGCACGAGCGCCGAGGCTGTGGACACGACGAGATTCACAGGCCCGAGCACGGTTCGACCGGCGCTCAGCGCGCCGACCACTGCCGTTCCCGCCGTGGCTGCCACCGCCGTGAGAGCGAGTTGCGCCGAGCCGGTGGTGACAAGGAACTGAGCGCCGAAGCTCGCCGCGACACGCGTCTCGGCCCGGTCCGTCCGCCAGCGCGGGAACGTCCGGAAGCCCTGGCGCCATGCGGTGACGAGCCCGACCAGCGCGCCACCGCCCGCCCAACCGGCGAACACGACCGCCGGCTGCACAAGGTGGAGCAGGCCGGGCACGGCGACGGCGACCACAAGCGCGGCCCAGCCAATCTCCTGGAGACAGGCGATCCGTGGTGACCCGATCCCGAGACTGACCGCCTTGGCGTAGTCGTAGAGCGCCAACCCTGGCAGGGCGGCTCCGACGATCGTCAGATAGGCCGAGCCGGTCGCGAGGCCGGCGGCGACGACCGCCACCGCCGCCACGGTGCTCACCGTGGTGACCCGTGCGGACGCGGAGGCGGCGACATCCGCCTGCCCTGCGGCGGCAAGGACCGAGTCGGTGACCATCGCCCGCGTAAGCCCGGACACCAGGATGTAGAACGAGAAGGCGACAGCGAAATGCCCCACGCCGCCAACCGACTCGAGCCGAGTGATCGTGATAGCGAGGAGGAAGTTCCCCGCGCTGGACACCCCGCCGACGAGCAGAGCGGGTGCCGCTCGGCTCCTGACGAGACGGGTGAGCGCGGAGCCCCATCGGTGCGCGCGACTCCGCGGATGAGCGCCGGCCATCACCGGATGGCTCGGACCGGGAACTCGTACTCCCGAGGGCCGGCGAGGCGTCGAGCGTCGACGGTCGGCGGCCGGCGTCGGGTCGTCACCAGGATGTAGAACACCGGCAGCACCGACACCGTGTGCTGGACCAGGCTGATCATCGAGTCCGGGTACGTACTCGACCACAGCAGCGGGTTCGTCAGGATGAGGCACAGGATGCTGAGCCGGAAGGGGCCTGGTGCGCCCCGCCAGCGCAGCAGGAACCCGACCACCGCGGCCCAGACGCCGTGGAAGACGACCACCCCCGTCGGGCCTTCAAAGAGGTAGATGTTCCCGATCGACAGGAACGTGTACGCCGACGTGGGGCCGCCACCCAGGTACTGGTTGATTGCCTGGCCGGTGGAGAGGGCCGGCCGGTCCGGGTCGACGACTCGGGGCAGAACGCCGTACCTGAGGTAATCCGCGAGGCCGGGCCGGGACAGGTCGACCGGGACGCTGATGTCCGCGAGAGGTGCCAGTTGCAGATCCAGGCGCGCCCGGTCCCCCGCTGTCACCTGGTCCGACACGGCGACCCCGTGATCGGTACGGATCGCGTTACGGATTTCGAACATGGCCGGCCAGACGAGGAACAGCAGTGCGGCTGTGACCACGAGATATCGGACCCGGATCACTCCGCAGATGACGCCGGCGGCAGCGACGAACGAGATGAAGCCCATCAGGGGCGCCGAGAGGGCGGTCATCGCGGCCAGGACGACCTCGGCCGCCGTGAGCAGAGCGAGCCATCCGTAAAGCTTCCGGATGGAGATATGGCCACCGAGGTGGCTGGCGATCAACAACGCACAGGCGAACGCGTTCCAGCCGGACACCAGCGCCGTGATCGGGGCGAGGCTGGAGTCGGGCAAATCGCCGGACACCTGCGCGACGATCGTTCCCCTGCCGACGTACGCCCCCAGCAGGCTGGCCAGCGCGCTGACCACCGCGACCACACGGGCGACGCCGTAGATCCTCGGATACTGCGCGTTGGCGCGCTCAAGGCCACGTCGCCACTGGTGGTCGGGCCGACCGAAGATCAGGGCGGCTGTCTCCACAAGCACGCTGCCGAGCAGCGCGAGCCCCACCAGGCGCAGAATGAACCCGAGCTCCGGGTTCTGGTACAGCACGGCGGTGGGAATGATGAGGAGCAGGAACGGCGCGAGGACGACGAGGCTGACCGGGTAGCACCGGAAGATCCGCGGCAGGAGCCGCCCCGGCCGACGGCTGCCGGACACCGCGCGGTGCCGGGCGCCTCGATGTGCCGCGGCCTCGACGAGGGAGCCTGCCAGAGGTGTACGGCTGACCAGAGGTCCCACACGGGCCGTCATCGTGCAGGGACCTCCGCCTCGCTGTCGTCTACCTAGTGAGCAACGACATGCCCGACGCCGGGACACGCCTCGATGGCACCTACGGCGCCCATCCGTCACCGCGAAAGGCCGTGCCGACACGGCCAGCCAGCGCGCTCCCATCGACCGATTGACATTGATCAGTTCGCACCGGAAGGCTCGCGCCTACAGGTCCTTCACCCAAGGAGGCGCGATGAGACCGAGACGACTGGCTATCGCCGGCGTGGTCACCCTGCTCGGCGCACTGGCGTTGGCCCCACCGGCGAGCGCGCGGCCACCGTCCGACCCGGGCGCCCGCGACGGCCTGGAGGTGTACGTCGGCACTGTCGACGCTAAGCAACGCGACCAGCTACGCGCGGCGGGGGTGGACCTCGGCCACGACGCGAAGACGGACTCGGCCGGTCGCACCACTGTCGAGACGGTCCTCAGCCGACGGCAGGCGAAGCGGCTGACCGACAAGGGTGTCCCGCTGTCGGTGAAGAAGGTCCGCGGCAGGGAGGCCTCGCAGGCGCTGCGGGAGCAGGCCGCCGCCGGCTGGACGTCGTTTCGCCCCTACGGGGAGCCCGGCGGCATCCGGGACGAGCTGAACGCGACAGCCGCCCGTCACCCGAAGCTCACGAAGGTGGAGACGATCGGCCGCACCCATCAGGGTCAGCCGATCCTCGCAATGAAGGTCACAAAGAACGCGCGGACCGTCCCGGACGGCAAGCGACCGGCGGTGCTCTACGCCGGCGCCCAGCACGCCCGGGAGTGGATCACGCCGGAAATGACCCGCCGGCTGATGCACCACGTGCTGGATCGCTACGGCACCGACCGGGAGATCACCCGTCTGCTGGACACCACCGAGTTGTGGTTCCTGCCGGTGGCCAACCCGGACGGCTACGACTTCACGTTCACCCCCGGCAACCGGCTGTGGCGCAAGAACCTGCGTGACAACAACGGCGACGGGCAGATCACCTCCGGTGACGGTGTCGACCTGAACCGCAACTTCGCCTACAAGTGGGGGTACGACAACGAGGGCTCGTCGCCGGAGCCGAGCAGCGAGACGTACCGCGGCCCCAAGCCGAACTCGGAGCCGGAGACCGTAGCCCTGGACAGGCTCTTCCGTCGGGTCGGCTTCGAGTTCTTCGTCAACTACCACTCGGCCGCCCAACTGCTGCTCTACGGCGTCGGTTGGCAGGTGAGCACCCCCACCCCGGACGACGTGATCTACGAGGCGATGGCCGGCGACGACGCGAACCCGGCCGTACCGGGCTACGACCCGGACATCTCCGCCGAGCTGTACACCACGAACGGTGACACCGACAGCCACGCCACAGTCAAGTACGGCACGTTGGGCTTCACCCCGGAGATGTCGACATGTGAGGCAGCCGCGGCCGTCGACCCGGACGACCAGTGGCGCCCGGAGGACTGCGTCAGTGGCTTCATCTTCCCCGACGACGAGAAGCTGATCGCCGGTGAGGTGAGCAAGAACCTGCCGTTCGCGCTGTCGGTGGCGCGCTCCGCGGCGGACCCGGACGACCCGGTGTCGGTAGTGGGCCGCACCACCCCGGACTTCGTGGTGGACGCGTTCGACACCTCGTACGGGCGCACTCAGCAGGTCGCCGCGATCACCCGCCGGGCGCTGAAGAACGTACGGATGCACTACGTCGTCAACGGCGGCCGGCCGAAGACCACGGCGGTCCGCGAGTGGCGTGGTGGTGAGCGGTACGGCGACACCCACGACGCCTACTACGCCGAGCTGCGCGGCACTGTCACCGGGGCGAAGCCGGGCGACCGGGTGGAGGTCTGGTTCACCGGGGTCAAGCAGCGGGCCGGAGTGGTGTCCAGCGAACACTTCACCTACCGGGTGCACGGCGACATCGGCGGCGACGTGCTGGTCCTCGCAATGGAGGACGTCACGGGGCTCAGCCCGACGCAGACGGGCACCACGGCGAAGTACGCCGACGAGATCGCGGCGTCCCTGACCGCCGCCGGGCGCAGCAGTGACGTGTACGACTTCGACGCGCAGGGGCGGACGGCGCCGCATCCGCTCGGCGTGCTGTCGCACTACAAGACGGTGGTCTGGGAGACCGGCGACGACGTGATCCCGCGCTCCGCCGGTCAGGTGCCCGGCACGGCGGCCAAGGCCGCGCTGGACACCGAGCTGGCCGTCCGGGACTACCTCAACGAGGGCGGCAAGCTGCTGGTCAGCGGGCAGTACGCGCTGTACGCGCAGGGCGCCAACGGGTCGTACGTGTACCGCCCGGACGCGCCGCCGGAGTGCACCGACGCCGAGGACCCCACGTGCCTGCCACTGTTGAACGACTTCCAGCAGTATTGGCTGGGCGCGCACACCTACGTCAGCGACGGCGGCACGTCGCCGGAGGGTGACCCGTACCCGGTCGCCGGCAACAGTGCGGCGTTCACCGGGTTCACCGGGCAGCTCAACGCTCCCGGGTCGGCGCAGAACCAGGCGCACACCGCCTCGTTCCTGACCACGTCGAGTTTCCTGCCGCCGGACCAGTTCCCCCAGTTCGCCAGCTCCGCGCCGGTGGGCTGGACCAGGCCGGGCGGCGCGCCGTTCGACCCGCGTACCGGTGAGTGGTACCTGCACAGCGGCCAGTCCGACGAGTCGTACAAGCGGCTCTCCCGCACTGTCGACCTGACCGGGGCGACGAGCGGCGAGCTGCGCTTCTTCACGTCGTACGAGATCGAGCAGAACTGGGACTTCCTCATCGTCGAGGCGCATGAGGTGGGCAGTGACGGCTGGACGACCCTGCCGGACGCCAACGGCAAGACCAGCACGGCCACCGGGGAGAGCTGCGCCTCGGGTTGGGTGGAGCAGCTGCACCCGTTCCTCGCCCACTACCAGGGCGCGGACTGCTCCTCGACAGGCAGCACGGGCAGCTGGAACGCGGCGACCGGCTCCTCGGGCGGCTGGAAGGAGTTCGTCGTCGACCTGTCCGCGTACGCCGGCAAGCAGGTCGAGGTGTCGATCTCGTACGTCTCGGACTGGGCCACCCAGGGCCTCGGCGTCTTCGTGGACGACGCTCGGGTGATCGTCAACGGTTCCACGGTCGCGGAGACGTCGTTCGAGTCCGCTGACCTGGGAGGCTGGACGGTGGCCGGTGCACCGGCAGGCTCCGCGGGCAACCCCAACGACTGGTCGCGCAGCCAGCAGGCGTTCGAGGAGGGCTCGGTGGTGGTCACCGCCGACACCGTCTACCTGGGCTTCGGGCTGGAAGGACTGTCGCCCGCGGCCCGCGACGACCTGGTCGCCCGCTCGCTGACCCACCTGACCGGCCGACCCCGCCACTGACGGCGTCGAGGTGGGGCGCCCGGGCCCCGCGCCGCGGGGCACCCTAGTCGGGTGGGCGGGGGGGGGGCCCCGCCCGGGGGGGGCCCCGGGGGGATTCCCCGGGGGCGCCGACGCGTGTGGTGCGGCTTGCTCAGGCGCGGCCGCGGCGGGTGCGAACTTCCTGGAGCCGTTCGGCGAGGATGTCCTCGAGCTCGGCG
This sequence comes from Micromonospora sp. DT68, assembly GCF_049847245.1. Lineage (NCBI taxonomy): Bacteria > Bacillati > Actinomycetota > Actinomycetes > Micromonosporales > Micromonosporaceae > Micromonospora > Micromonospora sp. DT68. The sequence goes on from NZ_JBNCNZ010000026.1 coordinate 30,543, forward strand.
ATCGAGCGCCGCTCCAGCAGCATGTCCCAGTGGGTACGCGGCGGCTTGGCCTTCTTCTGCTCCGGCTCGTTGCCGTCGACGAGTCGGGCGACGCTGCCGTCGAACTTGCACTCCCAGGTCGTCGGGACCTCGGCGTCGACGGCGAACGGCACCTCGAACTGGTGGCCCTTGGCACACAGGTACTCGCGGGTCTGACGCGGCGCGAGCTCCGTGTTGCGGTCGGATTCGTAGCTGACCGCGCCTAGCCGGCTTCCGCGCAGCATACGCTCGCCCATGATCGACTTCCCCTCGTTCGTGGTGCTGGTCTTCCGGGTGTAACGGTGGGTTCCCGTCGCCCCATTCCCGCCCGAGGGCACCATGCGTCCACGGGTGGGCCGGAACCAAGGGTAGCTGGCTTGGCCGGACACCTGCCCGGCCGTGTTCCGGCGGCGGCGGGTGATGGCTGCCACCGGGGATGTTAACCGCCGAGGCGCGGTGAAGGTTGCGCCGGGCAGCCACCGGCGGTTCAGCGGGTGGCCTCGTCGGGGGCGGCGGCGCCGAGGCGGGCCAGCGCCACGGCCAGGTCGCTGACCTGGTCACCGAGCTGCGCCACCCGCCGCTGGGCCAGGTCACGGTCGGATTCGGCGGCGTCGAGGCGTACCGACAGGGCGGTGAGCCGGCCCTCGGCGGTGGCCGCGACCTGCCGGGCGGCGGTCAGCTCGACGGCGAGGGAGTCACGGTGCGCGGCCGTGGCGGCAAGCTCCGCGCGGAGCTGGGCGGCGAGTTCCGCAGCCTCCTGCCGGGCGTCGTCGGCCGCGCGGGCGGCGACCTGGGCGCGGTCGCGGGCCCGGTCGGCCTGCTCGCGGGCGCGGGCCGCGTCGGCGGCCTCGGCACGGGTCCGGGCGGCGTCGGCGCGGGCCTGGTCGATCTGGCGGCGGACGTCCTGCACCTCGCTCTGCCACCGGCCGGCCCGCTCGGTCGCGTCGGCGGCGGCCCGGGTGGTCCGCTCGAGGTCGGCGCGCAACCCGTCGCGTTCGACGGTCAGGTCGGCAACGCGCTGCCGCTCGGCGTCGCGGTGCGCCCGCAGGTCCCGCGCCTCGGCGCGGGCCTGGTCCCTGTCGTGTTCGGCCTGGACACGCAGCGCCTCGGCGGCGCTGGCGTCGTGTCGTGCCGCGTCGCGGGCGGCCTCGGCGTGCTGCGCGCGCTCGTCGGCGGCGGTTGCCCGCCGTGCTGCCTGCTCGGCGCGTTGCCGGGCGTCGTCGGCCTCGGCGAGGGCGGTGCGGGCCTGCTCCCGGGCGCGTGCGGCGTCGGCCGCCGCGTTCTCGGCGTCGTCGCGGGCCTCGTCGCGTTCGGTCTGGGCGGCGGCGATCTCGGTGGCGGCGTCGGCGCGCGCCTGGGCGAGTTGCCGTTGCACACCCAGCGGGGACAACTCGGCGTGCAACGCCTCGGTCAACGTCTCGACGATCTGGTCGAGCCGGTCCACCGCCTCCCACGTGCGGGCCACCTGCCCGGGCAGGCCGGGGGCGTTGCGGTGTCGCATCCGGCTGTTGCGGGAGGCGCGCTGGCACGCGCCGTCGTTGTCCCGGCAGTAGCGGAAGGGGCGACCCGCGCCGACGCGCTGCGGCACCGGCCGTCCACAGTGGGCGCACGGGCGGGTGTCGGTGGGGGTGGGCTCGGCGTCCATCGAGGTGGCAGTCTAGTGCCGGGCCGCCGACGGGGTCAGGTCGCGGCCCGGGCCGTCGAGTCCAGGGTGTAGCGGCGTTGCAGCAACAACGCGGCGAGCATCGCCACCGCCGGCAGCAGCCCGAAGCCGTAGCGGACCGCCGCGAGCGCCGTGTCCGGCTGCACCGGCGACTCGCCGGCCGTCGAGGCCACGAAACCACCCACGGCCAGGCACAGCGCGTACGCGTACGGGCCCAGCGCCGCCCCGGTGGCCTCGGTGGCCGTCCACACCCCTGTGTAGGTGCCGGCGCCGGTGGTGTTTGTGGTGGCGGCGCGGATCACGTCGGGCAGCATCGAGAACGGCAGCAACTGCATGCCGGCGAACGCCACCCCGAGCACCGCCACCGCGCCGATGAGCAGTGGCAGGCCGGCCGGGCGGCCCACCGCCAGCACCAGCGAGCCGGCCGCGAACGCGCCCTGCGCGCCCAGCAGCGCCCGCTGTTTGCCGATACGGCGGGCCAGCACCAGCCAGGCCGGCGTGACAAGCAGCGCCGGCGCGACGAACGCGGCCACCAGCACCGTCGTGAGGCCGGGCGCGCGAAGCTCGTACTCGGCGTAGTAGGGCACTCCGGCCAGCACCAGGTGGGTGGTGGTGGACATGGCCAGGTAGGCGGCGACCAGCCAGCGGAACTGCCTGTCGCGCAGCGCCGTGCGCAGTGCCCGCCACCCGCCGTGACCGGCCGGGGTGGGGGTCGCCGCAGAGCCGCGCAGGCGGGCGATGCCGGCGACGCCGACGAGCATCGCGATCAGCATCCCGACCGCGAGGATCACACCCATCCGCTGGTAGCCGGCGCGGGTCGCGGCGTCACCGCCGGTGAGCAGCGGGGCCAGCAGACCGGAGACCAGGATGCCCAGGGTCAGCACGACCATCCGGAACGCCATCAGCCGGGTGCGCTCGTGGTAGCCGATCCGCAGGTCGGCCGGGGTGGCCAGGTAGGGCACCTGGTAGGCGGCGAACAGCAGGTTGCCGGCGACGAAGAGCACCGCCACCCAGGCGGCGGCCGACGCGCCGGTCAGGCCTTCGGGCACCGCGAAGAGCGCGGCGAACGCGACAGGCAGGGCGCAGCCGACCAGCAGGAGTCGACGCCTGTCGCCCCGGCGGGTCTGCTCGACGTCGGCGCGGTGACCGATCCACGGGTGCAGCAGCACGTCGGCGATCTTCGGCAGCAGCAAGGCCAGGCCGGCGAGCCAGGGTGCGACGGCCAGCACGTCGGTGAGGAAGTAGAGCAGCAGCAGGCCGGGCACTGTCACCCAGACACCCATGCCGAGCGACCCGACCGCGAAGCCCGTCAGGGGGCCGCGGGGCAGCGTCGCGTCGGTGGCGGCCGCGGGCCGCCGGTCGAGCCCGGTCATGGCCGTTTCCTCTCCGCAATCCAACGGTTGCTGGATTCTAGGGGCAGAATGGCGCCCATGACCATGCCCCGACGCCGTCCGGGTCGGCCCCGACGCGAGGAGACCCGACCGACCCGCGAGGTGGTGCTCACCGCCGCCACCGCGCTGTTCGCCGAGCGCGGCTTCGACGCCGTCGGGCTCCGGGACGTCGCCGCCGCCGCCGGCGTGGACGTCGCCACCGTCGCGCACCACACGGGTACGAAGGCCGCACTGTACGACGCCTGCTTCGCCCGGGTGTTCAGCGCCGAGCGGGCCGTGCTCACCGAGGCCGCGCAGCGGGCGCGCGTCGCCCTGGACGCGGGGCCGGACGCGGCGCGGCGGGCGCTGCACGATCTGGTCGACGTGTTCGTCGACTTCCTTGAGGACCACCCGGAGACCACAGCGCTGTGGCTGCGCCGCTGGCTGGAACCGCAGCGGCACGCCGAACTGGACCAGCGCTACGCCGAGCCGCTGTACCGGTTGGTGGCGGAGCTGCTGACCGCCGCGGCGGCGGCCGGCGCGCTGACCGAGCCGACCCCGCACGTCACGGTGCGCAGCCTGGTGTGGGCCACCCACGGACACGTGGTGGCGCTGGCCGCCGGCGCCCCGGGCGCCAGGGAGCGGCGCGAGTTCCGGGCGTTCGTGCACCGTCTCCTGGACGGCCTGTACGGGCCGCCACCCTCTTGACGGGCCGCTCCCGTCCGACGATTATCCATCGGACGTTGGATTAATGGGGGCAGCGATGCAGGCACCACCACCGAGGGTCGCGGTCATCGGCGCCGGCGCGGCCGGCCTCGCCGCGGTCAAGGCGCTACGCGACGCCGCCGTGCCCACCGTGTGTTTCGAGGCCACCGACCAGGTCGGCGGCCTCTGGGTGTACGGGGCGCCCGACTCGCCCGCGTACCGCACGCTGCACCTGAACACCAGCCGTGGCCGCACCGAGTTCGCCGACCACCCGATGCCCGCAGACTGGCCCGACTACCCCGACCACCGCCGGATCGCCGGCTACCTGGGCGACTACGCCGACCGTTTCGGGCTGCGCGACAGCATCCGCCTGCGGCACACCGTCGAGCAGGTCAGCCGCGACCCCGCCGGCACGTGGACGGTGACAGCGAGCGGACCGGACGGGCCGGTGCAGGTCACCGTCGAGGCGGTTGTCGTCGCCAACGGCCACAACCGGGTGCCCCGACTGCCCGACCCGCCGTACCCCGGTGAGTGCACCGCCGAGCAGATGCACAGCCACGACTACCGCGGCCCCGAACAGTTGGCCGGCAAACGGGTCCTGGTCGTCGGCGGCGGCAACTCGGCGATGGACATCGCTGTCGACGCCTCGTACGCCGCGCAGCGCACCCTGCTGTCGCTGCGCCGGGGCGTCTGGGTGGTGCCCAAGTACCTGCTGGGTCGCCCCTCGGACACCCTCAACGGCGCGCTGGCCCGCCGCCTGCCGTGGCGACTGCGCCAACGCATCAGCCAGACCATGCTCACCGCGACCGTCGGCAGTCCCTCCCGCTACGGGCTGCCCGCGCCCACCCACGGCTTCCTCCAGGACCACCCGACGCTCTCCGACGGGCTGCTGTCCCGGCTTACCCACGGCGACGTCGAGGCCCGGCCCGGCGTCGCCGCCCTGCACGGCGACCGGGTCGAGTTCACCGACGGACGCAGCGACCACGTCGACCTGATCATCTGGTGCACCGGCTACCGGGTGCAGATCCCGTTCCTCGACCCGGCGCTGCTCGGGGCTGGCGCCGACACCCTGCCGCTGTACCGACACGTGTTCCACCCCGAGGCTCCCGGCCTGACGTTCGTCGGCCTGATGCAGTCCACCGGCTCCGCGTTCCCCCTTGTCGAGGCGCAGGCCAAGCTGATCGCCGCGCACCTGGCCGGCCGGTACGCGCTGCCCGATCCGCAGCGGCAACTCGCCGCCTGCCGGGCCGAACTGCGCGCCGCGACCGCCCGCTGGGGTCAGCGTCGCCCGGCCATGCGTGTCGACTTCGACGCGTACCTGGCCGAGCTGACCCGTGAGCTGACCTCCGGGGCCCGCCGAGCCGCCTCGGGAGCGGGGCGGTGACGGGCCGCTCGCTGGCCGGACGGCGGGTGCTCGTCACCGGGGCGAACGGGACCTTCGGCCGCCACCTCGGCGCCGCGCTGACCGCAGCCGGCGCCCGGATCGTCGGGCTCGACCTGCACGCGCGCGCCGACGACGACGCGCCGGTGCTCGGCTGCGACCTGACCGACCCGGACGCCGTGCCTGCGGCCGTACGGGCCGCGGTGGACCTGCTCGGCGGCCTCGACCTGCTGATCAACAACGCCGGGGTGGGTGGACCCGCCCCCGCCGAACTGCCGCCCGACGAGGTGGTCCGCCAGCAACTGGAGGTCAACCTGCTCGCCGCGTGGCGGACCACCGCCGCGGCGCTGCCCCCACTGATCGCCGTCCGCGGGCGGGTGATCTTCGTGGCCAGCCGGATGGCGGTGCTGCCGTTGCCGCTGGCCGCCGCGTACGGGGTCAGCAAACGGGCCCTCGTCGCGTACGCCGACGCGCTGCGCCACGAGGTCGGCAGCCACGTCGGCGTGAGCGTCGTCTACCCGAGCATGGTGGCCTCACCGATCCACGACAGCACCGCCGAGGCCGGCCTGTCCCTGCAGGGGGTGTCCCGACCGGAGCCCGTCGAGGGTGTCGTCGCGGCGATCCTGCGTACCGCCATCGCCCGACGGGCACCCCGGGACGTGGCGACCACGAGACGCGGCCGGCTGGAGATGGCGGTCGGCCGGCACGCGCCCGCGCTGGCCGACCGGCTGGTACGGCGTACCCTCGCGGCCCGGCTCGCCGCCGGTGACCTGGACGCCGCGCCGCTGGCCGCCGGGATGCTCCGTCGCCACCGCGAGCCCGACAGCTGACGCGCTCAGCGCGCGGCGCTTCCCGCAGCGGTCTGCGCGGGCTGAGCCCCGATCCTGTGTGCCTGGTCCGTCACGGCTGCCAGGAGGGCAGTGAGTGCGGGAGCCGGCGGGGTGTCCCGGGTGGCGGCGAACAGCCGTCGTTTGAGGGTGGCCTCGGCGACGTCCCGGACCGCGAGCGCGGGGTCGTTGTCGGGCACTGTCAAGGCAGGCATCAGGGCAACGGCGGCAGCCACACGGACGAGTTCGAGTTGAACGTCCGCGTCGCTGCAACGGTGCCGCAGGTCGGGCTCGTAACCGCCGAGCCCGCGGCAGGTGCCCACGACCATGGCATGGTGACCGGTGCCCTCGGCGGAGGCGGCCCAGATGTCCGATCGCAGGTCGGCCACCGCGACGGGTCCGCCGGACTGGGCGAGGGGATGCGTCGCGGGCAGCACGAGTTTCAGGCGCTCTTCGAGCAGGAGGGTGAAGCGGAGTCCGGCCGGGCGGGGGCGGGGATGACTGTCGTACTCGTCGCCGACGACGAGATCGACAGCGCCCAGGCGTAGCCCTGGCAGGGACTGTTCCAACTCCAGCTCGAAGACCTCCACGCGGACCTGCGGGTGCTCGGCCCTGATGCGGGCCACCGCCGGGACGAGGAGACGGCGTGCCGCCGACTGGAGGCCGCCGGCCCGCACGGTGCCCCGGATCTCCCCGCTGAGGGCGGCAAGGTCGGCTTCTGCCGCCTCGGCCGCCGACAGCAGCACCCGCGCGTGCTGGGCGAGAAGGTGCCCGGCGTCGGTGAGCCGTACGCCCCGTCCGGCCTTGTCGAACAGGCGGGCGCCGACCTCCTTCTCCAGCAGGGCCAGTTGCTGCGAGACGGTGGACGGGCTGTAGCCCAGGGCCGCGGCGACCGCCGCCAGGGTGCCTCGCTCCTCGAACTCCCGCAGGAAGCGCAACCGCCGGAGACCCAACTCGATCATGCGGTAATCCTAACGATTCACCTCCGGAAATCATCGCTAGACCTGATCGGTCACGTCCGAGATCCTTGGCCGCATGGGTGCCGCGATGTGTCTTGTGTCCGCAGCCTGTTTCGGCGCGATGGCGATCTTCGGCAAGCTCGCCTACGACGCGGGCGTGCCACCCGGGTCGCTGCTGCTGGTCCGCTTCACCCTGGCCGCCGTCCTGCTCGGAATCGCCCTGCTGGCACGACCGGAACTGCGCCGCGCCACGTCCGGCCCTCCCGGCGGCGCGGCGGCCGGTCAGCCGACGATGACGCGCTCCCGCATGCTGGCCATCGCCGTCGGTCTGGGCGCCATCGGGTACGCCACGCAGGCGAGCCTGTTCTTCTCCGCGTTGCAACTGATGGACGCCTCGCTGCTGGCACTGATCCTCTACACCTACCCGGTCATGGTCACCGTGGTGGCGGTGGCGCTCGGCCGGGACCGGCTCACACCAGCGCGTGGCGCCGCGCTGGCGGCTGCCTCCGGTGGAACACTGCTGGTCCTGCTCGGGGCCGGCGCCGTGAGCTTCCACCTGCTCGGGGCGCTGCTGGCCTTCGCCTCCGCGATCACCTACACCGTCTACATCCTCGTCGCCGACACCGTCGTACGACGGCTGGCGCCCGTGGTGCTGTCTGCCCTGGTGATGACCGGCGCGGCAGGCACTCTCGGCGTCCGCGCCCTGGTCACCGGTGGCGTCGACCTCGGCTTCGAGGTGGCGGGATGGTTCTGGCTGGCCTGCATCGCCGTGGTCTCCACAGTTGCGGCGATGCTGAGCTTCTTCGCCGGGCTCAAGCGCACCGGCCCGTCGACCGCCGCCATCCTGTCCACCTTCGAGCCCGTCGTCACCGCCGCCCTGGCAGCGCTCGTCCTCGGCGAGTCCCTGACTCCGATGCAGCTCGTCGGCGGCGCGGTGGTGCTGTCCTCCGTGGTGGTCCTCCAACTCCGACGCACCGGCAACCGCCGCCAGGAGCCGTCCGCCGCTGACCAGCCCGACCTCGGGGCAGCCCGCCAGGCGTCAGCCGGCGGCGACGGCCGCGCGGGAGCGGTCGGTGGCGATCCGCACAGCGAGCGCCGCCAGCGCCGTCCCGGTCACCCAGCGCTGCACCCGCAGCCACACCGGACGGCGGGCGAAGAACCCGGCGAGCGAACCGGCAGTGAGCACGATCAGCGCGTTGACGCTTAGCGCCACCACGATCTGGGTGAGCCCGAGCAGCAGGCTCTGCGCCGCCACATGCCCGCGCGCCGGGTCGACGAACTGCGGCAGCAGCGACACGTACAGGATGGCGATCTTCGGGTTGAGCAGGTTGGTGACCAGGCCCATGGTGAACAGCCGGCGCGGCCGGTCCGGCGGCAGTGGCGCGGGCGTGAACGGCGACCGCCCGCCAGGGCGGATGGTCCGCCAGGCCAGCCAGAGCAGGTAGCCGGCCCCGGCGAGCTTCACCACCGCGTACAGCGTCGGCACCAGGACGAACACGGCGGCCAGGCCGGCGACCGCGGTGGCCAGGTAGACACCGAACCCGGCGGCCACCCCGAGCAGGGAAACCATCCCGGCCCGGCGGCCCTGCGCCACCGACCGGGAGATCAGGTAGACCATGTTCGGGCCGGGCGTGAGCACCAACCCCAACCCCACCAACGCGATGCCCAGCACCGCACCCGAGCTCACCATGACCGTCCCCCCGTTCGCTGATCCACTCCGCACCGACCGTAGACGCGGCCGGCGTCGGTGGCCCAGAGCCACCTGACCGGTGGTGGCCTGCCGTGTTGAACCGGCCACGGGGGCAGAAACCACCTGGTGGGCGTACGGCGGGAATGGTCGACGGCCCGGCCGCGCTGACCTGTTGCGAGGCGTGTCGGCGGGCGGACGCGGCGCGTTACGGTGACCGGGGGAGGTGCCGCAAGGTGACCGAGGCGTGGGACGCGGCCGTGGAGGCGCAGATCCGGGGAGCCGTGCAACGCGGCGAGTTCGACGACCTGCCCGGCATGGGCAAGCCGATCCCCGGCAAAGGCGCGCCGTACGACGAGTTGTGGTGGATCAAGAGCTTCCTGGAGCGTGAGGCGCTGCCCAGCGACCTGCTCCTGCCCACCCCGCTGCAACTGCGCCGCCGCATCGAGCAGGTCCCCGACGAGGTCCGTGACCTGCCCACCGAACAGTCCGTACGGGATTTCGTGGGGCAGCTCAACGCGCAGATCGTGGCCTGGCTGCGCAACCCCGAAGGCCCTCGGGTGGTGGTACGGCCGGTGAACGCCGACGCGGTGGTGCACCGCTGGCGCGCCGAGCGCACCCGACGCGAGATCCGCCCACCGGCCGAGCCGACAACTGCCACCGCACCGACGACGGCCGGGACATCGCCCCGCCGCGGCTGGTGGCCGCGCTGGCTGCGCTGGCGCTGACCCCCACGGCGGCGATCACGACGGCACACTGTGCCGATGCAGATCTCGACACTGGCCCTGCGACACTGGCACGCCGACGACCTCGATGCGCTGCTGGCCGCCTACCGGGATCCCGTGCTGCGCCGCTGGACCCGGGTCCCGGTGACAAACGCCGCCGAGGGCCGACAGTGGCTCGACCGGGTGCGTACCGACTGGGACGACGGCAGCCGGTACACGTTCGCCGTCATCGACGCCGACGACGGGCCGCCGGTAGCGAACGTGGTGCTCAAGCGGGCCGACCTCGACCGGCCGGGAGCCGAGGTGGGGTACTGGACGGCGGCGTGGGCGCGCGGGCGGGGGATAGCCCCACGGGCGGTCACCATGCTCAGCGAGTGGGCGTTCCAGCGGTTTCCCGAGCTGACCCACATCGACCTCATGCACCAGGTCGACAACGTGGCGTCCTGCCGGGTGGCGCAGAAAAGCGGCTACCTGTTCCAGGAGGTGTTGCCGGCCCGGCCGCCCTTCCCCCTCGACGGTCACCGGCACACGCTGACCGCCCCCTGAGTCAGTCGACGGCCGCCTGCCAGGTCCAGGAGGTGCGCCGTTGCCGTCCGGGCAGCTCGGCGCGTCCGGTCATCCACAGCAGCACCTCCGGGGCGTCGCCGTCCGGCGCGTCCGGAAAGAGCCGCCGCAGCACCAGCGCGCTCAGCCGCTGCGGAGGCAGCCACGGCACGCCCAACCCTGCGGTGATGTCGTACGTGTGCAGCAAGGTCTCCGCCACGCCCATCGCGGCGAAGCCGGCCGGGTCGCACGGCCCGAAATGCCAGGCCCGCACCTCCGGCCCGGCGGAGTCGACAGCGGCGGCGAGCAGCCCGGCACACGCCCGCACCACGACGAGCACCTCCGCCGGGCTCGCGGCGGGGGAGACCCGCAGGTCGTACGGAAGGTAGCCGTCCTGCGGGCGGCCGGTGACCTGCCCGGCGTACGCGAGCAGGTCGTGCGCGACGTGCGCGGCGGTGGTCCAGCAACTCCACGTCAGCGTGCCGGCCGGCACCGACCAGTCGCCCTCCCGCTGCGGGTGCAGCACCGCTGTCATCTCGTCGGCCGCCTGGAGCAGGTCGGCACCGGTCACCGCTGGCATCCGTCGACCCTCGCAGCGGCACCGGGACGCCGCAACCGGAATCGTCAGCGGTAAGGAAGGGCCCCTTCTTATCGCCTGGTGTTGTACAAGGGGCCCTTCCTCACGGCGTGGCATCGAGGCGTCGCGTCGAACCCGCCTCCAGCGCTTCGGCAACACCGCGGATCCCGGCGCGGATCATGTCGCCGTAGGGGTCGTCGGGCAGCGCGTCGGTGATCTGACGGGCAGTGGCCAGATGCTCGCCGGCCAGCCCGACGTGACCCAGCCGCCGGTGTACGTCGGCGAGGTTCAGGTGCAGCGAGGGCAGGAACCCCCGTACCCGCAGGTGGTCGTCGTGTCGCCGGGCGCGCTCGTCGGTGAGGTCGGCGGCGGCGGCCAGCGCATGTTCGTCCCACACCAGCTCGGCCTCGGCGGTGTCCTGCAGGTCGGCCAGGTAGTGGGCGAGGGTGCAGCGGTGCAGGGCGTCGCCGGCGGAGCCGATCTCGTCCCACAGCGCGGTGAGCTGGCCACGGGCCTGTGCCCGCGCACCGGATTGGCCGAGCTGCACCGCCTCGATGATGCGCGCCATGGTCGGGTCGGGTGTCGTCTGGTCGTCCATGCCGCCGATGCTCGGGCCTCGACCCGGTCGAGGGTCAACACGCGACCTCGCAGGTGCGTTGGAAAACCGTTTGAGGCTGCCCCGCGTGCTCGCATAGATTGCCGCCAACCCACCAGTGAGGACATCTCGCGTGACCCCGCCCGCTCTGTAGACCTGACACTTTCACGCTCACCGGTAGCCGACCGTGCCGTCGGCTCTTCCGGGCTGCCCTTGTGCGCCCGGCCATCCAGCGTTCGAGGCCGCCTGTGACCGGCCTCTTTGTCAGGTCTGGAGAGTCATGTCTTCACCACCGCATATCGTGCTGCCCTGGGTCGTTCGTCGGACCAGGTTGCCCCTGCTGTCGTTGCGCTGCGTGGACTGCCGATCAGAGTCGGCCACCACCGGCCAGGGCAGATTCCGCGTCAACGCCAACGGCAAACTGCTGGACGTGTGGCTGCTGGTCCGCTGTGTGACCTGCGATCGCACCAGCAAACTCACAGTGCACGAGCGAACGCCGGTCAGCTCCTTCGATCCGGACGAACTCGAGGGATACCGCGTCAATGACGCAGACCTGGTGGCGTCCCGGTTGCTGGATCCGTTGCTCGCCCGGCGCTGCCACTTCACCCTGGACTGGACGGGCGCCTGGCGTCTGGACGTCCCGTCCGCAGTGTCCGACGAAGCGTGGCCGATCCGGGTAGCGGTCGCCTTCGAAGATCCCGTGCCGGTACGCCCGGAACGGCTCATCGCCCAGGGGCTCGGCCTCAGCAGGAACGACGTACGGCGCAGGGTCAAGTGCGACGTTGCGCTGCACCGGTCCACCAGCGCCGGGTTCACCTTCACCGTGCTGGCGGGGGACTAGCGAGAACCCAGCCGGGCGGGCCGTTTGGCCCGCCCGGCTACGGGCTCCGCGCGCCACCTGCCCGTCTTCCCAGGTCTGGGGGTCAGGCGGCGTCGTCGCAGGCGGTGGCTGCGGACCTTGTCCCGCCAGGCCGCGAGGTCGTCCTGAATGCTGCCGATCTTGACCAGTTGGCGTTCGATCGCGCCACGGCCCAGGGCCAGATGGCCGGGAAGCTTGTCCCCACCGGTGACCTCGTAGATCAGGGCCGCGCCCTTGACGGGGTCCCCGAGCTGGGTGTGGTTGGCGGTGTCGCTCCACTCCAGGGTCGCGTGGGCTGGGGTGCCGTCGTAGGCACCGATGCGCTGTGCGGCTGTCGACAGCGAACTGGCGTCGAGGAAGTCGGTGCGGAAGACACCAGGCTCCACGGTCAACAACCCACTCGCCGGTCGCCTGATCACCGACTTCCGCGCGCTCCCCGCCGCCGAGCGCAACCAGGCGCCTGAGGGAGGAACGCGGCGCCGGCGGCGGTGAGCCGGCTGCCCTGGCTGGTGCGCTCCAGCAGGAGTACGCCGAAGGTGTTCTCCAGCCGCTGGATCTGGCGACTCAACGAGGGTTGGGCCACCCGGAGTTCCTCGGTGGCGCGGGCGAAGTTCAGGTGCTCGGCGACGACAGTGAAGTACCGGACCAGCCAGAGGTCGAGGTCGGGAAGCAGTTTTCGAAGCCTACGCGTCATGCACCTGCGGCATAACGACGTGCGGAGCGGGTGCTGGACGGGCGCCCCCGGCCGTTGCTGTCGGCGGGTGCTGACGGGATGGGCGGCAGGCGGCCCGCAGCGGGGTTGATGGCGGGTGGGAGCATGATCGCATGGAGATTTTCGAGGACTCCCGCAACGTGTCGCGCGACGATCTGGCCGCCTGGCTTCGCCAACTCGCCAGTCAACTGGAATCCGATGGGCGGATCTTCTTCGGCGCCGCAGGCACCGTGCGGGTCCCCGACGAGGTCGAGTGTGAGTTCGAGATCGAGGACGAGGACGGCGAGCTCTCCGTCGAAATCGAGTTCACCTGGCCCAGCCCGCGGCCGGCTTCCGCCAACGCCTCAGAGGACGAAGACGAGGACGCGGAAGAGTCGGAGGACGAAGGCGCGGAGGAGTCGGCGGACGAAGACGGCGAGGAGGACGAGCCGGCCGCGTCCGCTGTGGAGGTCACCGCCCCGGTCAGCGCGGAATCCCTCGGTGCCGCGCCGGCGGAGGCCGGGACCGCTGCCGCCGAGCAGCCCGCCACCCCGGCTGAGGATGCCACGCCGGCCGCCGCCGAGCCTGCCGACACCGCAGGCGGGGAAGAAACGACCGACACCGCCAGCGCGGAAGAGCCTGGCGACACCGCCGGCGAGGACGAGTCATCTCCCGCCGGCGACGCTGAGAAGCCCACGGGCGAGGAGACTCCCGCCGAGAAGCCTGCGGGCGAGGAGACCGCCACCGAGGCAGTCGACGGCGGCCCCGCCGAGCGGACGGCCTGACCCCAGGTCCCGAGAGGTTCTCCGGAGAGCCACACCGCGTGGCCTCCGGAGAACCAACACCGGCCCGTCAAGCAGGCCGCAGTTGCGCCGTCTTTCTGGAATCCGAGCGGTCGCTGCTGCGTACGGCCACCGACGCCGGCCTCAACGGAACCGGTCGACGGTGACAGGGATCATCCCCTGCTGGCGCATCTGCGTTGTCAGGCCGCGCAGCAGTACACCGACCGCTTCATCGCGCTCCCCGAGAAGATCGCAGGCCACGTCCAGTCCGTAGGCGGCACCCGCAGCGACCCGGCGTAGCTCCCACCGAAAGGCGTCGCCGGAGACCTGACGGCGCACCTCGCCCAAGACGCGTACCTCGGGATCCGCCGGGTCTCCGGTGATCGGCATCTGCCACGCTTCGCTGAGTGCCGCGAGGCCGTCCGCGCTCAGCTCGTCGGTGAACAGGATCCGGTAGACGCGCGTCTCGCGGAACCCTGGCCGGGGCCCGGAATCGCTCAGCCGCAAGGAAGATGGCGGCGGCTGAGCGGGAGAAGCACCGAAGAATGCCCGCACAGCGTCCTCGTCCGGCAGGTCCGCGCCACACAGGTTCTGATAGAGGGCAGCCGCCGCAGGGCGGCCGACCGGCGTCACCCGCTTGCGCAGCACGGCGTCAACGCGTATGCGCCAGCTGGTGGCCGATGCTTCGTACCAGCGGCCCTCCGGTCGGCTCCAGCCACCGCTCACCAAGCCGACGGTGGAGTAGTCCGCCGCGAGCAGGAACTCCTCCACCAACAGCCCTTCCGGCACGCCAGCACCGTCGTGCACCACGTAGTAGTGCAGTGCGGGCGAGTCGGCCGTCTGGCGCGTAACCGAAGTCGTCGTCACACGTCGATCTTCGAGCAGGGTGGCGTGCTGCTGCCGTCCGGCGCGCCGAGGTGACCTCGGCACGTCGCCGACCCCAGGGCCCAGGAATCCCAGGCGAGCGTTGGGAGGTCTGCTGTTATACCTTCGCAGCCGATACATTGAGGGCGTGGAGACACCGGTACGCGAACCCACGTTCCTGATCCTCACGGCGTTGGCCGCGCAGCCGCTGCACGGCTACGCGCTGATCACCGAGGTGGCCCAGCTTTCCGACGGCCGCGTGTCGCTGCGCGCCGGCACGCTCTACGGCGCCCTCGACCGACTGCTCGACGCGGGGCTGGTCACCGTGGAGCGGGAGGAAGTGGTGGACAGCCGGCTGCGGCGCTACTACCGGCTCACTGAGCAGGGCGGTGACCTGCTCGCCAGCGAGACCGAGCGGATGCGCCGCAACGTCGAGGCGGCAACCGCGCGGTTGAACGCACGTACCCGTCGAGGTACGCCCCGACTCAGCGGAGGGATCGCATGAGCGACCTGGAACGCCGCTATCTGCGACTGATCCGGATCTTCTATCCGGCCGGCTACCGCGATACGCGCGGCACCGAGATCGCGGACACGTACCTCGCACTGTGCCCACCGGACCGGCGGTGGCCTTCGGTAGCCGACGTCGCCGACGTGGCCGGTGGCGGACTACAGCAGCGCCTACGTGCGGTCGGCGCCACTGGAATCGGCCCCGGCGTGTGGCTGGCCGCGACGCTGGCGTTGGTGACCGCCACGGCTCTCGCCGGTGGTTGGGCCATGCTGGAGGTCAATCCGTGGACGACGGCGTGGTTCGGCTTCGAGCAGCACGGCATGTCCGTCTCGCTCGGTCTCGGCGCGTGGGCGGCCTGGCTGCTCGCCGCGGTGGTGTACGTGGTGGCACCCGGCCGGTGGACCCGCCTGGCGATCGGTCTCGCCCTTGTTCTCACCGTCGCCGTCGTACCGCTTGCCGCCGTCGTCGACCGGCCTCGGCCTCCGCTGTTCGTGCTCCTCGCCCAGGTCTGCCTCGGATTCGTGGCGCTCGGCGTTCCCGGCCGGCCGCCCTCGTGGATACGGCTGCTGCCCGTCACCGGCGCCGCCGCGGCTCTGCCCGTAGCGGCGACCGTTGCCCGCAACGGTGGCGACGTGCTTCCCGTGTACTACGGCTGGCCCGCCGGGCAGGTTCTGCCCGGCGCCGGGATGGCACTTCTGTTTGTGACGTTGCTCGTGGGTGTACGGCTTGCGGCGCGCAACGACCTTCGTGGTGCTTGGGCGCTGCTGGTGCTGCTCTGTCCGATCGGCATGCTGTGGCTGCATCCGCTTGCCGAGGAATTCGCCGTCAGCTTCTACGGCGGCGGGCCGAACGCTGACGGGACGACCCTGGCCACGGCCGCGATCATCGTGGCGGTTTCGGCGGCGATCGTCATGGCGGTTGCGGTGCTTGTCCACCGACGGGTCACCTTCACGCAGGCCGCCGTCGAAGGGCGTACGTCGGCGGACTCCCTCACCAGCGACAGCGCGAAGCGGTAGCAGCCCGCCGGCGCCGAGCCTGGACACTGCCGCCAGTCAGCCAATGGCCATCTCGCTGAGGCTTGCCCCGGCCATCGCCTGCCAGCCTTGCGCGATCGCTCTCTGGAACAGTCATCGGCTCATTACTAGATTGTCGGTAACAGTAATCCATTAATTAACTCCGGCATAACTGGGCAAAACGTCGAAGCATCATAATGACAGTTAATGTGCGTAAGGAATCAGGATGGTGTGGATCCGTCGATGAGCCTGGGCAAGCGACCCTGTTGAGTGCCACCAGGTCGTCAGCGGGTTTTGCCACCGAAGGTCAGTGGGTTCGCCAGGAAACGTCAGTGGGTTCGCCAACCGAACGTCAGTAGCCCGGTGTCGGTGTGCACGACTCCCACGTCCCGGTAAGGGTCAGGCTGGGTCCCGTCGGCGCTGATTCTCGATAAGGTTGCTTCTCATGAATGAGATGGCGGCGCGGGGGAGTGCCCAGCACGTCGATTCGAGCGATCCGAACGAACAACTCTCGGAATCCGCCCGGCGGCGCATCCGCGAGTCGGTGCCGGCGTCCACACGCCGAGCGTACGCCGGTGACTGGAGCCGGTTCACCCAATGGTGCATCGACAAACAGCGATTCCATCTGCCGGCCACCCCAGCGACCCTGGCCGAGTACATCTCACAATTGGCCGACGAGGGCAAGGCGTCGTCCACCATCGAACGCGCGATGGCGGCCATCACCGTCGCCCACGCCAGCGCCGACTTCCCGCCACCCAACACCCGACCGGCCCGTGCCGTCCTCCGCCGGCACCGCGCCGAACTCGCCGAGGCTGGGCCCGTGACTAACGATCTTGCGGGAACTGGCGCTAAGGGGCCCCGTGGTTGACCTCCGCGGTTGACCTCCGCGGTTGACGAGCCTGCGTCGACCGTGTGCACACGGCGTCGCTGCCTGATTGCATTCGTCGATGCCGATACAGTGGCGGGCTCGGGTGCGGCGGCGGGGGGCGTGGTGACGGGTGCGGTGGTGCAGGTAGACAGGATGGCGGGCCGGTTCCGGTGGCGGCTGCTGGATTCGGGGGTGGGTTCGGGTTCGGGTGTGGCGGTGGCGGTGTGTGGTGACTACAGCCATGGCTCGTTCGCGGCGTGTTGGGCGTGCGCGTCGGCGTCGGTGCGTTTGGCGCGCTCTGGGGGTGTGCGGGTGCGGGCGGTGGTGCCGGGCCGCTACGGGTGGCTGCTGGTGTACGGCGAGGTGGTCCTCGCGCGCGCGGTGGACGCCTATCCGGACGAGATGGCCGCCCGGGAGGCGGGGGATCGGGCGCACCGGGACCTGCGGCTGGCGGTGGTGGTGGATGGCCGCCGATGACGCGATCGCAGATCCGCTGGTGGTCAGTGAACGCCGGAGGCTCGGGTGTCGGCGAGGTGGGTGAGGCAGGCGATCAGCAGCGGCTGGTGCCAGGCGCCGGCCGGACCCGCCGGCATAGCGCCGCGGCGGTGGGCGGCGTTGGTGGCTAGGTGCAGCAGTTCGGCGTCGTTGTGGCGTGCCTATCGCGGGTTGCCTGTCAGGTAGTGACGCCGCGTCTGCAGGGTGTGCGCTGGCGCGGGGTGGGCCTCGGCGGTGAGGAGTTCGGCGGTGTGGTGCAGCACCGTGTGACGCCACGTGCGGGGGTGTCATAGCAGGTCGTCGTCGTGGTCTCAGTCGCGGGTTGTCCTCTGTAGGTATCGGGTGGTCGGTGCCGCGTTCGGCGGTGGTGTGCGGGGTAGCCAGCCCAGGAACCGGGCGTGCAGGTGTATGGCGACGGTGCCCGGCAGGTCGGCGACGGCGCTGGCATAACAGGAGCTCAGGCAGTGGAAGAGCAGGACCGGCGTGCGGTGGTGTTCGGCGAGGAGCCTGCGCCGGCCGTCGGGGCATGGCCATTCCTGCTCGCAGTCGGCGCAGCCCCAGTTCGGCGTGACGGGCAGGTGCCCGTTCATCGTGTCGCCTGCCGCGCGACTGGCGGGCGGTGGTGCGGGGCGCGCCGGCGTTGGCGTAGCGGACTGACAGGGCGCGGTGTGCCCGTCGGATGCTGTCGTGGCGCTCCGGTCATGTGCCGGTCCTTTCGGTCTGCCCCGTGCGACCTTGGACCGCGGACGTTGACGTCGATCCACGGCGATGGTGACCGTCCTATCACGTTGCGGCGTGGGCGCTCGCCGATTGGACAAGCCCTGGGCGGGATTGTCGACAGGTGCGTATTCCGCTCGGTCCGCAGGGATCGACGTGGGTCGCGGCGGCTCTCCTGCCCGCCCGGATCAGAGATGCGCCGCCGATCTACCTGCCGGTGGGCGTCGGGTCCGACGGCAGGCGCGTGCGGGGCAGCCACGCCGGCGTCATCGCTGCCGGTAGGGCGTGACCGGCGCGGTCGTGAGCGGCCAGGGCGGCATCCAGGAACGCCGCGACCCGCAGGTCACCGGTGGTCGCGATCTCGGCGATCAGCAGCAGCCGGTGCCGCGTCGCGGCCGGCTCCGGTAGCCACCCGGTGTCCTCACCGCCCAATGCCCCGACGAACAGCAACACGGCCAGCAGTTCCTCATCGACCTGCGGCAGCCAACGCCGGGCCCGATCCCGGCAGCGGGCCAGCGCCGGCCATGCCGTCGCGGCCAGGGCGGCGTCGTCAACCAGTTCCTCCAGCATGAGCCGCGCTGTCATCTCCAGCACTCGCGGGGTCGATGGCGCGGACATCCGCCACAGGCGCCTGGCCGCGACGTCGAACGCATGTGGATCCCCGGCAGCCACCGCCGTCACACCCTCACCCACGGCGCGCAGCAACGTGAGCGACCGACCCTGCTGTTTCGGCTTCTCCACCGGCTCACTCCTTCGCAGAACCCGGAAGACCCGTCGCGGCCGATCCGCCGGTTCGTGGCCGCCGATCGCGGTGAACACTCTTGTCACGGGGACGCCATCGTGCCCGGTTCGCCGCCGTATAGAGCGGCTCCACAGGAGCAAAGCTCCGCACCGCGGCCATGCCGGCGGTGAGGCCACACCGGTGCGGGACGACGTCGCCATCTGCGGGGTGTGCGCCGCGGCGGGGGTGGCCTCGGCGGTCTGGTGCAGCACGGTGTGACGCCAGGTCCGGGGATGTCGTAGCAGGTGCGGGGCGGCGGCGTCGACGGCTGCCCGGTTGTCCGCGGCGAGGGCGTGCAGCCGTCACGGTGGCCTGCCGGAGGTGCTGCTCGCGCGCCGTCGGTGCACGCCGCATCGGTACCTCCTCGATCGGACGGCGTCCGCGGGGCGGCGGCGCGAACGGGTTGGTGGGTGCGGCCGGCACGGGGCGCCGTAGGAGGTGGCGTCCCGTGCCGACCGCGGGTGACCGCACCGGTCACCTGCTTGTTGCGCCGACGCTGAGCGGGGCGTGGTCAGCCGCGGGTGTCGCGGCGGCGGCGCGCCAGCACCAGGGCTGTCCCGGCCAGCAGGGTGAGCACGCCGGCGGTGGCCAGGCCGAGCGGCCCGGATCCACGGCCCGTGCCGGTGACGGGCAACTCGGACTTCGTCGGGGTGGGGGTGGGCTGGCCGGTGGGTGTGCCGGTCGAGGTCGGGGTGGGGGTGGGTGTGCCGGTCGGCGACCCTGTCGGGGTGGGCGTCGGAGTGGGTGTGCCGCTGGCTGCGCAGGTGTGGGTGAGGACGAAGAACGACGCCTCGCCGCTGATGGTGGCGGTCGCGTCGGTCAGCGTCCATCCCGCGGGCAGCCGGATCCACGCTTTGCTGGTGCCGAGGTTGTTGACGATCTGCCCGCCGTCGGTGGGGATGGTGCGGGTCACGGTGCCCTGCGGGGTGGAGAAGGTCGCGGTGACCGACTCGAACACCCCGGAGGTCTGCGGGTTGCCCGGCAGGTTGAACACCCACACGTCCTCGTTCGGGTAGGGGCCGCCGCCGAGGTTCGGGTCGCAGTTCTGGGTGAATTGCGCTGCGTTGGTGGGCACGTTGCCCGGGTTGATGTCGATCGTCTGCTGCGCTGCGGCCGGCGCGGTCCACGCCACCAGTAGCGCCGCGGCCATCGCGGCGACTGCCGCGTATCGGCGTATGTGTCTTCTCACTCGCACAACCCCCGTCATGAGTCTGAACGCGAACACGAACACGAACGACAATAGGGCCCGTGTGAGCGTTTTAGGCGGTTATGGAAGTATTGCGGGGTGGAGGTCAGCAGTGAGCCCGGCGAGGCGAACCCGCCATGCAGCGGACCCAGGCGACCGTGCTGCCAGAGGGGGTGCCCGTAGTCCTAGCGGAAAAATCAACGGATATCGCTGACCAGGGCAAACAGGTGGTCAATAACGATCTTGCGAGGAGGGGCCAAAAGTTGATCTGGGTGATCCGGCTTCGGTTCGCGCGAGGCGTTGCTGACTTGTGCTGCTTGGGTAGGTGTCACCAAGCCCCAAAGTCGCTGGACGAGTGGACGGAAAGCAGCCGCGATGCTCGCAGGACTGTGGGGTGGGTGTCCGTTCTGTTCAGCCGGCCTCGGTGGGCAGCTTGGACAGGTGCCGGTAGATGGTGGGGCGGGTGACGCCGAACTCAGCGGCGATCTCCTCCACGGTGTGCAGTCGGCGTCCGTCGGGTCCGGTCTCCTCGTGCATCTCCCGCGCGATCTTCGCCTGGCGCGGGGTGAGCTTGGGTTTCTGGCCGCCGGTGCGACCGCGAGCGCGGGCGGCTGCCAGGCCGTCGAGGGTGCGTTCGGACATGAGGGCGTGTTCGAACTCGGCGATGGAGCCGAGGATCTGGAAGAACATCCGGCCCATTGCGGCTGACGTGTCGATCTTCTGGTCGAGCACGACCAGGTCGACGCCGCGCTGCTGCAGCTGTGCGGAAAGTTCGATGAGGTGTTCCAGGGAGCGGCCGAGCCGGTCGAGTTTGGTGACCACGAGCTGATCCCCGGGCCGGTGCGCGACCAGGAGCGCCTTGTCGAGTTCGGGGCGGCGGGCGAGTTTGCCGGACGCCTTGTCGACAAAGATCTGCTCGCAGCCGGCCGCGGTGAGTGCATCGTGCTGGGCGTTGGGGTTCTGGTCGCGGGTGGAGACCCGTCCGTAGCCGATCCGCATGCGGTGACTGTATCGCGAACCCCCGATCGCGTTACGAAGGCGCGGACACGGGTTCCGTTACAGATGCGACCTGGGCGAACATCACCGGTGCCCGGGTGTCAAGCGAACGATCGTTACCGGACGCATCCTCGACGCCCTGGACCCTACTGAGTGTTCTCGCCCGGGCGCTCGCCGCCAACAGTGACCGGATGGCGCGCCCGGCCACCGCAGGCTCGGCTGGGCGGGCGACACCGCGGGCAGCTTCGGCGCGCCATCCGGCGGTGATGCCGGTCGATGCCTACAGTGTGGGGGCGTTGTCGGCGCATCCCGGGTGTTGTTCCCCGCCGCGTCCCGGGTCGCCGCCGGCGCGTGGCGTGGCCGGCACCCGGGGGGTGGGGTGCCGGCCACGGGCGCATCATGGCACGCCCTCGGGTGGGTGGCCGGCGAGGGACCAGGCCAGCGCGGCGATCCCGTCGACAGCGGCGGCGGCGCGGGGTGGATGGTCGATCACCTCCGCCAGCGCCCGCCGCTGGATGCGCACGGTAATCTCGCCCCAGGGTGTGCCGTCGCGGCTGAGCTGCGTCCCGGTGATCTGCAGCATCGATTCGGGCAGCACCGCCAACTGGCGCACGCGGATGAACACAATGACCGGGCCGCCCCAGTGTCGCGGATGGCAGGCGACGACGAGTTCGCTGATGCCAGCCCCCTCCCCTCAAGCCGGCCGGTTCCCGGCCAGGGTAGGCGTTGCGGCGTCGCGAAAGTTGGATGTTCTTCGCGACCTGCCGAACCGTGCGCGGCGCGCGCCACCAGGACGGCCAGTGATGCCGATGCCGCCGCCTCGTTCGGCGGCGGTCGGGAGACCACCCGGATGGGGGCGTACGCGGGGCAGGTGGTGACAGCCGTGCCCCTTCCCAATCGCAGGCGGCGGGCTGGGGCTGCCAACCTCACGCCAAGGGCAGGCGGCGCCATCGCGCTTACCCGCGGTGCTGATGTCGTGTACAGCCCGGGGGTGAGCATGTTTGTGCCATCACCATGACCGCGACGTGCACCGTGCATCTGCGCATGCGCATGCGCATGCACGGGGGTGGGGGCATGAGGCGAAAAGGCCAACGACGGGAAGCACCGAGCGGCACGAGCACCTTCCCGTCACACCCGCCTGGGCTCGCCGCGCTCCCCAGCGGCCCTGGCCGGGGCCGCCACACCGGACGGTTGACGTAATCGCCCTGCGGAGATCCCGGATGGTTGATCGTCCGTTCGACCCGGCGTGTCAGGCGTCGTCCGGGTCGGGTTGCTCGGGGTCCCGTAGGGCGCGGCGGCCGTCGGCGTCGAGGTCGGGCGGGGTGAAGCTGTAGTGGCCGTGGACGTTGACGTGCTTGAACCAGTAGGGGTGAAGTCGGGCGACGTCGGCATCGCGCACTTGGTAGCCGTCGGCGCGCAGTGTGGCCAGAATCCGGTCCAGGTAGACGGTGTTCCACAGCGTGATCGCGTTGACGACCAGACCGAGGGCGCCGAGTTGGTCTTCCATTCCGGCGTGGTATGCCTCCCGCAGTTCGCCCTTGCGGCCGTGGAAGACGTGCTTGGCCAGGCCGTGGCGTTCCTCCTGGAGGTTGCGGATCCGCTTGATGTCGCGTCGGTAGCCCTCCCGGTCGGCGTAGGACAGCACGTGCAGTGTCTTGAAGATCCGGCCGAGGTGCGCGAGGGCGTCGCCGAGTTGGGTGGGGTTGCCGCCGTGCTGCAGCATCCGCATCACGTCGGAGGCGCTGATCGCGCCGGAGTGCACCGAGGCGGCGATTCGGCAGATGTCCGGCCAGTGCCGGCGGACCTTCGCCAGGTCGATCTTCCCGCGTGCCGCGGTGTTCAGGGGTCCGTAGTCGGCGCTCGGGTTGACCCGCCACAGTTTCTGGTCGGGTAGTCCGGCGAGCTCCGGGCGGTAGTCCACGCCGAGAAGCTTGAGTAGGCCGAAGACCATGTCGGAATAGGAGCCGGTGTCGGAGACGAACACCTCCGGGCGTGGCCCGCCGTCGCGGCGGTACATCAGGTCCACCGCGTACAGGGAGTCCTTCGGGGTGCCGGACAACACCATGCCCGCGATCCCCACCCCCTGATCGTTGATCATGTTGAGGTAGGTGGCGCCGCGTTTGCGGCCGAAGTACTTCGGGTTCGGCCGGGCGTGGATCGAGCGCACCGGCACCACGAACCGGGTGCCGTCAACGGCGGCGACCAGCCCGCCACCCCACACCTCCGCTGTACCGATCCCGGCCTGCCCGCTGATCAGCACCGCGTTGGCCACGGCGTGGGTGTCGGCGCGCACGTAGTTCTGGTACACGTGGCTGATCCTCGAGCGGGTCAACGCCGGATTACCCGCCGTGATGACCGGCTTCCAACCGACGTTGAGGGCCTGGGCGGTGAGCACCGCCGCGAGGGTGCGGTCCATGCCGGCGTCCAGGCGGGCGCCACCGGAGACGTGGGTGTAGGCGGCGGCGAAACCCGGTTGCCAGCCCATCACCTCCAGCAGCAACTCCCCGATGTCGACCTCCGGGATCATCGCCTCGCACCGCTCCCGCAGCTCGCCCAGGGAGTCCGGTTCGGGTACGGCTTTCACCGCGGCGACGCGCACCCGGCCCTCGCCGTCGACCGTCACGTCCCCGGCCTCGACCCGCCGCGCCATGTGCTTCCACATGCCGTCCAGCTCAGCCGAGTACGCGCTCAGCAAGTCGGCCGGGTCGTCGGGAAGCTGAAGAGAGTCCAGCAGATCCGCCCGCCGGGCCTGCCACGCCGCGCCCGACAGCAGCAGCGCCCTCGGATCGGCCCAGCGTGAGGAGGCGGCGGCGAAGATGTCACGGCGGCGTAGCCGCTGGTGGAACTGGTCGAGCACACAGAACACGTAGGCGACCTTGTCCACCGTCTCCGCCGGCCGGTCCTTGCGCAGCACCAGGTTCCGCCAACCGGGGGTGATCACCTCGATGGCGACCTTCCGGGCGTCCAGACAACCGGCCGGCACCCGCCTGGTCGCGTCGGCGTCGAGCAGGTCCGGCAGGCTGGTCAGCGCGTACAGCACGGGCGCGGCGTCCGTGGTGGCCCCGAACTCGATGGTGGTGGTCAGCAGCCGAATGAACCGCCGGACCAGGGGATAGCGGGTCAACAACGCCGTCCGCCACTCACCATCCGGATCGACCCCCGGCGGCACCACCTGGTGCACCCGCTCGACCGCGCCGCGCAACTCCGCCCGAGAGGCCACGTCCTCGATCGCGTCCCACAACCGCGCGACCGTCAGGTCCTCGCTCCAATCCTCGGACGCCAGCAGCACCGCCACCGCCGCCGCCAGCTTGGAGGCGTCACGGGCCACCCGCGGGTACCGCTTGGCCTTGTCGGCGTTGGACTGACGCTCGGCACGCGCCAGCAACTCGCTCGTCATGATCACATCGAAGAGCTCCAGGGCGTCATCGGTGGCCTTGGCCTCCAGGTACACCACCGTCGACAACAACGTCGCCAGCCGCTTCGGATACGGACTCGTCCGGCGCAGGTCCGTGGCGTTCGCCGACATGCCCCGACGGGCCAGGTCGACCACCCGCCGCCGCGGCACCACACCCAGGTCCACCTGCCCAAGGCCGAGATCCGCGACTTCAGCGACCCGGCTCAACGCGCCCGCCATCGCCTTGCCGGTGCGGTCGACCGGACCCTGACGCAGCCTCTCCAGCGGCGATACCCGCCGCCCCGGCGGCACCTCGACCAAGTCCAGCAGCAGACCGGCCTGCCAAGCGGTCACCATCGCCGCCAGCGTCGTCCACAACCGCACGTGCGACAAGCGGACCACCCGGGCCACCAGCCGCTCCAACTCCCGCACCGCAGGCAGCAGCACCTGACGGGCCAGCAACCACGCCAGCACCCCCTGAAAGATCACCTTCGGGCCCGCACCCGTCGTCCACGCCCGATGATCAATCCAAGCAGTCAAGTCCTCGCGGACGTCGGCGAACTCCCGCCACCCGTCGGCAACGATGATCTCCCGACGGTGCTCCCACTTCGTGTTCGCCCGCTCTACGTACGTCTTCACACACGAGGCGTCCGCGATTCCCAACTGGCTAGCCAGCACGTCCACCACCACCGACGGCAAATCGATCGGGTCATCCAGGAACGTGCCCAGATACCGCACCGTCGTCAACTGCAGCGCGAACCCCAACCGGTTGCCGTCGCCCCGACGCTTGGCCAGCAACACACGGTCAGCGTCATCAAGGAAGAAGAACCGCTCCAAGTCCTCCACCGGCGGCGGCCCGTCGAAACACCCGTACGTCGCGACCTGCCGCGCCGACAGAAACGACCTCTCGTCCCCGTCCCCGACCTGCTGCTCGTCCACCTCAGACACGAACGATCAAACTACGCGACATCCGCGAAGCCGAATACCCATCGGCTGGCCATGACCTCAGCCCAGACGCTTAACGCCAGTTCCCGCAAGATCGTTAGTCACGGGCCGGCTGGCCGAGGAGTGCGCAAGGCCAAGGCCATGACCATCACGGCGCTGCGGGCGATGGTGGACACCCTCGACATCTCCACCATCGCCGGGGTACGTGACCGCGCCATCATCGTGGTCGGCTTCGCGCTGGCCGCTCGGCGAAGCGAACTCGCGGCGCTCGACATCGCCGACCTCACGTTCACCGGCGACGGCCTGCAGGTCACCATCCGCCGTTCCAAGACCGACAAGGAATCCGTGGGCCGCGCCACCGCCCTTCCCTACACATCCCGACCGGCTACCTGCCCCGTCCGCACCATGCAAGCATGGCTGGGCGCCCTGGCCGCCCGCGGCGAGACATCCGGACCGGTGTTCCGGCGCATCGACCGACACGGGAACCTCGGCCGGGCACCGCACGGCCGCGGAGAAGCCAACGGCCGCATCACCGGCCAAGCCGTCGCCATCATCGTTCGCCGCACCGCACAACGCGCCGGCTTGGACGCCGCCTCCGCCTTCTCCGGACACTCCCTGCGCCGCGGATTCGCCACCGAAACTCACCGCCAAGGCAAGAACCCGCTGCGAATCGCCCGGCATGGCGGATGGAAGGACGGTTCCGCGACCCTCGCCAGCTACATCGAGGACGCCAACCAGTGGGAGGACAACGCCCTCACCGACGTCGGCTTGTGACCGCCCGACCCGCTCTCGTCGGGCGCGTAATGCGGATGGTCGTCATGTTTGCGACCCTTGCGCGGGTCCAAGTCGGACAGTCAGACTGGCGAGATGCGGCCGCATTTGACATACCGAACGCAGCGCTCCTGTCGCCTGGGGATGGGCGAGGGCCTTCCTGTACGCGACGAGAGTTGACGGTATGCTCGCCGATCTTCGCAAACTCGAACAGAAGTGGAAACAAGCCAAGCCGAGCCATGCAGACGGTGGACGGAACGCGGTCGCCGGCTTCTATTACCAATTTCAAGCTACCTTGCTGAGAACCGTGATCAGGTTTCTTGAGAACAGGGCCGCTGGGTCGTATTCGGTTGTCGCGGAATCCCTCTCTGATTTGCGTGTCGTCGAGGACACAACGGTTATCGTCACGCAGATCAAACGGCGACACACGAGCCAATCCGTCGGCACAGCACTCGACCAGTTATGGGAGGTCTACCGCCTCGCTGAGGAGTTCCCGGAACTTCGGCCCCGTTTACGGTTCGAGGTACAGGCTGCTGAGTCCGACCTCAAGTCGCTCGAAGCGCGAATCTCGAGGTGGCTCGAGCGGCGAAAGGCTGCAACCACAACGGCGGAGGAGGTCGAGCAGTTCACCGCAGCGGTGACAGTGAATACCATCGCCGATCCTGCTCGTGAGCTACACGCGATATTGCACGAGAGGTTGAGGGCGACGGATCCCGTCGGCCTTTCCCGTACCTGGCTGGCTCGGTTGATGGAGGCGAGCGACGACGAACAGGGTTTCGAGGCCGTCGCCAGAGACATCTGGAATGATCTCGTAGGGCTCGACGGTAACAAAAAGATAACTAGCGATATTAAACTGTGGCGTGATGAATACGCCCCTCCGTCGCAGATTGAGCCTGGCGCCTACCTTACTGGCCAGCGCCCAATGCTCTACCACCTTCGCAACGGCTACTTCGCACCGCGTCCCGCGGCGCTCGACCGGGTCAGGCAGGACTTCTGGGAATGGCAGGACTCCCGGCCGGCCTTCGCGGACAACACCGTCAAGCTGCCGGTCTTCTGGCTGGGCGGCCGGTCGGGTGTGGGGAAGAGTGTACTTCTGCTGCAGTTGCTGGCCGATCTGCATTCCCAGGGGATCGCGCGGGTGATCTGGCTCGGAAACAATCCTGGCCTCTTGAGTCGCGCGATGGAATGGGTTCAGCGCGCCGAGGAGCGTGATCCTGACCAAGATCTTCTTTCGGTGATCGCCATTGACGACCCGTACCAGGTCTCCGCCACGGAAGGGGCCGCCCAGTGGCAGGAGGCGCTCGCAATCGTCGACGACCTCAGGCAACGGGGCGAAGGCGATAGGCTGCCGCTCTTGGTCTGCTGCGGGCCGAGCGAGCAGGCTCTTAACCTGAGCAACGACTTCGTGGACGATCTAATCGTCAGGCAGAGTCTGGTGGAGAACGAGGTGGCGGAGGACTATGACGAGCTGAAAGCGTGGTTCGCCCGCCGCACCGGCTCGGAACTCAGTCAGGTGCAGAGGCCGAACCACCTCCTGGTCCAACTGTTCTTCGAGAGGCATCACGGGGCTTCCCTGAAGGAATTCGCCGCTCGGTTCCGGGCCCGTATCCGCTCAATGCACCCGAATGACGAGTTGTTCAACGTCGTCGCCCGCGTGATGGCACTGAATCGGCTTTACGTTGGTTATCCCGCTCGCGCCTTCGAGAAGGTACTAACCCCGCAGCAACGCGACGCGATGGCGCACCTCCAAGCCGAGGAGCACCTCGAGAATCGAGGTACCGGCTCTCGGCAAGACACTTGGGTAACTCATCCTCAGCTCGCAAACCTGATGTACGAGGCGTGGTTCCCGGCGCGAGCGGAAGCTAACGTCCGGCGTGGCCATCTCCTGCAGGCCATTCAAGATTGCTATGCATACGGCGAGGAGCCGGCTGGAAAAAATGCGCCGTTGTGGGCACTCTCCCGGGCGCTGGTCGACAAGACGGGCGACCTGAATTTGAGGATCGCCGACGACGACATCGGTCCTCTTGTCGGCGAGATCTACCAAAATCGCGTAGCAGATAACAGATTACCACTGGTCGATCTGCCGGTGTGGCTCGAACTCGCTGCGAACGCCCCGTCGATCGAGTGGTCGCCGCATCCTGCGGTCCGAACGATTGAGTGCATTCGCAGCGCTGACATGACGACCGCCGGCCTCCGATTGACCTGTCACAAATTGCTCCAACACTGGACTGTCCTGGACGGCGTGGCCGACAGCGTCACCGACCTGCTCGCGAGAAGCCTGACCTGGCAGGACTTCCGGCCGGTCGTGATCGATGCGGTGAAGAGGCTGAAGGATCCTCGGCTGGGCGTCGTGGTCGAGCAATGGCTCGATGGGACAAGGTCCGGAAAGCGGATAATCGGTGATGTGCTGGCCGTCACGCTGAGGAGCCTTCCCCGTAGCGACCGACTGCTCGACCGTTCTGCAGCCCTGCTGCAGAACGCGCCAGCGACGACATCGTGGAGCGAGGTGGCGGTCCATTTGCTGGAGCGTGAACCCGTCCGATACCTGCGTGCGGTGCTCGCATGGCTGGAGTTCAACCGGTCACGTCGTGAGACCATATTTCTCCTCGAGCCACTCTTGAGGAAGGCACCACGGAGCCCAGAGCTCGGAAAGTGGGCGGCAGAATGGCTGGCGGCCAGCTCTACGGACGGCAGCCATGTAGTGAGGCTGCTGACATGTCGCTACGGGCGAGCTGATCTGGGAGTCGCATGGCTCCTACGGAACCCTGGAGAACACCCTTACTGGCCCCACGTATGGGAAGCCACGTGGGAGGCGCAGGGCCGGTCGGACGACTTGGCGGAGATCGGACTGGCATGGCTGGACCGCTTCCCCGAGCACATGGCCTGGACACAGGCGTGGAAGGCATTGTGGGACGCGGGATGCGGCGTGGACAGGCTCACAGCTCTCGGCCATCGATGGCTCACTCACCGGACACCATTGCGGGCGTTGCCAGATGTCTGGGAACCGCTGTGGAAAGTCGGCACCGATACCGCGCTGCTTGCATCGATCGGCCTCAGATGGCTTCAGGGGCACCCTGATCACTATCGGTGGCCGCACGTCTGGGGACCTCTGCAGGAGGCCGACGCCGAGTCGCGACAAATCCGGGATCTGGCGCTCGCCTGGCTCGACAGCAAGACGCTGGAACGGCACGGATGGCACTGGGTGTGGTCGCACTTGTTCGGTCAGCCGGATATCAACGAGAAGTTGACGGCCTTGGCTTGGACTCAGTTGCGCGCTTGGTGCCTGTCCCAAGACAACCGGATCATGGCGCGTTGGTTCCGATTGTGGCGGGATGTTTGGGAGTCGGATCACGCTGACCGGAACTCGTTATCGGTTATAGCGGTGGAGTGGCTCAGCGTGTCCAAGGTCAACAAAAATTGGTGCATAGTCGCCAACAAAACGTTGGGACACGGAACGTCGGACCATTTACGACAGGCGATTGCAAATAAACTTTCCGAGCCTGCACCGGACACCATCCTTTGGGCGGAAGTTTGGCTGCTGGCCTGGAGCTCTGGAGCCGACAAGACCCTGCTCGGCCGAAATGGGATTGGCTGGCTGACCGCCAATCAAATCAAAGGTCCGTGGGTCAAAATGTGGAAGGCTATGTGGGATGACGGCCGCGCTTCGGACGTTCTCTGGGACCTGGCCATCGGGTGCCTGCAGAATCATCCCGACCATGGGCGTTGGCACAGTGTATGGCGACTGCTGTGGCATACCGGGATGGACCGTAGCGGATTGAGACGGCTAGCCGAGCGTTGGTTGGCACGACCGGACGTCGGAGACCCCTCCGGCCGAGACGTGGTGAGAGACTTGCTGGCCGAACCCGACACCGCAGTATTGCATTGACGTTCAATGGGCTTTTCATCCCTGCGTAGCGGTTGGCCTCGGCCTTCTGCAGGATGAGGAAGGCCTACTAGCCTCGATCGTTCACGGCTGATGTCGGGCGTTCCGGCCCCGCGCGTGTGATCGTTCATTGTCGATGCGGTTGGGT
>NZ_JBNCNZ010000027.1:0-19906 GCF_049847245.1 Micromonospora sp. DT68
GCAGGCGGCCACTGCGGCTTCGGCCTGCTCCAACGCGTCAATCACAACCAAAGTTTAGAACGCATGTACGACAATTTCAGTCGCCATGATCGATCCGCCGCCGCCGGCGGCGGATGGCGCGCTGGCGACGGCGGGACCGGCCGATGCCCGAGGACGTGAGCCGACGGTCCCACCGCCACTGTCAGTGCCGAATGCCCGTGCCAGCGCAAGCTGCCGTGCCTGCGCTGAATGCCCGTACCAGCGCAAGGTGCCACGCCTGGGCTGGCAGCCGCGCCCCGGCTAGGGCGCCGCGCCAGCGCAGAGCACCTCGGCTGAGCTGAATCGCTGCCGGGAGCTAGGCCGCGGAGAGCTAGAAGGTGTGTTCCGCTGCCGGGAACTCGCCGCCGCGGACCTCGTCGGCGAAGCGGCGGGTGGCTTCGGTCAAGGTGCCGGCCAGGTCGGCGTACCGCTTCACGAAGCGGGGGGCCTTGCCGGTACGCAGGCCGGCCATGTCCTGCCAGACCAGCACCTGGGCGTCGGTGTCCGGGCCGGCGCCGATGCCGACAGTGGGGATGGGCAGTTCGTGGGTGATCTGCTTGGCCACCTCGCCCGGCACCATCTCCAGTACCACCGCGAAGGCACCCGCCTCGGTGACCGCCCGCGCGTCGGCGAGCACCTCGTCGGCCGTGTCGCCTCGACCCTGCACCCGGTAGCCGCCCAGGGTGTGCTCGCTCTGCGGCGTGAAACCGATGTGCGCCATCACCGGAATGCCGGCGCCGACGATGGCGGCGATCTGCGCGGCGCAGCGGCGGCCACCTTCCAGCTTCACCGCGTGGCAGCCGCCCTCTTTCATGAACCGTACGGCGGTGCGCAGCGCCTGGGTCGGGCCTTCCTCGTACGAGCCGAAGGGCAGGTCACCGACGATCAGGGCCTGCCGGGTCGAGCGCACCACGGCCCGTACCAGGGGGAGCAGGTCGTCGGTGGTGACCGGCAGGGTGGTCTCGTAGCCGAACACGTTGTTCGCCGCCGAATCGCCGACGAGCAGCACCGGTACGCCGGCCTGGTCGAAGATCCCTGCGGTGTACTGGTCGTACGAGGTGAGCATCGGCCACCGTTCGCCGCGCTCCTTGGCGGCGATCAGGTCCCTGGTGCGGACCCTACGGGTGGCCGGGCCGCCGTACAGCGCGGTCACCTCGTTCGGAGTGGACTCCACCATCACTGTCTCCTTCCTCGAGGCCGCCTGCGCGGTCCCCGGGTTCCGTCGTGATCGTCGCACCGGCGGACGGGGTGACGGCAGGGCGCAGTGGAAGATTTCACTCCCGTACGGTGGCGGGGCGCCGGGTCGGGTCAGCGACCCGGCGCCCATCTGGACGGCTCAGCCGTCCTCGCGCCACCGGTTGGTGATGGGGAGCCGGCGATCCCTGCCGAACGCCTTCATCGAGATTTTCGCGCCGGGCGCGGACTGCCGTCGCTTGTACTCGGCGGTATCCACCAGCCGGAGCACCTTGTCCACCACCGCCGGGTCGTGGCCGGACTCGACAAGCCCGTCCCGGCCGAGGTCGCCGTCGACGTACCCGATGAGGATCGGGTCCAGTACGTCGTAGTCGGGCAGGCTGTCGCTGTCCAGTTGACCCGGGCTCAGCTCGGCGCTCGGCGGCTTGCCGATGGAGTTCTCCGGGATCGGGGCGGTCTCGCCCCGGCGGGCCGCGTCGGCGTTGCGCCACTTCGCCAGCCGCCAGACCAGCGTCTTCCAGACGTCCTTGATCGGGTTGAAGCCGCCGACCGAGTCGCCGTACAGGGTGGAGTAGCCGACGGCCAGCTCGCTCTTGTTGCCGGTGGTCAGCACCAGGTGGCCCTCCTGGTTCGACAGCGCCATCAGGATGACGCCGCGGACCCGGGCCTGGAGGTTCTCCACCGCGATACCGGACAGCGACAGGTTGGCCAGGAAGCTGTCCACCATGGGCTGGATCGGCTCGACGCGGTAGTCCAGACCGGTGCGCTTGGCAAGGTCGGCGGCGTCTTCGCGGGAGTGCTCGGAGGAGTGCTGGCTGGGCAGCGACACCCCCACCACACGGTCGGGGCCCAGCGCGTCGACGGCCAGGGCGGCCACCACCGCCGAGTCGATGCCGCCGGAGAGGCCGAGCACCACAGACGGGAAACCGTTCTTGTTGACGTAGTCACGCAGGCCCAGCACAAGCGCCTGCCACACCTCCGCCTCGTCGGCCACCGGCTCGATCAGCCCGCCGGAGGCGGCCGGACCGGCCGGTGCGGGCGGGATCGTCTCCACGGTGCTGTGCACGACCCGCATGTTGTCCGCGACGCTCTGGGTGCCCGGCGCCGTGGTGGCGGCCGGCAGTTCGACGTCGTGTACGAGCAGGTGCTCGACGAACTGCGGGGCACGGGTGAGCAGTTCGCCGTCGGCCGTGACGATCATCGAGTCGCCCTCGAAGACCAGCTCGTCCTGGCCGCCGATCATGTTGACGTACGCGACTGTGGCGCCCGCCTCGGCGGCCCGGCGCCGGACCAGCGGCAGCCGGACGTCGTCCTTGTTCAGCTCGTACGGCGAGCCGTTGATGTTGACCACGAGGCCGACGCCGGCCTGCCGGGCGGCGGCGAACGGCCCGCCGGCCTGCCACAGGTCCTCGCAGATGGTCAGCGCGGTGTCGACGCCGCCGATGCGCACCACCGTCAGTTCGTCGCCGGGGACGAAGTAGCGGTCCTCGTCGAAGACGCCGTAGTTGGGCAGGTGGTGCTTGAAGTAGCGGGCGACAACAGTGCCCCGGTGCAGCAGCGCGGCGGCGTTGCGGGCGCCCCGGCCCGGCTCGGCGTCGCCGCTGACCTGCGGTGGGCCGTCGGCGTCGAGGTAGCCGACCACGACCGGCAGGTCACCGAGACCGTCGGCGGCGAGGTCCGCGGCGAGCCGCTCCAGGGCGGCGCGGGACGCGGCGATGAAGGAGCGCCGGAAGACGAGGTCCTCGACCGGGTATCCGGTAAGCATCATCTCCGGAAAGAGGACCAGCTGGGCGCCAGCGTCGGCGGCCCGGCGGGTCCAGCTGCGGACCAGGTCGGCGTTGCCGGAGAGGTCGCCGACTCTCGGGTTGACCTGGGACAGGGCGAGACGCAGGGTGGGCATGTGTTCATCTTGCCCCAGCTCCGCCCGGCCAATCCGTACCCTCGGACGAGATGGCGGCCACGCCACGGCGCACCCGGCGGCACCCGCGCCCGGCCGGCGTAGCTCGGCGGACGGGACACGAGGGGACGGGCGGCGGTGGTTCGCGTAACGTCTGCGTAACCAGGCCCGGGAACACTGGGCGGGCAGGTCGGGTGCAGCCCGACCAAGGCGGACAAAAAGAGTGTCGCGAGGGGTTGGGGAAGTGGACCGTCAGCAGGAGTTCGTCCTCCGCACGCTGGAAGAGCGGGACATCCGGTTCGTTCGGCTGTGGTTCACGGACGTGCTGGGCACGCTCAAGAGCGTCTCGGTGGCACCCGCGGAGCTGGAGTCCGCCTTCGAGGAGGGCATCGGCTTCGACGGCTCGGCGATCGAGGGCTTCGCCCGGGTCTTCGAGTCGGACATGGTTGCCATGCCCGATCCGACCACCTTCCAGGTCTTCCCGTTCGAGGGCGGGGTGAGCGGCGAGAGCGCGCGGATGTTCTGCGACATCCTGCTGCCCGACGGCGGCCCGTCCTGGGCCGACCCCCGGCACGTGCTGCGCCGGGCGCTGTCCAAGGCCGCCGAAAAGGGCTTCACCTTCTACACCCACCCGGAGATCGAGTTCTTCCTGCTGGAGAACGGTCCGCAGGACGGCTCGGTGCCCACCCCGGTGGACACCGGCGGCTACTTCGAGCACACCACCCACGCGGTGGCCCGCGACTTCCGCCGTCAGGGCGTGCTGGCGCTGGAGCGGATCGGCATCTCGGTGGAGTTCAGCCACCACGAGGTCGCCCCCGGCCAGCAGGAGATCGACCTGCGCTACGCCGACGCGCTCACCACCGCCGACAACATCATGACCTTCCGGCACGTGGTCAAGGAGGTGGCGCTCTCCACCGGAGTGCAGGCCAGCTTCATGCCGAAGCCGTTCACCGACCAGCCGGGCAGCGGCATGCACACCCACCTGTCGCTGTTCGAGGGCGAGCGCAACGCCTTCCACGACAGTGGCGACCCGATGAAGCTCTCCAAGGTGGCGAAGTCGTTCATCGCCGGCCTGCTGGTGCACGCCCGGGAGTACACGGCCGTCACCAACCAGTGGGTCAACTCCTACAAGCGGCTGTTCCCGCAGGCACTGCCGGACCGCATCACCGAGAGCCCGGCGTACGTCTGCTGGGGTCACCTGAACCGGTCCGCGCTGGTCCGGGTGCCCGCGTACGGCAAGCCCAACTCGGCCCGCGTCGAGGTCCGCTCACCGGACTCGGCGGCCAACCCGTACCTCGCCTTCGCGGTGCTGCTCGGCGCTGGCATGAAGGGCATCGAGGAGGGCTACGAGCTGCCGCCGGGCGCCGAGGACGACGTCTGGTCGCTGAGCAGCGCCGAGCGGCGTGCCATGGGCTACGAGGCGTTGCCGGAGAACCTCGCCGAGGCGATCGACGTGATGGCCGAGTCCGAACTGGTCGCCGAGGTGCTCGGGGAGCACGTCTTCGACTTCTTCCTGCGCAACAAGCGGGCCGAGTGGGAGCAGTACCGCCGCGAGGTCACCCCGTACGAGCGGCAGCGTTACCTGGCCCTGTAGAGCCGGCGCTGACGCGCTTGCATCCTGCCGCTATCGTCTCGATCACCGCGCCGGTACCCCTCCGGGCGGAGATTCGGGAGGCAGTCCGTGCTGGAGGATCTGTTCAGTGGCGCCTGGCAGAGCATCGTGTTCGGTGTCGTGGGCGTCGGGCTCATGGCGGCCGGATTCGGCCTGGTCGACCTGCTGACCCCCGGGCGACTGCGGGACCTGATCTGGGTCGACCGCAACGCCAACGCGGGGCTGCTGCTGGCCGCCAACCAGCTCGGCATCGCCGGGATCGTCTTCACGGCGATCCTGACCAGCTACAGCGACTTCGGTAAGGGGCTCGCCTCCACCGTGGTCTTCGGGCTGGTCGGGCTTGCCATCATGGCGTTGGCATTCGTGGTGCTCGACCTGCTCACCCCTGGCAAGCTCGGTGAGGTCATCTGCTCGCCCGAGCCGCACCCGGCCGCCCGGATCAGCGCCGCCACGCACTTCGGCGCCGCTCTGATCGTCTGCGCCTGCATCGCCTGAGGCTGTCGTACCCCGGATCTAGGTTCCGGGGGTGAACCGTACCGACCGCCTCTACGCCCTTGTCGAAGAGCTGCGCGCGATATCGCCGCGTCCGCGCAGCGCGCGCTGGCTGGCCCACCACTTCGAGGTCAGCACCCGCACCGTGGAGCGGGACATCACCGCGTTGCAGGGTGCCGGGGTGCCGATCTGGGCCGAGCCGGGCCGGGCCGGCGGCTACGTGGTCGACCGGGCGCGCACCCTGCCGCCGGTCAACCTGACGCCGGGCGAGGCGGTGGCAATGGCCGTCGCGCTGCACCGGCTGGGCGGCTCGCCGTTCGCCCCGGCCGCCGGCGTCGCGCTGCGCAAACTGGTAGCGGTGATGCCACCCGCCGCGGTTGCCGAGGCGCACCGGCTCGCCGGCCGGGTGCACCTGGTCGGTGGCGGGCCGGGCACCGCCGTCCCGGCCGCCGTGGCCGACGCGGTCGCCGCCGGGCGGGTGCTACGGCTGCGGTACGCCGACCGCGACGGCGCCGACTCGGCACGCGACGTGGAACCGCTCGGCTACCTGGGCAACGAGACGCACTGGTACCTGGTGGCCTGGTGCCGGCTGCGCGACGCTGTCCGCTGCTTCCGCACCGACCGGATCAGGTCCGTGCACCCGCTGGCCGAGTCGGTGACCCGGGAGTTGCGTCCCGGCGACCTCGACGTTCCTGTTGACCGGGTACGCCCGTTGAGCCTGGTCTGATCGTCTGCGAAACACCGACAGGACGCTGTCGCGGGCCGCGACGATGCTGCTTCTCGACGCCGGCCGTCCGGGCCGGCCCAGCGAGGAGGCAGCATGTCCAGCACGCCCGTGACCTGGTTCGAGATCGGCTCCGACCGGCCGGACGAGGCGCAACGCTTCTACACCGACCTGTTCGGCTGGAGCTTCGAGGAGCAGGGCGGCCCGGGTGGGTCGTACCGGCAGACGACGGCCGGCGGTGAGCGGGGGATCGGCGGCGCGATCCGGGGCCTCGGTGGGGACGAGGCGAACTACGCGATCTTCTACGCCGAGGTGGCGGACGTGGCGGAGGCCTGCCGGCGGGCCGAGTCGGCAGGCGGCACGGTGCTCGTGGCGCCGGTGACAACGCCGAGCGGTCTGGTACGCGCCTGGCTGCGTGACCCGTCCGGCAACCGGTTCGGCGTCTTCACGCCACCGGCCGGCGGCTGACCTCGACGGAGGTGCGTTCGTCGTCGGCTTGGACGGCGACGAACGCACCCGAATCGGGTTGTCGCGTCGCGGTGTTCTGGGATGTCGACGCCCGCGTTGTGGGATGGCGCGGATATCGGGTCGCCGCACATCAGTGGAATTTGTCACCAGTCCTTTTCGGCGTGTCGGGCGTAAACGGCCCGCCAGAGGTGATCAAGGCGGGCAAATCGTCGAGGACTGCCCCTGCCAGGGAGTATGCGCTGGTCCGCCTGGTGGAACGGGGTGACTGCCTGCCCTCCGACGACCGTCCGAACAGATCTTGGAGGCCGGCCCGGAGGTGGATAGGTTCGACCTTCCTCGGGCCTGCTCAGTCAACCATCGAGCAGGCCCGGCAAAGTAAGGAGAAGCACATGACCAACGGCGGTCACCCCATTACCCCCGCTACTGATTCAGCGTCGTCATCCAATGTGAACCGGCGCCGCATGCTGACCATTGCTCTCGGTGGCGCCGCCACCGTGGCTCTTCCGGCCCCGGCCTGGGCGGCAAACGACAAGCGCCCCGGTGCCAGCCGGAAGCCGGCCCTCACGTCGGACGATCGCAAGATCATCGCTCAGGTCTCGGCCGAGCGGGCCGTGAAGCACCTGCGTTACCTCAGTGAGGACATCGGTCCGCGCATCGGCGGCACCTCCTCCGAGCGCCGCGCCGCCGACTATATCGCCAAGGAACTGGCCCACCACGGCTACCGCGTCGAGCTGGAGCCGTTCGCGGTGGCGGACAAGTTCCTCGCCCAGCTCTCCTCGCCGGCCGGACTGCCCACCGACCTGAACTGGCAGGCCGGCGCCTCGGCGCACGCCGCGCTGGACACCACGGTCAGCGGCGACGTGGTCGACGTGGGCGCGGGCGCACCCGAGAACTACCCCGCGAGCGTTTCCGGCCAGATCGTGCTGATCGACTACGTGGCGGCCCGGCGTGAGCAGTTGGTCGCCACCGCGCTGGCCCGTGGGGCGGCCGCCGTGGTGTTCCTGGCCGCCGACGGCGTGCCGCCGCGGCGCAGTGGGACGTTCACGCCGACCCTGCCGGGCTCGGCCAACTCGCCGGTGCCGATCCCGGTGGTCGGTGTCGCGCAGGCGCAGAAGGAACGGCTGCGTGCCCTCGTCGCCTCCGGGCGGCGGCTCACGCTCGTCATCTCCACCGCCGCGCACCGCAACCTGACGTCCCACAACGTCATCGCCGAGCGGGTCGGACGCGCCGGCGCCAACGGGCCGGTCGTGATGGTCAGCGCCCACTACGACACTGTCATCGGCGCTCCCGGCGCCAACGACGACGGCTCCGGCACGGTGCTCTGCCTCGAGCTGGCCCGTGTCATGAAGGCCATCCCGGTCAACGCCACTCTCCGCTTCGCCCTGTGGGGCTCGGAGGAGCAGGGGCTGATCGGCTCGCGTTACCACGTGCGGCAGCTGCCGCAGGCGGAGCGGGACCGGTTCCTCGCCGTGTACCAGAACGACATGGTCGCCACCAGCTGGGACCCGGCGACCCGGTACTGGCAGCTGTCCTTCGACGGGCAGGCCAACCGGGCCACCGACGAGGTGACGGCCGCGGGCCTGCGCCTCGGCTACGACCCGCGCATGTCGCCGGTGACGCAGCGCGGCTCCAGCGACCACCAGTCCTTCCAGGAGGTCGGCATCGCCAGCGCCAACTTCTCCTGGCGTGGCGAGGAGAGCCCGGCGCTGCTGGAGCCTCCGTACCACACGCCCGAGGACACCATCGCCAAGAACATCAGCCTTGAGCGGCTTCAGGTCTCGCTCGAGCTGATCGGCTGCGCCGCGTACGCGACCGCTCGCTGAGGACTGTCCCGCCCTCTGTGACAGCGTTGGTGCCACGGGCGGTGGGACAGCGCGACGGGCGCCGCATCCGGGTACGTCCCGGGTGCGGCGCCCGTTCGTGTGTGCGGCTCTCCGGCGTTCGCGCAGCGAGCGGGGGCAGCACAACGCCTTGATCGACTCGGCTTCCTGGAAACCGGGGTGTCCCGGCGTGCTTGATGCCCCGGTTTCCAGGAAGCCGCGTTCGTTGCCGTCACAACAGCCACGAACCGTGGGGGAGCGGTGGGGGTGGTGGCCCGCCGGTGCCGTCCGGGAGGAGGCGCGGTCGGCACCGGCGGGGCCACCGGTCACTTGCCGGTCTGGCCGGACTCGTCGTCCTGAGTGGGCTCGCCCTTCGGGGCGTCCTGGCCGGGCTTGCCGTCCTGGCCGGGCTTGCCGTGCGGGCCGCCCTTACCGTGCGGGCCACCCTTGCCTGGGAACACGCCTGCCTCGGCGGCCTTGAGCACCGCGTCGGCCTGCTCCTGGGTCAGCTTGCCGTCCTCGACGGCCTGGTCCAGCCGCTCCTTCAGGGCGTCCTGCCGGTCCTGCGTCGACGGCCGCTCCGGCCTGTCGCCCTGCCGCTGCTCGTGCAGCTTCTCCAGCGCAGCGGTGACCTTGTCGGTCGACACGCCCAGCTCCTTGGCGAGCGCCTCGGCGAACTCGGCCTGCCGGTCGGCGTGCCGCTGCTGGCGGTCGCCGCCCTGGTCGGTGGTGCTGGCGCTCGGGGACGGGGTCTTGTCGTCGGCGAGAGCCACCGTCGGGGCGGCGATCCCGACGCCGAGCACCCCAGCGGCGGCGACGCCGGCAAGCAGGTGCTTCTTCGACATCTTGCGGATCATGCGAATCTCCTATCGGTGGTGATGCGATGACGTCACCGACAGTGACCGCCGGAGCTGGGCGCAACCCATGTCGAACCTGTCAGCGGGCTGGCAATCCGGGGGAAAGGGCCGGCTTTATTCGGGTTGCGTCACACCGGGGCGGCCGAAAGGCTGGGCGAAACCCGACGAAAGGGCATCGCATGACACAGACAGTCATCCGCGAGGT
The DNA here is from genome assembly GCF_049847245.1 of Micromonospora sp. DT68. Taxonomy (NCBI): domain Bacteria; kingdom Bacillati; phylum Actinomycetota; class Actinomycetes; order Micromonosporales; family Micromonosporaceae; genus Micromonospora; species Micromonospora sp. DT68. The sequence goes on from NZ_JBNCNZ010000027.1 coordinate 9,288, forward strand.
CGCGCTCACCGGGCCAGGCTCCGGCCCGTACTCGATCACTGTTGGTCCCGACGGCGCGCTCTGGCTGACGCTTGCCGGCTCCGGCGGCGTCGCCAGGCTCGGCCTCGACGGTGAGGTACGGACCTACCGCGCCGACCCGCCGGACAGCCGCCCTCTGATAATCGTCGCCGGCCCGGACGACGCGCTCTGGTACACCCGCTCGGGCGACGACCGGCTCGGCCGGATCACCGTCGACGGCAAGGTCGACTCGGTGGCGTTGCCGCCCGGCTGTGGGCCCTGCGGCCTGGCCGCCGGTGCGGACGGGGCCCTCTGGTACGCCGGCATGGCCGACGACACTGTCGGTCGGGTGACAGTCGACGGGATGGTCACCACGTATCCGCTGCCGGTCGCCAAGGGCTTCCCGTCGATGCTTGCCGCCGGCCCGGACGACGCGCTCTGGCTCACTCTCAACCAGGGCAACGCCATCGCCCGGGTGGATCTCGACGGTGCGGTGACTGTGCACCCGCTGCCCACCGAGGCCGCCGGGCCGGTCGGCATCACGGCCGGCGGCGACGGCGCGCTCTGGTTCGTCGAGATCGTCGCCGGGCAACTCGGCCGGATCACGCCCGACGGTCGGATCGACGAGTTCCCACTACCGGACCGCGCGGCACGCCCACACGCGATCGTCGCCGACCCGGGAGGCGGCTGCTGGTTCACCGAGTGGGGCGCCAACCGGATCGGCCACATCGACCCCGACGGCCGGATAACCGGCCACGACCTGCCGACCCCCGCCGCAGAACCCCACGGCCTAACGATCACCCCCGACGGCGCAGTCTGGGCCGCCCTAGAAATCGGCGCCGTAGCCCACCTACCCCCCACCTAATCCCCGCCCTGCCCCGCCCCGCCCCCGCCCTCCCGCCCCCACCCGCAGCGTGATCATGAGGTTGACGGGGGTTCGGACGCCCGCAAGCCCCGCCAACCTCATGATCAACAAGGTGGGTGGGGGTGGGGGGAGGGCGGTCAGGTTACTGCGGGGGTGACCGTTAGGGTGCCGGCGTCGGTGTTCAGGTGGGCCTCGGTGCCTACTGGGACTGTCAGCTGGCCGGGGCCGTGGCCGATCGGCAGGCCGCCGAGCACCGGTACGCCGAGGTCGCCGAGACGTTCGCCGAGCACGTCGGTGACAGTGGTGTCCCAGCCGTCGGCGCAGTCGGTGAACTGCCCCACCGCCACCCCCGCCAGCCCGTCGAGGGCACCCGCCCGGCGCAGTTGGGTGAGCATCCGGTCGACCTTGTACGGGGGTTCCTGGACGTCCTCGATGAGCAGCACCGCCCCGGTCAGGTCGGGCAGGTCCGGGGTGCCGACCGACGCGACGATCATGCACAGGTTGCCGCCGAGCAGGGTGCCGGTGGCCCGGCCCGCGACACGTACGCCGAAGGTGTCCTCTTCCGGCACCGCGGTGACCGTCACCGGTTCGGTGGTCATCAGCGCGGCGTGCAACGACTCGGCCGACCGCAGCGGGGTGCGCTCGTCCCGCCAGGCGGCGCCCGGGCCGTGTACGCCTGCCAGCCGGGCGCCCCGCCACAGCGCGAGTTGCAACGCGGTGATGTCGGAGAAGCCGGCCACCACCTTCGGATCGCGGCGGACGGCGGCCATGTCGAGGGCGTCCACGATCCGCTGCGCGCCGTACCCGCCACGGGTGCAGATGACCCCGCGCACCCGCGGGTCGGTGAACGCCTCGTTCAGGTCGGCGGCGCGCAGCTCGTCGGTGCCGGCCAGGTAACCGTGCCGGGCGTACGCGTTGGACCCCAGCACCGGCCGCAACCCCCAACCGGTGAGCAGCTCCACCCCTCGCGCCACCCGCTCCGGCGAGGTCGGCCCGGACGGCGACACAAGCGCCACAGTGTCGCCGGGGCGCAGCACGGGCGGGCGGACCGCAGCGGTGTCCTCGCTGATCACAACCGCAGAGCCTAACGAGCCGCAACGACGGCGCGTGCCCGTGCCGGGGAGTGGCACCACGAAGCGCACCGGCTAGCCTCGACGGGTGGCAACCGCGCTGGTTATCGAGAACGACCCGACGGACGACGCGCGCCGGCTGGGTGAGTGGCTGACCGAGGCAGGGCTGGAACTGGAGGTGGTCCGCCCGCACGCCGGTGACGAGCTTCCCGCCGACCTTGAGGGGTATGCGGCGCTCGTGGTGCTCGGCGGCGACCAGCAGGCGTACCCGCTTGCGGACGGCTCGCCCGGCGCACACTGGTTTCCCGCGGTGGAGGGCCTGCTGCGCAAGGCGGTCCGCTACCGGGTACCCACCCTGGCCGTCTGCCTGGGCGCGCAGCTGCTCGCCACCGCGCACGCAGGCCTTGTCGAACGGAGCCCGTCCGGGCCGGAGATCGGCCCCGGCGTGGTCGGCCGGCGCGACGCCGCCGAGGGTGACCCGCTGTTCCGGTACGTCCCGCTGATCCCGGACGTCCTCCAGTGGCACTCCGACGAGATCACCGAGCTGCCCCGAGGCGCCACCCTGCTGGCGGCGTCCACCCGCTACCCGCATCAGGCGTTCCGGCTCGGTGACCGGGCCTGGGGCCTCCAGTTCCACATCGAATGCGACACCGCGATGATCGCCGACTGGGCGGCCGACTCGGCCCTGCTCGCCGAACTGGGCTACGACCCGGAGCTGGTGGTGGCGGCCTGCGACGCGGTGATGGTCGACGTCGAGGAGGTCTGGCAGCCGTTCGCCGCCCGGTTCGCCGCGCTGGCCCTCGGCGAGCTGGACGACAGCACGACGCGGCGCGGCCTGCCGCTGCTCGGGCACTGATGAGCCGGCCGACCAGGACGCCGGGCCGGCTCGCGCGCTACGGCTTCGGCACCGCCGAGGGCGACGGCGGGGCACGCGCCGCCGACCTGCTCGGCCCGGACGGGCTGCGCCTGTGGCTGCCGGTCGAGCAGGAGCCTGTCGACGAGCGGGCCGGTGAACTGCTCGCCGCGCTGTCCCGGGCCGCCGACCCGGATCTGGCGCTGCGCCAACTGCACCGCATCGTGGAGGCCGAAGGCCGCACCACCGACGGCACCGAGTCGCCGCTCCTCGCCGAGCTGCACACCGACCCCGGGCTGCGGCGACGGCTGATCGCGGTGCTCGGCGCATCGTCGGCGCTCGGCGACCACCTGGTGGCCCATCCCGAGCACTCCGCGACGCTGCGGACCGCTCCGGACGGGCTCGCGCCGCTGGCCGAGGGCCGGCTGGAGCCGACCGACGGTGGCAATGCCGTGGCGGCGCTGCGGACCGCGTACCGGCTGGCTCTGCTGCGGATCGCGGCGGCCGACCTGACCGGCGGGCGGGCCCTGGAACAGACGATGGCGGCGCTGTCCGCGCTCGCCGACGCGACGCTCACCGCGGCGTACGAGATCGCCGTCGCGGAGCTGGCGGACGGCACCGAACGGCCCCGCCTCGCGGTGGTGGCGATGGGCAAGTGCGGTGGCGGCGAGCTGAACTACGTCTCCGACGTGGACGTCATCTTCGTGGCCGCCGAGGACGCCGACCTGTCCGCCGCGACACTTGTGGCGACCCGGCTGATCCAAATCTGTGGGCTTGTCGCCTGGCCGGTGGACGCCGCGCTGCGCCCCGAGGGCAACCGTGGCCCGTTGGTGCGTACCCTCGCGAGTCACCTGGCCTACTACCGGCGGTGGGCGCGCACCTGGGAGTTCCAGGCGCTGCTCAAGGCCCGCCCGGCCGCCGGTGACCTGCCGCTGGCCCAGGAGTGGATCGACCAGCTCGCGCCGCTGGTGTGGCGGGCGGCCGAGCGCCCCGAGGCGGTCGAGGACGTCCGCGCGATGCGCCGCCGGATCATCGACCACATCCCGCCGAAGGAGCTGGAACGCGAGATCAAGCGTGGCCCGGGCGGGCTGCGCGACATCGAGTTCGCCGTCCAGTTGCTGCAACTCGTGCACGGTCGCGGCGACGAGACGCTGCGGGCGCCCGGCACCATCCCGGCGCTGCGCGCGCTCGTCGCCGGTGGCTACGTCGGCCGGGCCGACGGCGAGGCGCTGCTGCGCGGCTACCGCTTCCTGCGCAGCGTCGAGCACCGCCTCCAGTTGCAGGCCCTGCGCCGTACCCACACCGTGCCCACCGAACCGGGCGCGCTGCGCTGGCTCGCCGCCGCGCTGGGCTTCACGGCCACGCCGGGGCGCAGCGCCGTGGAGAGCTTCCGGGCCGAGTGGGTCACCCACGCCGCCGAGGTACGCCGGCTGCACGCCAAACTGCTCTACCGGCCGCTGCTGGAGTCGGTGGCCCGGGTGCCGGCCGACGGGCTGCGGCTCACCCCGGAGGCGGCCAGGAACCGGCTGGAGATCCTCGGCTTCGCCGACCCGGCCGGGGCATTGCGTCACCTCCAGGCGCTCACCGGCGGGGTGAGCCGTACGGCCGCCATCCAGCGGACCCTGCTGCCGGTGCTGCTCAGCGAGTTCGCCGACGCGCCGGAACCCGACCGGGGTCTGCTCAACTACCGCAAGGTCTCCGACAAGCTGGGCAGCACCCCCTGGTATCTGCGGCTGCTGCGCGACGGCGGCCCGGTCGCCAGGCGGCTCGCCCGGGTCCTGTCCGTGTCCCGGTACGCCGCCGACCTGCTCGCCCGCGACCCGGAGGCGCTGCGGCTGCTGGCCGAGGAGAACGAGCTGACGCCCCGCTCCCGCGAGGTCGTCCGGGAAGGATTCCTCGCGGCCGCCGCCCGGCACAGCGACCCGGTCGAGGCGACCCGCGCGGTACGGGCGCTGCGACGGCGGGAGCTGGTCCGGGTGGCCTGCGCCGACGTGCTCAGCCGGGCCGGCGCGCTCGCACCCAGCCCCACCCGCCCGGACGGCGCGAAACGCCCACCACCCGGGCTCGCCGACATCACCGAGGTCGGCACGGCGCTCTCCGACGTCACCGACGCCACCCTCGCCGCCGCGCTGCGTGCCGCCCGGGCCAGCCAGCCGGCACCGGAAGGGCTGCGGTTCGCCGTGATCGGCATGGGACGGCTCGGCGGGTACGAGTCGAACTACCTCTCCGACGCCGACGTGCTCTTCGTCTACGACCAACCAGCAGGCACCGGCGAGGCAGCCGCCAGAACCGCCGCGCAGGCGATCGCCGAGGAACTGCGCCGGCTGCTCGGCGTACCCGCACCCGACCCGCCGCTGGGTGTCGACGCCGACCTGCGCCCGGAGGGCCGGCAGGGCCCACTGGTCCGCAGCCTCGCCGCGTACGCCCAGTACTACGCCCGCTGGTCGCGTGTGTGGGAGGCGCAGGCACTGCTGCGCGCCCGGTTCGTGTGCGGCGACGCCGACCTGGGTGCCGATTTCGAGACGATGATCGACCCGGTGCGGTACCCGGCCGGCGGGCTCACCCGCGAACAGATCGTCGAGATCCGCCGGATCAAGGCCCGCGTGGAGAACGAGCGGCTGCCCCGGGGCGCCGACCCGGCCACCCACACGAAGCTGGGGCGCGGCGCGCTCGCCGACGTGGAGTGGGCGGTGCAGCTCGTCCAGCTCCGGCACGCCGGCGACGTACCGGCGCTGCGTGGCACGCGTACCCTCGACGCCCTCGCGGCGGCCGAGCGGGCCGGCCTGATCGACCCGGCGGACGCCGCCGAGATGGCCGCCGGGTGGTCCCTTGCCGCGCAGGTCCGCAACGCGCTGATGCTGGTCCGGGGCCGGGCCGGCGACCAGCTGCCCCGGCACGGGGTGGAGTTGGCCGGGGTGGTGCGGCTGCTCGGCCGCGACGACCCGGGGGAGTTCCTCGACGAGTACCTGCGGGTCGGCCGCCGCTCCCGCGCCGCCACCGAACGGGTCCTCAATGCCTGATGCGGTGACCCGCCCCGCCGGGCAGCGCACCGGAAACGACCGCTCACCGCACGCGGTCTGGGCGCTGGTCACCGGGGCAGCGGTGGCGCTCGCCGCCGCGTTCCTCGTCGCGCCACGGATGGGCACCGACCTCGCCGCCCAGGTGGCGCGTGCCGAGTTCGCCGACAGCTACGGTGGCGCGCCGCTGGACCTCGGCTGGTACGGCGGCGTCAACCAGTACGGGTACAGCCTGTTCACGGCCAGGTTGGGCGCACTTGTCGGGATGCGGCCGCTGGGGGCGATCGCCGCTGTGCTCGGCGCGGCGGCGCTGGGCTGGCTGTTCATCCGGAACCGGGCGCGGCGGCCACTGCTGGCCGGCCTCCTGGGTGCCGTGGTGCTTGTCGGCAACCTGGCGAGCGGTCGGATCACCTTCGCCGTCGGGTTGGCGTTCGGGCTGCTGGCGCTCTGCGCGGTAAGCGCGGACCGCCCACCCCGTCCGGTTCGGCTGGCGCTCGCCGCCGCCTGCGCCGCCCTTGCCACGGCGGCGAGCCCTGTCGCCGGCCTGTTCACCGGGCTGGCGGGCGCGGCGTTGCTGCTTGTCGCAGTGCGTCGCGGGGACGGTCCGGGGCGCCCACTGCCGGGTGGTTGGCGGGTGGAGCGACCCCTCGCCGAAGGGCTCGTCCTGGCTGTCGCGCCCGCTGTCACCCTGGCACCGATCGCGGTCCTCTTCGGCAACGGAGGCACCCAGCCGTACTCGGCCGAGTCGATGCGGATAAACGTGGCGCTCGCCGTGCTGGTGGCCGTGGTGCTGCCGCGCCGACGTCGGGTGTTGCGCGTCGGCGCGTTGCTCACAGTGCTGCTCCTGGTCGGGGCCTACTACGTGCCCAGCCCGATCGGTTCCAACGCGCTGCGCCTGCCGATGCTCTTCGCGCTGCCCGTGCTTGCCGGCTACGCGGCGCTGCCGGGGCCGTGGCTGGCCGGGCTGCTCGCCGCGACGGTCTGGTGGCAGTCGCCGGTGATGACAAGCGACGTCACCCGGGCCGGCTCCCCGGAGAGCGCCCCGGCGTTCTACCGGCCGCTCGTCGACGAACTGGAACGGCGGCAGCCCATCGGGCGGGTCGAGGTGGTGCCGCTGCGCGACCACTGGGAGTCCGCGTACGTGCCGCCGACAGTGCCGCTGGCCCGGGGCTGGGAACGCCAGGTGGACAGCGATCGCAACGCGCTGTTCTACGACGGCACCCTGAACGCTGCCACCTACGAGCAGTGGCTCCGCGACGAGGCGGTGACCTACGTGGCGCTCGCCCCGGACGCCCCCGCCGACCGGTGGGGGCGCGACGAGGCCACGCTGATCCGCACCGGTCTGCCGTACCTGCGGGAGGTCTGGAGCGATTCGACCTGGCGCATGTACGCCGTCGTCGATCCGACGCCGCTGGTCGGAGCGCCGGGCCAGCTCGTCACCGCCGACCGGGGCGCGGTCCGGCTCACCGCAGCGCCCGGCGACGTGCAGGTACGGGTGCGGTGGTCCCGCTGGCTGTCGCTTACCGGCCCGGACGGCTGCGTGCGGCCCGGGGCGGACGGGTGGACCGAGGTGCACGTCCGCGCCCCCGGCGACTACACGATCTCCAGCAGCCTCACGCCGGCGGGCCACTGCTGACGGTGCCTGCCGTCGGCCACCTACCCGGGTGCTGGCAGCATGTCGGACGTGCCTTCCCACCTCGCGCGCTGGACCGGCCTGGCCGGCGCGATGCTGCTCGCGCTGTCCGCGTTCCTCGGCGGCGCGTTTCCCAGCGGCCCCCTGCGCAGCACCCCGGTCAGCATCTGGCAGGGCACCAACGGCCCGCTGATCCTGGCCGCCTGGCTGGTCGGTGCCGGCCTCATGGCGTACGCCTGGTGGGCTCTGCGTGACGGTGGGCCATCGACCCGCTGGGCTCTGGTCACCGTGGGGCTGTGGATGCTGCCGCTGCTCGTCGCACCGCCCTTCGGCAGCCGGGACGTGTACGCGTACACCTGCCAGGGCGCCAGCTTCGCCGGCGGCATCAGCCCGTACGAGCAGGGTGTCTCCGCGCTGCCCTGCCCCTGGTTGGAGACGGTTTCCCCGATCTGGCGGGACACCCCGGCGCCGTACGGACCGCTGTTCGTGCTCATCGCGGGCGCAGTGGTCAAGGCCACCGGTTCGCTTACCGCCAGCATCGTGCTGTTCCGGGCGCTGTCGCTTGTCGGCGTGGTGCTGAGCGCGTGGGCGCTTCCGGTGCTGGCGCGTCGGGCCGGTGTGCCGGCCAAGCGGGCCGTGTGGCTGGCGCTGGGCTCCCCGCTGGTCGCCGCGCACCTGATCGGTGGCCCACACAACGACGTGTTGATGCTCGCCGCGCTTGTCGGTGGGCTCGCAGTGGTGGCGTCGCACCAGGGCCGGCCCGGAATGCTGCTGGTCGGCGGCCTACTGCTCGGCATCGCTGTGGCGATCAAGAGCACCGCCGTGGTGGTGGTGCCGTTCGCCGCGCTGGCGGCCACCGCCGGCCCGTACCGGATCCGCACGCTGATCCGCGACGGCGGCTGGGTGGTCGGCGGGGCGGTCGCCGCCGTCGTGGGAGTGACAGTCGCGGGCGGGTTGGACTTCGGCTGGGTCGGCGGGCTGTCCCAGGGCGGTGCCGCCATCGCCTGGACGTCCCCGCCGACTGCCGTCGGGCAGACCATCGGCTACATCGCGGCACTGTTCGGCGGCCACGTCGACGCGCTGCCGGTGACCCGCGGGATCGCCGTCGTGCTGCTGGCCGTACTCCTCGTCTGGCTCTGGTGGCGGGCACGAACCCGCGACCCGCTGTACTACGCCGGTCTCGCGCTTGCCGTCACTGTCGCGCTCTCGCCGGTGGTGCATCCCTGGTACTGGACGTGGCCGCTGTTCGTGCTGGCGGCCACCGCCCGCCGCACCGGCTGGTTCGTCGTGGTCACGCTCGTCGCGTCGTTCCTGGTGCTGCCCAACGGCACCGGGCTGCCCCGGTTCACCAAGACGGTCGGTGCGCCACTGATGACGCTGTTGGTGATCGTGGTGGTCGTCTGGTTGGTACGGTCGGCTCGGGCGGCCCGGCAGCCGGTCGCCACCGACTGAGGGAAGGTGCGCCGGTGACCGCTCCCGGCGCACCCGACCGGCCCCCCGACCGGCCTGCCTCGCCGCGCCCCGGTCCGCCGCTTGCTGTTTCGTCGGGGGCGGCTACAGCGGCGCGCTACGGCGGGCTGGCCGGCGCCGTTCTGCTCGCCGTGGCCGGGTATCTCGGCGGGGCGCTGCCCGACTCCCCGCTCGGCGCCACGCCAGCGTCGATCTGGCGGGCCCCGGGCGGCCCCGCCACGCTGATCTGCTGGCTCGTCGGCACCGCGCTGCTGGTCGGCGCATGGTGGTCGTTGCGCTCGGGCGCGCCGTCGACCCGCTGGGCGTACGTCACCGCCGGGCTGTGGGCACTGCCTCTGCTCGTCGCGCCGCCGCTGGGCAGCCGGGACGTCTACTCGTACGCCTGCCAGGGCTGGACGTACGCGCACGGCGTCGACCCGTACACAGTCGGGGTGGCGGCGGCGGGTTGCCCGTGGGTGGACACGGTGGCGCCGATCTGGCGGGACACCCCCGCGCCGTACGGGCCGGTGTTCGTGCTGCTCGCGGCGCTCGCGGTCGCCCTCGGCAGTGGGCTCACCGGCACTGTCGTGCTGCTACGCGTGATCGCCGTGGCGGGGCTGCTGCTCGCCGCGTTCTGCCTGCCCGGGTTGGCGCGCGCAGTCGGGGTGCCGACCCGGCGGGCGGCCTGGCTGGCGCTGGCCGGGCCGCTGGTCGGCGTACACCTGGTGGCCGGCGCGCACAACGACGCGATGATGCTCGGGCTGCTGCTGTGCGGGCTGCTGGTGGTGGTCCGTCGACCCGGCCGGCCGTCGGCGCTGCTGCTCGCCGGGGTGCTGCTCGGGCTTGCCGTGACAGTGAAGGCAAGCGCCGTGGTGGTCGTGCCGTTCGCCGTACTGGCCGGCGTGCACGGCCGGTACACAGTGCGGGCGCTGCTGCGCGGCGGTGGCTGGCTGGCCGGAGGGCTGCTCGCCGCGCTGCTGGTCGCCTCGGCGCTGTCCGGCCTCGGGTTCGGCTGGGTGGGCGGCCTGACCCACAGCGGGGACTCCGAGCAGTGGACGTCGCCACCCACAGCCGTCGGCCTGGTCGTGGACTACGCGGGCGCACTTGTCGGCCGGGACCCGCAGGCGGTGCCGGTGGCCCGGGCGGTCGCGTTGCTGCTGCTCGCCGGGGTCCTCGTGGTGTTGTGGTGGCGGGGCTGGCAGGCGCTGCGCGCGTTGAACGACGTACGGCGGCGGGTGACAGGCATCGACGCGGCCCGCCCCCGGGTGGCGCTGCGCGGTGCGGCGCTGGCGCTGGTCGCCACCGTCGTGCTGTCCCCGGTCTTCCACCCCTGGTACGCGACCTGGCCGCTGGCGCTGCTCGCGCTCACCGCAACTCGGACGACGTGGTTCGTGGTGCCGGCCTCGGTGGCGGCGTTCCTGGCCCTGCCGGACGGCACCAACCTGGCCCGCTTCACAAAGGCCCCTGGCGCGCTGGCGATGACGGCGCTGCTCGTGGTGATGCTCGTCCTGTGCGTTAGCCCCGGGACACGCGCGCGCCGCCAGGATCGTGCAACATCCTGGATGTAGTGGTGTCCCGCGATGCCGAGGCCACTACATCCAGGATCGAGCACGATCTGGGCGTGGGCGTGGGGGCGTTGCAAACGGCCGGGCCGGCTCCGCGATGTGCGGAGCCGGCCCCGCCCGGGGGGTAGAGGCAACGCAGCAGAAGGATTGAAAGGCGGACCCCGGGGGGG
>NZ_JBNCNZ010000027.1:19916-58347 GCF_049847245.1 Micromonospora sp. DT68
TTTTTCTGCTGGTTGGGGGGGGGGGGGGGGGGTGTTTTTAGCCCGGGGCCCTCTTCTCGGTGTGGGGCGCCCCCCCCCCGGCCGGTGCTGTAGCGACTACTCAGCAGTCGTAGTACATGGCGAACTCGTGCGGGGTCGGGCGCAGACGCACCGGGTCGACCTCGTTGGCGCGCTTCCACTCGACCCAGGTGGAGATCAGGTCGGGGGTGAAGACGCCACCGTCGAGCAGGTAGTCGTGGTCGGCCTCCAGCGAGTCGAGCACTGCCGACAGCGAGCCCGGCACCTGCTTGACGTCGCCCCACTCCTCCGGCGGGAGGTCGTAGAGGTCCTTGTCGATCGGCGTCGGCGGCTCGATCTTGCTCTTGATGCCGTCCAGGCCGGCCATCATCATCGCCGAGAAGGCGAGGTAGACGTTGGCCGACGGGTCCGGCACGCGGAACTCGACGCGCTTGGCCTTCGGGTTGCTGCCGGTCACCGGGATGCGGGTGCAGGCGGAGCGGTTGCGCTGCGAGTAGACCAGGTTGACCGGCGCCTCGAAGCCCGGCACCAGGCGACGGTACGAGTTGACCGTCGGGTTGGTGAAGGCCAGCAGCGACGGCGCGTGGTGCAGCAGACCGCCGATGTACCAGCGGGCGGTGTCGGACAGGCCCGCGTAGCCGGTCTCGTCGTAGAAGAGCGGCTCACCGTTGAGCCAGAGGCTCTGGTGGGTGTGCATGCCGGAGCCGTTGTCGCCGAACAGCGGCTTGGGCATGAAGGTGGCGGTCTTGCCGTTGGCCCAGGCCTCGTTCTTCACGATGTACTTGAAGAGCTGGAGCTGGTCGGCGGCGTGCAGCAGCGTCGAGAACTTGTAGTTGATCTCGGACTGGCCGGCGGTGCCCACCTCGTGGTGCGAACGCTCCACGGTGAAGCCGGTGTCGACAAGCCGGCGCACGATCGAGTCGCGCAGGTCGGCGTAGTGGTCGACCGGCGGCACCGGGAAGTAGCCGCCCTTGTACGCGGTCTTGTAGCCGCGGTTGCCGCCCGGCTCCTCGCGGCCGGTGTTCCACGCGCCCTCGACCGAGTCGATGTAGTAGAACGACTGGTGCGCCGAGGTCTCGTGGCGGATCGAGTCGAAGATGTAGAACTCCGCCTCGGCGCCGAAGTAGGCGGTGTCGGCGATGCCGCTCGCGGCCAGGTACGCCTCGGCCTTCTTCGCGACATTGCGGGGGTCGCGGGTGTACGCCTCGCGGGTGAACGGGTCGTGAATGAAGAAGTTGAGAGCGAGGGTCTTCTGCGCCCGGAACGGGTCGATGAATGCGGATGCGACGTCCGGGAGCAGGAGCATGTCCGACTCGTGGATCGCCTGGAATCCGCGGATCGACGAACCGTCGAACGCGAGGCCATCGGTGAAGAGGTCGTCGTTGACAGACTCGACCGGCAGGTTGAAGTGCTGCATCACGCCGGGCAGGTCACAGAAACGAACGTCGACGAACTTCACGTCCTCGTTCTTGAGGTATCGCAGCAGTTCCTCGGGATTGGCGAACACACATCCTCCTGGCACGTCCAACGGGGTGGCTAGGCTTTCGGCGACGCTATGGCCAGGGGGTTGCCCGGCCATGTCTCCTGTGTTTCTGCCGTGTTACGTCACTCCCGGAGCGTCAGCAACGCTCCTGTTCACGTACTCAGACCGCGTGATCCACCATACCGTCTCGTGGCAGTGTAGTGACATCTGATGCCAATAGCCCGATTCGGCACGCGGTGCTGGCGGTACTCGTGGTCCCGGTTTCTGGCACGGATACCCTTGATCACTGTGACCAATCCGCACGCCCCGGCAGCGCCGGCCACCGACCCCACCTTCACCCCGCCGACCCTGGGACGACGGTTCGGAGCGCTGATCATCGACTGGGTGCTCTGCCTGCTGGTGGCAAACATCTTCGCCGACCCGGTGCGCGACGGCTGGGCGCCGGTGCTGGTGCTGATCCTGGAGTACGGCATCTTCCTCGGCCTGTTCGCCCAGACGCCCGGCATGTACATCACGAAGATCCGCTGCGTGAACTGGCTCGACGGGGGTCGGATCGGGCTACTCCGGGCGTTGGGCCGCGGAGTGCTGCTGGCCCTTGTCGTACCCGCACTGATCATGGATGGCCACCGTCGCGGCCTGCACGACCGGCTCACCGGCTCGGTGATCGTCGACGCGCCCCGGGCCTGACCCCGCCGGGCGCGGCCTGACCGCCGCCATGGCGGGGGCCCACAACGCGCGAGAGCCGGGCCCGTGGTGGGCCCGGCTCCTCACACGGTGTACGTCGAAAGGTGTCAGCGCCCCCGCGACTGGCGGAACGCGCCGCCCTGCGGCCGCATGTTCTTCGGGATCGCGCCCTTGGGCATCTGCGGCCGGGCGGTGAGCGCCTTGAGCCGCTTGTCCAGCGCGTTGACGTCCTTGCCGCTGAGCGCGCGGGGCAGCCGCAGCAGCGTCGTGCGCAGCTTGCGGATCGGCAGCTCGCCCTCCTCCTGCCCGATCACGTAGTCGTGCAGGGGAGCGGAGCCGATCACCTTGGCAAGCCGCCGCTTCTCCTGCCCGAGCAGGCCGCGTACCCGCTGCGGGTTGCCCTCGGCCAGCAGGATCACGCCGGCCCGGCCGATCACCAGGTGCACCATGTCCATCTGGGTCGTGGAGCTGACGGCCGGGGTCACCCGCCAGTCGCCGCGCATGTTCTCCATGATCTGCGCCGCCGCGCCGGGCTGCCCCTCGGCGGCGTTCATCATCGCCTTGTTGGACCGCAGGTTCAGCACGATCAGCACCGCGAGCAGGGTGAACAGGATGCCCACCGGCAGCCAGATCCAGCTCCAGAGGATGACCGCGGCCACGGTGACGGCGAGGGGGATGAGCACCGCGGCACCGACCAGAGGCGCGAACCACCGGTCCTGCTTGGCGGTGAACTTGAACACCATCCCGATCTGCTTCAGCCGCTGGCCGAACGAGACCTTCTCCTGGGGCTTTGCCATGCCGCAGAGTCTAGTGGGCGCCGCCGACCCTGTTGATCCGCGTCCGGGTGCTCGCCGGCTGAGCACCTCACGTCCCCTCGGACGCCCGGGCGGGCCGGGTGGGTGGCCGGGCTAGGGGAGAGGGCGGTCCCGGTACACCGGGCTGTCAGGTGTCCCCGGAAAGGGGTACACCCGGCCGGTCGGGTTGCCAGGTGTGACGTCTCGCGGGTCCGACGTCACTTGCCGTCCAGCCGGTCCAGCCGGCTCCGGGTGTCGTCGGCGGCGGGGTCGCCGAGGCTGTCGTAGATCTCGGTGGCGCGGCGCCACGCCTCCCCGGCCGCGGCCAGGTCGCCCATCGTCGCCCGGACGTCACCGAGCCGGACCAGCGTTTCGGCCTCGTGGTACCGGTCGGCGGAGTCCCGGAACAGCCGGATCGACCGTTCGTAGAGGTCAGCGGCACGCTCGTGCGCGCCGAGCCGCTCGTGGACGAAGCCGAGGCTGTCCAGGGTGGCCGCCTGGCCGTTGCGGTCGTCGATCTTCTCCTGAAGGGCCAGCGCCTCGGTGCAACTGGCGATGGCGAGTTCGTATTCGCCGGTAGTGGCGTAGATGTACCCGATCGCGTTCAAGGTGCGCCCCTCACCGGCGGCGCTGTTGGCCAGCCGGTGCAGCCGCAACGCCTGGCGGCCGTAGACGAGCGCGTCCTGCGGCTTGCCGACCTCGTACGCCAGTTCCGTGCGACTGTGCAGCGTCTGAGCCTGGCCGGTCAGGTCGCCGATCCGCTCGTACAACTTGAGCGCGTACTCCAGCCGACGCGCGGCCACGTCGTGCCGGTTGAGCCGCAGCGCGGCGCGTGCCAACATCCGGTTGGCCATTGCCTGCCCGCCCAGGTCGCCGGCCGTCTCCGCCGCGGCCGCCGCGATCTGCTGCACCGTGAGCTGGTCCTGCCACAGACCATGCGGTGCCAGGAACGCGGTCAGCGCCCAGGCGAGCTGCCAGGCGTAGGCGCCGAAACCGGTGTCGGCGGCCTGCCGGACGACGCGCACAAGCACCCGGCGTTCGGCAGCGAACCAGTCCAGTGCCGCCTGCCGGTCGGCGAGCGGGGTGGCGAGGCTGTCCGGCAGCCGGGGCACCGGCGGGATCGGCGCCCACTGCGGCTGCAGCAGACGCGCCGCCGGATAGGCCTGGTGCAGGTAGTGGTCGTAGAGGCGCTGGTAGGCGGCACGGCGATGGTCGTCGCGCGTACCGGACGCGGCCAGTTCCGCGGCGTAGGTGCGGAGCAGGTCATGCAGGACGTACCGACCTGGCTGGTGCTCGGTCAACAGGTGCAGCCGGGTCAGCTCCCGCAGTGGTGCCATGACGGCGGCCGGCGTCTGCCCGCTCAGGGCGGCCGCGACACCAGCTGTGAGATCCGGCCCGGGATGCAGGCCGAGCAGGCGGAACAGCTCCGCCGCCCGTTCGCTGAGCGCCCGGTACGACCAGGAGAAGACGCGCCGGACGTCACCGTCGTCGAGCGCGTCCAGTAGCGCCTCGTGTCGGCGCAGCTCGGCGGCGAAGGCGGTCAGCGGGAGCGTGGGGTTCGCCGCCATGCGAGCCGCCACGATCGACATGGCGAGGGGCAGGCGCCCGGCGGCGTCGATGATGCGGGCCACCGCGGCCGGCTCTCCGGCGATCCGTCCGGCCCCCAGCCAGTTGCCAAGGAGAGTCCGCGACTCCTGCTCGGTCAGGACGTTCAGTGTCAGCGGCTTCGCCCCCTCCACCCGGATCAAGCCGTTGAGCTGGTCACGACTGGTGATCACGACCGCGCAGAAGCCGGTGCCCGGCAGCAGTGGGCGTACCTGGTCGGAGTCGCGGGCGTTGTCGAGCACGATCAGCATCCGGCGGGTGGCAAGCAGGCTCCGGTACAGCCCGATGCGGGCGTCCGTGGTGGTCGGTATCCGGGCGTCCGGTACGCCGAGGGTCTCCAGGAAACTGCGCAGCGCCTCCGCGGCGGACACGGCGTCGACGTCGTCGTAGCCGCGCAGGTTCAGGTACAGCTGGCCGTCGGGGAAGCGATCGGCCACCCGGTGTGCCCAGCGCAGCGCCAGTGCCGTCTTGCCGACGCCGGCCATGCCGCTCACCGCGGAGATCACCACGGTGGTCGGTCCGGTCGTACCGTCGTCCAGCCAGTGATCGAGTCGGGACAGTTCCGGCTCGCGCCCGATGAAACGGGGCAGGGCCAGTGGCAGTTGGGCGGGCCGGCGGTCGTCCCGTTGCCGGGCCGCCGGATCGCCGGTGACCGGGCCTCCAGCGGCCGGATTGCCGGCGGCCGGACCTGCAGCGGCCGGATTGCCGGCGGCCGGACCTCCGATCGTCGGGCCGGGACCTCCGGAGGCGAGCCGGTGGTGCAGGATGCCGTCGCGCAGCCGGACCAGTTCCGGTCCCGGATCCAGCCCGGTCTGCTCGGCCAGCGCGCCCCGGGCCTGCTGGAAGGCGTCCAACGCGCCGGACACGTCGCCCGTGTAGTAGAGCGCGGTCATCAGGTGCGCCCATGCCCTCTGCCGCAGCGGATGCTGGTCGACAAGTGCGCGGAGCCGCTCGATGACCCCGGCCGCCGCTCCGGCAGCCAGCCGCGCCGCGGCGTGGTCCTCCTCGGCGAGCAATCGCCGCTCCACCAGCCGTCGGATCCTGCGGGCCAGCAGCGGGGTGTGCGGCAGGTCCGACAGCGGCGCGCCGCGCCACATGTCGAGCGCGTCGGCGAGGTGCATTGCCGCCTGTTCCGGTTCGCTGGCGGCCAGCGACGCCCGGCCGCGCGCCACCGCCGCGTCGAACCGGTCGAGGTCGCGCTCACCCGGCGACAGTCGGATCAGGTAGCCGCCGGCGGTCGCGGTGATCCGTTCCCGTCCGCTGGGACCGAGCGCCCGCCGCAGTCCGTGCACGTACGTTCGAAGGTTCGCCGTGGCCGACGCGGGCGGCTCGTCCGACCACAGGACGGCGAGCAGTTCGTCGGTGCCGACCACCTCGTTCGGCCGCAGCAGCAGCCCGGCCAGCAACAGCCGCTGCTTGACCGACGGGAGTGGCACCTCGACGCCGTCACGCGACACCCGCAGGGGGCCGAGGAGATCCAAATTGACGATGATCGAGAGCATAGCCCGTCCCGGAAACCGGGGAAAGTCGAGCGATGTGCGCCCGATGTATCCAGCATGTGCGCGCCCCGTTGTAGCGTCTGCCGGCCGGCGCTCAAGCATCGCACACAGCGCCGAAATACGACACATCCTATTCGAACGGTCCCAGGGGGGTCGTCCGTCATGGGGATATCCATATAGGACAAATCAGCGCCGGGCGGTGAAGGGAGGGCCGGTCAGGCGGCGTACGGCAGGACGCGTCCCCCAAAGCAGGGACCTGTGCCGGACACGCCCATTGCTAGCGTCGATAGGGCCTCATAGATCACTTGTTGCAGGCGAACGATGCCGTTTCCGGCGGCAGTCGCTCGACCGAATACACGATTCTGCCCTACGGCGATAAATGAGGAGACCGAACCCAGCCCGGATGGCAAAACCGTATAAACGGTAACCATGTGATTGCGGGGACATGCGTGATTCGCACCGATCTAGTGGTCAGCTCACCCATTTTCCTTGTCGGCCTCGTCCAGACCCTGACCAACGCCGGGATCAAGATCGTCGCGGTGCGCACGTCGCCGGACGAGGATCCGAACTGGCTTGCCGACGCCGTACTCATCGACGTCGACGCGTTGTCGCCGCCGAACGAATTGGATCAGATCGCCACCGCCGCGAAGAGTACGGCGGTCCTGGTCCTGGCCAATTACGAGGACGACGATGCGAGCTACCTTGAGGCGGGCGCATCCGGAGTGATCTGCAAACGCGAGTCGATCGAACGACTCGTCGACGCCATCCGGGCCGTCACATCCGGATACTGCGTGTCGTCCGGCGCTACCGACGCGCCGTCCGCCGCGCGGCGGGTCGACCCGCCCGCCCACCACCTGTCGGAGCGCGAGGAGCAGGTCCTGCGGCAGATCTCCTGCGGATTGACCCACAGCCAGATCGCCACCCGGCTCGGGATCAGTCCGCACACCGTGGACACCTACGTCAAACGCATTCGCGCGAAAATCGGCGCCGGCAACAAGGCCGAACTCACGCGGGCCGCCCTGCTCGGCGGCATGATCCGCGACGCGCCCCCGCCTCCCGAAGGGCGTCCGTCCACGTCCGTGGAGCCCGCCGCCTGAACCCTGTTTCGCGTTCACGGGACAGGGTCACGCGGATAGCGCGGTCCATACGTTCCGGGCGACCTGAGGAGACGCCGTGGTCCAGTTCGAGATCTGCCCGAACGGCGAGTGCCTGTCCGACGACAAGCGCGCGGCCGCCCTGGCCCAGCCCAGCTTCGGCCGGCAGTTCACCGACCACATGGTCACGGTGCGCTGGACCGAGGAACGTGGCTGGCACGACGGGCGGCTGGAGCCGTACGGCCCGTTCACGCTCCCGCCTGCCACCTCGGTGTTCCACTACGGGCAGGCGGTCTTCGAGGGCATGAAGGCGTACCGGCACGACAGCGGCTCGATCGCCCTGTTCCGGCCGATGGCGAACGCCGAGCGGTTCAACCGCTCCGCGCGCCGGCTGGCGATGCCCGAGCTGCCGGTGGACACCTTCGTGCGGGCAGTCGAGCTGCTCGTCACTCAGGACCGCGACTGGGTACCGCCGGGCGACGGCAACAGCCTCTACCTGCGGCCCTTCATGATCGCGACGCAGCCCGGGTTGGGCTTCACCCATCCGTCGAGCAGCTACCTCTTCTGCGTGATCGCGTCCCCGGCGGCGCCGTACTTCGGCCCGTCCGGCCCTCGGGCGCTGACCGTGTGGCTGTGCGACGACTACGTGCGCGCTGCCCCGGGCGGCACCGGCGACGCCAAGGCGGCGGGCAACTACGCCGGCGCGTTCCTCGCCACCCGGCAGGCCACCGCGCAGGGATGCGACCAGGTGGTGTGGCTCGACGCCGCCGAGCACCTGTGGGTCGAGGAGATGGGCGGGATGAACCTGTTCTTCGTGTACGGGGGATCCCGCCCGCGGATCGTGACACCGAAGCTGACCGGTGCCCTGCTGCCCGGAATCACCCGCGACTCGCTGCTGACCCTGGCCGGAGAGCTGGGCATGGTTGCCGAGGAGGACCGGATGAGTACGTCGCGGTGGCAGTCCGACTGCGCGTCCGGCGCGCTCACCGAGACCTTCGCCTGCGGCACCGCGGCAGTGATCTCGCCGGTGGGGACTGTCCGGTCCGCCACCGGTGACTGGCGGATCGGCGACGGCCAGCCCGGTCCGGTGACGCACCGGCTCCGGAGCGCGTTGCTGGACATCCAGTACGGCCGCGGGCCCGATCCGCACCACTGGGTGCACAAGGTCTGCTGACACCGACGTCGTGAACAGGAGCGCCGGTCGTGCGATTCAACAGCCGGACACGGAACACGAACGACTCGCCGATCAGCGCGGCCTACGACCTCCTGGATCTGCGGGAGAACGACGGGCACCTGCTTGACGTCGCGCAGGCAGCGCCGCAGTACGGGCCAGCGCGGGTCGTCGTCGAGCACATCGTGCGAACGGCACGCGCCACCGACGGTGGCGCGTACACCGAGGTGCCTGGCCTGCCCCGGCTGCGTCGTGCTTTCGCGGCCGAGCTGGGCCGCGACTACGGCGGGACCGTAGGGGCCGACAACGTGGTCGTCACGGCCGGCTGCAACCAGGCGTTCAGCCTGGTCGCCGCCGCCCTGGCCGGGCCCGGTGACGAGATCGTGCTGCCGCTGCCGTACTACTTCAACCACGACATGTGGCTGCGGCTGAACGGCGTCACGCCTGTCTACCTGGAGCCCGGGCCGGACCTCGTGCCACGCGCCGCCGACGCCGAACGACTCGTCACGCCCCGTACCCGCGCGATAGTGCTTGTGACGCCGGGCAACCCGAGCGGGGTCACCGTCGACCCGGACGGCATCGCGGCGTTCGCCGCGGTGGCCGAGCGGCACGGCATCGCGCTGATCCTCGACGAGACGTACCGGTCGTTCCGCGACACCGACGAGCCGGCGCACCGGCTGTTCGCCGGCCCGCACTGGGAACGCACAGTCGTCAGCCTGCACTCGTTCTCCAAGGACCTGGCCATTCCCGGCTACCGCGTCGGCGCCGTGGTCGCCTCCCCGGAACTCAACCGCGAGGTGTGCAAGCTGCTGGACTGCGTCGCGGTCTGCGCGCCGCGCATCGGGCAGGAAGCCGCCTGGGCGGGCCTGACGTACGCCCGAGGGTGGCGTTCCGTGCGGGCCCGGGAACTCGCCGATCGGCGGGCCTGGTTCACCGACACGATGGCCGCCCGGCCCGGCGGCTTCGAGCTGCTTTCCTGCGGTGGCTTCTTCGCCTGGCTGCGGCATCCGTTCCCGGGCCGCTCCACAAACGACGTGGTGCGCCAGCTGGTGGTCAAGCACGACACGCTCGTCATGCCGGGCACCGCGTTCCTTCCGGACGACCGCCGTACCGTCCGGGTGAGCGTGGGCAACCTCGACCGGGACGCGATAGCGGTCCTCGCCGGCAGGTTCGCCGACGCGGGCCGCTGACCCGCCGCGTCAGTAGATGATCCGGTCGTCCGCCGCCGGCCGCCACGCCCGGGAACCGCGCAGGTTACGGGTGATGTTGAGGCGCTTCAGCCAGCGGTCGGAGCCGTCGTAGCGCGCCTGGAACGACTTGCGTCCGTGCACCGCCCGGAAGTTGTCGATGAACAGGCAGTCGCCGGGGCGCAGGCGGACGTCCTGCATGTGCGCCTCGATCTGGTCGCACAACGCCTGGAACGCGCCGAGCGACCGGTCGGACCAGCCGGCGGTCTTCATGTGGTACGGGTCGAGCGCCATGTACGGGTCGGTGCGGTCGCCGAAGAGCACCGGCCGCTTGACCGGGTTGTCGTTCCACGACTGGATCAGCGCGAAGCTGCGCCGGCGCAGCCGGTCGACGACCGGGTCGCCGGTGGAGTCGGAAGCGTTCTCCGGCCGGTGCGAGTTGTCCGGCATCTGGGTGAACTCCGACTCGAACAGGGCTTCCACGTCCAGCGCCGACCAGTCGAGGTCACCGGCGTCGCACGCGACGGTCTCCACCAGGTCCGGGTTCTTGAGGCACATCAGCGCCACGTAGTCGCCCCGGCAGGGATGGAACGCGTCCTCGGTGTGCCAGGACAGGTGCTGAAGGCTGTTGGAGCCGATCTCGTAGTGCTCGTGCCCCTCGATCGGGAGCACGTCGTGCATGATGCGGCCGTCCTGCTGGGTCGCCCAGCCGAACACGTCGCCAAGCACGGAGCCGCACAGCAGGAAGAAGATCTCCTGCGGCAGGGCAGGGGAGTCGTACTGGCTGTTGCGCCAGTGCGGCGGAGTCGGTCCGAGCTTCTCCAGCTCGATCTCAAGGCCCGAGATCAGGCAGAGAGCGGACGGCTCGCCGAGGCGGTACTCCTCAAGGAACTCCAGCACGTGCGTCGGCAGATGCCGCGCGAGAACCGGCGCGCGCCGGATCAAATCCGGCTCCTCGATGGTCTTGTACGCCCTCGCGAGCTCGCTGAGCATCGGTGTCAATGCCGCGTTGTCCGCCGGAGTGAGCGTCAGGTGATGCACGCGTGGCCTCCCGCTGGCCGAGGTGGTCCGCCGTCGGCGACCTGCGGTTGCAGCCTATGGTCGCGGGCTGCGGCCCTGCGGTCCCCGGTAGAGGGGACAGGTGCGTCGACCTCGGCGACCCTAGGTTCGTCCTAGAAATCATCTGCTGGGTCCACGCCGTAGCCCGTCAGCCGGCGTGCCGACACCCTCGGGACTGACATATGACCGAGCTTGCCAATCTGACCACGATGGAAGTCGACGCACTGTCCGACGTCGATGGTGGCCTCAACCTGACCGACGGGCACGCCCGGCTGGATCTCTCCACCGAGCAGGCCGCGATCGTGGCTCGGCTCCCCGAGATGTTCACGACGGCGACCCGTCGGTCCTTCCCGGCGATCGAGACGGCGGCCCACCGCGCGTTTCTGGATGCGATCGGGCAGCACACCGCGCCGGTGGGTACCGGCCGGATTCTGAGCTGCTACTCCTCCACTCTTGCCACCGACATCGTGGCCCGCGCGTTGCCGGCCGGCGCCACGATCGCCGTGCTGCACCCGACGTTCGACAACATCGCCGACCTGTTCACCACCCGTGGCCTCAAGCTGGTGCCGCTGAGCGAGGAGGCGATGCTGGACCAGTCCTGGCCCGGCGCGCCGGTACAGGCGATCGTCCTCACCCATCCCAACAACCCCACCGGGCTGGTCACGCCGGAAGGTCACCTGCGCTCGCTCGCCGAGCACGCCGTCAAGCACGGGCAGACAGTCATCATCGACGCCAGCTTCCGGGGCCAGGTCCGGGACGCGCAGTACGACACGTACGCGGTCCTCGACGCGGCCGGCGCGGACTGGATCACGATCGAGGACACCGGCAAACTGTGGCCGATGCACGAGCTGAAGATCGGGCTGCTGGCCTACAGCGAGCGGACCGATCTGCCACTGGAGCGGGCCTTCTCCGAGTCGCTGCTCGCCGCTTCGCCGGTCGTGCTGCAGCTGGTCGAGGCGCTCGCCGCCGACTGGGTCAACGGTGGCTACGAGCGTGCGCGCGATCTCGTGGAGCGCAACCGCGCTGCGGTACGGGAGGCGATCGAGCCGGCCGGCCTGCGCCTTGCCGATCCGACCTCGCAGATCAGCGTGGCCCGCATCGGTCTGCCGCAGAACGGGCCGGACTCGTCGCTGCTGTACAAGGACATGCGCGAGCGGGGTGTGCACGTGCTGCCGTGCGCGCCGTTCCACTGGGCCGACCCCGAGGGCGGCCTGCGCCTGATCCGGCTGTCCCTGGCCCGGCCGTTCGAGACCGTCCAGACGGCGGCTCAGACGCTCGTCCGCGCCTACAGCGAACTGTCCGCCGCCAACTGAGGAGCCGCCACGCGCCTGGGGACGGGAAACCGCCTCAGGCGCGCGGCGGCCGAACGTCTTCCCGCAGCACCCGGTCGAGCAGCGCGAGACCCGCGGTGAGCTCGGCGGTGCTACCGCCGAAGCCGAGCCGGACGTGGTTGCGGTAGGCCTCGCCGAAGCACACGCCCGGTACGAGCAGCACCCGGTGCTGCTCGGCCAGCCGGCGGCAGGAGGCGACGACGTCCGGTTGGCCGAGCAACTCGACGAACGCGGCCACCCCGCCGGCGGGCGGGCTGAGCCGCACCAGTTCCGGCCGGTCCGCCGCCCAGTCGATGAGCAACTGCCGGTTGGCGCTGGCGTGCTCCCGCTGCATGGCCACGATCCGGTCCGCGTGCCGGACCGCCTGCTCGGCGAAGAACTCAAGGACCGGCGAGACGTACAACGCGATGTAGTCGCGCAGCACCGCCATCCGGGCCAGCAGCTCCGGGGGCGCGACACACCAGCCGACGCGCAGCCCGGCCAGGCCGTAGCTCTTGGAGAACGTGCCCCACACGATCGACCGCTCGTACTCGATGGGGATCGGCAGCGGGTCGGCAGTGTAGGTGAGTTCGCCGAACGCGTGGTCCCACACCAGCCAGGCCCCCGCCTCGGCGGCGATCGCCACCAGTTCCTTCTGCTGCTCGGCAGTGATGGACACACCTGTGGGGTTGTGCGGGAAGTTCACGACGATCATCCGCGGCCCGCGCGCCGCCAGCTCGCGCAGCACCGACAGGTCGGCGGCGAACCCGGCGTCCGGGTCCAGCTGCCACCGGGTCACCCGGCAACCCCGGGACGCCGCGATGTCGTACAGCTGTTGGTAAGCGGGGTCGAGCACGATGATCTCGTCACCCGGTTCCAGCGCCAGATGCATGACCAGGTAGATCGCCTCGCTGGAGCCGTGGGTGACCATCATCCGGTCGACGTCGCCGCCGGTCCACCGGTCGGCAAGCGCGGCACGCAGCCGACTGCCGCCGTAGCTCTCACTGTCGTGGAACACCATGCCGTCGAGCTCGGACAGCTCGAACCCGCACAGGGCGCGGAACTCGTGCATGGACAGGTCGCGTACCCCGCTGCTGCCGATGTCGTGGTCAACCTTGTGGTAGTAGTCGCGCATCCAGGCTTCGAGGTGGGCAACGGCGATTTCCATGTCGAAGTCCGTCCCAATCGGTGACGCTGGCGCGGTGCGACCAGGCGACCGGTTCCGTCGCCCGCCCACGGTATGCAGGCTGCCATCGGGGCGCATGTCGCGGGAAGCCGGGACGACGGTCCCGGCCTCCCGCCTGCGGTGTCAGGGTTGCGGTGACGCCCGTGGCGCCCGCCCGTCAGCCGCCCGGCGGGCGGGCGAGTCGGATGCAGCAACCGGCGCAGATCTTCGCCTCCGGCAGAGTGAAGGCCAGGCAGCAGGTGTGACGCTGGACCGTCGCGCCGCCGTCCGGCCCGGGAAGCAGATCCACGAGATCCCGTACGCGGAGCGCGGTGAGCAGCGTGTCGACGTGGTCGACAGCATCGCCGGGCAGCGTGTGGGCGGCCCTCAGCACGGCGTGCGCCACGCCCGAGGCGAGCGACCCGCGCAACGAACGGGAGCTGACGCGGGCCACCATCCGGATGTGCGTCAGCATCGGGCCGAGGTGCGCGTCCACAAGGGCTCCGCGTAGCGCGGCGAGCAGACCGGCCTCGTCCGTGGCCACCTCGACCCCGCCCCCGCGCGCCGTAGGATCCCACGGCAGCACCGCCACACGTACCGACGGCCGGAGGGCGACGGTGAGCACCGAGTCGGGCGAGTCCAGGCGTACCACCACATCGGTCGCACGGACCAGCGGAACCCGCCGGGCCGACGCCCAGCCGAGCACTGCGGGCAACGCCACCGCGTAGGTGTACGCCTTCCACGCCAGTGTCGCGGCGGCGTGCGGTGTGGCCTGGCGGCGACGGGCCACGGCGTCGAGCAGTTCCGGCAGCCGGGTGCCGTCGGCGATGCTGCCGGCGCAGATCCAGCCCGGTCCGTCGCCGACCACCAGCTCAGGCGCAAGGCCTTTGAGCTTCTTGTCGCGGAAGGCAGCGGCCAGCGTTGCTCGCAACGGCCCCAGCGGGTCGGCGTCGGGGAGCCGAACCGGCGACTCCACCCCGTCGATGCGGTGCACGTCGCATCCCGCCCTCCGGTCGTCGCGGCAGCAGCCGTTCGCAGCACGACGCTAGGACCGGGGCCGGTGGCCGGGCAGTCACGGAAAGCGGCGACGGCCTCTCACAGCGCCAGCCACAGGCACCCGTCGGCCTCCCGTACATCGACGATCTGCGCATCCGGCGAGCGCCGGAAGTTGACACAGCGGCCGTCGGCGCCGAAGCGGTAACCGTGCAGCGGGCACTCGACGGCGTCGCGCACCAGTCGCGCGTCCACCATGAGGTACGCGCGGTGCGGGCAGTGGGCGTCCGTCGCTACCGCAGTGCCCCGCCGGGTGCGCCAGAGCAGGACGGTCCGCGCCGGGACTGTGGAGCGCCACACCAGCACGCTGCGGCCGACGTCGATGCTGCGAGGGCCGCGTACCCACACCTGGGCGCCGTCGGGCTGCGCCTCGCCGGCAGGGGACATGGCAGAAGTTCCCCCTCGCGCATCGTCGGCCGCCGGTGGCCCGGCAGCGGATCGCCGCCGAGGCTACCGGCGCGGGGCTGCCTGCGGACCGTCGCCCGAAGCGGGGACGGACGCCGCGCGCCGGAGGCCCGACCAGAACCCGATGTCCGGTGAACGCGGGACAGCAGACCATGTTGACCGTCGTGGCCCCGCTCCGTTGACTTGGGATCCGACCGCCCCGCATCGGAGGAGCGTCCGTGATCGGCATCCACGATTCCGCTGAAAGCCTCGTCGCCGTACCGGATTCCGCTCGTCCCGGCACCGGCGCCGGGACCACCGTGCCGGACCTGATCCGGGCCGTGGCGCACAGGCAGCCGGACGCGGTGGCTGTGGAGTCCGCAGGCAACCGTCTCACCTACGGCCAGTTGTTCGCGGAGGCCTCCGGGGTGGCCGAGGCGCTGCGCCACGCGGGCGTCGGGCCGGGCGAGCCCGTCGCGGTGGCGGTGCCCCGCGGAGTCGACCTGGTGCCGGCGCTGCTCGGTGTCCAACTCGCCGGCGCGGCGTACGTGCCGCTCGATCCCGAGCACCCGGCCGACCGGCTGAACCACGTCATCGCGGACTGCGGGGCGCGGATCCTGCTGACGGCCGACGCCGCCGGCGCCCCCGGCCTGCGTGTGCCGACCCGGATCCAGCTGACCGACGTCGCGGTGTGCCGCGACCCGGTGCACCCCGCGCCGCTGCACCCGGACTCCACCGCCTACGTCATCTACACCTCCGGCTCGACGGGCCGACCCAAGGGCGTCGTGGTGACACACGGCGCCTTCGCCAACTTCATCGAGTCGATGCGCGAGCGCCCCGGTCTGCCCGACGCGGTGGTGCTTCCCGCCGTGAGCACCGTCTCCTTCGACATCGCCGGCCTGGAGCTGTTCCTGCCGCTGACCACCGGCGGCCGGGTGGTCGTCGCCCGGCACGGCGAGACGAGCGACCCGCGCCGGCTGGCGGCGCTGCTCTCCGACACGGGCGCACGGGTCATGCAGGCGACACCGATCACCTGGCGGCTCCTGCTGGAGGCCGGCTGGTCGCCGCCGCCAGGCTTCACGGTGCTGTGTGGCGGGGAGCGGCTGCCGGCCGAACTCGCCGAGCGGTTGCTCGGCGAGGGAGTCGTGCTCTGGGACCTGTACGGGCCGACGGAGACGACGGTGTGGTCGGCAGTCACCCGCCACGAACGGGGCACGCCGGCCCGTTTCCACCCGGTCCGGCGGACCTCGCTCCGGGTGCTCGACGCGGGGCTGCGGCCGGTGCCGCCGGGCGAGGAGGGCGAGCTCTACATCGGTGGCGCCGGCGTCGCCACCGGCTACCTGGGCCGCCCGGCCCTGACCGCCACGCGGTTCGTGGCCGACCCGGACGACGCCGGAGCCCGGCTCTACCGCACCGGTGACATCGCCCGACAGCACCCGGACGGGCGGATCGAGATTCTCGGCCGCAGCGACGACCAGATCAAGATCCGTGGGTTCCGGATCGAGCCCGGCGAGGTCGAGCACCTGCTGACTGGTCACCCCGGTGTGGCCGAGGCCGCGGTGCGGGCGTTCGGCGGGAGCGACGAGAACGCCCGGCTGGTGGCCTACGTCCGGCCTGTCGATCCGGCGGACCCGCCCGACGCCCGGCAACTGCGGCGGCACCTCGCCCGCTGCGCGCCTGCCTACCTGGTGCCGGCCCAGTTCGTCGTCCTGGACGAGCTACCCCGTACGCCGAACGGCAAGCTGAACCGCTCCGCCCTGCCCCGGCCCGCCGAACCGGCCGGGACCAGCGGCCGTACGTCCCCGGACGCGCCGACCGGCGGCACCACCGAGCAGCGGATCGCCGCGATCGTGGCCGAGGTGCTCGAACGGCCCGAGGTCGACCCGCACGAGGACTTCTTCGCCCTCGGGGGCGACTCGCTGCGCGCCGTCCAGATCGTGCTCCGGCTCAACGAGGAACTGCAGACCGAGGTGCCGATCAACGCACTGTTCGAGGCCCGCACCGTCTACGGAATCGCCGCGCTGCTGGACGGCGACCGCACTGCCGGAGCGCCGGCCGGGGCACCGCGCGACGCGGGCGACGCCCGGCTCTCCGCCGCGCAGTGGCGGCTCTGGCTGCATCAGCTGGCGGCACCGGACAGCACCGTCGACAACACACCGGTGGTCGTCCGGCTGCCCGGCCCGGTCGACACCACAGCCCTGGAGCAGGCCGTGACCGGCCTGCTGGAACGCCACGCGATCCTGCGTACCCGCTACGAACCGGACCCGTCCGGCCTGCCGGTCCCGGTCGTGCAGCCGGCGGCGCCGCAGCGTCTCACCATTGAGGACGGCGATCCCACGGCGATCCTGGCCGAGGAACTGGACCGCCCCTTCGACCTCGGTGCCGCACCTCCGGTCCGGGTCCGCCTGGTGCGCCGACCGGCCGACGAGTACGCGTACCTGCTGATCGTGGTCCACCGCATCGCCGCCGACGACCGGTCCCGGGAACTGATCGCCGACCAGGTACGGGCCGCGTACCGGGGTCGCACGGTGCCCGCCCCGCTGCTCGGCTACGCCGACGTCGCGCGGTCGCAGCGCGAACACTCGGCCGGCCCGGCGGCGCGACGGCACCTGGACTTCTGGCGGTCCACGCTGTCCGGGGCCGCCACGGCCGAGCTGCCAGCCGACCGGCCCCGGCCGGAGGTGCGGGACTGGCGCGGCGGCCGGGTGGGGTTCGACGTGCCGGCGGCCGTCGTGCGGGCACTCGACGACGTCGCGGCGGACCGGGACGCGGCCCGGGGCACAGCCCTGCTGGCAGGGCTGTGCGCCCTCCTGGCCCGCCACACCGGCGGGACGGACGTGACTGTGGGCGTACCCGTGGCCGGCCGCGACCGCCCCGGACTGGAGCACGTCGTGGGCATGCTTGAGGAAACGGCAGTGATCCGCGTCGACCTCGCCGGCGGCATCGGCTTCCGGGACCTGCTCGGCCGCGTGCGCGCGGCCACTGTCGCCGCCGCGGAGCACGCCGTGCTGCCGTTCGAGGACATCGTCGGCGCGGTGCCCACGACGGCGCAGACCGAAGCGTCGCCCGGCCGCAATCCCCTGTTCGACGTCTACTTCGCCGCCCACGGCATCCCCGCCCACCCGGCGGGCTTCCCACTTCCGCATCCGCCCGCATCCCGGTACGACCTGTCCTGCGACCTCACCGCGCGGGCCGACGGCGGCGTCGACGGTGGGCTGGTGTACGCCACCCAGTTGTTCGACGAGGCCACCGTCGACCGCCTCGCCGGCGACTACGTCGCACTGCTGGCGGAGGTCGCCGCGAACCCCGACGCTCCGGTGGTGTCCCGATGAGCAGTACGTCGCCCGGCCCGGTCCTCGACCGCACGGACCCGATCCCGGACATCGACCTCGCCGACCCGGATCCGGCCCGTACGCCGGACCTGGAGCGGATCCTCGCGACCCTGCGGCCCGTCCACTCCGTCTTCTGGCACGGCCCGAAGAGCCGACCGGGCTTCTGGGCGGTGATCCGCTACGCGGAGACCATGCGGGTCTACCGGGACCCGATCACCTTCTCGGCCACGAACGGCATGACGCTCGACAGCCTGCGGCCCGGCCCGGACCCGGCCAGCGGCATGATGGTCGAGGTCACCGACCCGCCGGAGCACCGTCGCCTGCGCCGCAGCATCGGCGCCCTCTTCGCCGACGGCGTGGTCACCGACCTGGAGCCGGAGGTCGACAGGTACGCCCGGAGGCTGCTCGTGGCCGTGCGCGACCGTGGCGGGACGGTCGATGTCGTCGAGGCCGTCGCCTCCCGCATCCCGACCCACGCCGCGGGCCTGCTGCTCGGGCTGCCACCTGCCGACCTCGACTGGATCACCAGCCGGACGTCGCGGGTGTTCCTGTCCCGGGCAGCGGCAGATGCCGGCGGGGACCTCCGCCAGGAGGCGGAACAGGCGAACGGCGAACTGCTCGGCTACTTCTCCCGGCTGCTGCGCACGAGCCGGCACCGGTCCGACGCCGACGGTCTCGTCCAGCGGCTTGCGGCGGGCACCGCGGACCGGGACGCCCTGACCACCGGCGAGGTGGTCCTCAACGCGCTCAACCTGGCGATCGGCGGCACCACGACGACCCGCGCGGCGCTTACCAACCTGCTGGACGCGCTGTCTCGGATGCCTGACGTGTTCGCGTCGCTGCGGGCCGATCCGTCCGCCGTGCCGACGGCGGTCGAGGAGGCCGTGCGGTGGGGCAACCCGGTGCGGCACCTGGCCCGGGTCGCCACCTGCGACGTCGAGCTGGCGGGCCAGGCCATCGCGGCCGGCGATCCGGTCGTCGTGTGGCCCCGCTCCGCCAACCGCGACGAGGCCGTCTTCGCGCAGCCGGACACGTTCGACGCCGGTCGGCATCCGAACCCGCACATCGGCTTCGCGGCCGGCCCGCACAGCTGTCCCGGCACCGCACTGGGCCGGGCCCAGCTGCGCGCGGTGCTGCGGCACACGGTGGATCTGTTCACCGGCTGCGAACCGGCCGAAGGCGCTCGCCTGATGCAGTCGAACTTCCTGCACGGCTACGAGCGGCTGCCGATGCGGTTCACCGCCTCCGACGACCACCTGTTTACGTGACAACCGTCCCGGGCCGGGCGACCGTAGGTTTCCGGCATGGCGCGTCCCATTGCGGAGACATCCCCGGCTGAGCCCGTTCACTTCCAGGAGCCGTTCGGCGTGGACGGCGAGCGGTCGTTGCCGCCCCGTACCCCGTACGAGGACGCGCTCCTCGGCATCCTGCACGAGGTCCTCGGTTGTACCGACGTCGACGTGCAGGACCCCTTGCTCACGCTTGGCAACGTCGCCCAGGTGCCCCGGGTGGTCGCGCAGATCCGGCGTACGTTCGGCGTCGACATCCCGGTGGCTGACTACATCGAGTCGCGTACGGTAGCCGGCCTGGCGTCCGTCGTGGCCGCGAAGTCCTTCGCCGCCCGCGCGGCGACCCGGCCGCAGCCGCTGCTGCCCCGGCCCTCCGGTGCCCGTCCGGTGCTGTCCTTCGACCAGCAGCGGCTGTGGATGGAGAACCAGCTGCTGCCCGGCGTCATCTACAACGTGCACGGTCGGCGGCGCATTCTCGGGGAGCTTGACGTCGCGGTCCTCGAACGCAGCATCAGCGCGATCATCGCCCGGCACGAGACGCTGCGTACCCGGTTCCCGGCCACCGACGGCGAGCCGGTGCAGGTGGTGGACGACCCGGACGACGACTGGCACATCCGGATCAGCGACCTCACCGGCCTGCGGGAACAGGGCGGTGACGCGTCCGTCGAGGAGGCGGCCTGGCGCCTGCTCGACGAGGAACTCACCACGCCGTTCGACCTGACCACCGGCCCGCTCATCCGCTGCCTGCTCGTCAAGCTCGGGGAGCGGGAGCACGCGCTCGGCGTCACGATGCACCACATCGTGTCCGACGCCTGGTCGATCGGCATGTTCATCCGCGAACTGACCACCCTGTACCGGTCCGGCGGCGACCCGCAGCGGGCCGGCCTGTCCGCGCTGCCCGTGCAGTACCGCGACTACGCGGTGTGGCAGCGCGGCTGGCTCTCCGGCGATGCCCTGGAACACCAGGTCGGCCACTGGCGGCAGCATCTGCAGGGCGCACCACGGGTCCTCGCGCTGCCGACGGTGCAGCGGCGGACGAACGCGTTGCGGGCCGAGGCGGGCCAGGTCGTGGACGCGCTGTCGCCGGCGGAGACGGCGGCGCTGCACGAGCTGTGCCGCACCCACGGCGTCACCTCGTTCATGGTGCTCTACGCGGTCCTGGCGACCATCTTCAGCCGGTGGGCCGGGCAGACCGACGTCGTCATCGGCGTGCCCGTCGCGGGCCGGACCAACAGCGTCACCGACCGGCTCATCGGCTTCTTCGTCAACATGCTGCCGCTGCGCGTCGACCTGTCCGGCGACCCGGACTTCGCCAACCTGCTCCAGCGCGTGCGGCGGACCGCCCTGGACGGCTACGCCCACGCCGAGGCCCCCATGGACGAGTTGGTCCGCGACCTCGACATCGTCCGCGACCCGCGCCGCACACCGCTGTTCGAGGTGGTCCTGAACGTGGTGGCGAGCCCGGAGGCCGAGCAGGTCACCGACCTGGCCATCGAGCCGATGGACACACCGTCGCTGTTCAGCCGCTACGACCTGACGTTCACCGCGCAGGAGTCCGGCGGGGTGCTGCGGTTCAAGCTCGACTTCCCGGCCGACCGCTGCGACCCGGAGACCGGCCGGGTGCTGCTCCGACAGTTGCGCACGCTGCTGGGCCGGGCCGTCCAGGACCCCACGGTACGGCTGCTCGACGAGCCCGCCGAGCCTGCGGTCGCCGTCGAACCGGCGTACACCCTGGGGCCTGTCGACCTCCGGCGACCGGACGGCGCCGACCTGGCCGCCGTGGTGGACGGCGAAGGGGAGTGGAGCTACGCGTGGATGTCGGTGGCCGCGCAGCGGGTCGCCGAGGTGCTTGCCGAGCGCGGAGTCCGGGCCGGCGACCGCGTCGGCGTGGTGCGCCGGCCGAACGCCGCATTCGTCGCCGCGCTGCTCGGTGCGGCCGGCGCCGGGGCGGTGGGCACTGTGATCGAGACCGACGACCCGGCGCTCACCGGGCCGCTCGAACTCACGACAGTGCTGGACGGCAGCCCGGCGGGTGCGCCGGCCGCCGGCACCGTGGATCTGCGGACGGTCCTGCCGGCTGCCACCGGCCCGCTCCCCGTGCCGGACGGCGGCCCCGCCGCGCAGACCCCGGACGACTGGGCGGCCCAGCGGTTCGAGTTCGGTCCCGGCGACCGGTTCGTTGTGCTGTCCAGCCGGCCCGGCCAGCTGATGTCGGCGATGCGCACCGCCTTCGCCGCCGGCGCCACACTGTTGGTCCCGGATCGTGCGTTCGGCGCGGACGCCGGGGCGCTGACCACCTGGCTGCGCGAGAACGCCGTCACCGTGGCGTACGTCGACGCGCCGATCCTGCGGGCGATGACGGCGCAGAACCCGGTGCCCGAGCTGCCGGCGCTGCGGTACGTGCTGATGGACAACGCCGGTGACCTGCTGCCGCACGACGTCGAGGCGGTGCGGGAGATGGCACCGGGCTGCCGTTGCGTGGCGGTGTACCGGGTGACGGCCGACGGACGCCCGCTCTGCTGCTACGAGGCACCGCAGGACATGGAGGTGCGCAACGCGCCGCTGCGTGTCCCGCTGGGCACCCCGCTGCCCGGCATGCCTGTCACGCTGCGGCGGGCCTCCGGGCAACTCGCCGCGACAGGCGAACTGGCCGAGATCTGGTACGGCGACGAGCGCACCGGCGACCACGGTCGCCGACGTGCCGACGGGTCGGTGGAGTACGCCGTCGTGTCGTCCGGCGGCGTGTACGTCGACGCCGCCGAAACCCTCTCCGGCCTGCGCGACGTCCCCGGAGTCCACGATGCTGTCGTCCTGACGCAGACCGACGCCGACGGGGCGACCACGCTGCTGGGCTATGTGGCCGGGCCCGACCCGGAGCGGGGCGCCGCCGCGATCCAGAGTCATCTCAAGGCGCGTCTGCCCGACTACCTGGTGCCGCGGCACCTGTTCGTGCTGGACGCCCTGCCGCGTACCCCGTGGGGTGAGTACGACCTGCGTGCACTGCCCCGGCCCAGCGGCGACGCCGGACTCGGCGACGACTACGCGGCGCCGCGTACGCCGATGGAGCGGCAGCTCGCCGAGTTGCTTGCGGAACTGCTGGGCATCGAACGGGTCGGCATCTACGACAGCTTCTTCGAGCTGGGCGGCTTCTCGATGCTCGCGACCCGGCTGATCACCCGGGTACGCGACGTCTTCGGGGTCCAGCTCGCGGTGCGTGACGTGTTCGAGTCGCCGACCGTCGACGAACTGGCGCGGCTCGTCGTCCGCACGCAGGGGGAGCAGTCCGGCCTGGACGAGTTCGAGGCGCTGCTGGACGAGGTCGAGCGGGCCTGATCCGCTGTCCCGTCACGCGGTCACGCCGGCCCAGAGAGGGCCCTAGGGCGCCGGCAACGCAACCGCGTCCACGTCGAACTCGCCGTGCCGCCGGATCTCGCGCGGACGCGTCTCGCGGCCGTCGTCGCGGCCGGTGGCCGGATCCTCGACGAGTCGGCGCACCGGTGGCGGGTCGCCGACCCCGAGGGCAACGAGATGGTGATCGTCAGTGGGCCCGGGAGGCCGACATGACGGCTTGACGGGCTCTCAACCGGTACGCCACTTCACGGCGCACGGCATCGACGTGAAGCCGTGCTGGTGCGGTGAGTGGCAGCGCCGGGCCCGGGCCATGTCGACGTCGTACTCCGAGACGAGCGCACCGATCTCCTCCAGCGCGATCCGCATCTCGAGGCGGGCCAACCCGGCGCCCAGGCAGAAGTGCGGTCCGTTGCCGAAGCTGATCAGCCGTCCGGTGTCCCGGTCGAGATCGAAGCGGTCCGGGTCCTCGAAGACACGCCGGTCCCGGTTGGCCGAGGCGTGCAGGATCACCATGCGGGCGCCCTCGGGCACCCAGGTGCCGTGGATCAGCGTGTCGGTCGTGAGAACACGGGCGACCATCTGACTCGCCGAGTCGTAGCGCAGTGTCTCGCCCGCCCAGTCGTCGGCGCGTCCGTTCAGCCCCGCCTGCTGCACCTCGCGGTGCAGGTGGCCGTAGTACCAGGCGTTGCCGAGCGTCTTGCCGGTGGACTCGTTACCGCCGACGAGCATGATGAACATGAACCCGACGATCTGCGCGTCGGTGAGCTTTGCGCCGTCGACCTCCGCCTGGGTCAACCCCGAGGTCAGATCGTCTCCGGGCCGGCGGCGCAGGGTCCGGACGACGTCGAGCAGGTACTCGGCGAGCCGGAGCGCTGCGGCCGTCGAGGTCGCGCTGCGGCCGTCGGACATGTCGTCGCGGTGGTTGAGCTCGTCGGTGTCGGCGCGGACCTGATCCCAGTCCGCGGCGGGAATGCCGAGCAACTCGCACAGCACGTCGTTCGGCAGGGCAGCCGCGTACTCCTCGGCGAAGTCGAACGCCGGCAGGCCGCGCAGCATCTCCAGCCGATCCCGGGCTAGCTCGCGGATCCTCGGCTCCAGCGCGGCGGCCCGGCGCGGCGCCAGCGCGGACGACACGAGGCTTCGGTAGCGGCCGTGCTCGGGTGGGTCCATCGCCAGGAAGAAGGCGGTCTTCCTGGCGTCCGGCCCCCACAGGTCGGGCTCCAGGGCGATGCCGTTGCGGCTGGAGTACCGCGTCGGGTCACGCAGTGCGGCGGACACGTCGGCGTAGCGGGACAGCGCCCAGAAGTCGCGCTTCTCGTTGCGGTACAGCGGCGCGTGCTCACGCATCCAGGCGAAGATCGGGTACGGATCCTCCTGCACCGCGTACGAGAACGGGTCGTACTCCGGATGGCCGTCGTCGGTACGCACGTCGCGCGGCGCAGTCACCCTCGCTCCCGGCCCTGAACGGCCTCCCGCTGGGCCTGGAACGCGTGGCCGGCGAGGGGCGCGTCGGGCTCGTTGCCCGCGCTGGACAGCAGGCGCAGGAACGCGCGGGCCCAGCCTTCCGCTGTCGGCGCGCCGGCCGACCGTGGCACTGTCTCGACATACAGGCGGTCGCCGTCCTGCGACACGAGGAATACGACGTCGACCGGCACCGTCGACGTGCAACGGCCCGGCGACCGCGCGAGCGCGTCGCGGAAGCTCACCGCCGCGTCCGAGAGCCGCGTCGACAGGGGAGTGACGGATTCGAGCGGGCCGCGGATGACCCGGGCCCGGACAGGCGGTCCTGGTAGCGACATCCGCAGGACCAGCTCGGTCGCGCAGACCGACAGCGGAACAAGGTCGTCCACAGCAGCCGCCTCCGCCAGCCGGCGCAGGGCATGCGTCAGCGCCTGGGGAATCGCCACGGGACCGACGCACTCCGGCGGCGTCGATATCTCGCTGTCCTGGTGCGTCGTCGTGTCGCTCACGAACACTCCTACCGCCGGTCGTCTCGGCCGCCTCAGTTAACGAACCTGCCACCCGGCCCGTCAACCAGCCGCCGTGTCCCCGGTTCAGCGGACAGTTCGCCGTACGGACGTCGCACCCGGGCGAGCCGTCGCCCATTCACGTGACGTCCCGTCGATCCCTGGCGTACCTAGGGTCGAAGTACGAACGCCAGGACTCGGGAGGGTGCCGCAATGAGCGAGGCCGGTACCGTGACGCTTACCGACGCCGGGGCGATCGCACCGTTCGGGTACGAGCTCGTGCGCACGTGGGCTCGAACGAACCCCGGGTCGCCGGCGCTTGTCGTCGCCGACGGACCGAGCGATCCGGTGAGCTACGCCCAGCTGGTCGACAGGGTCGACGCGCTGGCGGCACGCCTGCGTGCCAGCGGTGTCGTGCCGGACCAGCCGGTCGCCGTCCTGCTCGACAGGTCCACCGATTCGGTAATCGCCATGCTCGCCGTCATGGCCGCGGGCGGGGCGTACTGCCCGCTCGACGTGACAGCGCCCGCCGCGAGGCTGGCCGCCGTCGTCGGTGCGCTCGGGGCCGGTGTCGCAGTGGCCGAACGCGCCGACGCGCACCGGTTGCCGCCGGGCCTCACGATCGTGCCGCCGTCCGGTCCGGCAGTGGATCCCGGGTCGGCGGCGTCGCCGCACCCCGACGCGTTGGCGTACGTCATGCACACGTCCGGGTCGACCGGTCGGCCCAAGGGCGTCGCCATGACCCACGGCGGGCTGGCCCGGCTGCTTCGGTGGCAGGTCGGCAACGGGCGGCCGGGCCTGCGCACGCTGCAGTTCACCGCAACCTCCTTCGACGTGACGTTCCAGGAGGTGCTCTCGACGCTCGCGACCGGCGGGTGCCTCGTGGTCGCCTCCGAGGAGATCCGCCGCGACCCGGCCGCGTTGCTCGACGCGATCGTCGCGCACCGGATCCAGCGGCTGTTCCTGCCGTACGTGGCCCTGCAGTTGATGGCCGTCACGGCCCAGCGCCGCCAGGTGGTGCCGGACTCGCTGGAGCATGTCGTGACCGCCGGTGAACGCCTCATCATCACCCCGGCGATCCGCGCGCTGTTCGCGGCGGTCCCGCAGTGCCGGCTCGACAACCACTACGGGCCCACCGAAGCGCACCTGGTGACCAGCCTGACCCTGCCGGCCGACGTCGCCTCGTGGCCGGTCGTGCCGTCCATCGGCGCGGCCGTGGACGAGGTCGTCTGCCGGGTTCTCGACGAGAAGCTCGCGGGCGTCGCCGACGGCGACATCGGCGAGCTTTACGTCGGCGGCAGCGGCCTCGCCCGGGGATACCACGGGGATTCGGCGCTGACCGCGGAACGGTTCGTGGCGGACCCGTTCGCGCTCACCCCGGGCAGCCGCCTCTACCGCACCGGCGACCTGGTACGGGCGCGTGCCGACGGCGGCTTCGACTTCGTCGGCCGGACGGACACCCAGCTCAAGGTGCGCGGGTTCCGGGTGGAACCGGCCGAGGTGGAGAACGCGCTGCTGAGCCACCCCCGCGTCGACGCCGCGGCGGTCGGTCTGCGCGAGGTCGCCGACGGCGTTCCGGTCCTGGTCGCCTACCTGCAGACCGACGGCCAGGTCACGCAGCGGGAGATCACCGACCACGTGCGCGGCCAACTGCCGCCCTACATGGTCCCGACCCGTTGCGTGCCTGTCGAGCGGATGCCCCGAACCGCGAGCGGGAAGGTCGACACGCTGGCGCTGGCCGCGCTCGACCTGCCGGACCCGACCGGACCGCGCCCGCCGGAGGCGCCGTCGCTCACCGAACTCATCACGTCGATCTGGACGAGGGTGCTCGGGCACGACGAGTTCGACGCCGACGACGACTTCTTCGACGTCGGCGGTGACTCGCTGCTCGCGACCTGGGTCGTGACCGAGCTCGAACAGGAGTTGGGCCGGACCGTCGAGCTGTCGGTGTTCCTGGACTACAGCACCGTCGAGGATCTCGCCGGCGCGCTGGGGGCCGACGCCACGCTGCCGGAGCAGCGCCCCCGCTCGTCGCAGATCGTCACGCTGCGGGCCGGCCCCTCCGGGCGCAGCATGTACCTGATCCACCCGCTCGGCGGCGAGCTGCTCGGCTACCGGGAACTGGCGCGCGCCTCGCGGGCGCCGTTGCGCCTGCTGGGCATCGGGTGGCAGGGCGAACCGCCGGCGTTCGGCAGTTCACTGGCCGATATCGCCCGGGTGCACGTGGAGCAGTTGCGCACCATCGAGCGGGACGGGCCGTACCGGCTCGCGGGCTGGTCGTTCGGCGGCGTGCTGGCGTACGAGATGGCCCAGCAGTTGACAGCCGCCGGCGGCGAGGTCGAGTTCCTTGCCCTGCTGGACGCCAACCCGGTCATCGATCCGATCACCGGCCTGCCGATGGACCGCACGCCGTTCCTCGACATGCTGGACTCCGTCCTCGCCCGACTCGACGACCCGGCCTCGACCGAGGCCGACATCGCGGAGCTGACCAGCGGGCAGACCTGGACCCAGCTGATGGGCGCGCCGGTCCGCGGCGCCTCGTCCGGCGGGTACCTGCGGACCGCGCTGCAGACCGCCCGTTCGTGCATGAACGCGGCGATGCGCTACGAGCCCGCCCCGTACGCCGGACCGGTCCACCTGTTCCAGGCGGCCGGGTCCGATGACGAACGTCAGGCGCGACTGGCCCAGGCCATGCGCGGGCTGTGTCCCGGATCGCTGACGGTCATCCCGATCTCGGGTGACCACTGGGGCTTCATAAGGGGAGAGCACGTCGCCGAGGCGGCGCGGGAACTGGATTCGGCGCTGCAACGCGTGGGTCGGGTAGGGAGCATCACTAATGGATCTTGAAAACGACCGGAAGGCCTTCGCCGAGCGGGGCTACATGGGCCCGTTCACCCTCTGGGAGCCGGAGGAGATGAACCGCTGGTGGAAGAAGCAGCGCAGGGAGCTGCTCGACCCCGCCAACAACGAGCGCAAGGTCTTCGACAACCCCGTCAACTACGACCGTCACCTCGACATCCCCGGGCTCAGCAAGCTCATCACCGAGCCGGAGATCGTACGACGGATGCAGGCGATCATCGGTCCGGACATCACCTGCTGGCGTACCGAGTTCTTCCCGAAGAACCCGGGTGACACCGGCACCGGATGGCACCAGGTCGAGACGTACGCGATCGGCGAGGCGACGACCGGAATGCTCGAGGCGACCGACAGGTCGCCGGAGGCTCCGATGGAGCTCACCTGCTGGGTCGCCTTCACCGACGCGACCCGGGAGAACGGCTGCATGAAGGTCATCCCGGGCAGTCACCGGGAGTGGAAGTACGACGAGCGCGCCCCGATGGAGTGGAACGGCTCCGCCCGGGACAACTCGTTCTTCGGCTACAACTACGACGACATCAAGCTCGACAAGCACTGGGACCCGGACCAGGAGAACGTGGAACACCTGGAGATGCGGGCCGGCGAGTTCTTCATCTTCACCGCCCGGTGCATCCACGGCTCGAACCCCAACATCAGCAATCGGCAGCGGATGGGGTTCGCGATCCGGGTCGTACCCACCCACGTGCGGGTCTACGGCGGGATGACCGAGTTCGACGAGTTCGGTCACCACTTCGACCTGTCCCGGCACGGCTGCGTGGTGGTGGCCGGCGAGGACGAGTACGGACACAACCGGGTGCGGTCCGAGAACGCGTGGGGGGAACCGTTCACCCCGATCGACCGGATGGTGCTGTGACAGCCCGCCGGTCTGACCCGAACGACCTGTGAAGGAGTAGAAGTGACCGCGACGTTCACGTTCGGCGACCGGTTGGCCGCCAGCCCTGTCTACCAGAAGTTCCGTGACCACCCGTTCTTCGCGGCGGTCGACACCGCCGAGCTGACCAAGGAGCAGGCCGCCCTGCTCATCGAGCAGTGGTGGTACCCGCTGCACTACTTCCCGACCTTCCTCGCCCGCTGCGTTGCCGTGCTGCCCGACATCGCTGCCAAGTCCGCCATCACGCGGATCCTCAACCAGGAGGCCGGCGGCGGCCGGGTCGACCTGGCGCACGAGGTCATCTACGTCGAATCGATGGTGAAGTGCGGCTTCGACCGCGACCGGGTCACCGGTACGACTCCGTACCCGGAGACGGCGGCGCTCGTGGAGGGCTACCGGCGGGCCTCGGAGAAGCACGAGGACGCGCTCGGTTTCATCTTCGCCACCGAGACCACGGACCTGCTCATGGTCTCCAGCATCGGCAAGGTGATCGAGCGGACGACCGGCGTCTCGGACAACCACTGGGTGTCCATCCACGTCGAGCAGGAGCCGGACCACGTGGAAGAGGCCAACCACGCCCTGATGGCGGACTTCAGCACCGAGCAGGAGGACGCGGTCATCGCGGCGGCCGACGAGATGTGGCGGCTGTGGATCGCGTTCTTCGACCGTCTCGCCCTGGAGTCCGGCGTCGGGGCGACCACCCAGGCCCCGTGAGTTCCGTGGACGTCCGTGCTACGTACACGCGCTTCCCGGCGTGGACGCAACACTTCTGGACCTGGCAGACCGGTAAGGCTCTGCCAGGCCAGGAGCCGTTGATCCGGCACACGTGGGCCTCGTACCTGGCGGTGACGCTGACGTTGTTCCTCTCCGGGCTCGCGATCTCCACAGTCGCGGTGGCCGTGATGTTCCCACTGTGGTACGTCGTGTTGCTGCTCGGCTGGGTGCTGACGGTCACCGGCGAACGGATGATGGTCCTCGTCATCGCCCACCAGGCCCTGCACCGGAAGTTCTCCGGCAATGCGGCGACCGACCGGTTCTGGGGCGAGGCGGTGACGGTCCTGTCCGTCTTCCACACCTTCCGGGACTTCAAAGAGGAACACTTCGACAACCACCACCGGCGCGAGATCTTCGCGACGGAGGTCGACCCGCCCGTGCAGTTCCTGCTCGACCTCGGGTTCCGTCCGGGCCTCACGCGCGCCGAGCAGTGGCGGCGCGCGTGGAGGGTCTTCCTGTCCCCGGTCTTCTACGCGCGCGGCTTCCTCGGCCGGGTCACCAGCAACCTGCGGGCCGGCACCTGGCGGCGGGTCGGGTTCGCCGCCTGGGTCGGCTGGTGGCTCTCGATGCCGTTCTGGATGCCGAACGGCGTGCTCGTGCTGGTGCTCGCGTTCGTGCTGCCGGTCATCCTGTTCGCGCAGCTGAGCGCGTTGCTGGACCGGTTGGGCGAGCACGAGTGGCTCGCGCCGCGCAACCCGGAGTTCGGTCACCGCTTCTACACGGCGGCGAACACCAACGCCCGCTACTGCGGCGCGCCGGTCCCGGCGCGCTCGCTGCCCGCCGGCGCCAAGGCCGTCGCGTGGAC
The DNA here is from genome assembly GCF_049847245.1 of Micromonospora sp. DT68. NCBI lineage: Bacteria > Bacillati > Actinomycetota > Actinomycetes > Micromonosporales > Micromonosporaceae > Micromonospora > Micromonospora sp. DT68. Next base: position 49,686 of record NZ_JBNCNZ010000027.1, read on the forward strand.
GCGCTGGATCGCGGCGACGCTGTGCTACCACATCCCGTCCCGGCTGCTCGTCGTTGTCGGCGACCTGCCAAACCACGACTACCACCACCGCTATCCATCGACGGCGGAGTGGACGACCGCCGCGTACGCGCGGCAGCGCGACATCGACACCGGGCCGGAGGGCCCGCCGTATCGGGAGGTCTGGGGGATGGGCGCGGCGATCGACCAGGTCTTCCGCGCCTGGGAAGGAACCACCACCGGTGCGCTATCACATCGTTGACACGTTCGCCGACGGGCGGTACGCGGGTAACCCGGCGGCCGTGGTGGCAGTGGACTCGTTCCCGGACGAGGCCAGCATGCAGGAGGCCGCCCACCGGATCGGCCTGCCCACCACCGCGTACGTGGTGCCGGCAGGCCCGGGGGAGTACGGGGTGCGGTGGTTCACCCCGTACAAGGAGATCAACCTGTGCGGGCACGCCACGATCGCGAGCGCACGCCACCTCTTCGAGGACGCCGGCAGCGTCGGGTCCGACACGCTGCGCTTCGTGTCGGACAACGGCGTCCTGTACGCCGAGCGGGTCGGTGACCTGATCGCCATCGATCTGCCGGCAGCCACGCTGATGCCCGCTCCGCCGCCGCAGGGGCTCCTCGAAGCCCTGGGCGTCGACGCCGTGGGGTGTGCGGTCTCCAGCGACGACGTCCTCGTCGAGGTCGCCTCCGCCGAGGTCGTGGCCCAGGTCCGTCCGGACTTCGCGGCGCTTGCCCGGCTGCCGTTCCGCGGGCACATCGTGACGGCGCCGGGACCATCCGGTGTGGACTTCGTGTCCCGGACGTTCTTCCCGTCGCTGGGGGTCGACGAGGACCAGGTGTGTGTCACCGCGCACTGCAAGTTGACGCCGTTCTGGGCGCGGCGGCTGGGCCGCCCGGCGCTCGTCGCCCTCCAGTTGTCGCAGCGTGGCGGGCGGCTCGAGGTGGAACACCGTGGCGACCGGGTTCGGGTGCTCGGCGCTGCGGTCCGCCGCGGCGGCGCCCGGGACCTCGCCCTGGCCCTCAGGTAGAGGAGACGACCCGTGTTGGCACTCCTGCTAGCCCTCCTGGTGATCTTCGTTGCGGCGCGGATCGGTGGGGCGCTGGCCCGTCGACTCGGCCAGCCGGCGGTGATCGGCGAGATCCTCGCCGGCATCCTGCTCGGGCCCACGCTCTTCAACGGCGCGGTCACCTCGGCTGTCTTCCCGACCGACGTGCGACCGACCCTGGCCACCATCGCCAGCGTCGGTGTCTGCGTGTTCATGTTCCTCGTCGGCCTGCACCTGGACCACCGTCTGCTGCGCGGCCAGAGCCGCATCGCGACAACAGTGTCGCTGAGCGCCATCGCGCTGCCGTTCGGCCTGGGGGCGCTGCTGGCCCTCTATCTCCTGGGCAACCACCCGGCGGAGAACCGTCTCGCGTTCGTGCTCTTCCTGGCCACCGCGATGTCGATCACCGCGTTCCCGGTGCTGGCCCGGATCCTGGCCGACCGGGGCCTCATCGACACGCCGATCGGTGGTCTCGCGCTGGCCTGCGCGGCAGTTGACGACGTCCTCGCCTGGTCGCTGCTCGCCGTTGTCGCGGCGCTCGCCGACGCCGGCGGTGACCCGTGGCGTGTCCTGCTGGTGATCCCGTTCGCCGCCCTGATGCTCAAGGTCGTGCGGCCCGCGCTCGCCCGGCTGGCCCGGCGCCACCCGGAAAGTGGCTTCTTCAGCGGGACCGCAGTGCTCGTCGCTGTCGCCGCAGGCCTCGCGGCGTCGGCGGCGGCGACCGAGTGGATGGGCCTGCACGCCATCTTCGGCGCGTTCCTCTTCGGCGTGGTGATGCCGCGTGAGGGCGCTGTCGCGCTCCGCGAGCGGGTGCTGCCGCTGATCGAGAAGATCAGCACGTGGGTCCTGCTCCCGGTCTTCTTCATCGTCGCCGGCATCAAGGTGAATCTGTCCGGGCTGGGCGGCACCGCTGTCGGCGAGCTCGCGCTCATCCTGCTGGTGGCGATCGGTGGCAAGTGCGCCGGCGCGTTCTTCGGCGCCCGGATCAGCGGTGTGCGCCCGCGCCACTCGCTCGTTCTCGCGCTGCTCATCAACACCCGTGGCCTGACCGAACTGATCGTGCTGACCGTCGGCCTGCAGATCGGGGTGCTCGACCAGGAGCTCTACTCGTTGATGGTGGTGATGGCCCTTGTCACCACGGCGATGGCCGGCGTGTTCCTGCGGTTCGTGTACCCGCCGGAGCGCGTGCGGGAGGACATCGCCGCGCGCGACGCCGACGCCGACCCGCTCGGGCGGCGTGACCCCGAACGAAAGGAGCCGGCGTCGTGAATCCGGTAGCCCGCAAGTCCGTCTGGCTTCAGCGCGCGCCCTCACCGAGTGTCCAAGGCCGGGTGTTCTGCGTCCCGCACGCCGGCTGCGGCACCAGCGTCTTTCGTAACTGGCCGCAGGAGCGGGCCGGGATCGAGTTCCTCGCCGTTGAGCTGCCGGGCCGGCTCACCCGCTTCAGCGACCCGATGCCGAAGACCTTCCAGGACCTTGCCGCGGAGATGATCGAGGGCCTCGCGCCCTACCTGGACGTTCCCTTCGCCTTCTTCGGCCACTGCTGGTCGGCGCTGATCGCCTACGAGGCCACAGTCGCGCTGGAGCGTTCAGGCGGGCCCCGGCCGGCGGGGCTGTACGTCTCGTCGCTCATGGCACCTCAGGACGAGGTCATCGGGCGCCTGATGACCATGAACGAGGCGCAGCTGGCGGAAGAGCTGGGCAAGACGGTCCGCGACATGGGAAGCAGCCCTCATCCGGAGTTGGTAGCCATCTACGCCGACATCCTGCGTTCGGACCTCGACATGAGCCGGCACTACATCGCCTCCGACCCGGGCCCGCTGTCCTGCCCGATCTCCGCGTTCGGCTGGAGCGACGACTCGGAGGTCACGCCCGACCAGATGACCGGGTGGGCCGAATGCGGCGAGACCACCCTCCGGGTCCTCCCGGGGGAGCACAACCGCATCGTCGACGCGCCGCCGGAACTTCTCGACCATCTTTGCTCAGGCCTGCGCGCCGGGCGGTGACGCTGGCCCGGCGCGGCGATCAGCCCTTGCCGTGCAGGGCCAGCGGCACCGAGCGGTAACCCCGCAGGAAGCTCGACTCCATGCGCCGGGGTTCGCCAGCGAGTTCGGCGTCGTCGACGAGATCGGCCAGAGCCCGCAACAGTGACGCGATCTCCAACCGGCCGAGGTAGGCCGCGATGCAGTAGTGCGGTCCGTGGCCGAAGCTGAGGTGCGGGCGGCTCCGCGGCCTCAGGCTCATACGCTCGGGGTCGTCGAAGACCTCGGCGTCCCGGTTGGCCGAGCGCAACCACAGCGTGACCAGATCGCCACGCCGCATGGTCACGCCGCCGATCTCCAGGTCATCCAGGAGAGACCGCATCACGTGGTTGACAGGCGCCTCGTACCGCAACAGCTCCTCGGCGGCGACGCCGAAGTCGGCGTCACCGGCGCGCAGCGACGCCCAGAACTGACGATGCCTGACCATCGTCAGGGGGATCGCCGTCAGCACATAGCGGGCCGAGGCGTTGCCGCCCAGGATGAAGTCGTGGCAGTTCATGATCGCGGCCGAGCGGCTCATGGCATCGCCGTCGCGCTGGGCCTGGGCCAGCGTCGTCGCCAGATCGTCGCCCGGATTCCGGTACTTGCTTGTCAGCAGCTCATCGCAGTACGCCAGCAGCTCGACGTGGGCGGTCATCTGCGCGGTCGCCGTGACGTGACCGGCCCCGCTGAACGCCATCTGGCTCAGCTCCGCGAGCCGTGGGCGGTCGCTCTGCGGGATCCCCAGCAGGTCACAGGCGACGGTGGTCAGCAGCGGCGTCACGATCGCGTCCACGAAGTCGACCGACGGCTGCGCGGCGGCGTCGGAGACCAGCCGTCGGGCCAGTGCGTGGGTGCTGTCGGTCAGCCGCCCCAGGGCCCTGGGTGAGAAGGCGGACTCGAGCGCGCGGCGCATCCGCGCGTGCGCGGGATCGTCGGCCACGAGCATCGACAGCCCGCCCGCGGCCTCGCCGGCCTCGATGTCCGACGGCTTCTCGCCGAGCCGGTTGCCCTTCTGCGACGAGAGCAGGTGGCTGGCCCGGAAGACCTCCCGGACCTGCTCGTACCGGGTGACGGCCCAGTGCTCGCGCAGGCCGGTCATCAACAGCGGCGTGCCGGCGCGGCGCATCGTCGCCCAGAGCCGCTCCGGTCGCTCACCGGCGTACAACCTCGGGTCCGCGAGGTCGACAGTGACGACCCGGTCCAGGATGTCGTCCGCCTCGCCCGTCTCGACGTCAGCTGTCATGGTGTCGCCTCCGATGGGGTCAGACGTGCGATGGTGGCGGCCAGGTCGCGGACCGTCAGGCCCGCGAGCACGTCCCTTACCGACAGGTCGACCTGGAACTGCGTGGTGCACAGCTCGATGAGCTTGAAGACCAGCAGGGAGTGTCCACCGAGGGCGAAGAAGCTCTCCGTGACGCTCACCGCCTCCCGGCCCAGAATCTCGCAGAAGATCCGGGCGACCTGCTCCTCGATCGCGTTCGCCGGTGGCACCAGCGGCAGGGTGTCCGCGCCGCCGGTGCGGTCGATCTGGCTCAGCAGCGCGGCGATGTCGACCTTGCCGTGGACGAAGGTCGGGATCTGGCTCACCACTGTCACAGTGCTCGGGTGCATGGCGGTGGGCAGCAGCGTGGCGGCGTGCGAGAGCAGGGCCGACGCCGAGACGGACCGCCCCGGTGCCGCCGTGACGAACGCGGCGATCTCGGCGTCCCGGTCAGGTACGACGGTGACCACGCACTGGCCGACGTCGTCGTGCTCGGCCAGGACCGCCTCGATCTCGGCCAGCTCGATGCGTACGCCGCGGACCTTCACCTGCCGGCCGATCCGGCCGAGATGCTCGAGCACCCCGTCCTCCCGGTAGCGGCAGAGGTCGCCGGTGCGGTACATGCGCGCGCCGGGCTGGTCCGTGAACGGGTCAGCCAGGAACCGCTCGGCGCTCAGCGCCGGCCGGCGGTGGTAGCCCTGCGCGATCCCGACCTCGCCGCCGACGAAAAGCTCACCGGCCACCCCGATCGGGGTCGGTTCGAGGTTGTCGTCGAGGATGTAGACCCGCCGGTGCTCCGGCGGCGACCCGATCATGACCGGCGCGTTCGGCTCGACAGCCAGTACGGTCTCGGCCACACAGCCCAACTCGGTGGGCCCGCAGCAGTTGATGAGGTCGGCGTCGAAGCGCTCGTGGAAGCCGTCGCGCACCCGCGGGGTGACCGGCTCGCCGCCGCAGAACACCCGGCGCAGCGAGGGGCAGCTACCGGGCGACGTGTGGTCGTAGAACGGCTGCATCATCGTCGGGACCATGAACATGCCGGTCACCTGGTGCTTGTCGATGAAGTCGCGCAACCGTACGGGATCCCGGTGCGCCCCGGGCGGGCAGATGGCGACCCGGGCACCGCAGTAGAGCGGCCAGAAGATCTCCCAGATCGACACGTCGAAGCCGTACGACGTCTTGAGCAGGACGGTGTCTCCCGGCCCGTACGGGTACCGGCTGTGCAGCCAGTAGGTGTCGGCAAGGGCTCCGTCGACCGGGTACGCCACGGCCTTGGGACGGCCCGTCGTACCCGAGGTGTAGAGCATGTGGATCAGGTGGTTGCCGGGCTCGGGCGGGAGGTCGTGTGTCGGTTCGGTGGCCCAGCGCTCGCCGTCCTGGTCGACAGTCAGCACCAGCCCGGAACCCGCGGGCACACGCGACCGGGTCGTACGGTCCACGAGGACGGCGACCGGGGCCGAGTCCTCAAGCATGAAGGCCATCCGGGCATCGGGCAGCTCGGGATCGATCGGTACGTACGCGGCCCCGCTCTTCGCCACCGCGTAGAGCGCCACCATGAGGTCCACGCTGCGCTCCATGCTCACGGCCACGAACGTGCCCGGACGGGCTCCGGCCGAGCGCAGCAGCCAGGCGAGCTGGTTCGCCCGGGTGTTGAGTTCGGCGTAGGTCAGGCTCGCGTCCTCGCTGACCACCGCCTCGGCGTCGGGTGTGCGCCGGACCTGTTCCTCGAACGGCTGGGCCATCGTCGTGGAGCCGATGTCCGGCCGACGGTAGGGGTTGAGGCGGTGCAGGATGCGTTCGCGTTCGGCCGGCGGCAGCGGCGGAACTGCGAAGACAGGCTCGTCCGGCGCGTCGGCGGTCGCCACGGTGGTCACGGCGTCACCTCGGCGACGGCAGCAGACGCCGGTACGGGCTCGACGGGCATGGGTGACTCCTTTGTGCTGGCGTCCGGAAGTTCGTCATCCAGGTTGCGTAGGCGGGGGTAGGCGATGCCCGCGATCGCGCAGCCGACGGTGAGCACGCCCATCAGCATGAGCAGCAGGGCGATCCCACGCCCCGGCCCGTCGCCGACAAGCGCCGCGACGAACGGCGAGCGCACGGCCTCGGAGCCGACAAGGGGCTCGAAGACGTGGTCGACGGCGGGCCCGGCCACGAGGTAGGCGATGAGCTGAGGTGTGTTGGCGACCATGCCGAGCAGGGCCATCGTCCGGCCGAGCAGCTGCGGCTCCACCTTGGTCTGCCAGATGGCCTGGTTGCTGCCCATGACGATCGCCAGGCTGCCGAGGAAGAGGACGGCGCCTATGGTGATCAACGGAATACTCGGTCGCAGCGCCCCGATGACAGTGGCCACGCCGAGGATGAGAGAGAAGCCGAGGACGCCGTGAATGCGGCGGCGCGGCCCGCCCCAGATGCTCATGGCCACGCTCGCGCCGATCATGCCCAGGCCGCCGATGGACATGACGGTGCCGAGGACGTTGGGCGCGGCGAACGCGAGGACCAGCGGAATGATCAGTACGTCGACGAAGCCGGCGCAGAAATTGAGCGCGCCGAGGAAGACCATCAGGGCCACCAGACCGTGTCGGGCAGCGACCCAGCGCCACGCTTCGGCGAACTCACGCAGCAGCGACAACGGGTGGGCGGGCGTCGTCGCGGAGCCGGCCGGTCGCGGAATGCGGACGGCGGCCAGCGTGATCAGGGCGAGAGTGAAGGAGACGCAGTCGAGCAGAATGATGCCGGAGATGTCGATGGCGAGCAGCAGGTAGCCGCCACCGATGGGCGCCAGCACCTGCGTCGTCGCCAGGGCCACCATGCGCAACCCGTTCGCCCGGCCGATGTGCCGCTTCGGCACCAACAGGGGCACCGCCGCCTCGAACGAAGGCGTTTGCAGCGCCCCGATCACGGAGAGGCAGACGACGATCGGGTAGATGTGCCAGATGGCGAACCGATCGGTGGCGAGCAGCGCGGCCAGGGCCAGCATGACGGCGGCGGCGGCGACGTTGCTCACGACCAGCGCGCGCCGTGGTCCCCATCGGTCGACGAGCGAACCCGTGAACGGTGAGGCGAGGATCTGCGGAAGATAGGCGAGCGCGTAGATGACACCGAGCGTCGTGACCGACCCGGTGAGCAGGTAGGCGTAGACGCCGAGGGCGAAGCCGGACAGGCTCGATCCGGCCAGCGAGACGAACTGTCCGCACCAGAGGATCACGTAGGTGCGTAGGCCGGTGGTAGGTGCCGCCATCTGTCCTCTTCGAGTCGGTGGATCCAACGAACTATGAGTCGGGCAGGGCCGGTGGCGGTCCGCCGGGAGCCGGGACCGGCTCGCCGAGAGCGTCGCGTACCGCTGTGGCGAGCGCGGCCAGGTGCGGTGGCCGCAGCATCGTGTAGTGGTCGCCGGGCACGGTCCGGCGATCAAGCCGGGGGCAGAGCGCCTGCCAGGTCGCGTCGTCGGCGTCCGCCCCGTCGGCGGTCCGGATCACCGTCACCGGGCCGTCGTACCGGCGCGGCCGGTGGGTGTGCAGCGCTGCGACGTTCGTGGTGAAGGCCCGCATCCGCAACCGCACCTCGTCGCGCAGCCCGGCGGGTACGAGACCGGCCTTGTCCAGCACGTCGAGGGCGACCTCTTCCAGCGCATCCCGATCCAACCCTTGGAACTGGCTCGGGTCGACGTCGGGCGGTGCCACGTCGGCCAGGCTGGCCAGGTCGTAGACGAACGACGACAGCGCGTCCAGGTCGTCCGGTGGGCGCGGGTCGGTCGGCAGCCCCGGGTCCAGCAGGACGACGGTGCCGACCGGGTGACCGGCGTCGGCGAGTTGACGCGCCATCTCCAGAGCGATGACCCCGCCGAGCGACCAGCCGCCAAGGTGGTACGTCCCGTGTGGCTGCACCTGTCGGATCAGCTCCACGTACTCCGCGGCCCGTGCCGACAGGTCGCCGGTCGGCTCGACGAGGCGCAGCGCGGGATCCTCGATGGCCTGCACCGGCAGGTCGTCGCCGAGCATGCCCGCCAGTTGGACGTAGCAGGTCACCGACCCGCCGGACGGGTGTACCAGGAACAGCGGTGGCCGCCCGGTCGCACCGTGCAGCGTGACGACACCGCTGCCGGAGCGCGCGGCAGTGTCCGCGTCCCCGGGCCGGTCGACCAGGGCGGCCAGGCGCTCCAGCGTGGGGTCGGCGAACAACATGTGGGGGTGAATGGCGACGCCGGCCCAATCGCGGATGCGGGCGACCAACTGCGTGACGTGCAGCGAGTTGCCGCCGAGGTCGAAGAAGTTGTCGGTGGCGCTGACCTGGTCGAGGTCGAGGAGGTTCTGCCAGGTGTCGGC
>NZ_JBNCNZ010000028.1:0-19451 GCF_049847245.1 Micromonospora sp. DT68
GCAAGGACAACGGCTCCGCCATCGGCACACTTGTCGAACGCTCCACCCGCTACGTCCTGCTCGTGCACCTGGGCGCCGGCCGCAGCGCCGACCGCGTCCGCGACGGCCTGCTCACCGCCATGGCCACCCTGCCACAACATCTGAAACGGTCTCTGACCTGGGACCAAGGCATCGAAATGGCGATGCACCACCAGTTCAGCATCACCGCGCAGATGCCGGTCTACTTCTGCGACCCGCACTCACCCTGGCAACGCGGCTCCAACGAGAACACCAACGGACTGCTACGCCAGTACTTCCCCAAAGGCACCGACCTAGCCGTCCACGGCCCCGACCACCTCGCCACCGTCGCCGCCGAACTCAACGGCCGCCCACGCAAAACGCTCGGCTGGGATACCCCAGCCGAGCGCCTCGCTAAGCTCCTAGCCGTCACCGACTAGCCAACGTGTTGCAACGACCCCTTGAAACCGCCCGCCCAGGCGCTAATAAGGGGCCCTTCCTTTCACTTAGCGCAGGCTGCGCAGGCGTGCCGGCACGTCGGCGGCTGCCGCCCGGTCGAGCAGCCAGCGGGTCTGGTGCACGCCGTGCACACCGGCGGCCGGCAGCTGCACCGGCCCGGCGCCGGCCAGCGCCATACCCACCGCGCGTGCCTTGTCCGCGCCACCGGCCACCAGCCAGACCTCCTCGGCCGTGTTGATCGCCGAAAGGGTGAGCGTGGTCCGCACCGGCGGCGGCTTCGGGCTGCCCCGCACCGCGCTGACCGGCCGGGTCTCGTAATGCACGGGATGCCCCGGAAAGACCGATGCGACGTGACCGTCCTCCCCGACGCCGAGCATCAACACGTCGAAGTGCGGCAGCGTGGCGTGCCCCGGCCGGGTGGCGCGAGCCAGCTCCTCGGCGTACCCGGCGGCGGCAGCCTCCGGGTCGTTGCCGGCCGGGCCGTCGGACGCCGGCATGGGATGCACCCGGGCCGGGTCCAGCGGAACCACGTCCAGCAGCGCGGCGCGGGCCTGGGTCTCGTTGCGCTCCGGGTCGCCGGCGGGCAGGAACCGCTCGTCGCCCCACCACACGTCGACCCGTGACCAGTCCACCGCGTCGCGGGCCGGCAACTGCCCGACAGCCCGGTATACGGCCGCCGCGATCCGGCCACCGGTGAGCACCACAGCGGCCTCACCCCTGTCGGCCTGGGCGTCGAGCAGCTTCACCAGCAGCCGGGCCGCCACGGCCTGCGCCAGCATGTCGGCGTCGGCGTGGACGGCGACACTCGCCTCACTCATCGGTTGTGCCTTCGTTTCCCGACCGCGCACGGCGGTCGCTGTCGCATCGTGCCGGGGCGGGCTGCCCCGGAAGTGCCGGGGCGGGCGCCGGGGACGTCCCGGCCCCGCCCCGCTGACGTGACCCGGCTCAGCGCTCGCTCGTGCCGCTGTGCGCGGTCACCCCGGCCTCGGCGCGCCGGGCGGTGGCCGGATCCTTCCAGACGTGCACCCGCTGCGGAGAACGCTGCTCCAGCCCACGCAGCCCCACCGTGGCGCCCAGCGCCTCCGCGTACACCTGGTCGGCGTCGAGCCGACGCAGCTCCTCGGCCAGTTCGTCACCGAGCGGCCGACGGACGAGAGGCAGCGTCCGGTCGTCCTGGCCCGTCCGCCGGAACACCGCCATGCTGTCCTCGCGGGTGAGCGTCAGACGGTCGCCGTTGGCGCAGGTCAACTGCACCTCCCGCATCCGGGGGAACTCGTTGGTGTCCACCCGGGCCGGCTGGATGCCGAGCCGGCTGGACAGCCAGCCCGACATCAGCTCCGCAGTCGGGTCGGTCGGCGGCGCGACAATGGTCGCCTCGGTGACCTTCGCCTGGGTGGTGTCGAACGCGCCGGCAACGAGGGTCCGCCACGGGGTGATCCGCGTCCACGCCAGGTCGGTGTCACCAGGCGCGTAGTCGTGGGCCCGCTGCCGCAGGGCGGCGATCGGATCCGCCGCCTGCGCGCTGTCGGTGATCCGCCGGTCGGCGACCACGCCGAGGAAGTCGGTGGCGATCTCCGCCGGAGGCGGACCGTGCCACCAGGTCACCACAGGTACGTCAGGCACCAGCAGGGGCATCACCACCGACTCGGCGTGCAGGGCGAGCCGCCCGTACATCCGGGTGACGACAGCCTCGCACGGGCCGAGCCGGCCGCCGACCACGATCTCCGCGTCCAGCCGGTTGCGTTCCCGCTCGATGTCGGAGCGGACCACCACCAGCAGCCGGCACGGGTGGGCTGCGGCGGCGATCGTCGCCGCAGCCTCTGCCTCCCGTACCCGCTTCTCGTCGACCACCACGATGAGGGTGAGCGCCATGCCACTGGCCACACCGCCGGCGCTGCGCCGTTCGGCGGCGAGCGCCTTGACCACCTCGTTGCCGGTGGTGTCCCACAGCCCGATCACTGGAGCCTCCTGGTCTGCTCGCTCACGCGCGTCGCCATGCCCGGCCCTCGCGGGCCAACATCTCGTCGGCTGCCCGCGGCCCCCATTCACCAGCGCGGTAAGGCTCCGGCGTCGTGCCCGCCCAGGCGTGCTCCAGCGGGTCGATCACCTGCCAGCTCTGCTCGACCTCGGCCGCGTCGGGGAACAGCGTGCGGTCGCCGATCAGCACGTCCAGCACCAGCCGCTCGTACGCCTCGGGGCTGGACTCGGTGAACGCCTCGCCGTACTGGAAGTCCATCGCGATGTCGCGGACCTCCATCGTGGTGCCCGGCACCTTCGAGCCGAACTTGAGCACCACACCCTCGTCGGGCTGCACCCGGATCACCAACTGGTTGTTGCCCAGCGACTCCATGTCGGCGTCGTTGAACGGCAGGTGCGGCGCCTTCTTGAACATGATGGCGACCTCGGTGACGCGCCGGGGCAGTCGCTTGCCGGCCCGGATGTAGAACGGCACCTCGGCCCACCGGCGGTTCTGGATGCCCAGCCGCACCGCCACGTACGTCTCCGTGGTGGAGTCGCTGGGGACGTCCTGCTCTTCCAGGTAGCCGACAGCGCGTTCGCCGCCCACCCAGCCCGGCAGGTACTGGCCGCGCACGGTGTCCCGGGCCACGTCCTTCGGCAGGGTGATCGCCTTGAGCACCTTCAGCTTCTCGGCCCGGATCTCGTCGGCGTCGAAGCTTGTCGGCTCCTCCATGGCCACCAGGGCGAGAAGCTGGAGCAGGTGGTTCTGCAGCACGTCGCGGGCGGTGCCGACGGTGTCGTAGAAGCCGGCGCGGGTGCCGATGCCGACGTCCTCGGCCATTGTGATCTGCACCGAGTCGACGTACTTGGAATTCCACAGCGGCTCGAACAGGTTGTTGGCGAACCGCAGGGCGAGGATGTTCTGGACCGTCTCCTTGCCCAGGTAGTGGTCGATCCGGAAGACGTCCTGCCTGGTGAACACGTCGTCGACCAGGTCGTTGAGCGCCTTGGCCGACGGCAGGTCGTTGCCGAACGGCTTCTCCACCACCACGCGGCGCCAGCCGCCGGACTTGTCGTTGTCGGCCATTCCGGTGCGGGCCAGCTGCTTGAGTACGACGGGGAACGCGGCGGGAGGGATGGAGAAGTAGAACGCCGCGTTGCCGGTGATGCCGTGGGTCTGCCGCAGGCCGTCAAGCGTGGACGCGAGCTGGTCGAAGGCGGCATCGTCGTCGAACGACCCGCCCACGAACTTGATGTTGCCGGCCAGCCGTGCCCACACCTCGTCCCGCCACGGCGTACGGGCGTGCTTGCGGGCCGCCTCGCACGCGAGGGTCTCGAAGTCGCCGTCACCCCAGTCGCGCCGGGCGAAGCCGAGCACCACGAAGCCGGGTGGCAGCAGACCTCGGTTGGCCAGGTCGTAGACGGCCGGAAGCAGCTTCTTGCGGGCCAGGTCGCCGGTCACCCCGAAGATCACCAGAGCGCACGGCTCGGGGATCCGGGGCAACCGGCGGTCCTGCGGGTCGCGCAGCGGATTCACGCTGCCTTCTCGCTCCGCGTCTGTCACATCGTCCATCCTCACGTGCGCAGCTCACCGGCCGCGTCGAGCAGTTGGGCGACGCCGGCCGCCCGGTCGGTCAGGTGCAGCCGCAGCACCGGGCGCTCCCGGCCCGCGAGGGCCTTCCGGTCGCCGGCGGCCTGCGCCGCCTGCAACTCCCCGAAGGTGTACGGCTTGCCGGGCACCGCCAGGTCCTCGGCGACCGCGCCGGTCACCTGTAGGTAGCTGCCCACCTGCGGGCCGCCCTTGTGGTACTGGCCGGTGGAGTGCAGGAACCGCGGCCCCCAACCGAATGTGACAGGCCGGCCGGCCGCCTCGGCCAGCAGCGGCCGCAGCCGGGCCGCGTCGGCGTCGGCGAAGCGGTCCAGGTACGCCATCACGGCCAGGTAGCCGTCCTCGCCCAGCCCGTCCAGCAGCCAGCGCAGCACGCCGGCCAGGTTGTCCGGGGCGCCCTGCGGCGCGTACACCTCGATCGCGCCCTCGGTGAACGACGGCGACTCCGCCGGCAGACCCGAGGCCAGGATCTTGTTGGTGTTCTCCTTGGACTCGGTGACGTTCGGCTGGTTGAACGGGTCGATGCCGAGCACCACGCCGGCCACGGCGGTGGCGTACTCCCAGGCCAGGAACTGCGCGCCGAGCGGGCCGTTGACGGCCACGTCCGGGTTGGCGCCGCCGCCGGGCATGTCACCGGCGGCAAGCGCGCCGCCGTAGCTCACCGTCAGCACGTCCGGCCCGGTGGCGCCGGGGCTCTGCGGCGACTCCACCACCACCGGCAGGATGCCCACCCCGGCCTTGCCCGTCGACTCGGCGATCAGCTGCTCGGCCCAGTCGCCGAGCCCGTCGATGCCGGTGCCGTCGGACACCAGGGCCACCTTGTCACGGGCCAGCGTCGCTGCGGCGCCCAGCGCGGCGCCAAGCGCCAGCGCCGGATTGTCGCGGTCCCCGTCGAGCGACTGCGCGAGCGCGTCGGCCTGGTCGAGGAGTTCGGCGACCTCGACCCCGGCCAGCGCGGAGGGGACCAGCCCGAACGCGGTGAGCGCGGAGTACCGGCCGCCCACGTTCGGGTCGGCGAGCACTGTGAACGCGCCCATCTCGCTGGCGGTGGTCGCCAGCGGGGAACCCGGGTCGGTGACGATGACGAAGTGTCGACCGGCCTCCGCCTCGCTCATCCCGGCGTCCAGGAACGCCTGCCAGTAGGCACGCCGGTGGCTGTCGGTCTCCACAGTCGAACCGGACTTGCTGGCCACCACCACGACGGTGCGCTCCAGCCGGTCACCGAGGGCCGCCCGGACCTGGCCCGGGTCGGTGGTGTCCAGCACGGTAAGCGGCCGGCCCAGGGTCCGGGTGATCACCTCGGGGGCCAGCGACGAGCCACCCATTCCGGCGAGGACCACGTGGTCCAGGTCGGCCAGCTCCGCGGTCAGCTCGGCCAGCTGCGTCAGCAGCTCCCGGCTGTGCCGGTGGGTGTCCACCCAGCCGAGCCGGATCTTCGCCTCGGCCTCGGCGTCCGGACCCCACAGGCCGGCGTCCTTCGCCGCCAACCTGCCCGGGACGCCAGCCTTTACCAGCGCGTCCCGGGTCGAGGCGGGCGCTGACTTGTCAACGGCGTCCGCGCCGTACACGGCCAGACCACCGGCGGCCTCCACGGGCCCGTCGAGAAGGTTACTCATGCCGCCACTCCGCTTCGCTGCGTGCCGTCATGAGGCACATTCGCACTGAGCCTGCTGATTCGCTCGCTCATGCGTTACCACCGGCCTTCTCTGCGGCCTTGGCGTTGCCCTTGGCGGCCTTGTTCGGCGCGCCCTTGCCCTTCGCCGCAGCCTCCAGCGACTTGCGGACGCCGTCGAGCAGCTCCTGCCAGCTGGCCTCGAACTTCTCCACGCCCTCGCGCTCCAGGGTGGCGATCACGTCGGCCATGTCCACCCCCACCGACTCCAGGTCCGCGAAGACGGCGCGGGCCGCGTCGTAGGCGCCGGTGATGGTGTCCGCGCGGGTCTCACCATGATCGGCGTACGCGTGGATGACCGGCTCCGGCATGGTGTTGACAGTGCCGGGGGCGATCAGCTCCTCGACGTAGATGACGTCGCGGTAGTCCGGGTTCTTCGTCGAGGTGGACGCCCACAGGGGCCGCTGCGGGTGCGCGCCGGCGGCGGCGAGGGCCTTCCACCGGTCGGAGGAGAACACCTCGCTGTACCGCTCGTACGCCAGCTGGGCGTTGGCGACGGCTGCGCGCCCCTTCAGTCCCAGCGCGCGCTCTTTGCCTGCGCTGTCGGCGGCCTTGTCGGCCATCCGATCCAATCTCTTGTCGACCTCGGAGTCGACGCGGGAGACGAAGAACGACGCCACCGAGCCGATGGTGGACAGATCGTGGCCGTTGGCCTTGGCCTGCTCCAGACCGGCCAGGAACGCCTCCATGACCGCCGAGTAGCGGTCCAGGCCGAAGATCAGCGTGACGTTGACGCTGATGCCCTCGGCGAGCGTGGCGGTGATCGCCGGCAGCCCCGCCTCGGTGGCCGGGATCTTGATGAACAGGTTGGGCCGGTCGACAAGCCACCACAGCGCCTTCGCCTCGGCGACCGTCTTGTCGCTGTCGTGCGCCAGGCGGGGGTCCACCTCGATGGAGACCCGGCCGTCGACACCGTCGCTCGCGTCGTACGACGGGCGCATCACGTCGCACGCCCACCGCACGTCGTACGTGGTGAGCATGCGTACCGATTCCTCGACGTCAACGCCACGGACGGCGAGGTCGTGCAACTGCCAGTTGTACTCGTCGGCGTCGCTCAACGCCTTCGCGAAGATCGTCGGGTTGGTGGTCACCCCCGCGACGTGCTGCTCCCGCCGGAGCTTGTCCAACCCGCCGGAGCTGAGTCGTACCCGGGACAGATCATCGAGCCACACCGCCACACCGGCGGCGGTGAGTTCACTCAATTTGTCAGTCATGCCGTCCACGCTCCCTCAGTTGCCGGTCGTGAAACCGGTGATGTCGCCCACCCGGGCCAGCGAGGCGTGAGCCGCCGCCACGATCCGGTCGGGGGTGAACCCGAATTGCTCGAAGAGCACGGTGTGCGGGGCGCTCGCGCCGTAGTGCTCCAGGCTGACGCTCTCGCCGAGGTCACCGACGACGCCGCGCCAGGACATGGCGATGCCCGCCTCCACGCTCACCCGTGCCTTTACCCCGCGGGGGAGGACCGACTCCCGGTAGGCCTCATCCTGCTCGTAGAACCACTCCTGGCAGGGCATCGACACGACCCGGGTGGGGGTGCCGTCGGCCTCCAGCCGCTCCCGGGCGGTCAGGCAGAGCTGCACCTCGGAACCGGTGCCGACGATGATCACCTGCGGCTTGCCGTTGGACGCCTCGGCCAGCACGTAGCCACCCTTGGCCACGCCGTCCGCGCTGCCCAGGACGTCGCGGTCCAGGGTCGGCAGCGGCTGGCGACTCAGGGCCAGGGCGGTCGGCCGGTCGGTGTGCTCCAGCGCCATCCGCCACGCCCAGGCGGTCTCGTTGGCGTCCGCCGGGCGGACCACGTCCAGGCCGGGGATGGCGCGCAGCGCGGTCAGGTGCTCCACCGGCTGGTGGGTCGGGCCGTCCTCGCCCAGGCCGATCGAGTCGTGCGTCCAGACGTACGTCACCGGCAGCTTCATCAACGCGGCCAGCCGCACCGACGGCCGCATGTAGTCGCTGAACACCAGGAACGTGCCGCCGTACGGGCGGGTGCCACCGTGCAGGGCGATGCCGTTGAGGATCGCGCCCATTGCGTGCTCACGGATGCCGAAGTGCAGCGTGCGGCCGTACTCGTGGCCCGGGAAGTCCTTGGTGGCGTGCGCGGCCGGGATGAACGACGGCTCGCCCTTCATCGTGGTGTTGTTGCTCTCGGCCAGGTCGGCCGAGCCGCCCCAGAGCTCCGGCAGCACCGGTGCGAGGGCCTCCAGCACCTTGCCCGACGCGGCCCGGGTGGCCACGCCCTTGGCGTCGGCGGGGAAGGTGGGCAGCGCGTCGGCCCAGCCGTCGGGCAGCACCCGGCCGGCCATCCGCTCGTAGAGTGCCGCGCGCTCCGGGTTGGCCTTCTTCCAGGCGTCGAACGCGGTGGTCCACTCCTGCTGCGCGTCGGAGCCACGGCCCATCACCTGCCGGGCGTGGCCGAGCACCTCCTCGTCGACCTGGAAGGTCTGCTCCGCGTCGAAGCCGAGGATCTCCTTGGTGGCCTTCACCTCGTCGGCGCCGAGCGCCGAGCCGTGGATCTTGCCGGTGTTCTGCTTGTTGGGCGCCGGCCAGCCGATGATCGTGCGCAGCGCGATGAAGGAGGGGCGCCCGGTCTCGGCCTTCGCCGCCACCAGCGCCCGGTGCAGGGCCTCGGCGTCCTCGTGGTACTCACCCTGGTCGGCGTCACCACTGCGCCAGTCGACGGTCTGCACGTGCCAGCCGTACGCCTCGTAGCGGGCGGCCACGTCCTCGCTCTTGGCGATCCGGGTGTCGTCCTCGATCGAGATCTCGTTGTCGTCGTAGATCACCGTGAGGTTGCCCAGCTGCTGGTGCCCGGCCAGAGCGCTGGCCTCGTGGCTGATGCCCTCCTCGATGTCACCGTCGGAGACGATGCACCAGATGTCGTGGTCGAAGACCGACGTGCCGGGCTCGGCCTCCGGGTCGAACAGGCCGCGCTCGCGGCGGGCCGCCATGGCCATGCCGACGGCGTTGCCGAGGCCCTGCCCGAGCGGGCCGGTGGTGGTCTCCACTCCGGGCGTGTGGCCGTGCTCGGGGTGACCCGGGGTGAGCGAGCCCCACTGCCGCAGCGACTTCAGGTCATCGAGGCTCAGCGGGTAACCGGACAGGAAGAGCTGGATGTAGAGGGTCAGGCTGGAGTGCCCGGCGGAGAGCACGAACCGGTCGCGGCCCGGCCAGTTCGGGTCGGCCGGGTTGTGTCGCATCACCCGGTTGAAGAGAAGGTAAGCAGCAGGTGCCAGGCTCATCGCGGTGCCCGGGTGACCGTTGCCGGATTTCTCCACGGCATCCATGGCCAGCACGCGGACGGTGTCGACAGCCCGGCGATCGAGGTCGGACCAGTTGAGTTCGGAATGCGCGGGTCGGTTGGCAGCCACGATGGTTGTGCTCCTCGGCAGATGGGCGGAACCCTCACTGATGACCCTATCGAGCGCCCCTAAACGCCCGCCCGGGGATCTCTGCATGCTGTGCAATACGTGGCGCAGCGCGATTCGTTCAACCCCTGTGGTGTGACGGCCCGCACCGTTGTCGGGTCGGCCGGGCAGCCAAAACGACGACGCGTAGTGTGTGGGGCGGTGTGCAGGCCCGCAGCGGGCCAGCCAAACCGATCCCCGTGCCGATGCCGGAAGGTGGCAATCCGTGAGCATGATCACCGAGCGCCCCGCGAGCAACCCCGCCGGGCAACCCCCGGTGCGCTCGGTCGAGCGTCCGGTGGCCCGGCGGGACGTGCGCGCGGTCGTCTCGGCGTACGTGTCGCTCACCAAGCCGCGGATCGTGGAGCTGCTGCTGGTCACGACCGTCCCGGCGATGATGCTCGCCGAGGGGGGCCTGCCGTCGCTGTGGCTGATGGCAGTGGTGCTGATCGGCGGCTCGCTCGCCGCCGGCGCGGCGAGCGTGCTCAACTGCTACATCGACCGGGACATCGACCAGTTGATGCGCCGCACCAAGCGGCGACCGCTGCCGGCGCACACAGTGTCCCCGCGCAGCGCGCTGGTCTTCGGTCTGGTGCTGGCGGCGATCTCGATCGCGTTGATGGCGGTGTTCACGAATCTGCTCGCCGCAGCGCTGACCCTCGCCGCGATCGTCTACTACGACGTCGTCTACACGATGTGGCTCAAGCGCTCGACCCCGACAAACACGTTCTGGGGTGGCGCCTGCGGGGCGGCTCCGGTGCTGATCGGGTGGGCGGCGGTGACCGGCTCCCTGGCGCCTGCCGCGTGGGGGCTGTTCGCTGTGGTCTTCTTCTGGCAGATGCCGCACTTCTACCCCCTCGCGATGAAGTACAAGGACGACTACGCGCGGGCCGGCATCCCGATGCTGCCCGTTGTGGCGTCCACCCGCCGGGTGAACGCCGAGATCCTGATCTTCGCCTGGCTCACGGTGCTCACCTCCCTGGCCGTCTGGCCGCTGGGGCTCAGCGCGATCTACGGCGTGCCTACCCTCGTGGTGGGCGCCATCTTCATCGTCGAGGCGCACCGGCTCTGCCGCCGGGCGACCCGGGGCGAGGCGATCAAGCCGATGCGGCTGTTCCACTGGTCGACGACGTACCTGACGATCGTCTTCGTGGCCGTCGCCCTCGACGCCCTCATCTGACGTTTCCCGCACCCGCACGGCCCGGCGGTGGCTCGTCCGGCCCGGCGGTGGCTCGTCCGGCCCGGCGGTGGCGGAATCCAGTGACTAATCATGGCGATGGATGAGTTGTCCAGGTTTAACGTCACATCAGAGTAACTTTCGTTATGAGTCGGATCGGCTCAACCTGTGGTGCCTCAGGGTTGATTTGACACGGCGTTTCGCCAGCAAAAGTCCGGATATAGGCGGGCAGTTGACCTGTGCTCTTACTTAAACCTGTAGGTAATTGGCATCACAAAAGCTTCATGGTTCTCGCCCGCACGAGTGGAACTCTGCTTAGGCTTCGCGTCATGGCAGATGGTTCCGATACGACGCTGACGGCCGAGCAGACCACCAGCGAGCAGGCGCCGCAGGGCTTGGTTGCGGGCCTCAGGTCGTTTGCCGCCGGGCACGGCGGCGCGAAGGCGGTCATCGAGTACGTCGGCAAGCGTGGCGCGCGAATCGTCCTCGTGGGCTCCGACGGTGCGTGGGGCGACCAGTTCGCCGACGACACCGTCACGGCTCGGGAGGCGTGCGCTCAGGCGGGAGTCACCGTCGAGAACGCCTGGGAGCGTGAACTGATGGACCAGATGCGGCCGAGCAACGACCTCTGGCGGTCGATGGCCCGACGCACGATGGCCCGCTGAAAATAGAAATCTGAAACTGACCGACCACCACAGTCGACCCGGGGGAAACCCCGGGTCGCTTTTTCGTCAGCCGTACCCCTGGCGCCGAAGCGCGCCGGGTGCGGCGCGCCAGGGCGGTGCTGACGGGTGCTACGCCAGGGCGGTGCGCCAGTCGGTGCCGGCGGGTGCCGTGTGGCAGGCGGCGCCGGCGGTGCGGTGCGTCGGGCGGGCTTCGGTGTGCTGGCGGGGCCAGCGGATGCAGTGGGCCACAGCCCAGCTCGACCCCGCAGCCAGCGGTCAGACCGGCCGATCCGTGGGAGATCCACTCGGGTTCCTTGAAACCGGGGCATCCACCTCACCCGGATGCCCCGTTTTCAAGGAAGGCGAGTCGATCAAGGCGTTTCGGCCGTCAGGCGGTGACGGGGACGGCTTCGGCCGGGGCGGCGGCCCGAGGGCTCGGCGCTTCGGCGGGGCGGCGCTCACGTGTCGACCACTGCATCGAGAGGGTGGCAAGCAGCACCAGGCAGGAGCCCAGCATGTGCGCGCCCACCAGGAGCGCCGGCACGTGGGTGAAGTACTGCACGAAGCCGATGACGCCCTGGGACAACTCCACCGCCAGTAGGACGATGGCGGCCCGGGTGGCCCCTGCCGCGCCGACCGCCCGGAACGCGAAGATCAACGCCACCGTCAGGCCGATCAGCAGGAAGACGACGTCGGCGTGGACCTGGGAGATCGACTCCGGGTCCAGCCCGTTGCGGGCCGCGCCGTGGTCCCCGGCGTGCGGGCCGCTGCCGGTGACCCAGGTGCCGACGACGAGCACGGCGACGCTGACGCCTGTGGTGAGCCGGGCCAGGGTGCGCAGCGGCGCAGGCACCACAGCCACCGTGGGGCCGTCCGGCTCGCCGATCCGCCGCCAGAGGGCGTACGCGGCGGAGATCACCGCCATCGAGGCGAGGAAGTGCAGGCCGACGACCCACGGGTTGAGGTTGGTGAGCACCGTGATGCCACCGATGACGGCCTGGGCGGGGATGCCAAGGAAGACGGCGACGGCCAGCGGAAGGAGCCCGCGTCGGCGCGGCCGGTGTGCCAGCACGGCCAGCAGGGTGAGCAGCGCGATCAGGCCCACCGCGAAGGTCAACAGCCGGTTGCCGAACTCGATCACCCCGTACACGCCCATCTCGGGCGTGGTGACGTACGAGTCCTCGGTGCACCGGGGCCAGGTGGGGCAGCCGAGGCCCGAGGCGGTCAGACGGACGGCCCCGCCGGTGACGACGATGCCGACGTTCGCGATGATCGAGGCGAGCGCGAGGCGGCGCAGCAGGGTGCCGGAGACCGGACGGGCGATTCGGTTCACGGCGCAAATCCTACGCACCGTAGTGATCGAGGTTCTTCCGACTCGGTGGGGTCGGTGGTTCGGATCACCGGGACCCGGGTTTGCGGCCCTCCGGGTAATTACGTAACGTTGGCGTTGTGAAAAACGCGGCGGCGCTCTCGGGGCAGCAGCCGACGGCCCCTGCGTCCGTCGGCGCGTCCGTCGTGACCACGCCTGGCGCACTCGCGGCGACCGAGATCTCCACCCGCGACCGGGTCACCCAGCTGCTGCTGGAGCGGGGCGCCACCACCGCCGCACAGCTCGGCATGGCGTTGGGCCTGAGCCCGGCGGCGATCCGCCGACACTTGGACGCGATGCTCGCCGACGGTGACGTCGTCGCCCGGGAGCAGACGGTGCGGGGCAGCCGCGGTCGGGGTCGCCCGGCCAAGGTGTTCCTGCTCACCGATGCGGCACGGGGTCGTTGCGGCACCCACCACTACGACAACATGGCCACCGCCGCGCTGCGCTGGATCGCCCGCAGCGGCGGCTCGGACGCCGTCGAGGCGTTCGCCACCGAGCAGGTGTCCGCCCTGGAGTCGCGGTGCCGCGCCGCCATGGAGGACGCCGGCGACGACCCCCTCGCGCGGGCGGAGGCACTCGCCGGAGCGCTCACCGCCGAGGGTTACGCTGCCAACGCGACCACGATCGCCTCCGGTGGCCAGCTCTGTCAGCACCATTGCCCGGTGGCGCATGTGGCCGCCGAGTTTCCCCAGCTGTGCGAGGCCGAGACCGCGGTGATCTCCCGCCTGGTCGGCACCCACGTGCAGCGCCTGGCCACCATCGCGCACGGCGACGGGGTGTGCACCACGCACATCCCGACCCAACCGAGCCGCGCACAATCCGGTAATCCCGTCACCACTGTGAGGACAGATAGATGACCGAGCAGATCGTCCAGCCCCTGACCCAGGAAGAGCAGCTCGCCGCCCTGGGTCGCTACGAGTACGGCTGGTCCGACCCGGACGCCGCCGGGGCGGTCGCCCAGCGCGGCATCAACGAGGCGGTGGTGCGGGACATCTCGGCCAAGAAGAACGAGCCGGCCTGGATGCTCGACCTGCGTCTGAAGGGTCTGCGGCTGTTCGGCCGCAAGCCGATGCCGGCCTGGGGCGCGGACCTCACCGGCATCGACTTCGACAACATCAAGTACTTCGTGCGGTCCACCGAGAAGCAGGCCACCAGCTGGGAGGACCTGCCCGAGGACATCAAGAACACCTACGACCGGCTGGGCATCCCGGAGGCGGAGAAGCAGCGGCTGGTCGCCGGCGTCGCGGCGCAGTACGAGTCCGAGGTCGTCTACCACAAGATCCGTGAGGACCTTGAGGAGCAGGGTGTCCTCTTCCTGGACACCGACACGGCGCTGCGCGAGCACGAGGACGTCTTCAAGGAGTACTTCGGCACGGTGATCCCGGTCGGCGACAACAAGTTCGCCGCGCTGAACACTTCCGTGTGGTCCGGTGGCTCGTTCATCTACGTGCCGAAGGGTGTGCACGTGGAGATCCCGCTGCAGGCCTACTTCCGGATCAACACGGAGAACATGGGCCAGTTCGAGCGGACGCTGATCATCGTCGACGAGGGTGCGTACGTGCACTACGTCGAGGGCTGCACCGCGCCGCTCTACTCCTCCGACTCGCTGCACAGCGCCGTCGTGGAGATCATCGTCAAGAAGAACGCACGCTGCCGCTACACGACCATCCAGAACTGGTCGAACAACGTCTACAACCTGGTCACCAAGCGCGCCGTCTGCCACGAGGGCGCGACCATGGAGTGGGTCGACGGCAACATCGGCTCCAAGGTGACGATGAAGTACCCGGCGGTCTACATGACCGGCGAGCACGCCAAGGGCGAGGTGCTCTCGGTGGCGATGGCCGGCGAGGGCCAGCACCAGGACGCGGGCGCCAAGATGGTGCACGCCGCGCCGCACACGTCCTCGACGATCATCTCCAAGTCGATCGCCCGGGGCGGCGGCCGCACCTCGTACCGGGGTCTGGTGCAGGTGCTTGAGGGTTCGCACCACAGCCGCAGCACTGTCAAGTGCGACGCGCTGCTGGTCGACACGATCTCCCGCTCGGACACCTACCCGTACGTCGACATCCGCGAGGACGACGTGGCGATGGGGCACGAGGCGACCGTCTCCAAGATCAGCGACGATCAGCTCTTCTACCTGATGAGCCGGGGTCTGAGCGAGGACGAGGCGATGGCCATGATCGTGCGTGGCTTCATCGAGCCGATCGCCAAGGAGCTCCCGATGGAGTACGCCCTGGAGCTCAACCGCCTGATCGAACTCCAGATGGAGGGCGCGGTCGGCTGACCCAGCCGGCAGATCCCGCCTGACCCGTCGGGCGAAACGCGGCCCCTGTCCGAGCCCTGCCCGGCGGGCCGGGCCGCGACCAACCCCGACCGACCCTCCGCTCAATCGCAGAACAGACCAAGGAAGACATGACTACCCAGGCTTCCGCGCCACCGCCCAGCACCAAGTCGCAGGCGCTGCGCTCGTACGACGTCGCCGACTTCCCGGCCCTCACCGGCCTGGAGGAGGAGTGGCGTTTCACCCCGCTCAAGCGCCTCCGCGGCCTGGCCACGGCTGACACCTCGGCCGCCACCGGTCGGGGCGTCACTGTGGAGCACCCGGACCTGCCGGCCGGGGTGTCGGTGCGGCTCGTCGAGCCGTCCGACGCCAGCGTCGCGTCGGTGCTGGTGCCTGTCGACCGGGTCAGCGCGCTGGCCCACGGCGGGGCGGCGCGGGTCGCGCTGGTCGAGGTGGCGGCCGAAGCAGTCGTGGCCGAGCCGGTGGTCGTGCGGCTGCTTGGCGCGTACCCCGAGGAGCTGTCCCTGGCCCGCACGCAGGTGCAGGTGGGCCGGTTCGCGGAGGCCACAGTCGTGTTCTCCCAGGAGGGCTCGGTCACGCTCGCCGACAACGTCGAGGTGACGGTCGCCGACGGGGCGAAGCTGACCCTTGTCACCGTCGCGGACTGGGCCGAGGACGCGGTGCAGGCGCAGCACCTCAAGATCAAGCTTGGTCGGGACGCCCGGGTGGTGCACGTCCAGGTCACCCTCGGCGGCAACCTCGTCCGGCAGTTCACAAGCGTGGAATACACCGGTCGCGGTGGCGAGGCGGAGCTGTACGGCGTCTACTTCGCCGACTCCGGCCAGCACCTCGAGCACCGGCAGTTGGTCGACCACAACGTGCCGGACTGCCGCAGCTACGTCGGCTACCGGGGCGCCCTGCAGGGCGAGGACGCGCGCACCGTCTGGGTGGGCGACGTGCTGATCCAGGCCGAGGCGACAGGCACCGACACGTACGAGATCAACCGGAACCTGCTGCTCACCGACGGCGCGCGGGCCGACTCCGTACCCAATCTGGAGATCGAGACCGGCGAGATCGCCGGCGCCGGTCACGCCAGCGCGACAGGCCGCTTCGACGACGAGCAGCTGTTCTACCTGATGGCCCGGGGCATCCCGGAGGGCGAGGCCCGCCGCCTGGTGGTCCGCGGCTTCTTCGCCGAGCTGATCAACAAGATTCCGGTGGAGTCGCTGCGTGAGCGCCTCGGCGACGCCATCGAGGCCCGGCTCACCAAGGCCGGCGCCTGATGATCCGGATCTGCTCCACCGAGGACGTGCCGAAGGGCACCGCGATCAGCGCGGACGTCGACGGCACCCCGATCGCGCTTGTGCACGGCGAGGACGGCGAGTTCTACGCCGCGTACGACGAGTGCTCGCACGCCGCTGTCGCCCTGTCCGAGGGTGAGGTCGACGGCTGCACGCTGGAGTGCTGGCTGCACGGCTCCCGCTTCGACCTGCGCACCGGCGAGCCCACCGGCCTGCCGGCCACCGAACCCGTACCCGTCTACCCCGTCGAAGTCCGCGACGGCGACATCTACCTCAGCCTGACGCCGAGTAATGGAGTGACCCGATAATGAGCACCCTGGAGATCCGCGACCTGAAGGTGTCGGTCAAGCTGCCCGAGGGTGAGCTCAAGCCGATCCTGGCCGGTGTCGACCTGACCGTGAAGTCCGGTGAGACCCACGCGATCATGGGGCCGAACGGCTCCGGCAAGTCCACCCTGGCGTACTCGATCGCCGGTCACCCCAAGTACGAGATCACCGGCGGCACCGTCACGCTCGACGGCGAGGACGTGCTGGCCATGACCGTCGACGAGCGGGCGCGCGCCGGCCTCTTCCTGGCCATGCAGTACCCGGTCGAGGTGCCCGGCGTCTCGGTGGCCAACTTCCTGCGTACCGCCAAGACCGCCATCGACGGCGAGGCGCCGAAGCTGCGCACCTGGGGCGGCGAGCTGCGCGGCGCCATGGAGCGCCTCCAGATGGACCCGGCGTTCGCCCAGCGCAACGTCAACGAGGGCTTCTCCGGTGGTGAGAAGAAGCGGCACGAGATCGTCCAGTTGGAGCTGCTCAAGCCGAAGATCGCGATTCTCGACGAGACCGACTCGGGCCTCGACGTGGACGCGCTGCGCGTGGTCAGCGAGGGCGTCAACCGGGTCCGCGACACCGGCGACACCGGCGTGCTGCTGATCACCCACTACACGCGGATCCTGCGCTACATCAAGCCGGACTTCGTGCACGTCTTCGTGGCCGGCCGGATCGTCGAGCAGGGCGGCCCGGAGTTGGCCGACAAGCTCGAAGCCGAGGGCTACGAGCGGTACGCCGCCGGAGCTGGCACGGCCCGGGCCTGACCGAGAGAGGCGCTGCCGAGATGACCAGCATCGCGATCCCCCAGGGGATGCCGCAGTACGACGACGAGCCGCGTTTCGACGTGGCCCGGGTACGCGCCGACTTCCCGATCCTGGAACGGGAGATCAACGGCCACCCGCTGGTCTACCTCGACAGCGCCAACACCTCGCACAAGCCCCGGCAGGTGCTCGACGTGCTCGCCGAGCACTACGCGCGGCACAACGCCAACGTGTCGCGCTCGGTGCACACCCTGGGCACCGAGGCCACCGAGGCGTACGAGGGCGCACGGGCCAAGATCGCCGCGTTCATCAACGCGCCGAGCCCGGACGAGGTGGTGTTCACCAAGAACTCCACCGAGGCGATCAACATCGTGGCGTACGCCTTTTCCAACGCCTCGCTGCGCCCCGACGGTGACCCCCGGTTCCGGCTCGGCCCCGGCGACGAGGTGGTGATCTCCGAGATGGAGCACCACTCGAACATCGTCCCGTGGCAGCTGCTCTGCGAGCGGACCGGCGCGACCCTGCGCTGGTTCCCGGTCACCGACCAGGGCCGGATCGACGAGTCGGGCCTTGACGACCTGGTCACCGAACGGACGAAGATCGTCTCGCTGGTGCACATGTCGAACATCCTGGGCACTGTCAACGCCACGTCCCGGATCACCGCGCGGGTCCGTGAGGTGGGCGCCCTGCTGCTGCTGGACTGCTCGCAGTCGGTGCCGCACCTGCCCATCGACGTGGTCGACCTGGACGCCGACTACATCGTGTTCACCGGGCACAAGATGTGCGGCCCCACCGGCATCGGCGTGCTCTGGGGCCGGGGTGAGCTGCTCGCGGCCATGCCGCCGGTGTTCGGCGGCGGCTCGATGATCGAGACGGTCACCATGGCGCGGTCGACGTTCGCCGCGCCGCCGGCCCGGTTCGAGGCGGGCACCCCGCCGATCGCCGAGGCGGTGACGCTCGGCGCGGCGGTGGACTACCTGACCGGGATCGGCATGCAGGCCATCCAGTGGCACGAGAAGGAGCTGACGGCGTACGCGCTGGACGCTCTCGGCTCGGTGCGTGACCTGCGGATCTTCGGCCCGACAGTGCCTGTCGGCCGGGGCGGCACCATCTCGTTCGCGCTCGGTGACGTGCACCCGCACGACGTGGGTCAGGTGCTCGACTCGCTCGGCGTGCAGGTGCGGGTGGGCCACCACTGTGCCAAGCCGGTGTGCAGCCGGTTCGGTGTCCCGGCGATGACCCGGGCCTCGTTCTACCTCTACACCACCACCGAGGAGATCGACGCTCTGGTGGCCGGTCTGGAGCAGGTGCGGAAGGTGTTCGACTGATGGTGCAGCTCGACCAGCTCTACCAGGAGATCATCCTGGATCATTACAAGCATCCGCACGGGCGTGGCCTGCGCGACGCCGACGACGCGGGTGACCGGGTCGCGGAGGCGCACCACGTCAACCCGACCTGCGGCGACGAGGTCACCGTCCGGGTGGCCACCGACGGCACCGTGCTGCACGACATCTCGTACGACGGGATGGGTTGCTCGATCAGCCAGGCCTCGGCGAGCGTGCTGCACGAGTTGCTGCGCGGCCGGGACGCCGGGGAAGCTTTCGAGGTGCACGAGGCGTTCGTCGAGTTGATGTCCGGTCGTGGTCAGGTCACGCCGGACGAGGACGTACTCGGTGACGGGGTGGCTTTCGCGGGTGTCGCCCGCTATCCCGCCCGGGTCAAGTGCGCGCTGCTGCCGTGGATGGCGTTCAAGGACGCCGCGGCACGCGCCGGTGTGGGCGCGAGCCCGGAGGTGAAGGCGTGAGCGACCGGCAGCGCGGGAATCACAGGTGCAAAGCGGTGGTGCCGGATGGCATCACGCAGCGAAGCGGAGGGACGGCATGAGCGAGAACACCGCTACCGCGGCGACGCCGGAGGCTGGTGACGCCACCGCGGCGCCGCAGACCGACGCGGTTACGACCGACGGTGCCGCGACGACCGACGGTGCCGCCACCTCGGGTGCCGGCGACGCCGCCGCCCCGACGGCCGGCGTCAGCAAGGCCATGATCGCCGACATCGAGGAGGCGATGAAGGACGTCGTCGACCCGGAGCTGGGCATCAACGTGGTCGACCTCGGTCTGGTGTACGGCGTGCACGTCGACGACGAGAACATCGCCACCCTGGACATGACGCTCACCTCGGCGGCCTGCCCGCTTACCGATGTGATCGAGGACCAGGCTCGGCAGGCGCTGACCACCGGCCCCGGCGGCGGCCTGGTCAACGACATCCGGATCAACTGGGTGTGGCTCCCGCCGTGGGGCCCCGACAAGATCACCGACGAGGGCCGGGACCAGCTCCGTTCCCTCGGCTTCAACGTCTGAGTCGACTCCGGTCGGCTCTGCCCGTCGAGCGCGATGCCCCCTGGGGCGGCGCGCGCGACGCGGTGCGCCCCCACCCGGGGGAAAAAACACGCCAAAACAACGCTAGTGGTGTGTGCG
>NZ_JBNCNZ010000028.1:19461-54659 GCF_049847245.1 Micromonospora sp. DT68
GTGCCGTCGGCTCCACGGCGGGTGACGCCGCGGGGCGGCTCGGCCGGTGGCGCGCGTGCCCCGGGGGGCCACCGCCCTCGACGCGTTCCGCCCACACCAGGTCGAAGATCCGCGCAACATCAGCGATAGTGCTGTCTCCGGCACCTCGGAGGCAGCAACATCCCCGAGGTTGCGCGAATCTTGGTCGCCGCCAAGGTGGAAGGCGCGGGAAATCCGGTGGCGCGGGCGTGGATTCGGCGCGCAGGATGCGCGTGTGATTGAGGCGTACCCGATGCAGGTCCCTGTCCGTGCGGCCACCGCCGTACGTCGACAGCGGCCGGTCCGGGGACGGGCCTCGACCCGACACCGACGCCCGTGAGCGGGGCGCTCCTGGCCGGTCTGGTGGCCGGCTACGGCGTCGCCATCCCCGTCGGCGCGATCGCGATCCTGATCATGGGCCTGAGCGCGCGTACCTCGTTTCGGGTCGGCGCGGCCGCGGCGCTCGCGGTGGCGACGGCCGACGGGCTCTACGCGGCGGCCGCCGCGCTCGGAGGTGCGAGCCTGGCCGGGATCATCGCGCCGGTCGCCGGGCCGCTACGGGTGGTCGCCGCCGTTGTCCTGCTCGGTCTGGCCACGCACGGTCTGTGGCGGACCTGGTCCGCCCACCGGTCGCGGCATACGCCGACGGCACCCGTCGGACGGGGTCTGAGCACGCCCGGGCGGGCTTACGCGGCACTGCTCGGGTTGACCCTGCTGAACCCGATGACGGTGCTCTACTTCACCGCGTTGGTGCTCGGTCGTCGGGACACCGCCGCTGCGGGCCCGGGCGCGGCAACGCTCTTCGTGGCCGGTGTGTTCCTGGCGTCGGCGAGCTGGCAACTGCTCGTCGCGGGCGGCGGCACGATGGTCGGGCGGGCACTGACCGGACCGCGCGGGCGGCTGCTCACCGGCCTGGTCTCCAGCGCGCTCATCGCCGCGCTTGCGGTGGCCGCCATGCTGCCCGGCTGACCGGTCCGGGCCGCCCCGTCACCCGGCAGTCGCCCTATCGCGCCGCGCCTCGCCGGCCCACGACGCCGGCGTCGTACTCGTCGTCCTCGTCGCTCAGCGGCCAGCCCTGGATGAAGGCTCGCCCTGGCGCTACGCCGACGCCCTCGGGGGGCGACACCCGGGCTGTCATGACCAGGCGGGCGGTCGTCTGCCCGGTGCGGGCGTCGAGGACTGTGACGAGGTAGGCCGTCCTCTTGTCCCCGATCAGGGGATGCCCGGCGAGTTCGGTGAGCCTGCCGTCCAGTAGGGAGGTCACCACGACGGTTCCGTTTCCGACGCCGGGTGGAAGGTTGCCCGGTGCGTCGTGGGTCCAGAGTTCCCTGCCGGTGGCGGCGTCCACGGCGGTGAGCCGCGAACCGTGCCGCTCGACCCAGACGTCGTCGCCGGCCACGCCTGCCGTGGCCGCGGGCAGCGAGTAGTCCGAGCTGCCCGTCAGGAGCGGGCCCGTCATCCGCCACTGCCCGTCGTCGAGGTTGACGGTGGCGGTGCCGGTCATCTCGCCGTCGGTGAACGTCGGCAGGTAGAGACGGCTCTTGTAGTAGCGCGGCGGGTGGGTGCGGTCGCCCGTGCGTTCCTCGCAGGGCATGCCCCGGGTGGTCCAGAGGATCTGACCTCCCCGGGCGGCGGCGAACTGGCAGTCGCCGACGTCCAGCACCACAGTGTCGCCTATGACGGCTTTCGCGTCGCCGTGCATGGTGCCGATCACCTGCCCGTCGGCCCCGCGTACGACTGTCGACCCGGGCACACGCGATCCCCGGACTTTCTCCTGGGCGGTCATCGTGACGACTGTGGGGGCGACGGTGATGCCGTCGGTGGTGATTGATTTCCGGTGGGACATGGCGCCGATCACGGGCTTGCCGTCGTGGCCCGACAACGTCCACGCCACGCCCCCGGTGGTCCCGTACCCGGTGTAGACGCATCCGGGGCCGGGGATGAGGCAGTCGCGCAGCACGACGATGCCGGTGCCCATGGCGACCACCTCCTGGACAAGGACCCTGGTTCTGGTGGATGTGCGAGAAGGTAGCGCCTGCTCCCACAGCAGCGAGCCCTTGGCGTCGAAGTACCTGCTCTGCTCCCTGTTCTGCACGAAGATGCCACCGTCCGGGCCGACGTAGACCCGGCCGTTGCTCCTCTTGATCGTGAAGATCTCCGCGCCCGTCTCCGGGTCGTGCCCCCACAGGCTTCGGTCGTCGCTCGTGAGCAGCACCTGTGGCAGGACCTCGACTTCGAGAACGGGTCCCGGCATCCGCCACAGGAAAGGGGCGTCCAGCCGGGCCATGGCCACTCGCGGCGCGGTGATGAGCGCCCCGGCCACCACCGTCGCGAGAGCCACAGTGACGACGAGCACCGGGCGCGGCCGGGTGGTGAGCATCCCTGCGCAGATCCTGAAGACCACCGTCGCGACACCTGCCGGCGCCATCACGCAGCCGACGACGTACGCCTCTCGGAGGGGGAGCAGCACACCGAGGAAGAGCAGGGCCAGTCCCAGCGGGAACCAGACCAGGTCCCGTACCCGCAGGCGCCGGACGCCTGCCGCCGCCGCGCCGCCGGCCGGGGCGGCGGCCTGGGTGTCGGCCGGATCCTCCGTCTGCTCCTTCGTCGGCTCCACGCGCGTCTCCTCGTCGATGGGCGCGGCGGCGACCGCTGTCGGCAGCGGGCCGGTACCGCCATCCGTCAGCGGCGAGGGTACTGCGGGCAGTCGATGTCTTGATGTTGAGGGATCAGGCCGATGTTCCGCCTCCGCGCGAACACCACGG
Organism: Micromonospora sp. DT68; assembly: GCF_049847245.1. Taxonomy (NCBI): domain Bacteria; kingdom Bacillati; phylum Actinomycetota; class Actinomycetes; order Micromonosporales; family Micromonosporaceae; genus Micromonospora; species Micromonospora sp. DT68. The sequence goes on from NZ_JBNCNZ010000028.1 coordinate 22,245, forward strand.
CGTCTGGTCGGGCGATGCGGGTGGCCGGGCGGGCCGCCGGCACCGCGGTGCCGTAGGTTCGGGCCCATGAGCAGCCGACCCGCAGCCGGAGGGGGCCGCTGGGTCGAGGTCGACCCGGCCCGCGTCGGGCGCTGGGTCCAGGGCTTCACCGACCGGCACGGCCCGCCCACCACGACCATCCAGGGGTACGGGCTGCTGCTCGCCGCCCCCGACGGTGCCACCGCCGAGCTGCACGCCCCGCCGGGCGCGGACCCCGGCGACGACCTGCCCGGGTTCCTCGCCGCCGTCACCGCACCCCGCCGGATCGGGCTGCTGCTGGCGCGCAAGAGCGCTGTCGCGGTGGGCGTGGCGGTGGGCGAGGCCCTGGTGGTCTCCAAGGTGGACAGCAGCTACGTGCAGGGTCGTACCGCCGCCGGCGGCTGGTCCCAGCACCGCTTCGCCCGCCGGCGCGACAACCAGGCGAAGGCCGCCCTCGGTGAGGCTGTCGAACTCGCGGTGCGGCTGCTGCTGCCGGAGGCCGGCACGCTCGACGCCGTGGTGACCGGAGGCGACCGGCGCACTGTGGACGGCATCCTCGCCGACCGGCGCCTGGCTCCGCTCGCCGCGCTGCGGGCCGGGCGGCTGCTCGACGTTCCCGAGCCCCGCCACGCTGTGCTTGTCGCCTCGGTGGCCGCCGCCCGGGCGGTCCACGTCCTGGTCCGGGATCCCGCCCCGCCCGCCTGACCGGGCAGCCACGACGCCACGCCGGTCATGCGAAAGGGCGCCCCGACGGCCGGTGCCGGCCGTCGGGACGCCCACGTCGGCGTCGTCGACCCGTCAGAGCTGGTCGGTGCCGAAGGTGTCGCAGACCTTGGGGTCGCCGCGGTCGTAGCCCTGCTGGAACCAGCGCTGGCGCTGCTCGGAGGTGCCGTGGGTGAACTGGTCGGGGTTGACCCGGCCGCCGGAGCGCTCCTGGATGCTGTCGTCGCCGATCGCCTCGGCGGCCTGCATCGCCTCGCTGATGTCGGCCTGGGTGATGGACTTGAACAGCGGCTCCTGGCCGGTCTTGTCCTTGCTCTCGGTGGCGTACTTGGCCCAGGCGCCGGCGTAGCAGTCGGCCTGCAACTCAAGGCGTACGGAGGCGGAGCGGGGACCGCTCTGGTCGCCCCGGCCGGCCTTCTCGTTGGTGCCGAGCAGATTCTGGACGTGGTGGCCGTACTCGTGGGCGAGCACGTACGGCTGGGCGAACTCGCCCTTGGCGCCGAACCGGGAGGCCAGCTCGTCGTAGAAGCTCAGGTCGATGTACACCTGCCGGTCGGCGGGGCAGTAGAACGGGCCGACGCCCGAGTCGGCCTGCCCGCAGCCGGTGTTCACCGCCGCCTGGAAGAAGTTGGTGTCGGTCGGCTCGTACTTGCCGTTGCCCAATTCGGGGTACGCCTTCTGCCAGTAGCCCTGGATGCTGTTGACGTAGAGCACGTTGCGGCACCGTACGTCGTCGAAGCGCTGGGGGTTGTCACGCGAGCACAGCTGCTCCAGGTCGGTGCCGCCGGCCTGCCCGCCGCCCTCGTCGCCGTTGGTCATGGCGTTCAGGCCGAACCCGCCACCGAGGAGCGCGATCAGGACGGTCACCACGATGCCGATCAGCCCGCCGCGTCCACCGCCGCCGGGCAGGGGAATGCCGAAGCCACCGCCGCCTCCGCCGCCGCGTCCCCGGTCGTTGACCTGGGACGTGTCGAGTTCGGCCCGCTCGTTGAGTTCCATGCTGACCCCGATCGCCGTATGCCGTGAGTGTCGTTTTGATGTCGTTCTGTCATGGCTGTCCGGAAGGGGGTCCGGACAGCGGTTCCGGTACCCGATGATCTTGATTGGTAATCCGGCGGGGCGTCCAGCCGCGCCCGGTACACTTGTCGGGTGCTGCGCTGCGAAGGCTGAACCGCCCCGCGCCGTCGGGCCCTTGAGCCCGCCGGCCGTTTCGCGTGCCCCGAGTCAGCCTTCCGGACCCCGAGAGCGAGCCCCAAACAGATGATCACTGCCACCGGCCTGGAACTGCGCGCCGGTTCCCGGATCCTGCTGTCCGACACCACGCTGCGCGTGCAGCCCGGTGACCGGATCGGCCTGGTCGGCCGCAACGGCGCCGGCAAGACCACCACGTTGAAGGTGCTCGCCGGTGAGGGCCAGCCGTACGGCGGTCAGATCGACCAGCGCAGCGCCATCGGCTATCTGCCGCAGGACCCGCGTACCGGCGACCTGGACGTGACCGGCCGGGACCGGGTGCTTTCCGCCCGCGGCCTCGACGTGCTCATGGCCCAGATGCAGGAGATCGAGGCCCAGCTGGCCGAGGACGCCAACGAGAAGCTGGTCCGTCGCTACGGCGCGCTGGAGGACCAGTTCGCCGCCCTCGGCGGTTACGCCGCCGAAGCCGAGGCCGCCCGGATCTGCGCCAACCTGGGCCTGCCGGACCGCGCGCTCGCGCAGACCATCGGCACGCTGTCCGGCGGTCAGCGCCGCCGCATCGAGCTGGCCCGGATCCTGTTCCGCGACGCTGGCGAGAACGGCGGCGGCATCCTGCTGCTCGACGAGCCGACGAACCACCTCGACGCCGACTCGATCACCTGGCTGCGCGGCTTCCTCGCCAACCACAAGGGCGGCCTGATCGTGATCTCCCACGACGGCGCGCTGCTGGAGTCGGTGGTCAACAAGGTCTGGTTCCTCGACGCCACCCGCTCCGTCATCGACGTGTACAACCTGGGCTGGAAGGCGTACCTGGAGGCTCGGGAGACCGACGAGCGTCGCCGCCGCCGGGAGCGGGCCAACGCCGAGAAGAAGGCCGGCGCGCTGATGGCGCAGGCTGACAAGATGCGGGCCAAGGCCACCAAGACCGTCGCCGCGCAGAACATGGCCCGCCGCGCCGAGAAGCTGATCTCCGGCCTGGAGGAGGTGCGGGTCGCCGACCGGGTGGCCAAGGTGCGCTTCCCCAGCCCGGCGCCGTGCGGCAAGACGCCGCTCACCGCTACCGGCCTGTCCAAGTCGTACGGCTCGCTGGAGATCTTCACCGACGTCAACGTGGCTGTCGACAGAGGATCCCGGGTGGCCATCCTGGGCCTCAACGGCGCCGGCAAGACGACGCTGCTGCGGATGCTCGGCGGGCTGCTCACCCCGGACACCGGCGAGGTGCACGCCGGGCACGGGCTGCGGCTGGGCTACTACGCGCAGGAGCACGAGACGCTGGACGTGGAGCGGACGGTGCTGGAGAACATGCGCGCCGCCGCCGTCGAGCAGTCCGACACCGACCTGCGCAAGATCCTCGGCGCGTTCCTGTTCTCCGGCGACGACGTGAACAAGCCGGCCGGGGTGCTCTCCGGCGGCGAGAAGACCCGGCTGGCCCTGTCCACCCTCGTCTGCTCCGGCGCCAACGTTCTGCTGCTCGACGAGCCGACGAACAACCTCGACCCGGTCAGCCGGGAGCAGGTGCTCGACGCGATCGCCAACTACCCGGGCGCGATAGTGCTTGTCACGCACGACCCGGGCGCTGTGCTGGCGCTCAAGCCGGACCGGGCCATCCTGCTGCCCGACGGCGACGAGGACGCCTGGAGCGACGACCTCCTCGAACTGGTCGAGCTGGCCTGACCGCGCGTCGAGCCGGAGGTTGACTGACCGCGCCCAGCCTGCGCGGTTGAGGCGTGGGCGGTCGTCTCCGGCGGCTCAGCCGAGCAGGTCGACGAGTGCGCCGAGCACTCCGGAGCTGACCAGGATCACCACCCCGATGGCGACGAAGATCGCCGGCACCAGCCAGTGGCCGGCGCGCTCGACCAGGCCGACCACCCTCCGGTGCCCGCCCAGCCACGCCGCGACGGCGCACCACGCCGCGATGAGCAGCGCGAAGACCAGCAGGAACACCACGCTGTCGGCGGGGCCCAGGGCCCGGAACACCGGTACGTAGACGGCCACGTTGTCAGCGCCGTTGGCGATCGTCACCCCTGCGACACCGAGCGTCCCGGTGACGACAGTGGTCGGAGCGTCGTCGTCGGAGCCACGCAGCGCGCGGACGCCGAGGGCGATCGGGAGCAGGCCGAGGAGCCCGGTCCACGGGTCCGGCACCACCAGCAGCCCGGCGGCGACCACCACGCTTGCCAGCGCAAGCGCGCTGATGCCGAGGTATTGGCCGGCGACGATCTGCCAGGTGTGAGGTCGTCCGGTGGTGCGGGCCGCGACAAAGAAGATCGTCAGGATGACGATGTCGTCGATGTTGGTGGCGGCGAAGACGACTGCCGCGCCGGCCGCGGTGCCCACCAGGTCGATCACGGCCGAAGGCTACGGGGTGCGGCCCGATGTCGCCGTACCCGACCGGCGCGGGGGAGCCGATTGTGAGGATCACTCTATCGGGAAGCTGACATTGCATAGCGTGTCGGTTGGCGAAGAGTTGATATCTGGCGCATGATCGTTCAAGGCGGTCTAATAGGTGGGACCGTATCCGAACCGCACAGTCTGGGACGTGAGGACACAGCATGGCAGCCACTGGCACAGCCACCAGCACTGAGAAGGGTCGCCGGATCGTCGGAGCCGAGCGTCAGACGCTCGCCAAGGACCTGGTAAAGCGGTACACCTCGGGGGAAAGCATCCGCGCGCTGGCGGCCTCGACCGGCCGCTCCTACGGGTTCATCCACCGAGTGCTCACTGAGTCCGGGGTGCAGCTGCGCCAGCGCGGCGGCGCCCGGCGCCGCAAGAAGGCGTGACCCGCCACTCCGCGTCGTTCACCAACGCCGCGCCCCGGGTTGCCCGGTGACCGCCGAGGCGACCGGGGTTCGGCTGGCCTGCGACGGGCCGGTCGCCACGGTGACGTTGTGCCGGCCCGACGTGCTCAATGCCCAGACGCCCGCGATGTGGCGAGCGATGAGCGACTTCTCCCGCGACCTGCCCGGCGATGTGCGGGTCGTGGTGGTCCGTGGCGAGGGGCGTGCGTTCTCCGCCGGCCTCGACCTCGCTGTGGCCGGCGCGTCCGGCCCTGGCTCGTTCGCCGAGCTGGCCACGCTGTCCGAGCAGGAGTGCGCGGCCCAGATCGCCGAGCTTCAGGCCGGTTTCACCTGGCTGCACCGACCGGACATCATCTCCGTCGCGGCCGTGCAGGGCCACGCGATCGGCGCCGGTTTCCAGCTGGCGCTCGCCTGTGACCTGCGCGTCCTGGCCGCCGACGCGAAGCTGTCGATGGCCGAGGTGACCCTGGGTCTGGTGCCTGACCTGGCCGGTACGAAGCGTCTCGTCGAGCTGGTCGGCTACTCCCGGGCACTGGAGATCTGCGCGACCGGCAGACGGTTGGACGCCACCGAGGCGGACCGGATCGGGCTGGCCACACTCGTCGTACCCCCGGGTGATCTTGACGGTGCGGTCCGTGACCTCACGGCGGGCCTGCTCGCCGGCGCCCGCGACGCGGTGGTGGAGATCAAGGCGCTGATTGCCGGCGCCGCCGGGCGGTCGCACGCTGATCAGCAGCGCGCCGAGCGGGAGGCGCAGACCCGCCGCCTGCGGGACCTCGCCGGCCGCGGCGAATAGTAAGGACCGTCCGGGAAGATCCGGGTTACGACTGAGGTTGTCACACTCGTCGGGAGAATTGGCCTGACGGTGCGGTGCGCCCGATGACCCGGAGGTGAGCGTGTCCAACCACATGTCCGGCGGTGGCATGGCCGGGTGGAGCATGCTCCGGTCGCTGCGCAACCGCGACGAGGTCTCCACCCACCGGCTCAAGAGCGGGGTGGCCCGGCGCATCGTGGCGTTCGCCCAGCCCTACCGGCGCGACATCATCGTCTTCCTGGTCACAGTGGTCCTGGCCGCCATCATCGGCGTGGCCACCCCGGTGCTCGCCGGTGACGTCATCAACGCGATCAACAGGGGTGGCACCGAGGCCGGCCGGCTGGTGATCCGGCTGGCGCTGTTCATCGCCGCGCTCGCGGTTGCCGACGCGCTGCTCTCCCTGGCCCAGCGGTGGTATTCCGCCCGCATCGGCGAGGGCATCATCCTCGACCTGCGCACCCGGGTCTACGACCACGTGCAGCGGATGCCGTTGCAGTTCTTCACCCGCACCCAGACCGGCGCCCTGGTCAGTCGGCTCAACAACGACGTTCTCGGCGCCCAGCGGGCGTTCACCTCCACCCTGTCCGGCGTGGTCAGCAACGTCATCCAGCTGGTCCTCACCGCCGCGGTGATGTTCACCCTCTCCTGGCAGATCACCGCCCTGTCGCTGGTGCTCCTGCCGATCTTCATCATTCCGGCCCGCCGGGTCGGCCGGCGGCTTGCCGACATCACGCGCGAGGCGTACAACCTCGACGCCAAGATGAACGCCACGATGACCGAGCGGTTCGGCGTGGCCGGCGCGCTGCTGGTGAAGCTCTTCGGGCAGCCCGACATCGAAGCCCGCCGGTTCGCCGGGCGGGCCGAGCGGGTGCGCGACATCGGCATCCAGTCCGCCATGTACTCGCGGACGTTCTTCGTCGCGATGCTGCTTGTCGCCTCGCTGGCGCAGGCGCTCACCTACGGCCTCGGCGGCTGGCTCGCCGTGACCGGTGGTGTCAGCGCGGGCACCGTGGTGACCCTCGCGCTGCTGCTGACCCGCCTGTACGGGCCGCTCACCGCGCTCTCCAACGTCCGGGTGGACGTGATGAGCGCGCTTGTCTCCTTCGACCGTGTCTTCGAGGTGCTCGACCTCAAGCCCGGCATCGTGGAGAAGCCCGACGCGGTGCCGGTGCCCCGTGGCAGCGGCCGTGTCGACTTCCGCGACGTGCGGTTCCGCTACCCGAGCGCCGCCGAGATCTCCCTCGCCTCCCTGGAGGAGGTCTCCACCCTCGACCGGACGATAAACGAGCCGGTGCTCAAGGGCGTCTCGTTCAGCGTCGAGCCGGGGCAGATGGTCGCCCTTGTCGGCCCGTCCGGCGCCGGCAAGTCGACGCTGTCGATGCTGATCTCCCGGATCTACGACGTGACCGACGGTCAGGTGCTGGTCGGCGGGGTGGACGTCCGCGACGCCACGCTCGCCTCGCTGCGCGACGAGATCGGCGTCGTCACCCAGGACTCGCACCTGTTCCACGAGACGATCGCCGAAAACCTGCGCTACGCCAAGCCGGACGCCACCGACGACGAGATCTGGGCCGCGCTCGTCGGTGCCCAGGTCGCCGATCTGGTCCGGTCACTGCCCGACGGCCTGGACACCACTGTGGGGGAGCGCGGTTACCGGTTCTCCGGCGGCGAGAAGCAGCGCATCGCCATCGCCCGGCTGCTGCTCAAGGCCCCGTCGATCGTGATCCTCGACGAGGCGACCGCACACCTGGATTCCGAGAGCGAGGCGGCCGTTCAGCGGGCACTTGCTGTGGCGCTTGCCGGGCGTACGGCGCTGGTTATCGCACACCGGCTCTCCACCGTCCGTGACGCCGACCAGATCCTGGTCCTCGACGGTGGGCGGATCGTCGAGCGGGGTCGCCACGACGAGCTGGTAGCGGTCGGTGGGCTCTACGCCGAGCTGTACCGGACCCAGTTCGCCGTCGCCGACTCGCCCCGACCGTTCGTCGACGCGACAGGCCCCGAGCCGATCGTCATGCCGCTGGGCACGTACGTCGCCGACGAAGCGATGCCGCCCGCCGCCGCCAACTGACCCGAGGGTCCGCGCACCTGCCGGTGAGCAGAACGCTCACGCCTGGCGGCGGTCGGGCAGGCCAGTGGCCACCCGCAGTTCGGCGAACGCGGCACCCAGCGTGACAGGCGTGAAGTGTGCGTTGAGGCCACTGGGATTCGGCAGCACCCACAGCCGTGCCCCGGCCAGTGGCTCCGGCTGCGGCCCGAAGGTGGCCTTCGGCCTGCCGAAACCGATTCGGTACGCGGTCACGCCGACCACTGCCACCCAGCGCGGGCGGTTGCGGGTCACCTTGTCGGTCAGGATCGCGGCACCGTCGAGGAGTTCCTCGGCGCTCAGCTCGTCGGCGCGGGCGCTGGCCCGGGCGGCCATGTTGGTGATGCCGAGTCCGAGGGCGGGCAGCTCGTCCTGTTCGCTCGGGTGCAGCAGTCGGGGGGTGAACCCGCCCGCGTGCAGCGCCGGCCAGAACCGGTTGCCGGGTCGGGCGAAGTGCCAGCCGGTGGCCGCCGACCAGAGTCCGGGGTTGATGCCCACGAAGAGCACCGACAAGCCCGGTACGAGCAGGTCGGGAAGGGTCCGGTCGGCTGCGGCTGCGAGGTCTTCCCGGGTCGGCCGGGAAGGGCTCGCGTCGGTGCGGCGACCCGCGCCGGTTGTCACAGGCCGCGCAGCGCGCCACCGTCGACCGGCACTGTGAGGCCGGTCAGGTAGCTCGCGGCGGGGGAGAGCACGAATGCGGCCACCCGGCCGAACTCGGCCGGGTCGCCGATGCGCCGCAGCGGGATGCTTGCCTCGGCCTCGGCGCGGGCCTGCTCGGGGTCGCCGGTGGCGGCGAAGAGCTCCCGGTTGCGGTCGGTCATGATCCGGCCGGGTAGCAGACCGACGACGCGTACGCCGCGCGGGCCGTAGTCGTCGGCGATGTCCTTGGCGACACCGACAAGGCCGGGCCGCAGGCCGTTGGAGATGCCGAGACCGGGCACCGGGCCGCGGGCCGAGGTGGAGAGCACAAGCCCGATCGCGCCGCCCTCGGGCAGGGCGGCGGCGACGGTACGCGCCGCGCGGACGCTGCCGAGGAAGACCGTCTCGAAGGAGTGCCGCCACTGCTCGTCGGTGATCGACGCGGCGTTGCCGGGCGGTGGGCCGCCGACCGAGATCAGCGCGCCGTCGACCCGACCGAAGTGCTCCCGTGCCGCCGCGACGAGCTGCTCCGGGGTTTCCGGGTCGGCCAGATCGGCGGCCAACCCGACAGCGTGCTCCGGGCCGCCCAACTGCTGGGCGGCAGCTGCCACCGCGTCGGCGTCGCGGGCCGACAGCACTACCCGCGCCCCGTCGGCGACAAGGCACTGCGCCGTCGCATAGCCCAGGCCACGGGAGGCGCCGGTGAGCACGTACACCCGGTCGGTCAGTCCGAGATCCATGCGGCCGATCCTGCCGCATCCGGTGCGCCATCCTCAACGGGGGCCGGTGGGCGTGGGGCGGGGCGCAGCAGGCGTACCCGACCGGCGATCTGCACCGCGACGGCGCCGCCGGCGCGGCCCACTGCCGGCATCCGGCGCGGACACGGCGTCTGTCGCCCGTCGTAGCGCAGGCCCGCCTCCCGGACGGCCAGCTCCTCGGCGCCCGCCGGAGGCAGCGCGTTGCGCTCGCGGAGGTGCCGGGCCAGGTCCCACCCGTCGCGTAGCGAACCGGCGGTGGGGCGGCCGTCGGCCCAACCGGCGAACGTCGTCCACCACAGCTTGCCGAGGCCGGCGGCGACCAGCGGCCAGTGCCGGGCAACGTCGCCGGCACGCTTGCGCAGCAGCGCCGTTCGGGTGGCGGCCAGCGGTCCGGTGGCGAACCCGGCCGGCGGCGGGCCCCCGGCGACAAGCGCCGCCACCAGCTCCGCCTGCCGCTCGGCGAGGCGACCTCCGGGCGGCCCACCGTCGGTGGGCGGGGGAGCGCCTGTCATGTCACTGCCGGGAAGCCCGCGGCCGCGGCCAGGGCGTCCAGTTCGGCGCGCAGCTCGGCGGCCGGCGGATAGCCACCGTCGCGTTCCAGCAGCAGCGCCGGTGGCCGCTTGCGGGCGCAGAGCGCGCCGACGAGCTCCAGCACCGCCTGCGGCACCGGATCGGTGTGCGTGTCGTGGTAGAAACCGCAGTGCTCCGCCCCGCCGGCCACGTGCACGTAGCCGATCCGTTCCAGCGGCAGCCGGTCGAGAAGCGCGAGCGGGTCGGTGCCGCGGTTACGCGCGTTGGCGTGCACGTTGGCCACGTCCAGCAGCAGCAGGGCGCCGGTCCGGTCCAGGATCTCGGTGAGGAAGTCGGCCTCGTCCAGCTCGTCGTCGGGCCAGTCGAACAGCGCGGCGATCGGTTCCAGCGCGATCGGCACCGGCAGGTCGGCCTGCGCGCGGGCCACGTTGGCGCAGACCGCGTCGACAGCCTCCCGGCTGCGTGGCAACGGCAGCAGATGGCCGGCCTCAAGCCCGCCGGCCCGGACGAACGCGATGTGCTCGCTGACCAGCGGCGCTCCCAACCGCTGTGCCACCTCGGCCAGGTGGGCGACACGGGTCGGGTCGACCGGCTCGGCGCCGCCGAGGGAGAGCCGCACCCCGTGCGGTACGACGCTCACGCCGCGCTCACGCAGCTGCGCCAGCCCAGGCGGGAGCGGCCCGGTGGCGGGCACCGACTCGGCCACCACCTCGACGAACCGCAGCCCGGGCAGCTCGGCCACGAAACCGGCGATCTCCGGGCGCCAGCCGATGCCGACGCCGTACGGGCCGGTCATCCGCCGCACCCACCACCGCCGCAGCCACCACCTCCACCACTGCCGCAGGAGCTGCCGCCCCCGCAGGAGCTGCCGGTGGTACCCGACGATCCGCCGCTGTAGCCCGACGACCAGCCTCCGCTGGCCATCGCCTGCCGTTGGATCTCGGCCTGCTCGGCGAAGCCGGGATCGATCGCCCAGAGCGACGCGGCGCCGTACAGGGCCACGCCCATCGCCGCGCCGGCCGCGCCGTAGGTGGCGTAGGCGGGGGCCGATCCGGGAGCCAGGTGGGTGTGCTGACGGCGCAGGTCGCGCAACGCCGCCCGGCCGGCCCGGGTGGTCTGCGGGATGCGCCAGAGCAGCAGCACCGCCACCAGCACGCCGAACAGGGTGGCCACCAGGTAGCCCACCGGGCGGCCGTTGAACAGACCGGCGGCCAACCGCACCACACCGAGCACCAGCAGGACGGCGAGGATCCGTACCCACCGACGTGCGGTGGCCCGCCGCGCCGCTGTCGGCAACAGCCCACGCTCTTCCAGGCCGGTGCGGAGCTGGTCGAGCGCGGTGCGTACCCGCTGGTCCTGGCCCAGGTCCCGGGCCCGGGAGCGCTGGTGGGCCGCCCAGTGGATGGCCTGGTCCAGCGGGGTGAGGCCGGTCGGCGCCGGGCCGGTGGTGAGCAGCCGACGGTCCGGCCCGACACCGATCGCGCCGCTACCTCGCAGCCCGCCGAGCGCGGCGTGTACGGCGAGCCCGGGCCCACCGTTGAGGTATGCCGCCTGCTGCGGGCCGAGCGGCTCGACGAAGGCGCTCCGGGGGCCGGCTGCCAGCCGGACCCGGTGCCACACCGCGAGCGCGACGACCACTGCGGTCGCCACCAGGTAGAACCGGAGGAAGGTCGGGCCGGGGATGCCCCAGGTGTCGCCCGACGCGGCGTGGACGATCATCGGCTGCTCCTGTCGCCGGAGGGATCGGCGGCCTCATTGTGGAGCACCGCCGCCACGCGGCGAAACGGGCTCAGCGGCGGCGCACGGCCTCCTCGACGAGGTCGAGCACCGGGCCCAGGTCGCCGGCCGGTCGGCCCATCGCCAGGTGCAGCACCAGGCCGTCGTAGGCCAGCTCCAGGAACTGCGCCAGCACGTCGATAGGTACGTCCTCACGCAGCACCCCGGCGTCGCGCTGGCGGGCCAGCCGGTCCCGGGTGGCCTCGGCGATGGCGGCGGACCGCTCCGCCCAACGCCGGGCGAACGCGGGGTCGGTGCGCAGGCGGCGGGACACTTCCAGTTGGCTGCCGAGCCACCCGGTCGTGTCGGGGGAGACGGCGCGGGCCAGCAGATCGCGCATCACCTGCACGAGACCGTTGCGGGCGACCGTCTCGACCATGACGGCGGCGTCGTCCTCGGCGACGGCGAGGAAGAGCGAGTCCTTGTCCCGGAAGTGGTGGAAGATGGCGCCCCGGGAGAGCCCGGTGGCCTCCTCCAGACGGCGGACGGTCGCCCCCTCGTAGCCGTGCCTGGCGAAACACGCGCGCGCGGCGGCGAGGATCTCCTGCCGGCGCGCGTCGAGCTGGTCCTGGCTTACTCTTGGCACGGGTCGATCGTCGCAGGTCACCCCCCGCCGTGCAAACCGTACGTACGGCTTGGTATTTCGCCGGGATCGGCACCGCTACCATCGCCCGGTGACTCCCACCGTGCCCGCCGCGCCGCTGACCGTCGCCGCCGTCCAGGCCACTCCCACGCCCGGTGACGTCGCCGGCAACGCGAGCGCCGCCGCCGGGCTGGTCCGGCAGGCGGCCGGGCAGAACGCCCGTGTGGTCGTCCTGCCCGAGCTGTACCTCTGCGCGTACCACCCGCCGACCCTCGCCGCCGACCCGAGTGGCACCGACGTCGCCGTCGACCCGGCCGGAGCGGTCGCCGACCCCCGGCTCGACCCGCTGCGCGACGCGGCGCGTACGGCCGGGGTCACCGTGGTGGTCGGTGCCGCGGCCCGGCACCCGGACGGCCGGCGGACCATCGCCGCGCTTGTGGCCGACCGGACCGGCGGTATCCGACTCGGGTACGACAAGCAGCAGCTGTGGGGCGGCGAGCGCGACCTGTTCACGCCGGGTGGGCGGGGCGCCACGCTGCTCGTCGACGACTGGCGACTCGGGCTGGGCATCTGCTACGACGGCTGCTTCCCCGAGCACGGCCGCGCCGCAGCGCTCGACGGCGCGCACGCCTACCTGTGCCCAAGCGGCTATCTGGCCGGCTCCGAGCACCGCCGGGACCTGTACTACGCGGCGCGGGCCCTGGACAACACGATGTTCGTGGTCTTCGCCAACGCCGCCGGGGGTGCCGACCCGTGGCGGTTCAACGGCGGCGCGGCGGTGTACGACCCGCAGGGACGGACCCTGGCCAGGGGCGCCGACGAGGGTACGGCGGTGGTGGTGGCGACGCTGGACCCGGCCGTCCTCGCCGCCACCCGGGCCGCCCATTCGATGCTCGCCGACCGGCTGCCGAGCCAGGGCGGCCCACGGGTGTCGCTTACCTGTTGAGCCTGAGCGAGGCCGAAACACACGGCATCTGTTGGCGGACACGTCGGTCCCGTAGGGTGCCCGAGTGCCACTGCTCCTGCTGGACCTGGACAACACCCTGCTGGACCGGGCCGGGCCGTTCCGCCGCTGGGGTGAGCGCTTCCTGGGCGGCATCGGGGCGCCGCCCACCGACATCGACTGGCTGATCTCCCTCGACGCCGACGGGCTGACCGACCGGTGGGACCTGGCCGACGCCATCCGGGACCGGTACGAGCTGCGTATCCCCTCGATCGACCTGGTCGAGGAGCTGCACGACGGCGTGGTGGCGCAGACCCGGCTCGACTCGCTGACCGCCTGCGCGCTGCGCATCGCCGACGACGCCGGCTGGGTGCCCGTGGTGGTCTGCAACGGGACCGTACGCGTCGAGGACGCGAAGATCCGACGGACCGGGCTGGACCGCTACGTCGCCGACTGGGTGATCTCCGAAGAGGCCGGGGTCAGCAAACCCAACCCGCGGATCTTCGCGCTCGCCGCGCAGCGGGTCCGGATGCCGCTGCGTGGCGCCTGGGTGGTCGGCGACAGCCCCGAGGCGGACATCGGCGGCGCGGCAGCGGTCGGGCTGCCCAGCGTCTGGCTGCACCGGGGACGGACCTGGTCCGACGTGCGGTTCGCGCCGAGCCGCACCGTGGACGGCCTGATCGCGGCCGTCGCCACTGTGCTCGCGAGCTGACGCCCCGACCCCCGTGCGGTGGCGGTAATTCGGTTGACGTGTCGTTCGGGCCGCCGCGAGGATTGGCGGCGCATCGTGCACCCGGGTGTTGGCCCGGTTCGAGGAGAGGGGGTCGGTCATGGCCGTCTTCGCAGGTCGCTTCCAGCTGCCTAACCCAGCCTCGACCAAGGGAACCTCACCACAGTGCGCGATCATGACCTTCCGGCGCTGGAGCGCCGAAGCCGCGGCAAGAGCCGCTTCGACGACGACGAACCGCAGTATCTGAAGCGCGGGCGGCCGATCGAGCTGCCCGCTGACCCCGACGACCAACCCGACCCCGACACGGGCGAGCGGTGGTCGTCCTGGGACGACGCCGTACACGGGCCGGAACCACACCCGCAGTGGCTGGTCACCGAGTTGGCCGCCAAGGACACCGAACTGGGTGTGCTGAAGACCGGCAAGGAGGCGGACGTCCACCTCGTCCGCCGGGCGGTGCCGGACACGGACCGTTCCTGCCTGCTGGCAGTCAAGCGGTACCGGGACGCCGAGCACCGGTTGTTCCACCGCGACGCGGGCTACCTGGAGGGCCGCCGGGTACGCCGGTCCCGGGAGAACCGGGCGATGGCTGGCCGGACGGCGTTCGGCCGGCAGATGATCGCCGGGCAGTGGGCGGCGGCCGAGTTCGCGGCGCTGGCCCGACTCTGGGAGATCGGCGCCGGGCACGACCGGATCGCCGTGCCGTACCCGGTGCAGTTGCGCGGCACCGAACTGATGCTGGAGTTCGTCGGCGACGCCGCGTCGGGGCAGGCCGCGCCCCGGCTGGCCCAGCTGCGACCCGGCCCGACCGAGCTACGTGACCTGTGGGGTCAGCTGGGGGAGGCGCTGCGGGTGCTGGCGCGGGCCGGCTACGCGCACGGCGACCTGTCGCCGTACAACCTGCTCGTGCACTCGGGACGGCTGGTCGTGATCGACCTTCCGCAGGTGGTGGACGTGGTGGCGAACCCGCAGGGGCCGGAGTTCCTGGCCCGCGACGTCCGGGTGGTAAGCAACTGGTTCCTGGCCCGGGGGTTGACCGCCGAACAGGTCGACGTCGGCGCGCTGACCGGGGAGCTGCTGCGCGAGGCGGGCCTGCGCTGATCGGGGCGGGTCGGGTGACCCGAGCGGCCGCCCGACCCGCCCTGCCGGTCACTGGAGGTAGCGCTCCACCTCGGGCTTGGGGCGTTCGCCCTGTGCGTCGGGGTCGCCGTGGGTCTCCCGCGCTGCCCGGCGGCGGCGCAGCAGGTCCCAGCACTGGTCGAGGGACTCCTCCAGGTCGCGTAGCCGCTCGCTGGTCTCGCCCTCGGTGCCCGACTCGTGGGCCTGGGCCGCCGCGCGCAGCCGGTGCTCCTCGTCGACGAGTTCGGAGATCCGGTTCAGGATGGTCTTGTCGTCCATGCTGAGAGCCTGGCACAGGGTGCCCGGCGTCGCCCGGATTCGCAGGGACCGGTGCGTCCGGGCTCACGCGCGCCGGCGCTGTTCGCCGGCCGGTGCCACCCCGCCGACCCGCTGAAGCCCGACGGCACCCAATCGCCGCCGTCGGTGCCCGCAATGCGGTACGGGACCCCAGCGGGCTGTGACGACGCAGTGTCGCTGCTGCGGGCCGGTTTTGGCAGGCCCGGGACAATTCCGGTTTTCTGTCAAGCGGCGCGACCTGCGCCGGAGCCTTACCCTGACCATCCACTTCGGACAGATGAATGCCGTCCACCTTGCGGTGAACCTGGCCCGGACCTGGAATTTCACGGGTCAGAGGTCTAGAGGTGCCTCGGATTTGGTGAGATGCTTCCGTCGCCCAGAAGGTGAAAGTTCCACAGCTCCGACCGGCCGAAGTGGACAGCGGAGGCCGCCGGACCGACGAGGAGACGCCATGCCCCAGGTGTCCGATGCCGGCCCCGCCCCCGTCAGCACCGACCCCCGGATGATCCCGCTCCGTCGCGTCCTGCCCGCGCTGGTCCGCGATCCCCTCGGCGCGCTTGTCGGCTTCGCCGACGACGCCGAGGGTGAGGTCGTTCGCCTCAATCTCGGCTCGTTCCGCCCCTACCTCGTCAGTCATCCGGAGCATTTGCAGCGCGTCCTGAGGGACAACGTTGCCAACTACACCCGCGACGGGGACGGGTTGCTCTGGCGGCCGGTCCGCCGGATCGTCGGCGACGCCATCCTGGTCGCCGAGGGCGAGGTGTGGGAATCCAGCCGGGGTGCGCTGCAACCGCTGTTCACCGCTAAGCGGGCCGAGACGCTCGTCGACAGGATGGCCGAGGCGATCAACGAGGCCGTCGACGAGTGGCTGGAGCCCGCCCGGGAGGGCCGACCGCTCGACGGCGGCGCCGAACTGACCAAGATCGTGCTGCGGACCACCATGCGGGTGCTCTTCGCCGACCGGATCTCGGTGCCCGACGCGCTGCGGATCAGCGCCGCGCTGGACACCCTCACCACCGCGATGCTCCCGCGCCTGCTGGTGCCCTTCGTGCCGTACGCGGTGCCGATGCCCCGCGACCGCGCCTTCAACGAGGCGGTGAGGACCATCGACGAGGTGGTGCTGCCGATCATCCGGGAGGCCCGGGCCCGACCTACCGACGGCGACGACATCATCTCCACCCTCTGCCGGCCGCGCGCCGACGGCAGCGAACCCGACGAGTACGCGATCCGCGGGGACGTGGTGGCCATGTTCTCCACCGCCACCGAGACCACGATCGCCCTGCTCTCCTGGCTCTGGCCGGTGCTGGCGTCCCGACCCGACGTGGCCGAGCGGATGACCGACGAGATCGAGCAGGTGGTCGGCACCGAACGGGTCGGCCGCGCGCACCTGCCCGAGCTGCGGTACGGCCGGATGGTCCTCGACGAAATGTTGCGGCTCTACCCGGCCGGCTGGATGATCCCCCGGACCGCGGTCGGCGACGACGTGCTCGGCGGCGTCCGGATCAAGGCCGGTGGCACCGTGCTTGTCAGCCCGTACGTCACCCAGCGGATGTCGACGTTCTGGACCGACCCGGCGCTCTTCGACCCGGAGCGGTTCGCGCCGGAGCTGCCGCGGCGGCGCTACCGCTACTCCTACTTCCCGTTCGGCGGGGGCCCGCACCAGTGCCTCGGGCAGTACCTGTTCCTGCTGGAGGCGCAGCTCATCGTCAGCACCGTGCTGAGCCGCTACCGCTTCCGGCTGCGCGGACCGGTCGACCTGACTCCCCGGATGGGCGCCTCGCTGCAGCCCAAGCAGCGGGCCGAGCTGATCCTCACCCCGGTCGCCGGCACGGTCGTGCCGTGACCGGCGCACCGTGGCCGGTGCAGACCGGTCCCGATCCGGTCGCCGAGCAGGGCCGGGTGTGCGCGCTCGCCGTGCGCGGTGTCCGCGACCTCCAAGGCGTCACCGCCGCCCACCCGGAGCTGTTCGACGCGGCACCGTTCGACCCGGCGCTACTCAGCTCGGTGGCCACCGTGGTCGCCTTCATCGCGCCGTGGCACACCGCCGCCGAACTGCGGATCACCACCCGTACCGTGCTCTGGGTCTTCGCGGCCGACTGGCAGATCGACTACCTCGCCCGGTCCGTGGACGACGTCCGGCAGGTGGTGACCGACTGCCTGGCGGTGGCCGACGGCGCGGCGCCCCCACCGGGGCGACACCTGGCCGGGCTGCTGGCGGACCTGCGCGACGAGCTGGCCACCGTGCCGGCGTTCGCCCGGCTGCGCCCGATCTGGCGCGACGAGTTGGCCCGGATGCTTGCCGCCGCGGCTCGGGAGTGGGACTGGAAGAACCTGCCGACCGACCCGACCACCGGGCGACGCCTGCCGGACCTGGACCGCTACCTGGAGAACGCCGACAACTCTGGCAGCTCCTTCGTCAACGTCACCCACTGGATAGCCACCGGCGACGAGAAGACCCTCGCGCAGCTGACCGACCTGCTGGACGCCGGACGTGGCGTCCAACGGGTGCTGCGACTGGTCAACGACCTGGCCACCCACGGTCGGGACGCTGAGTGGGGCGACCTGAACGCCCTGCTGCTCGTCGACGACCCGGCGCAGGTGCACGCCCGACTGGCCGAACTCACCACCCGCTCCCGGGGAGACCTGGCCGCCCTCGCGCAACGGTGCCCCCGCCAGGCGGACTACCTGCACCGGCAGATCTCCTTCACCGGCGGCTTCTACCAGGTGTCGGACTTCTGGGGGGAACGCGATGAGTGACGGCGCCTTCCGCGTCCTGGCCGACCCCGCCACCGGCCGCGACCCGGCGACCGACGCCGCCCGCGAGCTGATCGCCGGCCTCGCGCTACGGCCGTGGGGGCGGGTGGCCGCCTCGGTGTACGAGAGCGCCCGGCTGGTCGCCGACGCGCCCTGGCTGCCCGGGCACGACGAGCGGATCGGTTTCCTCCTGCGTGCACAGCGCCTGGACGGCGCGTGGGGGCCACCCGAGGGGTACGCCCTGGTGCCCACGCTGAGCGCCACCGACGCGCTGCTCGCCGTGCTGGCCGACGGTGGAGGGACCAGGACGCGCCTGCTCGCCCCGGCGGCCCGAGGGCTGGCGGTGCTCAGCGACCGGCTGCTCGCCGCCGACGCGCGGACGCTGCCGGACACCCCGGCACTGGACCTCATCGTCCCGGCGCTTGTCGAGTCGATCAACGACCGGCTGGACCGGGTGACCTGGGAGCAACTGCCCACCCCGCCGCTGACGCTGCCCCCGGGCCTCGGGGGCGACCGGCTGCGGGCGGTGCGGGCGGCGGTGGCCGCCGGGGCGGCACTGCCCACGAAGCTGGCTCACTTCTACGAGGTGCTCGGCGCGATGCCCACCGACGCCGGCCCGACCCTCACCGCCGTCGGCGCGTCACCGGCGGCGACCGCCGCCTGGTTGAGCGCGGCCGGCCCGGACGCCGGTCCCAGCGCCCACGCGTTCCTGCGAGAGTTGATCCGGGACGGCCGTGGCCCGGTGCCCTGCCCGACCCCGATCACCGTGTTCGAGCGGGCCTGGGCGCTCAGCGGGCTGCGCCGGGCAGGCGTCACTGTCAACCCGCCGGCCGCCGTGTTGGACACCCTGACCGCCGCCACCGCCGGGACGGGCGTGGCCACCGGCGAAGGGCTGCCCGCCGACGCCGACACCACCTCGGTGGCCCTGGACGCGCTGGCCCGACTCGGTCGACCGGCCGACCCGGCCGGCCTGTGGGCGTACGAGACGACGGACGGTTTCTGCACCTGGCAGGGGAGCGAGGACGGCTTCTCGGTGACCACGAACGCGCACGTGCTGGACGCGTTCGGCCAGCACGTGGCCGCGCATCCCGACGCCGACGCGCGATACCACCGGACGGTCGAGCGGCTCAGTGTCCTGCTGCCCACGCACCAGGACGACGACGGCGCGTGGCGGGACCGCTGGCACGCGTCGCCGTACTACGCCACAGCCTGCTGCGTGCTGACACTCGTGGAGTTCGGCAGGGGAGGGGCGGCGGCCGAGGCCGTGGACCGGGCGGCCCGGTGGGTGCTGGACAGCCAGCGCGCCGACGGCTCGTGGGGGCGGTGGGCCGGCACCGTCGAGGAGACCGCGTACGCCCTGCAGGTGTTGCTGGCGGCGCCGACGGGTGCGCCACGGGTCACCGACGCGGTGGCCCGGGGGCACGCCTACCTGCACAGACCAACAGGTCCCGAGCACCCTCCACTGTGGTACGGAAAGGAGCTGTACTGTCCTACCGCAATCGTTCGCTCGGCGGTGCTCGCCGCCTGCCGGCTGGCCGCCGTTCACCTGCCGGGCGCCGACCGTTCGGTGGTGGATTGTGGTTACCAGGCAACAAAAACATCGACTTGAGGGGTTGTGGGGACACTGCTAGCGTACGCAGAGCCTCAGCCTCGTATGCCCCGCCGTGGCGGGGACGATGCATCCATGATCACCCGTTGATGAGCTGAGTCAACGCCCGGCCTGGGACGGTTCAATGCGTTCTCGCGGTACGAGTATCCGCACCAAGGTTGTCGCCCTGCTGCTCTCCCTGGTCGCGCTCTGGATGTTCGCGGCGTGGATCACCTTGCGGGACGGCTTCAACCTGCTCGGTGTCCAGGTGATCAACAGCAGGGTCTATGCGCCCAGTGAGCCGCTGCTGCAGGAGCTTCAGTTGGAGCGGCGCCTGACGCAGGCGTACCTGAGCAACCCCAGCGCCGAGCAGCGCGCGGCGCTGGAGGCCGAGCAGCGCAAGGCCACGCAGCTCGCCGAGAAGTTCGCCGACTCGGTCCGTCACTGGCAGGTCGACGTGGCCGGCAGCAAGGCCCTCGACGCCCAGTTGGATGCCTCGATCGCCCAGATCGGCGCCCTCGAGCAGACCCGCGCCGAGGTGCTCGGCCGCTCGATCGACAGGGTCTCCGCGGCCGACGCCTACACCGGCGCCATCGAGTCGATCTTCCAGATCTACGACGTCACCGGCAGCCTCGACGACAAGGCGATCGCCGCCGACGCGGCCGCCCTGATCCAGCTCAACCGCATGAAGGAGCTGATCTCCCAGGAGGACGCGCTGCTCAGCGGCCTGTTCGGCAACGGCCGGATGAGCGGGCCCGAGTACGCCCGCTACGTCTCCCTGGTCGGCGCGGAGCGGTTCCTCGGCGAGGAGACCCGCTCCCGGCTCGCCGACGCCGACCAGCGCCGCTACCAGCAACTCGTCGAGGGCGAGGCGTTCACCAGGCTGCGCGCCGTACAGGACAGCATCATCCGCGAGGGCCGACCGGCGACTCAGCTGCCGGTCAGCGCCGAGCAGTGGCGCGGCACCGTCGAGCCGGCGCTGGCCGAGGTGAACGACGTGGTCGTCGCCGGCGGTGAGGGCATCGTGGACCGGGCGACCGGCGTGGCGGTGATGGTCGTCGTCCGGCTCGTGCTCGCCACCGGTCTGGGTCTGCTCGCCGTCATCGCCTCGGTCGTCGTCTCGATCACCACGGCCCGGACCCTGCTGCGCCAGTTGGAGAGGCTGCGCCAGGCGGCCTGGCAGCTCGCCGACGAACGGCTGCCCCGCGTGGTGGAACGACTCGGTCGCGGCGAGGAGGTCGACGTCGCCACCGAGGCACCCCCGCTGGAGTTCGGCACCGACGAGATCGGCCAGGTCGGCAAGGCGTTCAACGCCGTCCAGGAGACCGCTCTGCGCACCGCCGTGGAGCAGGCCGAGCTGCGTCGCAACGTCCGTGACGTCTTCCTCAGCCTGGCCCGGCGCACCCAGGCCCTGGTGCACCGCCAGCTCACCCTCCTGGACGCCATGGAACGCCGCGAACACGACGCGGAGGAGCTGGAGGACCTCTTCCGGGTCGACCACCTGGCCACCCGGATGCGGCGCAACGCCGAGAACCTGATCGTGCTCTCCGGCTCCACCCCGGGCCGGGCCTGGCGGCGCAACGTTCCGATGGTCGACGTGGTGCGCGGCGCGGTGGCCGAGGTGGAGGACTACACGCGGGTCAACGTGCTGCCGCTCGGCCCTGTCTCGCTCGCCGGCCGGGCGGTCGGCGACATCATCCACCTGCTCGCCGAACTCATCGAGAACGGCCTGTCGTTCTCGCCACCGCACACCACAGTGGAGGTCCGCGGTCAGCTGGTGGCCAACGGGTTCGCCATCGAGATCGAGGACCGGGGTCTCGGCATGAGCGAGGAGGACCTGGCCGCCGCCAACCACCGCATCGTCGACCAGTCCGAGTTGAACCTCGCCAACGCCGCCCGGCTCGGGCTCTACGTGGTGAGCCGGCTGACCGAACGGCACGGCGTGCGGGTCCGACTGAAGGAATCGGCGTACGGCGGCACCACAGCCGTCGTGCTGATCCCGCTGGAGCTCGTCACCGAGAACGGGGTCGCCCCGGAGGACACCGGCACACCTCCGGCCGGGACCGCCATCGCGCTGCCTGCGGCGCCGATCTCCGGTGCCGGCGACGCCGGCAGTCCCGCCCTGCGCTCGCCGGTCGCGCTGGCCACACCGGCATCGGACCCGACCGCGTCGGTCACCAACACACCGGAAACGCCGCCGCTGGCGACACCGGCACCGGCCGGCAGCGCCGCCGACCAGGCCGACGGGGACGTCGTACTCCCCACCCGGCAACGGACGACCCCGCCCCGCGGGCTGCCGGAGCTGCCCACCCGGACCCGGCGCCCCCTGGGTCAGTCGGCCCTGGAAGGGCCGACTGTCGCCACCGGCCTGCCCGCTATCGATCGCGCGGAGCCGGCGACCGGCCCCGGCGAACCGGCCGCCGACGGTGGCCCGGTGCCGGCCCGGGCGGAGACCGACCGGACCGACTCCGGCCTGCCGGTACGGATCCGGCAGGCGAACATCGTGCCCGAGCTGCGCGACGACCCGGCGGCGACGGAGTCCGACGAGGAGGACGTGGTACGCCCGCCGGAGCAGGTGCGCCGGATGATGAGCTCCTACCAGAGCGGCACCCGACGCGGTCGCACCGACGCGGCACGACTGCTCGGCGGGGCGTCCGGCGCCTCGCCTGCGGCGACGCCCGAGCCGACCGACGAGGAACCGCAAGCCACCTGACCGAGCGTCGGCGCTGCGGTTTCCGCGCGGTGTGACGGTCAGACCCAAGACGAGTACGGCGCAAACTGCCGGGCGAGAAGAGGACGACGAAAGTGGCCCAGAAGACGGCTTCGAGTGCCGACCTGACGTGGTTGCTGGACGATCTGGTGGGGCGGGTGAAGCAGGCCGAGCACGCGGTCGCGCTCTCCTCCGACGGGCTGTTGATGGCTTCCTCGCAGGGATTGAGCCGGGACGACGGCGAGCACCTCGCGGCGATGGCCGCCGGCATCCAGAGCCTGGCCCGGGGCGCCGGCAAGCGCTTCGGCGGCGGGCAGGTGCAGCAGACAATCATCGAGATGCAGTCGTCCTTCCTGTTCGTCACCGCAGCCGGCCGAAACGCCTGCCTGGCGGTTCTGGCAAGCGAGGACGCCGACGTCGGCCTGATCGCGTACGAGATGGCGATGCTCGTCACCCGGGTCGGCAAGTACGTTGCCTCGCCCTCGCGGGACACCGCCCAGCCGGCCGGCGAGAGGTAACGGCAATGACGGTGCAGGGAGAGTCCGCGGACCACCAGTGGGTGGACGACCATGCGGGCCCGGTGGTCCGCCCGTACGCGGTGACGCGCGGGAGGGCCCGCCCGGTCACCGGCACGTTCGACCTGATCTCCCTGGTCACCGCGACCCGAGCCGACGTCACACCGGAGGCGGGCCTCGGACCCGAGCACCTGGCGATCGTCGGCCTGTGCCAGCGAATACAGTCAGTCGCCGAGATCGCCGCCCACCTCGACCTGCCGGTGGGCACCATCCGGGTCCTCCTCGGCGACCTCGCGGCCCGCAGCCTGGTGCAGGTACGCGAACCACAGACCACGGCCGGTCTTCCCGACAACAGCATCTTCGAGGCGGTAATCAATGGACTACGGGCACTCTGACCGGCCGGCGGGAGCGACCCCACTGCCCACCGCGATCAAGATCCTGGTCGCCGGTGGCTTCGGCGTGGGCAAGACCACGATGGTCGGTGCGGTGAGCGAGACCCGGCCGTTGCGCACCGAGGAGGTGTTGACCGAGACCGGGGTCGGCATCGACGACCTGTCCGGGGTGGAGGGCAAGACCACCACCACGGTGGCCATGGACTTCGGCCGGATCACCATCAGCGACGACCTGGTGCTCTACCTGTTCGGTACGCCCGGGCAGGACCGGTTCTGGTTCGTGTGGGACGAGTTGGCGTTGGGTGCCATCGGCGCGGTAGTGCTGGCCGACACCCGCAGGTTGGCCGACTGCTTCCCCTCGATCGACTACTTCGAGGGCCGCGGCACCCCGTTCGTGGTGGCGGTGAACTGCTTCGAGGGTGCCCGGAACTACCGGCTCGACGAGGTGCAGACCGCGTTGAACCTCGACCCGGGCGTGCCGGTGCTGCTCTGCGACGCCCGCCAGCGCGAGTCGAGCAAGGAGGTGCTCGTCACGCTGATGGAGCACGCCATGAAGACCCGTGAGGCCCGGCGCCGCGCCGCCGCTGGCGACTGACCGGGAATCCGGGGAAAATTCTGTCGGCCTCGCTGTCCGGTACGGCCCCGGCCGACCGTCATGCTGACGAAACCCGGACACACGAGGGAGCGTCAGTTGAAGTACATGATGTTCGTCTGCACCGACAGCGAGCCGGACACCGACCCGACCGAACTACCCGACGTCGAGAAGTGGGTGACGGACAACGACGCCAGTGGTCGCCGCATCACCGGCGACCGACTGGCGCCGGCCTCGGCGGCCACCACCGTCCGGGTACGCAACGGTGACCTGCTCGCCACCGAGGGGCCGTTCGCCGAGACCACGGAGGTGATCGTGGGCTTCGACCTGCTGGAATGCGCCGACCTGGACGAGGCCATCGAGGTGGCCCGCGCACACCCGATGGCACGTGAGGGGCGGCTGGAACTGCGCCCGCTCATGATCCTGTCCGACTGACCGGGTGGCCGGGACCGACGACGACCCGGCCGGCCGGCACGACCCGGCTGGCACGGGTACGCACGCCCCGGCCGACGGACACGTCAACGGGGGTGTGGCCGCGGCGGCGCAGGCCGCCGCGGCCGCCGGCGTGCACGCGTACCCCAGGATCGTCGCGACCCTGATCCGCGTGACCGGCGACTGGGCGCTGGCGGAGGACTGCACCCAGGAGGCGCTGACCGCCGCCCTGGAGCGCTGGCCCGCCGACGGCGTGCCGGCCAACCCGGGCGGGTGGCTGATGACTGTCGCGCGCAACCGGGCGATCGACGTGCTGCGCCGGGCCGCCGTGGAGCGCCGCAAGCTGCACGATCTGGCGGTCCTCAGGCCGACCGACGGGCAGCCCGAACCCGAGGCGGGGGAGGACGTGGTGGACGACCGACTACGACTGATCTTCACCTGTTGCCACCCTGCGTTGGCCATCGAGGCGCGGGTGGCGCTGACGCTGCGGACCGTCTGCGGCGTGCCGACCACCGACATCGCCCGACTCCTGCTGGTGAGCGAATCGACGATGACCCGACGGCTGACCCGTGCGCGGACCCGCATCGCGCAGGCCGGTATCCCGTACCGGGTGCCGAGCGGGCCGGCCCTGACCGAGCGGCTGCCCGGCGTCCTCGCCGTGCTGTATCTGCTGTTCACCAGGGGCTACCTCCCCGACGGCGAGCCGGCCTTCGCCGACGAGGCGGTCCGGCTGGCCCGGCTGCTCGACGCCCTGATGCCGGGGCACTCCGAGGTGGCCGCTCTGCGGGCGTTGATGCTGTTGCAGCACTCCCGGCGCGACGCCCGCCGCGACGGTGCCGGTGACCTCGTCCCACTCGACCGGCAGGACCGCCGCCGGTGGGACCGCGCGGCCGTCGCCGAAGGGCTCACCGCGCTGGCCCGGGTCCGGGACGACGGCCCGTACGCGTGGCAGGCCCGCATCGCCGCCTGCCACGCCACCGCAGCCAGTGCCGAGGAGACCGACTGGCCGGCGGTAGCGCGGGCCTACGACGCGCTGGCAGCCCTCGGGTCGTCGCCGGTGGTGGCGCTCAACAGGGCGGTGGCGTACGGCTATGCGTACGGGCCGGAGGAGGGGCTGGCGGCGCTCGACGCGGCACGTGCCGGCGGCGCCCTGGACGCTCATCCCCTCGCGCTGGCGGTGGAGGCCGACCTGGTGGCCCGGCAGGGTGACAGGCCGCGTGCCGCCACCCTGTTCCGCCGGGCGGCAGAGGCGGTGGGCTCCATTGCCGAGCGTCGCGCATTGCTGACCCGGGCCGGCGAACTCACCCCGTAGCCGCCCGGCCGGCCTGGCCTGCCCGGCGTGCAGGCCGGGACGGCTCCCTACGGGACGTCGGCTACCGGGTGGGCCGGCGTCACAGGCGGGTGGCGGTCCGAACGAGGCTGGCGATCGCCCGGGACCGGCTGTGCGGCGGCCAGGCGATCACGGTGGTCACCGCTGGCGCGTCCGGCACCGGCACGGCTGCCAGATCGGCGAGCAGCAGCGACCGGCAGGACTCCGGCAGCACCACTGCGGCGCGGCCGAGCGCGATGAGCTGGAACAACTGGGCGTGGTCCCGGACCTCGGGGCCCGGACCGTCCGGATACGACCCGTCGGCCCGGGGCCAGCGCGGCATCGGCAGGTCGGGCAGCGCCTGCACCTCGGCCATCCGCAGGTGTGACCGCCGGGCCAGCGGATGGCCGGCCGGCAGGACCGCCACCTGCTGCTCGGTGACCAGTTCCTCGGAGTCCAGGCCGGTCGTCGAGTCGAATGGCAGGTGCAGCAGCGCCACGTCGGCCCGTCCGTCGCGCAGCAGCCGTTCCTGTTCGCCGATGCCGCACAGCAGCACCTCGACGGGGACCGCGTCCGGCTCGACCGCGTACGCGTCGAGCAGTTTCGGTAGCAGCTCGCTCGACGCGCCCGCTTTTGTCGCCAGCACCAGCCCGGGGGCGCCGTCCGTGGCCTGACCGGCGCGGCGGGTTCGTCGGTCGGCGGCCTCCACGGCGTCGAGAGCGGCCCGACCCTCCCGCAGCAGCACCGCACCGGCCGCGGTGAGCGTGACGCTGCGGCTGTCCCGTTCCAGCAGGGTCACGCCGAGACGCCGTTCGAGTTGCCGGATCGCCCGCGACAGCGGCGGCTGGGCGATGCCGAGGCGGCGTGCGGCCCGGCCGAAGTGCAGCTCCTCGGCCACCGACACGAAGTAGCGAAGCTCCCGCGTCTCCACCCCGCCACCGTACCGCCGGGTCGATACCCGTCGGGTATCGCCCGCTACCGAAGCGGTGTTGGAGGGTCGCGCGCCGCGCGGACAGGATCGAGACCATGAGCGAACGGACGATCGCGCTGGTGACGGGCGCGAACAAGGGCATCGGGTACGAGATCGCGGCCGGCCTGGGGGCGCTCGGCTGGCGGGTGGGAGTCGGCGCGCGGGACGAGCAGCGTCGGGAGGCAGCAGTGGCGAAGCTGCGCGCGAACGGCGTGGACGCGTTCGGCGTACCGCTGGACGTGACCGACGACGCGAGCGTGGCAGCCGCCGCGCGGCTGCTGGAGACAGAGGGCGGCGGGCTCGATGTGCTTGTCAACAACGCGGGCGTGACCGGCGGCGGGCGGCAGCGGCCCGGTGACGTCGACTTGGCGGCCGTGCGGGCGGCCGTGGAGGTCAACGTGATCGGCGTCGTACGGGTCACCGAGGCGATGCTGCCGCTGCTGCGCCGCTCGGCGTCGCCCCGGGTCGTCAACATGTCCAGCGGCGTCGGCTCACTGGCCCGGCAGAGCGCCTCGGCCGGCGAACACCAGACGGGGCCGCTGTCAGTGGCGTACGGGCCGTCGAAGACCATGCTCAACGCGGTGACCGTCCAGTACGCCCGGGCGCTGGCCGGCACGAACATACTGGTCAACGCCGCCTGCCCAGGTTTCACAGCGACCGACCTGAACGGCTTCCGGGGCGTGCGGACCCCGCAGCAGGGCGCGGCGATCGCGGTCCGGCTGGCGACGCTGCCCGACGACGGGCCTACCGGCGGCTACTTCGAGGACGCGGGCGTGATCCCGTGGTGAGGGTTGCCCGTCAGCACCACATCACCGGGTTGCCGGTGGTCACCGACGCCGCGCACAGCCGGCGTAGCGGCTCCACGATGTGGGCGAAGTCGTCGCCCGACCGGCTCCGGGTACGCACGGCGAGCCGCTCGGGCGGCGGCCCACCGTGCTCGCCCACCGGCCGCATCGCCACCACGGTCCGCGTCCCGCCGACGGTGAACTCCACCTGGTCGCCGGGCAGCGGACGCTGGATGAACCGGGTGGCCCGGAACAGCGTGACCGGCGGGTCGGCGCGGTCGAGGACGAAGAAGCCGTCCCTGTCGACTCCGGCCTGAAAGGCTGGGCCGAACATGAACATCCCGTCGTAGACCTCGACGTACTGCATCAGCACCCGGCCGGTCGCCTCGTCGATCAGCTCGACCTCGTCCGCGATCCGGGCGGTGTGCGCGAACGCGTCCAGCTCGGCGAGCGCGACTGCGGCCCGGTCCGCAGGCAGCGAACCGCCGTTGTCGCCTGGGAGCGCGGTGGCGAGCGTCGGGAACCGCTCCGGGCCGGCGGTGCGCAGCGCCTGCTGGAACAGTCGCACGCCGGCCCAGTTGGACACGTGCTCGCTCGCCTGCTCCATGGCCTCGTGCGGGCACGCCTGCGCCAGCCAGGCGTCGAACGTTTCGTGTGCGGCCCGGTTGCTCTCCCACGGCCGCAACAGCGCGAGCCAGCCGTCCTCGTCGTAGCCGACCGGACCGACCGGGCACGGCGAGGCGAGGCCGTCCTGCCAGCACCGGCAGTACACGAACGCGTCGAGTCCCACGCCGGCACGCTACCGGCGTCCGCCCGGCGCCGCGCGCCGGTTTTCCGGCGGTTCAGGTGCCGCGCGTCGATTCGCGGCGGCTCAGGTGACGGCGAGCAGCACGGCGTCTCCGCGCGCCGCCGCGTCGCGGTAGAAGTCGCGCAGCGCGGCGAAGTTCGGCAGCAGGTAGTTGTCGAACTCGTCGTCGCCGTCGTCCCAGATGTGCGGGTAGATCTCGGCCTCGGACATGGCCGCCGGGTCGAAGCGGGCCCGCAGGGTCGCGTCGTCCACCGCGTCGAGCCCGGCGGCCACGACGCGCACGGCGTCGGGCATGAGCAGCCGGGCCGGGCCCATGCCGAGGTCCGGCCCGATCGGGTCGCCACCGACGATCGCCGGCCCGGCGTCGCCCCGGACCTCGTACGTGGTGCCGTTCAGCAGGTAGTGCAGGCCGTGCCACGCCTTGTCGAGGTCGAGCTCGTCCGGGCCGCCCTGGAACAGGGTGCCGACCTTCTCCGGATCGGCGAGCACCGCCGCCAAGTCCTCGGTGGACAGCCGACGTGCGTTGAAGATCATGCCCATGGGGTTGCCTCTCGGGGTGCCGGTCGGAATCGGCGGCAGCGTAGCGCGAGCGCCCGACAGGCGTGCCACCATCGGCGGTCGGCTCAGCGGCGGGTCAGCGTCAGGAACCGGGTCCACGCGGCCGGAGTGAAGGTGAGCACCGGGCCGGCCGGGTCCTTCGAGTCGCGTACGCCGACCACGCCGGGCAGGTTGGCGGCGACCTCGACGCAGTCGCCGCCGTTGCCGCCGCTGCGGGTGCTCTTGCGCCACCGGGCGCCGATCAGGTCCATGCCGCCGCCGCTTCCTTCAGCAGTTCCAGGGTCCGCGCGCGGGGCAGCGCCTCGCCCCGGCTGCGTTCCCACCGACGCTCCAGCGTAGCAATTTCCGAGGGCTGCTCGATGATCTGCGCGCGGGCCTGACTGTCCCGATCGCGATCGTGCGGCGCTTCCTGTGGTTCCTGCCGCTCACCGACTCCGAGGCACGCGCCGTCGCGCTCCGGCTGCGATGACCACGGTACGGCGAGGGCCGCTCCCCGCCGGAGCGGGGAGCGGCCCTCGTGACAGCCGTACGCGAATCAGTTGGCGATCATGCGGCGCAGCACGTACTGCAGGATGCCGCCGTGCCGGTAGTAGTCCGCCTCACCAGGGGTGTCGATCCGGACCACTGCCTCGAACTCCACGCCGGTGTCGGTGGTGACAGTCACCGTGCTCGGGGTGTCGCCGTCGTTCAGGGCCGTCACACCGGTGATGGTGAACATCTCGGTGCCGGTGAGCCCCAGCGACTCGGCGGTGGTGTCCACCGGGAACTGCAGCGGCAGCACACCCATGCCGATGAGGTTGGAGCGGTGGATCCGCTCGTACGACTCGGCGATGACCGCCCGGACACCCAGCAGCATGGTGCCCTTGGCCGCCCAGTCCCGCGACGAACCCGACCCGTACTCCTTGCCGGCCAGGATCACCAGCGGGATGCCGGCCTCCTGGTAGGCCATCGAGGCGTCGTAGATCGAGGTCTGCTCGCCGGTCAGGTGGTTGACGGTGAAGCCGCCCTCCACCCCGGGCACCAACTGGTTGCGCAGCCGGATGTTGGCGAACGTGCCCCGGATCATCACCTCGTGGTTGCCCCGGCGGGAGCCGTACGAGTTGAACTCGTGCCGCGGCACGCCGTGCTCGGCCAGGTACGTCCCGGCGGGGGAGTCGGCCTTGATCGAGCCGGCCGGCGAGATGTGGTCGGTGGTCACCGAGTCACCCAGCTTGGCCAGCACCCGGGCGCCGGAGATGTCGACGACCGGCTGCGGCTCGCGCTGCATGCCCTCGAAGTACGGGGGCTTGCGCACGTAGGTGGAGTCGTCCTCCCAGGCGAACGTGTCGCCGGTCGGGGTGGGCAGCGACTGCCACCGCTCGTCACCGGCGAAGACATCGGCGTACGCGGCGCTGAACCCGGTCGCGCCGATCGCCTGTGCGATGACGTCCTGGATCTCGGCGCTGTTCGGCCAGATCTCCCGCAGGAAGACCGGGTTGCCCTCGCTGTCCTCACCGATCGGCTCGTTTGCCAGGTCGATGTCCATCGTGCCGGCGAGGGCGTAGGCGACGACAAGCGGCGGGGACGCCAGGTAGTTCATCTTGACGTCCGGGTTGATCCGGCCCTCGAAGTTCCGGTTGCCCGACAGCACCGACACCACCGACAGGTCGTGCTCGTTGACGGCGGCCGACACCTCCTCGGGCAGCGGGCCCGAGTTGCCGATGCAGGTGGTGCAGCCGTAGCCGACCAGGTTGAAGCCGAGCTTGTCCAGGTACGGCGTCAAGCCGGCCCGCTCGTAGTAGTCCATGACGACCTTGGAGCCCGGGGCCAGGGTGGTCTTCACCCACGGCTTGCGGCTCAGGCCCTTCTCCACCGCGTTACGGGCAAGCAGGGCCGCGCCGATCATCACCTGCGGGTTCGACGTGTTGGTGCAGGAGGTGATCGCGGCGATCACCACAGCGCCGTGGTCCAGCTCGTACTCGACGCCGTCCGCGCCGGTCACGCGGACCGGGTTGGTGGCCCGGCCGCCCGCGCCGACCGCAGCGGTCTCCAGGTCGCGCGGCTCGTCGGCCGGGTCGCTGAACTCGTTGGCCGGCGGGTCGCTGGCCGGGAACGACTCGGCGCTTGCCTCGTCGGCCGGGCCGTTGGCGCCGCGCGGCAACTCCTCACGGGCCACGCCCGGCTTGAGGTCACGCTCACCAGCGGAGTCGTCGGCGACGTAGTCGGTAAGCGCCGAGCGGAACAGCGTCTTGGCGGCACCAAGCGGCACCCGGTCCTGCGGACGCTTCGGGCCGGCGAGCGACGGCTCGATGGAGCTGAGATCCAGCTCCAAGCGCTCCGAGTACGCCGGCTCGGCCTCCGGGTCGTGCCAGAGGCCCTGCTCCTTGGCGTACGCCTCGACGAGCGCGACCTGAGACG
The DNA here is from genome assembly GCF_049847245.1 of Micromonospora sp. DT68. Lineage (NCBI taxonomy): Bacteria > Bacillati > Actinomycetota > Actinomycetes > Micromonosporales > Micromonosporaceae > Micromonospora > Micromonospora sp. DT68. Next base: position 53,058 of record NZ_JBNCNZ010000028.1, read on the forward strand.
CGTCGCGGCCGGTCAGCTCCAGGTAGCGGATGGTCTCCGCGTCGATCGGGAAGATCGCCACCGTGGAGCCGTACTCCGGGGACATGTTGCCGATGGTGGCCCGGTTGGCAAGCGGCACCGCGCTCACGCCCGGGCCGTAGAACTCGACGAACTTGCCGACCACACCGTGCTTACGCAGCATCTCGGTGATGGTCAGCACCAGGTCGGTCGCGGTCGTGCCGGCCGGCATCTCGCCGTGCAGCTTGAAGCCCACCACCCGGGGGATCAGCATGCTGACCGGCTGGCCGAGCATCGCGGCCTCGGCCTCGATGCCACCGACGCCCCAACCCAGCACACCAAGGCCGTTGACCATCGTGGTGTGCGAGTCGGTGCCGACAACCGTGTCCGGGTACGCCTGGCCGTTGCGCTCCATGATCGTACGGGCCAGGTACTCGATGTTGACCTGGTGCACGATGCCGGTGCCCGGCGGGACGACCTTGAACTCGTTGAACGCGGTCTGACCCCAGCGCAGGAACTGGTAGCGCTCCTTGTTGCGCTCGTACTCAAGCTCCACGTTGCGGGCGAACGCGTCCTCGCGGCCGAACAGGTCGGCGATCACCGAGTGGTCGATGACCAGCTCGGCCGGGGCGAGGGGGTTGACCTTCGTGGCGTCGCCACCCAGGTCGCGTACGGCCTCACGCATCGTGGCCAGGTCGACCACGCAGGGCACGCCTGTGAAGTCCTGCATGAGCACCCGCGCCGGGGTGAACTGGATCTCCACACTCGGGGCGGCGGTGGGGTCCCATCCGCCGAGCTGACGGATGTGGTCGGCGGTGATGTTCGCGCCGTCCTCGGTCCGCAGCAGGTTCTCCAGGAGGATCTTCAGGCTGTACGGCAGTCGGTCTTGCCCGTCCACCTTGTCGATCCGGAAAATCTCGTAGCTCGCGTCTCCGACGCGTAGCTGGGTCTTCGCACCGAAGGTGTCGAGGCTCGCCACGTCGTACTCCTTCACACCAGCGACCGTGAGTAGTCCTGAGCAGTCTGTCGTACCGGCCGGGGTGCCGCCGAAGTTAGGGGACACTTATCAGCCGATCCGATCTCGAATAAAACCGTACGTCCGTCTTGCTAGTTACGCAACCCGGGCGGCCTCTGTCGCCCTCCTCACCCCTAGCCTCCTAGGACGCACTGCAGGGTGTGTGCGGTGCCTCCGATCGTGGGCCGCAGACGGTGGCCATCGCCAGCAACCCATCGGGTACGTGGCCTCGCGGGCGATCCCGTTCGCTCGTACGGTCGGACTTCTCGCGGCGGTCAGCGCGCTGGATCGCTTCACGACAGCCACACGCTGAATCGTTTACGGCATCAGCTCCAAAGGGGCCGGCGGACCATGTGGTCCCGGCCGTGCTCGCGGCCGGCTGGCTGGCTGGCTGGCTGTATGACGGTGAAGGGCCGGGCCCTGGGTGGGTCCGGCCCTTCGGGTCGGTGGGCCACGGGGTCGCTCGTTCTCGCCGCCGGCTGACGTGCATGACGAAGGGCCGGTCCCCTGTGTGGGGTCCGGCCCTTCGGTCGTGCGTGCGTTGTGGTGTCAGCTGGTGGCGTAGCCGCGGGTGGCGATCCAGTCGGCGA
>NZ_JBNCNZ010000029.1:0-476 GCF_049847245.1 Micromonospora sp. DT68
AAGCTAAGCCCTCCAGCGCCGATGGTACTGCACTCGTGTGGGTGTGGGAGAGTAGGACACCGCCGGACAATCTTCCAGTCGAGGGCCGCCCCAATCCGGGTCGGCCCTCGACTGCGTGGCGCCATTGGTGGCGCAATCAGGAAGGATGTACCTGTGAGTTCAGGACCGCAGGGCGGAGACCGTCCCCGTCGTAACGAAGACGGCTCCGGCGAACGCGACCGCGGTGCGCGGCGCGACGACCGGCCCCCGTACCGGGGAGACCGAGACAGCGCAGGCGGCACCCGAGGCGGATACGCCGGCGGTCGCGACAGCGGTTCCCGTGGCGGTGACCGGGACGGCTCGCGATCCGGTGCCCCGCGTGAGGGCGGCTACCGAGGCGGTGACCGCCGCGAGGGCGGCTTCCGTGGTGGCGATCGTGATGGGTCGCGCTCGGGTGCGCCGCGTGAAGGTGGCTTCCGTGGTGGTGACCGTCGCGT
>NZ_JBNCNZ010000029.1:573-37101 GCF_049847245.1 Micromonospora sp. DT68
GGTGGTTACCAGGGTGGCGGTGACCGTGGTCGTTCCGGTCCGTCCCGCGAGGGTGGCTTCCGTGGTGGCGACCGCGAGGGTGGTTTCCGTGGCGGTGACCGCGAGGGTGGTTTCCGTGGCGGTGACCGCCGCGAAGGTGGCTTCCGTGGTGGCGATCGTGATGGGTCGCGCTCGGGTGCGCCGCGTGAAGGTGGCTTCCGTGGTGGTGACCGTCGCGAGGGTGGTTACCAGGGTGGCGGTGACCGTGGTCGTTCCGGTCCGTCCCGCGAGGGTGGCTTCCGTGGTGGCGACCGCGACGGTGGTTTCCGTGGCGGTGACCGCCGCGAAGGTGGCTTCCGTGGTGGCGACCGCGAAGGCGGTTCCCGTGGCGGTGACCGCGACGGTGGTTTCCGGGGTGGCGATCGCCGCGAGGGCGGTTTCCGCGGCGGTGACCGTGATGGTTCGCGCTCGGGTGCTCCCCGCGAGGGTGGTTACCAGGGTGGCGGTGACCGTGGCCGTTCCGGTCCGCCGCGTGAGGGTGGCTTCCGTGGTGGCGACCGCGACGGTGGTTTCCGTAGCGGTGACCGCCGCGAAGGTGGCTTCCGTGGCGGCGACCGCGACAGTGGTTTCCGTGGTGGCGACCGTCGCGAGGGCGGTTTCCGTGGTGGCGACCGCGACGGGTCACGCTCGGGTGCGCCGCGTGAGGGCGGTTTCCGTGGCGGTGACCGCCGTGAGGGCGGCTACCAGGGTGGCGACCGTCGTGAGGGCGGCTACCAGGGTGGCTCCCGGCCTGGCGCTCCGCGTGAGGGTGGCTACCGCGGCGGTGACCGCGAGGGTGGCTACCGTGGCGGTGACCGTCGCGAAGGTGGCTTCCGTGGTGGCGATCGTGATGGTTCGCGCTCGGGTGCTCCCCGTGAAGGTGGTTTCCGTGGCGGTGACCGCGAGGGTGGTTTCCGTGGTGGTGACCGTCGCGAGGGTGGTTACCAGGGTGGGGGCGACCGTGGTCGTTCCGGCCCGCCCCGTGAGGGTGGCTTCCGTGGTGGCGACCGCGACGCCTCCCGTGCGCCGCGTGACGGCGGTTTCCGTGGCGGTGACCGCGAGGGTGGTTTCCGTGGTGGTGACCGTCGTGAGGGTGGTTACCAGGGTGGGGGCGACCGTGGTCGTTCCGGCCCGCCCCGTGAGGGCGGCTTCCGTGGCGGTGACCGCGACGGTGGATTCCGTGGTGGCGATCGTGATGGTTCGCGCTCGGGTGCTCCCCGCGAGGGTGGCTTCCGTGGTGGTGACCGTCGTGAGGGTGGTTACCAGGGTGGGGGCGACCGTGGTCGTTCCGGCCCGCCCCGTGAGGGCGGCTTCCGTGGTGGCGACCGCGACGGTGGATTCCGAGGCGGTGACCGTCGTGAAGGTGGCTACCGCGGTGGGGACCGAGACGGAGGCTCCCGCGCTGATGAGCGGCCGCGTCGTGAGGGCGACTACCGGCGGGACGACCGTGGCACGGGCTCCGAGTCGGCCGAGGGCGGGCGCAGTTCGGCCCCGGCGTTGCCGGACGACATCGTCGCCACGGACCTCGACAAGGACGTCCGTGCTGAGCTGCTCTCGTTGAACAAGCCGGTCGCCGAGACGGTGGCCCGACACTTGGTCGCCACTGGACAGTTGATCGACGAGGATCCGGCCGAGGCGCTGGCGCACGCGCTGGCCGCCCGACGGCTCGCGTCGCGCATCTCGGCCGTCCGCGAGGCGGTCGGCCTGGCCGCGTACCACGCGGGGGAGTGGCAGACGGCGATCGCCGAGCTGCGCACGTACCACCGGATGAGTGGATTGCAGAGCCACGTGGCTGTGCTCGCGGACTGTGAGCGCGCTCTGGGCCGGCCGGAGCGGGCTATTGACCTGTTCCGTGGCGCCGACCAGGAGAAGCTGGACCAGGCCGTCGCGATCGAGCTGCTGATCGTCGCCGCGGGCGCCCGGGGTGACCTCGGGCAGAAGGACGCCGCGGTCGCGATGCTCCAGGTCCCGGACCTCACCAGTGAGGCGACGGTGCCGTGGACGGCGCGGCTGCGCTACGCGTACGCCGACGCGCTGCTCGCGGTGGGCCGGCGCGAGGAGGCCCGCGAGTGGTTCTCCCGGGCCGCCGACGTGGACACCGAGGGCGAGACCGATGCCGCGGAGCGGCTGCTGGAACTCGACGGCGTGGTCATCGAGGGCGACGACGAGGACGAGGCGGTCGAGGAGGCCGTCGCCGGTCCCGGCACCCCGGGCGCCGTGCCGGCCCAGCCCGACACCGAGCTGACCGATGACGACGACGACGATGACGATGACGACGACGATGACGATGACGACGACGACGATGACGACGACGACGACGATGATGACGATGACGATGACGACGACGACGATGACGACGATGAGCGGGGACAGGCCGAGCCTGCTGCCGTCGATCGGACTCCGGTAGCCAGCGACGACGACGCGGTGAACAACGACACCACGAACGCCGACGCGGTGAACGACGCGACCGTCCCGGCCCGGGGCGACGAGTCGGAGTCGACGCAGCGGTGAGTACGGACGCCGGGGAGCGGCTGGTCGACGGGTACACCCTTGTCGTCTTCGACCTGGACGGGGTGATCTACCTGATCGACCGGCCGATCCCCGGCGCGGTCGACGCGGTGGCCCGCCTGCACGCCGAGGGGCGATCGGTGGCGTACGCCACCAACAACGCCTCCCGTCGGTCCAGTGACGTCGCCGACCTGCTGACCGGGATGGGTGTGCCGGCTCGGCCGGAGGAGGTGCTCACCTCCGCTGCGGCCGCCGCCGAGCTGCTGCGTGACCGGCTGCCCGCCGGTGCGCCGGTGCTGGTGGTCGGCGCGGAGGCGCTGCGTGCCGAGTTGCGCGCGGTCGGCCTGACCCCGGTCACCCTCGCCGACGAGAAGCCCGCGGCGGTGGTGCAGGGCTACGGCCCGCAGGTCGGCTGGACCGAGCTGGCCGAGGCGTCGGTCGCGGTGCGGCAGGGGGCCATCTGGGTCGCCACGAACACCGACCGGACGCTGCCCAGCGCCCGGGGACCGCTGCCGGGCAACGGTTCCCTGGTGGCAGTGCTGCGGACGGCGTTGGAGCGGGATCCCGACCTGGTGGTCGGCAAGCCGGAGTCGGCCCTGTTCGAGACCGCCGCCCGGCGCAGTGACGGCGGGCGGACCCTGGTCGTGGGGGACCGGCTGGACACCGACATCGAGGGCGCCCGTCGGGCGGGGCTGGACAGTCTGCTCGTACTCACAGGTGTCAGCGGCGTAGCCGAGTTGCTCGCCGCCGAGCCGCAGCGGCGTCCGACGTACGTCGCGAGGGACCTGGCGGGGCTCTTCGACCCGGCTGCCGCAGTGCGGGTCCCGGGCACGGCGGACACCGGCGGCTGGTCCGTGACGGGCCGCGACGGGACGTTGGAGCTGGCCGGTTCGGGCCGGTCGTTGGACGCGCTGGCCGCGCTCTGCGCGGCGGCGTGGTCGGAGCCGGCGCTGCCGGAGATCCGCCCGGTGGGTGCGGACGCGGCCCACGCGCTGGAGAGTTTCGGGTTGCCCACCGGCGGCTGACGAGGGCGCCAGTCTGAGCGGCTGGCGAGGGCGCCAGTCAGAGCAGCTTGCGCAGTTTCATGAGATCGAACGGGTTGGCCTTGATCGACACCCGGCGGGAGGTCACCGCCTTTGTGACGTCCAGGTCGCCGCGGACCAGGGCGAGCAGGTCGTCGCTGGACGTGCTCAGCGCGATCTTGGCTTTGGAATCGTCGCCGTCGGCCAGCTCGACAAGCCGGCCGCCGCTGATGCGCCCGTGGAACGCGGTGTCCAGGTCGGTGATCCGGCAGGCCAGCGTCCGCTCCAGGTCGACCTTGTCGCGTACCGTCTCGGCGTTGCGATCGAGGCGCGCGGCCAGGTCCTGCAATGCCTGCCGGCACTCGTCCACGCTGGCCACATCTCCCCCTCGCCGATCGCCATGCCGTCCTCGGCACCGTACCGCACGGGAGCGTCCGGGGCGCCCGGTAGCGTGACACCTGCACACCCCGCCGGATGGAAGGACTCAGGCATGCAGGACGCGTGGCGCGCCTACCTCGAACTGGCCATGGGCCTGGCGGAGGCGCCCCGGAAGAAAGCCCAGGACGCGGTGCGCCGCCTCGTCGGCTCCGGCGGCGCGACCGCCGCTCAACTCCAGGCACTCGGCGAGGAACTTGTCACCACCGGCGCGGCCAACCGGGAGGCGCTGACCAAGCTCGTCCGCTTCGAGGTCGACAGGGCCCTCGGCGCTGTCGGTCTGGCCACCGCCGACGAGGTTGCCGAGCTGACCCGCCGGGTGCATGACCTGGAACGGCAGCTGCGCGAGGCGCGAGCCACCGAGCAGGCCACGACGCCCGCCGCCGGACCGGCCGCCGAGCCGCCCGCCCGCCCCACGCCGCAGCCCGACCCGACGCGCGTCGCGTCGCCCGACGAGGGTCTGGTGCCGTCGGATGGCCCAGCCGGCGCGCCGGTCTCCGCGCCGGTGGCCAAGAAGGCGGTCGCGAAGAAAGCCGTGGCCAAGAAGGCGGTCGCCAAGAAGGCCGTCATGAAGAAGCCACCGGCGACCATCAGCACCACCGACGACACTCCGACTCCGGCTGTCATGCCCGCCAAGAAGGCGACAGCCCGCAAGCGGCGCCCGGAGGCTGACTCGTGAGTGACGGCGCGCGCCCCGGCCCGCCGCCCGGCATCCGCCCGGGGCAGCCCGCCGCCCGGCCCGGCCCGTCCCCGGCGGCGTGGCCCGGCCCGCCCGCCGCCGGCCGGCCGGGACCGCCGTCCGTGGCCCGCCCCGGGCCGCCGGTGAACAACCGTCCCGCCCCGCCCTCGGACATGGGTGAGGTCGAGGGCGACGAGGCACGGCACCCGGCGGTCGACGCCGCCGTGCGTGCCATGGCCAACGCGGCGACGCTCGCCCCCGCTGACCAGATCGCGCAGTACGAGGCGGCCTACGAGACGCTCCAGGAAACCCTCGCCACCATCGACCAGACCTGAGCGGACCACCAAGCCCCACGGACCGGAGAACCACCAATGGCACGTCGCAACCGGCTGGACGCCGAACTCGTCCGCCGCGGTCTGGCTCGTTCACGCGAGCAGGCCGCCGCGCTGGTGGAGGCCGGGCGCGTCCAGCTGCGCGGGGTGCGGGCGCGCAAGGCCGCCGCGATGGTGGACCCCGCCGATCCGCTGCTGGTCACCGGAGCGGACCCGGCCGAGGAGTACGTCTCACGGGGCGGCCACAAGCTCGCCGGCGCGTTGGCGGCGTTCGCCCCGGGTGGGCTGCGCGTCGCCGGCCGGCGCTGCCTGGACGCCGGCGCGTCGACAGGTGGTTTCACCGACGTGCTGCTGCGCGCCGGCGCCTCCGAGGTGGTGGCCGTGGACGTCGGCTACGGGCAGCTCGCCTGGTCGCTGCGGACCGACGAGCGGGTCCGGGTGTTCGAACGCACGAACGTTCGTACCCTCGAACCGGCTGCGATCGGCGGGCCTGTCGACCTCACGGTGGCCGACCTGTCGTTCATCTCGCTGCGGTTGGTGTTGCCGGCGCTGGCCGGCTGCACCAGCGACGACGGCGACCTGGCGTTGATGGTGAAGCCGCAGTTCGAGGTCGGCAAGGACCGGGTCGGCGCCGGCGGTGTGGTCCGCGACCCGGCGTTGCGCGCCGAGGCGGTGCTCGACGTGGCCGCGGCGGCGGCGCAGCTCGGTCTCGGTTTGGCGGACGTGGCGGCCAGCCCGCTGCCCGGGCCGAGCGGCAATGTGGAGTTCTTCGTATGGTTGCGCCGAGGCGCGCCATCGGCCGACCCGCAGCGGGTGCGGGCCGTGGTGGCGGCCGGGCCGAACGGCCCGGCGGCCGGCGACGAGCCGGGCTTGGCGGCGGAGGAGGTCCCAGGGTGAACGAGTGGAGCGAGCGTCCCGCCACGGTGCGCGGGACGCGCCGCCGTGGCGGGACGACGGTGGCGGGCCGTTCGGTCGTGGACAGGTGGTCGGGCCGATGAGCCGGACCGCGCTGCTGGTGACCCACACCGGCCGCCGCCGCAGCACCGAGCACGCCCGGTCGGTCGCGGCCGACCTGATCGCCGCCGGTTTCGAGGTACGGGTGGTCGCCGAGGAAGCCGACGACCTCGATCTGCCCGGTGTCCTTCCGGTCGTCGGGCCGGAGGCCGCCGAGGGCGCCGAGATCGTCTTCGCGCTCGGCGGGGACGGCACCTTCCTGCGCGCCGCCGAGTTGGCCCGCCCGGCGAAGGTGCCGCTGCTGGGCATCAACCTCGGCAAGGTCGGCTTCCTGGCCGAGGCGGAGATCAACGACCTGGACACCGCGGTCCGGGACGTCGTCGAGCGCAACTACACGGTGAACGAGCGGCTCACCCTTGACGTGACAGCCGAGTTCGACGGTGGCCCGACCATCGAGTCCTGGGCGCTCAACGAGATAAGCGTCGAAAAGGGCGAGCGCGCGCAGATGCTCGAACTGCTCGTCGACGTGGACGGGCGGCCGCTGTCGCGCTACGGGTGCGACGGTGTGGTCTGTGCGACCCCGACCGGTTCCACGGCGTACGCGTTCTCCGGTGGTGGGCCGGTGGTCTGGCCGGAGGTGGAGGCGCTGCTGCTGGTGCCGATCAGCGCGCACGCGTTGTTCAGCCGTCCGCTTGTCACCGCACCCACGTCCACCTTCGTGATCACCGTCGACCCGTTCACCACTCTCGCCGTGCTCTGCTGCGACGGCAGGCGGGTCTACGACCTGCCGCCCGGCGCGCGGGTGACGGTGCGGCGGGGCACCCTGCCGGTGCGCATCGTGCGGTTGCAGCCGCGGCCGTTCACCGACCGGCTGGTCGCCAAGTTCGGGCTGCCCGTGCACGGGTGGCGTGGCAGCCGCCAGTGACCGTGGGGCACACCCTCGGTGTACGGCGGTTGTCCACCTGGCGCCATGTCGCCGCTGCGGCGGTCGAAGGTTAGTGACCTGGTGCTGCGTCGCGCCGCAGACTCCGATCGGTCCTCATCTACGGATGGCGGGCCTACCGGAGTGAAGGAGCGCATCGTATGCACTGGTCCCCTCGCTGGCTTACCGTCGGCGTGGTCGGCGCGCTGGTGGTCGGCCTCGCCGCACCGGCTTCCGCCGAGCCGCCCGCCCCGCCCACCGGCCCGAGCCTGGGCGCGTCCGCCCCGGGCGCCGAGCCCGTCCGCATCACCCTCATTACCGGTGACCAGGTGGAGTTGGCGCCCGCGGCCCCGGGTCGGGTCGCCGCCACCGTCCGTCCCGGCCCCGGGCGCGAGCGGGTCATCTTCCAGACCCTGGAGGTCGACGGCGGGCTGCGGGTGCTGCCCAGCGACGTCCTGCCCTACGTCTCCAGCGGGGTCCTCGACGCGAACCTCTTCGACGTGCAGGAGTTGGCCGCCGACGGTTACGGCGACGCCGCGCAGGGCTTCCTGCCGCTGATCGTGCGCTACCAGGAGCCGGCCGCCGGCCGGGTCCGGCCGCTCGCCGGCGCCACCGACGCCCGACCGCTGGAGAGCATCAACGGCGCGGCGCTGCGGGTGGGCAAGGGCGACCTCGGCGGCCTGTGGACCTCCCTCGCCGGTACCCCGGCGGCCCGGACCACGACCGCCGCCGCACCTCGGCTGGGCGGTGGTGTCGCCCGCGTCTGGCTGGACGGTCGGGTCCGTCCCGCGCTGGAGCACAGCGTGCCGCAGATCGGCGCACCGGCGGCCTGGGCGGCCGGCCGGGACGGCGCCGGCGTGAAGGTCGCGGTGCTCGACACAGGCGTCGACAACACCCACCCCGACCTGGTCGATCGGGTCGTCGAGGCGCGGGACTTCTCCGGCAGCGGCAGCGCCCGCGACGGTCACGGTCACGGCACCCACGTGGCGGCCACCATCGCCGGCAGTGGCGTGGCGTCCGACGGGCTGCGCAAGGGCGTGGCGCCCGGTGCGCGACTGCTGGTCGGCAAGGTGCTCGACGACGGCGGGTCCGGCAGCTCCTCGGCCATCATCGAGGGCATGGAGTGGGCAGCCCGCTCCGGCGCGAAGGTCGTCAGCATGAGCCTCGGCGGCGACCCCACCGACGGCACCGACCCGATGAGCCTCGCGCTCGACGACCTGACCGCCGAGACGGGTGCGCTCTTCGTGGTCGCCGCCGGCAACGCGGGCGAGGCGCGTACCGTCGGCTCGCCGGGCGCGGCCACGGCGGCGCTCACCGTGGGCGCTGTCGACCGGAACGACAACCTGGCGACGTTCTCCAGCCGCGGCCCACGCCTCGGCGACAACGGCCTCAAGCCCGAGATCACCGCGCCGGGCGTCGGCATCGTCGCCGCGCGGGCCGCCGGCACCACGATGGGTACGCCGGTGGGCGACGCGTACACGACCGCGTCGGGCACTTCGATGGCCACGCCGCACGTGTCCGGCGCGGCGGCGATCCTTGCCCAGGAGCACCCCGACTGGTCCGCCGCGAAGCTCAAGGACGCGCTGGTCAGCACCACGAAGGCCAACCCGGCGCTTACCGTCTTCGAGCAGGGCGGCGGTCGCGTCGACGTGCCCCGGGCGCTTCAACAGCAGATGTACGCCTCGGCCACCGCAGGCTTCGGCCGGGTCAGCACCGGCGGTGCGGCGGTCGAGCGGACCGTGACGTACACGAACGGCACCAAGGCCGCGCAGACCCTGCGGCTGGCGTTGGACCTGCGCAACCTCGACACCGGCGTGGCCGAGACCGACGGTGTCTCCGTCGCCGGTGAGGTGACAGTGCCGGCAGGTGCCAGCGTGGCGGTGCCGCTGCGCGCTGATCCGGCGAAGCTGGCGCGTGGGCCGCACGGCGGCTGGCTGGTGGCGACCGGCGCGAACGGCGTCGCCGTGCGGACTCCGGTCGGGCTCACCGTCAGCGGCCCGTTGCACGAGGTCACCGTGAAGGTGTTGGACCGGCAAGGCAAGCTGACCCTGTCGCCGGGGTTGACGCTCTTCGGTGAGCAGCCCGAGTCGGACTACCTGGGTTGGTGGCCGGGCGAGGGCACCCTGCGCGTCGAGGAGGGCACGTACCTGCTGACCGCGATGGTCGAGCACGGCGCCCCACTGGACGAGCAGCTGACGGAGCTCATCGAGCCGGAGCTGACTGTCGACCGGGACCTGACAGTGGTGCTCGACGCGCGCAAGGGCACGCCGGTACGCATCGAGACGCCGAAGCCCAGCGAGCAGCGGGCCACACTCAGCTACTACGTGCACCGGGTGCTGGGCAACGGCCGGCAGATCGACCACGGTGTGATGGCTTTCAGCACGGTGCAGCAGGTGAACGTCAATCCGACCCGGCGGGTACGGCAGGGCGAGTTCGAGTTCGCCTCGCGCTGGCAGCTCGTCGCGCCGATGGTGGACGCGAAGATCAGCGGGGTGTCCGGCCCGTTGGACATCAACCTCATGGGTGTGTCACCGGCGCCGACGGGCCGGCGCAAGCTGCCGCTGGTGTGGGCCGGCACCGGCAGCCCGGCTGAGCTGAACCGGGTGCGGGGAGCCGCCGCGCTGCTGACAGGCGACCCGGACCGCTCCGAGGAGGAGCAGGTCGCCGCGGCCGCGGGAGCCGGCGCCGCAGCGGTGCTGATCGTCCGGCCTGCGGACTTCAGCGCGTGGACGGTGTGGCGACCCGGCGGGGACCGCCTCGCGATCCCGTCGATGGTGGTGGCGTACGACGACGGGCAGCGGCTGATCGCGGCGGCCCGTAAGGGCCGGACGACGCTGGACCTGACGTTGACAGTGGACAGCCCCTACCTCTACGACGTGTGGCAGGTGTCGAAGGACCGGGTGCCGGAGCGGATCGTGCACACGGTGACGGCGAAGAACACCGCCGAGGTGACAGCGAGCTACGGCGACATGGGTGCGGGCTGGGCCACCGAGCAGCGGTTCGGCTGGCGTCCGTGGCAGGAGTACTCGTGGAACGACGACCAGCGCCTGGTCCGCAACGGCACCACCCGCCAGGAGTTCGTCAGCGCGGGGGACACCTGGTGGCAGCACCGGGTGCTGCACAAGTCGATGTTCATGCAGTGGGGGCAGCTGACCGGCGGTCTGACCCAGGAGCCCCGGCGGTACGCCGCCGACGACCGGGAGGTCGAGACCTGGCACGCGCCGGTGGTCCGCCCGGCCGTACCGGCCAGCGGGGCGCAGGTGCCCACCCGCACCGGTGACACCCTCGACCTGCGGGTGCCCGAGTTCGTCGACGCGGCAGGCCACTTCAGCGTGGGCGGCGACAGCGAGGAGTCGGACACGGTCCAGGTCCGGGTCAGTCGCGACGGGCGGCAGATCGCCGACCTCTCCGACGGCTGGGCGTCGGTGCCCACCACCGCCGGATCGGCCCGCTACCGCCTGGAGATGACCACCGTGCGGTCCTCGGCCGCGTGGCGTTACGCGACCCGCACCGAGACTGCCTGGCAGTTCAGCTCCGCCCGGCCGGCCGGTGGCGCCGCCAAGCCGTTGTCGCTGTTGCAGGTGGACTACGGGGTGCCGGCCGACCTGCTCGGCACGGTACGCGGCGACAAGCCGCACCACCTGGGGTTGACGCTGCGCCAGCCGGCCGGGGTTGCCGCGCCGAGCGGTACCAGCGTGACGGTGCAGGTCTCCTTCGACGGGGGCGCCACCTGGCGCACCGTGGCGACCAAGGGGTCGGGCACCCGGTACACGGCAACGGTGCCGGCCGGGCGTGGAACGGTGTCGCTGCGGGTGCACGCCGCCGACCGGGCCGGGAACACCGTCGACCAGACAGTGCTTCAGGCGTACGGGCTGCGCTGATCGTGGACGGGGGCGGGGCGGCCAGGTGCCGTCCCGCCCCTGTGGGTGTTCAGAGCCAGCCGCGCCGGGCGACCTGGAACGCCAACCCGGGTCGTGTGTCCACGCCGGCGGCGGCCATCAGGTCGGCGATCCTGCGTTGCACGGTCCGCCGGCTCACCCCGAGTTGGGAGGCGATGGACTTGTCCGGTACGCCTGCCACGAACAGCGACAGCAGCCGTGCCTCGTCGGCGTCCGGCTGGTAGCTGTCGGTGTGCCGGTCGTCGGTGTGCCTGTTGTCGGCGTCGGCTCGCCGGCTGTCGGTGGCCGCGACGCTGAGCGGGTCGTCCAGCCGCAGCCGGGTGGCCACCCGCCAGTGGCTCTCGAAGAGGGCGAGCAACGCGTCGAGCAGTTGACTGCGGCCGATCACCGCGGCGCTCGGCTCGCCGCCGTCACGGTCGGGCACCAGCGGGCAGATCGCGGTACGGCCGTCCACGATGGCCAGCCGGACCGGTAGACGGTCCAGGACCCGGGCCTGCTCGCCGGCGGCGACCCCCTTTGTCAGGTCGGCCAGCGCACCCGGCTCCAGCAGCAGATCCCGCTCGTAGATGGCCCGGTAGCTGACACCACGGGCCAGCGCGTCGAACTCCTCGACGTTCTCCGGGCCGGCCATGGCCAGAGGGTTCGCCCGGCAGAACCAGAGCACCTCGGTACGCGCCGAGTTCTGCAGATCACGCAGCCGGTCGCGCAGCACACGGGTGCCGCTGATCACCTCGACCAGGTGGTCGACGTGGTGGCGGCGCAGCCCCGCGCGGTACTCCTCGGCCAGTTGGGTGACCCGCAGCCGGGCCGCCTCCAGGTCCTCCTGCCGGCGCAGCAGCGTCGCGCCGAGGGCGACGTCCGGGGCGGTCGGGCGCAGCGGGGCGTCCGGATCGCTGTCGGTGGGCTGCACGAGGCCCTTGGCCCGCAACGCCTCGACCTGCTCGAGCACCTGCGCCCGGGGCCGTCGCAGCCGACCGGCCAGTTCGTCGACGCGGGCCGTGGTGAGCTGGAGCAGGCAGCGGTACAGCTCCTCCTCGGCCGAGGTCAGGCCAATCACGTCCAACACGGGGCAAGACTGTACGTCGCCTGCGTACGGGCCGTGCCACGGCCCATCGGCGGGGTTGCGGCGGGCTCGGCGGCTGGTCACTGTCGGCCCACGCGTCTACTGTCGGGTGCTGTGCTGGAAGAGCTGCGGATCACCGGACTCGGCGTCATCGAGGACACCACGCTGCCGTTGACCGGCGGGATGAACGTCATCACCGGCGAGACCGGTGCGGGCAAGACCATGGTGGTGACCGGCCTCGGCCTGCTCTTCGGCGGCCGGGCCGACGCCGGGCGGGTCCGTGCCCAGCCGGGCCGGGCGGTGGTGGAGGGGCGGCTGCGCCTGCGGGGCCGGGCTGCCGACGCCGTGCACGCGCGGATCACCGACGCCGGTGGTGAGCCTGACGAGGACGGGTCGCTGCTGTTGAGCCGCACGGTGACGGTGGAGGGCCGCTCGCGTGCCCACGTCGGTGGCCGGAGCATGCCGGTGTCGATGCTGGGCGAGGTCGGCGAGCAGGCGGTGGCCGTGCACGGCCAGTCCGACCAGTTGCGGTTGCTGCGCCCGGCCGAGCAGCGGGCCGCACTGGACCGGTTCGCCGGCCCGGCGCACGAGAAGCTGCTCGACGCGCTGCGCGAGGCGTACACCGGTTGGCGGCGGGTGGTCGACGACCTGGCCGACCGGCGGCGCAACGCCCGCGAGCGCAATCAGGAGGCTGACCTGTTGCGGCTCGGCCTGGACGAGATCACCAGGGTCGATCCGCAGCCCGGTGAGGACGACGATCTGAAGACCGAGGCGCAGCGGCTGGAGCACGCCGAGGGCCTGCGGACGGCCGCGCAGTTGGCCCAGCTGTGTGTGGCCGGCGGTGCGGACGCGGCCGACGAGACACCCGACGCGGCGGCGCTGCTCGGCACCGCCCGGCGCACCCTCGAGGCGCAGGCCGGCACCGATCCGGCGCTCGGTGAGCTGGCGGCCCGGCTGGAGGAGGCGGCCACGCTCGTCACCGACGTCTCGGCGGAGCTGTCGACGTACCTGGCGACGCTTGACGCGGACCCGGCCCGGTTGCAGCACCTCTACGAGCGGCGGGCCGCGTTGCGGGCGTTGACCCGCAAGTACGCCGACGACGTCGACGGGGTGATCGCCTGGGCCGAGCGGGCGCGCACGCGGCTGTCCGATCTGGACACGTCCGACGACCTGCTCGACGAGTTGGACGCGGAGGGGCAGCGGTTGGCCGTCGAGGTCGCCGACCTGGCGTCGCGGGTGTCGGTGTCCCGGCAGGAGGCGGCGGTCCGCTTCGCCGATCAGGTCACCGTCGAGCTGGCGGGGCTGGCCATGCCGCACGCCCGGATCGAGGTGGCGGTGCTGCCCCGGCCGGCGGGCCGGGCCGAGCCGACGCTGACTGTCAACGGTGTCGAGGTGGGTGTCGCCCCGGACGGCGGTGACGAGGTGGAGCTGCGGTTGCTGGCCCACCCGGGCGCGCCGTCGTTGCCGTTGCAGCGGGGCGCATCTGGCGGTGAGCTGTCCCGGGTGATGCTCGCCATCGAGGTGGTGTTCGCCGGCTCGGGTGGCCCGCCCACGCTGGTCTTCGACGAGGTCGACGCCGGGGTGGGCGGCCAGGCCGCAGTGGAGATCGGCCGCCGGCTGGCCCGGCTGGCGCGCACCCACCAGGTGCTTGTCGTCACCCACCTGCCGCAGGTGGCGGCGTTCGCCGATCGGCATCTGGTGGTGGCGAAGGACACCGGCGGCGCGGTGACGACAAGCGGAGTCCGGGTCGTGGAGGACACCGAACGCGCCCGGGAGCTGGCCCGGATGCTCGCAGGTTTGCCGGACTCGGATCTGGGTATCGCCCACGCGGAAGAGCTTCTCGCGGTGGCGGCGAAGGAAAGGCGGTTGTGACGCCGCGTATTGTGAGCGCAAGCACACCGGCTTGTGCCGGTGTGTGCTTCCCTGGGTAGGCGGCCCTGCTCAGGCATGTCGCGACAGAAAAGCCTGCCTCACATGCCAGGATGGTCACGATGCGTCTACCCACGTTGCGCCGGAACCGAAACACGGAGCCGGGCCGAGTCCTCGGCACCGCGCGCCTCGACCGCCGGACAAAGCGCCTGGTCGGCCGGCTGCGCCCGGGTGACATCGCGATCATCGACCATGTCGACCTGGACCGGGTCGCTGCCGATTCTTTGGTAGCTGTCGGTGTCGGTGCGGTGCTCAACGCCAAGCCGTCGGTCTCCGGCCGCTATCCCAACCTCGGGCCCGAGGTGTTGATCGCCGCCGGCATCCCACTCCTGGACGACCTGGGGGAGGGCGTCTTCGAGCAGATCCGCGAGGGCGACCAGGTCCGCATCGAGGGCAACACGGTGTACGCCGGTGACGAGCCGGTCGCGCACGGCACCCTGCAGGACGCCGAGTCGGTCGCCAAGGCGATGTCCGATGCCCGGGAGGGCCTGTCGGTGCAGTTGGAGGCGTTCGCCGCCAACACGATGGACTACCTGCGCCAGGAACGCGACCTGCTGCTCGACGGCGTGGGCGTCCCGGACATCGAGACCCAGATGCAGGGTCGGCACTGCCTGATCGTGGTGCGCGGCTACGACTACAAGGCCGACCTGGACGTGCTGCGCCCGTACATCAGGGAGTTCAAGCCGGTGCTGATCGGCGTGGACGGCGGGGCCGACGCGCTCGTCGAGGCCGGATACACGCCCGACATGATCATCGGGGACATGGATTCGGTCACCGACGACGTGCTGCGCTGCGGCGCCGAGGTGATCGTGCACGCCTACCCGGACGGGCGGGCGCCCGGCCTGCCCCGGGTCAACGGCCTCGGTGTGCCGGCGATCACCTTCCCGGCCGCGGCGACCAGCGAGGATCTGGCCATGCTGCTGGCCGACGAGAAGGGCGCCTCGCTGCTGGTCGCCGTCGGCACCCACGCCACACTCGTCGAATTCCTCGACAAGGGTCGCGGCGGAATGGCCTCGACGTTCCTGACCCGGCTGAAGGTCGGCGGCAAGCTTGTCGACGCCAAGGGTGTGAGCCGGCTCTACCGGCAGAGCATCTCCGGCTCGTCGCTGTTGCTGCTGGTGCTCTCGGCGATCGCAGCGATGGCCTCGGCGGTGGCCGTCTCTACAGTCGGTAAGGCGTACCTGGGCGTGGTCGCCGAGTGGTGGGACAATTTCGTGTTCCAGCTGTACCGGCTCTTCTAGTTCCCGACCGATCAAGAGGCTGCAAGCGTGATCAACTTCCGCTACCACGTGGTGTCCCTCACCGCGGTGTTCCTGGCTCTGGCGATCGGCCTGGTGGTCGGCACAGCCGCCCTCAACGGCCCGGTTGCCGACTCACTTGAGGCGCAGGTCACCGGGCTGCGCAAGGACAACCAGCAGTGGCGTCAGCAGGTCAACAGCATGGAGAAGCAGCTCGCGCTGGAAGAGGAGTTCGCCGAGCAGGTGTCCCAGGTCGTCCTGCCGGGCACCCTCACCGGTCGCCGGGTCGTGGTGCTGAGCCTTCCCAACGGCCGCGACCACACCGAGGCCGTGCTCAAGAAGCTCCAGCAGGCCGGTGCCACCATCACCGGCCGCGTCGACCTCCAGGACAAGTTCATCAACCCGGACAACAACTCCAACCTGCTGGAGTTGGCCGTCACCGCCGCCCGCCCGACCGCGCAGACCACCGGGCTGCCCGGCAACGGGCACGGCGTGGAGACGTCCAGCGCGCTGCTGGCAAGCGTCCTGCTGGACCGGCCACAGGGCACCACGCCGGTCAGCGACGCCGACCGGCGGGCGGTGCTCGCCGCGTACAACAACGCCGGCTACCTGACCACCGACAACAACAAGGTCACCGGGCCGGCGGAGGGCGTCGTCGTGGTCAGCGGCCAGCCGTACGTCGACAAGGACTCCGACCGGCGCGACGAGTCGGTGGTCAAGATCGCCGAGCAGTTCGACCGGACCGGATCGATTGTGGTCAGCGGCAACGGCTCCGCCGGTGGCAACGTCGTGGCGGTGGTGCGCGGCGACCCGGTGCTGTCGCAGACCATCTCCACGGTCGACAACGCCAACACCGTGCAGGGCCAGTTCGTCAGCAGCCTCGCCCTGGCAGAGCAGCTCACCGAGAAGAAGGCCGGCCAGTACGGCGTCGGAGACAACGCCACCTCCGGCCTGTTGCCTAGACTGCCCCAGTGAGCGAACGACGTACCCGCATGTCCGTAACCGCCGAGGTGGTGCGCGAGCGAGCGCAGCACGTGATTCTGAGGCGGGGTACTGCGGCGGCCGACGCCGCCGCCGAGCGCAGCGGAGTGGTGGCGTGAAGGCGTTGGGCCGGCTGCTGATCGCCGGGGCCGGTGCCGCCGCCGCCCGGTACGCGCTGCGGGAGGTGCGCACCGCACCGGTCGGGCCCGCGCTGGAGCGCACAAACTTCCGGGGCCGGACGGTGACCCTGGCCGCCGGGCCGGCGCTCGCCGCCGGCGCGTCCGCAGTGGGCGCGTTCGGTGCCACGAGCGCCGCCTCCGGCGGTGCCGCCCTGGTCGCCGGTCTCGGCGCGGGCGGCGTCGGGCTCTACGACGACGTGGTGGGCTCGCGGCCGGAGCAGAAGGCCGCAAAGGGCTTCGCCGGGCACCTCGCCGCGCTGCGCGAGGGGCGGGTCACCGCCGGCATGGTCAAGGTCGTCGGGGTGGGCGCCGCAGGCCTTGGGGCCGCCGCGTTGCTCGCCGCCGACCCCCGGGTCGCCGCGCACCCGCGCCGGCAGCGCCACGGTGTGTTCGGCAGGGGCGTCGACGTGCTGCTCGGCGCCGGAGTGATCGCCGGCACCGCCAACCTGCTCAACCTGCTCGACCTGCGGCCAGGACGGGCTCTCAAGTCCGGGCTGCTGCTCGCCGCGCCACTGACCGGTGGCCCGCACGGCGGCATCGCCTCGGGCGCGGCAGGTGCCGCCGCCGGCCTGCTCCACGACGACCTCGCCGAGGACGTCATGCTCGGCGACAGCGGCGCCAACGCGCTCGGCGCGCTGCTCGGTGTCGCGCTCGCCGCGCGTACCGGCCCGCTCGGCCGTGCCGGGCTGCTGGCCGTGCTCGCCGGTCTCACCGCCGCCAGCGAGAAGGTCAGCTTCACGTCGGTGATCCAGTCGACGCCGGGGCTGCGGGAGCTCGACGCACTGGGCCGGCGCGCCGACTGACGTGACCAGACCGGCACCCCTCGCCGGCGCCGGCCGGCTGGCCGGGGCAGCCGCGCTCATCGCCGTCCTCACCGTGCTCAGCCGGCTCGCCGGCTTCGGCCGTACCGCCGTGTTCACCTGGAGCCTGGCCCCCACCGACCTCGGCGGCGCCTACGTGGTGGCAAACGCGGTGCCGAACTTCATCTTCGAGATCGTCGCCGGTGGGGCACTGGCCAGCCTTGTCGTGCCGCTGCTCGCGGGGGCGGTCGAAGCCGGCGACCGGACGGCTGTGGCACGGACCACCGGCGCGTTGCTGAGCTGGACGCTTGCCCTGCTGGTGCCGCTCGCGCTGCTCGTGGTGCTGTTCGCCGGGCCGCTGATCGGGACGCTCGGCGACGGCCTCACCGCAGCCCAGCAGCAGAGCGGCGCCCGGATGCTGCGGGTCTTCGCACCGCAGCTGCCGCTGTACGGCATCGGCATCGTGCTCACCGGGGTGCTCCAGGCGCACCGCCGCTTCGCCTGGCCGGTCCTGGCCCCGCTGCTGTCCAGCCTCACCGTGATCGTCGTCTACCTGGCGTTCACCGCCACCCAGGGCCGGCTGGCCACCGTCGGCGGCGTCAGCGCCGACGGGGAGTTGCTGCTGTCGGCGGGCACCACCCTCGGCGTGGTGGTGCTGTCGCTGTCGCTGCTGATCCCGGTCCGCCGGCTCCGGCTGGGGCTGCGACCCGGCTTCGGGTTCCCCACCGACGCGCGGAGCAGGATCGGCGGGTTGGCGGTGGCCGGCGCGGTCGCCGTCGCCTCCCAGCAGGTCGCCCTGATCGTCAGCCTGAACCAGGTCACCTACGGCGCCGCCACCAACCCGGGCGTCTACAACCTGGCCCAGACCGTCTACCTGCTGCCGTGGGCGGTGCTGGCAGTGCCCCTCGCGGTGGCGGCGTACCCGACCCTTGTCGCCTCCCAGGCCACCGGCGACGAGGACACCTACCGGGCGACCCTGGCCCCGGCGGTCCGTGGCGTGCTGCTCTTCGGCTGCCTCGGCGCGGCCGCGCTGATCGGCACCGCCGGGCCGGTCGGGCACTTCTTCTTCCCCGCCGCCACCGCGCCGACCGCCGCCGCAGCGATCATCGGCTTCGCGCCCGGCCTGCTCGGCTACGGCCTGTTCGCGGTGCTCACCCGGGCGCTCTACGCCCGGCGCGAGACCCGCGCGGCGACCATCGCCACAGCGGTCGGCTGGCTGGCCGTCCCCGCCGCCGTCCTGCTGCTGGGCGCGCTGCTGCCGCTGCGGGACCGGGTGCTCGCGGTGACGGCAGCCAACTCGGTCGGCATGCTGCTGCTCGGGGCGCTGCTGGTCGCGGCGGTACTGCGCAGCGCGGGCCGTCCGGCGCTTGCGGGCGCGGCCCGCGCCGGAACCGCCGGCGTGCTGGCCGGGGTGCTCGCCGCCCTCGCCGGGCTGGGCCTGAGCCGACTGCTCCAGTCGGCCGGCGACGGCACCCCGACGATGGCCGCGGCACTCGGTCAGGGCATGCTGTCCGGAGTTCTGGTCGGTGTCGTGTTCCTCGTCGTGGTCTGGTTCGTCGACCGCCGGGACGTACGGCCGCTGCTGCACGGGGTGGCGCGTCGGCTCCGCCGACGGGGAGCACGGGACCGGGCCGGCACGTCGACGCCGGACACGATCCCCCCGGAGCGGGGCGACGGGAAGGAGACGGCGGTTCGGTGAGCGTTGGAAACGGGGACCGACGGGGGTCGCGATGACGGAGCCCAGCCTGCCCGCCGGCTGGTCGGGAACGGTCGCGCTGCTGCTGGCCTCCAGCACCGGCGGGGTCGGCCAACACGTCCGCTCGCTGGCACGCGGGCTCGTCGCGGGCGGCGCCACAGTAGTGGTCTGCGGGCCGGCGGCGACCCAGGAGCAGTTCGACTTCACCGGCGTGGGCGCCGGCTTCACGCCGGTGGAGATCCCGGCCAGCCCCACCCCGGCCGACGCCCGCGCGGTGCTCGCCCTGCGGCGCGCCCTGACCGCCGCCCGGGTGGACGTGGTGCACGCGCACGGTCTGCGCGCCGGACTGGTCGCCGTACTGGCCCGCCCGAGCGCGCCGCTTGTCGTCACCTGGCACAACGCGGTGCTCGCCGGTGGCCTGCGCGGCGGGGTGTCCCGCCTCGTCGAGCGGATGGTGGCCCGGGGCGCCCGGGTGGCCCTCGGCGCCTCCACGGACCTGGTGCAGCGGGCCGTCGCGCTGGGCGCCACCGACGCCCGCCTCGCCCCGGTCGCCGCCCCCACACTGCCCGCCCCGGGTCGCCGTCGCGCCGCCGTGCGGGCCGAGTTCGGCGTACGCCCGGACCAGCCGCTGATCGTCTCCGTCGGCCGGCTGCACCCGCAGAAACGCTACGACGTGCTCATCGACGCCGCAGCCCGCTGGCGCACGCGTACCCCGCCGCCGGTCGTGGTGATCGCCGGCAGCGGCCCGGCGTACCTGCCGCTGGCCGCCCGGACCTCCGCGGCCCGCGCACCGGTGACCCTGCTGGGGCACCGCACCGACGTCGCCGACCTGCTCGCCGGCGCCGACCTGGCCGTGGTGACAAGCGACTGGGAGGCCCGCCAACTCTTCGCCCAGGAGGCGATGCGGGCCGGCGTACCCCTTGTCGCCACCGATGTGGGTGGCCTGCCGGAACTGGTCGGCGACGCCGCCGCGCTGGTCCCCGCCGGTGACGTCGACGCGGTCGACGCGGCGGTACGCGCGCTGCTTGACGACCCGCAGGCGCACGCCGACTTGGCCCGGCGCGGCACCGAGCGGGCCGCGACGTGGCCCACCGAGGCCGACACGGTCGCCGTGCTGGCGGCCCTGTACGCCGAACTGGCTGCGGAACCCGCAGGTCGGGCGGCTCCGGGCTCCGACGCGCCGATGACGGGACACCGGTGATGCTGCGCCGACTCGCGCCCGCACTGTTGACGGTGCTCGTGGTGGCGCTGGGCGTCGCCGCGCTGGCGGCCCGGCCGCCGCAGGGCACTCCGCAGCGCACGGCGGACTTCGTGGTGGTCGTCGGCGTCGCGGGGCTGCGCTGGGAGGACGTCAGCCCGGAGAGCACCCCGACGCTGTGGCGGATGGCCCAGGACGGCTCGATCGGCTCGCTGTCGGTGCGCTCGGCGCACCGGCCCACCTGCCCGGTGGACGGCTGGCTGACGCTGGGAGCGGGCAGCTTCGCCGGGTGGAACGGCAGCCGGCCCGCCGGTGGGTGCCCGCCTGTCGGGGTGACGGTGGAGCAACCGGACGGGATCGGCGCGAACCTGCCCGACCAGGAGAGCGTGGTCCAGTACAACCAGCAGCGGCTGCCCTGGGGCACCGTGCCCGGCTCGCTGTCGGAGTCGGTGCGCTGCTCGGTCGCTGTTGGTCCGGGCGCGGCCGTCGCCGCAGCCCGACCGTTCGGCCGGGTCGACAGGTACGCCGCGGGGCTGCCCGCCGATCCGAGTGCGCTGCTCGGCTCGTGCGTGCTGAGCATCGTCGACCTCGGCACCGTGGACGGGGCCGAGCCGACGGCGCGTGCCGAGCAGGCACGGGCGGCCGACGCCCAGTTGGCCCGGGTGCTGGCCGCCCGGCCACCGCAGTCGCTGGTGCTCGTCGCCGGGATCTCCGACACCGAGCAGCCGTCACGGCTGCACGTGGCGGTCGCCGACGGGCCGGGCTGGGAACGCGGCTGGCTCACCTCGGCCAGCACCGGCCGCGACGGCTACCTGCAACTTGTCGACCTCGCGCCGACGGCGTTGGCCGCTCTGGGCCGGCCGATGCCGGAGCGGCTCTTCCTCGGCCGGCCCGCCGTCAGCACAGGTGAACGCACCGGCGACCTCACCGCCGCGATCAACGCTCCGGCCGACGCCGACCGGGAGGCAGCCGCCCAGCGGACCGTGTCCGGCAGGTTCTTCACGCTGCTCGCCGGGGTGCAGGTGCTGCTGGCCCTGGCGGTGCTGCCGTTGCTGCGCAGGGCCCGCCCGCACGCCGGACCGGCAGGCCCGACCCCGGCGTCCCCGCGGGTCGTGGCGGTGGTGGAGGTGCTGCTTGTCGCGGCGGCGCTGACAGTGCCGGCCGCGCTGCTCGCCGACGCCGTCCCCTGGTGGCGTAGCGAGCACCCCGGGTGGATCTTCGCGGGGGTCACGGCGCTGCTGGTGGCCGGCGGCACGGCGGCGGTCAGGTTCGCCCCCGGGTACGCGAACACGCTCGGCCCGTTCGGCGCGGCGGCCGGCCTCACCACACTTGTCGTCGGGCTGGACGTGCTCACCGGAGCCCGCCTGCAACTCAACGGCGTGGTGGGCTACTCGGCGTTGCAGGGCGGCCGGTACTCCGGGCTGAGCACTGTCGGGCTGGGAGTGTTCCTCGCCGGTGCCCTGCTGACCGGCGGTTGGCTCGCCCAGCGGGTGCACCGTGGCTGGCGGCCGGCGGTGATGGTCGCCGTGGGTGGCCTCGCCGTCGTGGTGGTCGGCAGCCCGTACCTGGGCGCCGATCCGGTCGGGGCCATCGCGTTGACGGCCGGCCTGAGCGTTGCCGCGGTGATCAGCGCCGGTGGCTGGCTGACCATCAGCCGCCTGGCGTGGGCCGCCATGGCAGCCCTGGCCGTCGGGATCGGCTTCGCCGTGGTGGACCTGCGCCGTCCGGCGGCGGAACGCGGCAGCCTGGGCCGGTTCCTGTCCGCAGTGGGCGACGGCACCGGCGGTTTTACCGTGCACCGCTCCAGCACCGCGAACTTCGAGACGTTCGTGAACAGCCCGTTGACAGTGCTGGCCCTGGTCGGCGCGCTCGTGGTGTGGTTCGCCCTGATGCAGCCCTGGGGTGGGCTGATGCGGCTGTTCGGCATCTACCCGGCGGTACGGGCCGCGCTTGCCGGCACCGCTGTCGCGGCGGTGCTCGGTGGCCTGCTCGACGGCGCGGCGTTGGACGTGGCCGGCGCGGCCACCGCCCTCGTGGTGCCGATGGCCGCGCTGGCGTCGCTGCGGGTTCTCGGGCACGCCGCGGACCGCACCCGCCCCGGCACGGGCCGTACCCGTGACGACGGTGCCGACGACGAACGCGGCTCCGGCGGCGCCGGCCCGGCCGGCGGGAGCGACGGCCCGACCGGCGGCGGAGGACCGCTCGGAGCCGGTCATCCCCGGCCGATCAGCGCGCCGCCCGCCGGCCCACCACGGTCCGTCACACCGCCGCCCAGCGCGCCGCCCGCCGGCCCACCACGGTCCGTCACACCGCCGCCCAGCGCCGCCCCGGACGACGGCCCGGCGCACCCCGCCCCGGATGACGGGCCGGCGCACGCCGCCCTGACGGAAGGACCGCCGCAACCCGCGGCGGATGACGGGCCGGCGCATCCCGGCCCGGACGGGGCCGGCGGCGACGCACGGCCGCCCGGCGACCACCCGGCAGAGGATGCGCCGCCTGGCGACCGCCTGGCAGAGGGCGCGCTGGCGTCGCCGGTGGCCCCCGCGCAGCGGGTGCCGAGCGACACCGCGCCGCAGGCGCGAACCGACAGAGGATCGACGGAGGTTGCCGCGCCCTGAGCACCGGGCGTCGTCGTGGTGACCCGGTGGTGGCCCGCCCGGGGTGCGGCCTGCGACTACCCGCGGCAGAGGTGTTACCGTGGAATCCCGTGGATCGCGTGATCACTTTGGTGATCGAGCACGGCGGTCTGCATGACCGCGACAGACGACACGGGAGCAGGCCTTGGCCCCATCAGCACGGACGACCAGGCACATTTTCGTCACCGGGGGCGTCGCCTCCTCGCTGGGCAAGGGCCTCACCGCCTCCAGCCTCGGCAATCTGCTGACCGCGCGCGGTCTGCGCGTGGTGATGCAGAAGCTCGACCCCTACCTCAACGTCGACCCGGGAACGATGAACCCGTTCCAGCACGGCGAGGTCTTCATCACCGAGGACGGCGCTGAGACCGACCTCGACGTCGGGCACTACGAGCGGTTCCTGGACCGGGCGTTGTCCGGCAAGGCGAACGTCACCACCGGCCAGATCTACTCCGACGTGATCGCCAAGGAGCGGCGCGGCGAATACCTGGGTGACACCGTCCAGGTCATCCCGCACATCACCAACGAGATCAAGTCGCGGATCCTGGCGATGGCCGACCCGGACGACGACGGCGTCGTGCCGGACGTGGTGATCACCGAGGTCGGCGGCACTGTCGGCGACATCGAGTCGCTGCCGTTCCTGGAGGCGATCCGCCAGGTCCGCCACGACCTGGGCCGGGACAACTGCTTCTACCTGCACGTCTCGCTGGTGCCCTACCTGGCGCCGTCGGGCGAGCTGAAGACCAAGCCGACCCAGCACTCCGTGGCGCAGCTGCGCAACATCGGCATCCAGCCGGACGCCATCGTGTTGCGCTGCGACCGGGAGATCCCGGAGAAGCTCAAGGAGAAGCTGTCGCTCTACTGCGACGTCGACCGGGAGGCGGTCGTCGCCGCACCGGACGCGCCGAGCATCTACGACATTCCGAAGGTGCTGCACCGCGAGGGCCTCGACGCGTACGTGGTGCGCCGGCTCGGCCTGTCGTTCCGGGACGTGGACTGGACCAGCTGGGACGACCTGCTGGAGCGGGTGCACCGCCCTCGGCACACGGTGACCGTCGCGGTGGTCGGCAAGTACGTCGACCTGCCCGACGCGTACCTGTCGGTGAGCGAGGCGATCCGGGCGGCCGGTTTCGGTCACCGGGCCCGGGTGCAGCTGCGCTGGGTGCCCAGCGACGAGTGCGTCACCTCGGCCGGCGCCGCGGCGGCCCTGGCCGGCGTGGACGGCATCCTCATCCCGGGCGGGTTCGGCGTACGCGGCATCGAAGGCAAGATCGGCACCGCCCGGTACGCCCGCGAGAACGGCATCCCGCTGCTCGGCCTCTGCCTCGGTCTGCAGTGCATGACCATCGACGTGGCCCGGCACCTCGCCGGCCTGGACGGCGCCAACTCGTTGGAGTTCGACGAGCAGGCCGCGCACCCGGTGATCGCCACGATGGCCGACCAGGAGGACATCGTCGCCGGCAAGGGCGACCTGGGCGGCACCATGCGGCTCGGGGCGTACCCGGCCACGCTTACCGAGGGCTCGCTCGTGGCCGAGGCGTACGGCGACACGGACGTCAGCGAGCGGCACCGGCACCGCTACGAGGTCAACAACGCCTACCGGGACGCGCTGACCAAGGCGGGTCTGCACATCTCCGGCACGTCGCCGGACGGCCGGCTCGTCGAGTTCATCGAGCTGGACCGGAGCCTGCACCCGTTCTTCGTGGCCACCCAGGCGCATCCGGAGCTGAAGAGCCGCCCCACCCGGCCGCACCCGCTGTTCGCCTCGTTCGTGAAGGCCGCTGTGGCGTACTCGCAGGCCGACCAGCTGCCTGTCGACCTGGACCCGGCGGGGGAGGCCCCCACGACGCGCAAGGCCGCCCGCAACGGCGCCGCGACCAAGGCCGCGTCCGCGTCGTGAGCGCTCTGGAGCACCGCTACGAGGTGCGCTCCCGCGACGAGCACTACCGGGGCCGCATCTTCGACGTGGTCACCGATGAGGTGACGATGCCCGGCGGCGGGACCGCGCTGCGGGACATCGTGCGGCACGTCGGCGCGGTGGCGGTGGTGGCGCTCGACGACGCCGGCCAGGTGGTGCTGATCCGGCAGTACCGGCACCCGGTCGGGCGGCACCTGTGGGAGCTGCCGGCCGGGTTGATGGACGTCTCCGGTGAGGAGCTGCCGGCCGCCGCGTTGCGGGAGTTGGCCGAGGAGGCCGACCTCACGGCCGCGCGGATCGACGTGCTCGTCGACCTGCACAGCTCGCCGGGGTTCACCAACGAGCTGGTCCGGGTCTACCTCGCCCGGGAGTTGGCCGACGTGCCGGCCAACGAGCGCCACGAGCGCCGCGACGAGGAGGCCGACCTGCAGATCGTCCGGATGGACCTGGACGAGGCGGTCGGCATGGTCCTGGCCGGCGAGATCACCAACGCGTCCGCGGTGGCCGGTCTGCTGGCCGCGGCCCGCGCCCGGGACACCGGCTTCTCGGCGCTGCGCCGGGCGGACACGCCGCTGCCACGCTGATCCCGCAAACCCTTCCGGGGGTACGCGAAAGAGGGGCCCCGCGGTCAGCCGCGGGGCCCCTCTCACGTTGGTGCGGTGGGTCAGTCGCGCAGCGGGCGGCCCTGTGCGTCGGTGCCGCCGTTCACCAGGATCATGATGCCGTCGATGACGCCCCAGAGCGCGCCGACGCCGCAGGTCACGATGCTGACCACGAGCTGGAGCACAGCAATCTTGGTGTGCCCGGTGTAGAACCGACCGGCACCGAAGGTGCCGAGCAGGATGCCGAGGATGCCCGCGACGACCTTGCTCTTGTCGGACAGGCCCGGGCCGTAGCCGGGCTGGTATGGAGGAGTTGTCATGGGCGGACACATTAGTGATCCACTCGGCCGCTGTCCGCAGGCGCGCCCGCCAGATGGGACGATAATGGCGAACACTGTCCTGACGGCTGAGGTGGGGTCGCACCGCCGGCCTCTGGTAGGTGCCCTGACACACCGTCAGGACACCCGACCACCGGATGCCACAGTGCTGGCTTTCGGTGGGGCCGGGCGCGCCTAGACTGCCGCCGACGGGACCGGTGAACCGTGGCGGCAATGGGGCCGTCGCGGCACCGAGCAGTCGGGGGACGCAGCCCCGAAGAGAGGTGTCTGCATCGTGAAGGTCGGAATCCCACGCGAGGTCAAGAACCACGAGTACCGCGTGGCGATCACGCCCGCGGGCGTCAACGAGTTCACCCGCAGCGGCCACCAGGTCTTCGTCGAATCCGGCGCCGGAGTCGGCTCCAGCATCACCGACGACGAGTTCGCGGCGGCGGGCGCGAAGATCCTGGCCACCGCCGACGAGGTGTGGGACGCCGCCGAGCTGGTGCTCAAGGTCAAGGAGCCGATCGCCGAGGAGTACCACCGGATGCGCGAAGGTCAGGTGCTCTTCACCTACCTGCACCTGGCCGCCTCCAAGGAATGCACCGACGCGCTCATCGACCGTAAGGTCACCGGCATCGCGTACGAGACCGTCGAGCTGCCCGACCGGTCGCTGCCGCTGCTCGCCCCGATGTCCGAGGTCGCCGGCCGGCTCGCCCCGCAGGTGGGCGCCTTCTACATGATGCGTACCGGCGGCGGGCGGGGTGTCCTGCCCGGTGGTGTGTCCGGCGTGTACGCGGCCAAGACCGTGGTGATCGGCGCCGGTGTCTCCGGCATGAACGCCGCCGCCATCGCGCTGGGTCTGCAGTCCGAGGTGCTGCTGCTGGACAAGAACGTCGCCCGGCTGCGTCAGGCCGACGCCATCTACCGGGGGCACCTGCAGACCGTCGCCTCCAACGCGTACGAGGTGGAGCGGGCCGTGCTCGACGCCGACCTGGTCATCGGCGCGGTGCTGGTGCCCGGCGCGAAGGCCCCGACCCTGATCTCCAACGAGTTGGTCTCCCGGATGAAGCCGGGCAGCGTGCTCGTCGACATCGCCATCGACCAGGGCGGCTGCTTCGAGGACTCACGTCCGACCACGCACGCCGACCCGGTCTACAAGGTGCATGAGTCGATCTTCTACTGCGTCGCGAACATGCCCGGCGCGGTCCCGAACACCAGCACGTACGCGCTGACCAACGTCACCCTCCCGTACGCCCTGGAGTTGGCGAACAACGGCTGGCGCGAGGCGCTGCGCAACGACCCGGCGCTGGCGCTGGGCCTCAACACCCACGACGGCAAGGTCACCTACGGGCCGGTCGCCGAGGCGCACGGCATGGACGTGCTCCCGCTGGCCGACGCGCTGGCCTAGAACGGTGGCGTACTGACCGGCATCGCGGCCAGGGCCGGCGCTGGCGACGAGCCCGCGCCGGCCCTGCGCCGTGCCGTCCGCGGCTACCTCGACCACCTCACAGTGGAACGTGGCCTGTCCGCGAACACCCTCGCCTCGTACCGCCGGGATCTGGACCGTTACCTCACGACGCTGGCCGCCGCCGGCATCGCCGACTTCGCGTCGGTCGGCCCCGGGGTCGTCGAATCGCACCTGGCCCGCCTGCGCGCCGGCGACGACGCGCACCCGCCCCTTGCGGTGTCGTCCGCCGCCCGCGCGGCAAGCGCGGTCCGCGGCCTGCACCGCTTCGCGCTGCGCGAAGGGCTGGCCGGGGCCGACCCCAGCCGCGACCTCCGCCCACCCGCCCCGCCCCGCCGGCTGCCCCGCGCGCTGCCCGTCGACGACGTGGTCCGGCTGCTGGAGACCGCCGGCCCGGTCACCGCGACCGGCGACGACGCGCCCCTCACACTGCGCGACAGGGCGCTGCTGGAGTTCCTGTACGGCACCGGCGCGCGGATCTCCGAGGCGATCGGCGCTGCGATCGACGACCTCGACACCGACGAGGGCACGGTGCTGCTGCGCGGCAAGGGCGGCCGGATGCGGCTGGTGCCGATCGGCGGGTACGCCGTCGAGGCGGTCCGCGCCTACATGGTCCGCGCCCGCCCCGGCCTGGCCGCCGTGGGCCGGGGCACCCCCGCTGTCTTCCTCAACGCGCGCGGGGGAGCGCTGTCGCGGCAGGGAGCCTGGGCGATCCTGCGTCGCGCCGCCGGACGGGCCGGCCTGCCGGTCGACGGGCCGGCAGCGGTGTCCCCGCACACACTGCGCCACTCGTATGCCACCCACCTGCTCGACGGCGGTGCCGACGTGCGGGTCGTCCAGGAACTGCTCGGGCACGCCTCGGTGACCACCACCCAGGTCTATACGCTGGTCACCGTCGAGCGACTGCGCGAGGTGTACGCCACCGCCCACCCGCGCGCCCTCGGCTGAAACCCTGGCAGCGGTCGGCCCGACACGCCGGGCCGGTGCCGAACGCCCTGCTGGTCGGTGGCGTACAGTCGGCATCGGCGCGGACCTCCTGGAGCGATACGACCGGGGTGCGCAGCGGCGCCGCGAAGGACGTCGGACGGCTCCGACGCCGGGTGGGTCGTCGGGAGGGGGCAACGAGGACATGGCTGGCAACGGTGACCGTGCCGAGACCTGGACGTCGGAGCTCCGCGAGCAGCAGGCCACGCTCGGCGCGGACCTGGGTCCTGCGGACCCGGCTGCCTACACGATGCGCAAGCCCATCCCCGAGCCGATGCCTACCGATCGGCACGGCCCGGCGCGCATCATCGCGATGGCCAACCAGAAGGGTGGCGTCGGCAAGACCACCACCACCATCAACCTGGGCGCGGCGCTCGCCGAGTACGGCCGCAAGGTGCTGCTCGTCGACTTCGACCCGCAGGGCGCGCTCTCGGTGGGGCTGGGGGTCAACCCGCACAACCTCGACCTGTCCGTCTACAACCTGCTCATGCAGGACGACGTGACCGCCGAGGACGTCCTCATCAAGACCGACGTGGCGGGCCTGCACCTGCTGCCGGCAAACATCGACCTGTCCGCCGCCGAGATCCAGCTCGTCAACGAGGTCGCCCGCGAGATGGCCCTCGCCCGGGTGCTCCGCTCGGTGCGCAAGGAGTACGACTACATCCTCATCGACTGCCAGCCGTCACTCGGCCTGCTGGCGATCAACGCGCTGACCGTCGCGCACGGCGTGCTCATCCCGCTCGAATGCGAGTTCTTCAGCCTGCGCGGTGTGGCGCTGCTGCTGGACACCATCGACAAGGTGCGTGAGCGGCTCAACTTCGACCTGGAACTCGAAGGCATCCTCGCCACCATGTACGACAGCCGCACCACCCACTGCCGCCAGGTGTTGCAGCGGGTCGTGGAAGCGTTCGGCGACAAGGTCTACCAGACGGTCATCACCAAGACGGTCAAGTTCCCCGAGTCCACCGTGGCCGGTGCTCCCATCACCACTATGGATCCGGCGTCGTCCGGCGCGCGCAACTACCGTCAGCTGGCCCGCGAGGTGATCGCCGCCCAGTCGGAGCGGTAGCCGGAACACCCCGTGCCCGCTTCGTGCACTACGGTCGTCCGGTGACCGCGCCACCCCTCGACCCGCCGGCCGGGCCGCACGAGGCCACCGCCCCGGCGGTCGCCGCCGAACTGGCCGCCGAGGTCGACGGTGTGCTCCCCGCCGCCGAGGCTTCCGGTTTCACCGTGCGGTTGGCCAACTTCACCGGCCCGTTCGACCTGCTGCTGCAACTCATCGGCAAACACAAGCTCGATGTCACCGAGGTGGCACTGCACACGGTCACCGACGAGTTCATCGCCTACATCCGCGCCATGGGCGACAAGTGGGACCTGGACGAGGCCAGCGAGTTCCTGCTCATCGCCGCGACCCTGCTCGACCTGAAGGCGGCCCGGCTGCTGCCCTCCGCCGAGGTCGAGGACGAGGCCGACCTCGCCCTGCTGGAGGCCCGGGACCTGCTCTTCGCCCGGCTGCTGCAGTACAAGGCGTACAAGGAGGCGGCGGCGCACATCGCCGAGTTGGAGGCAGTGGGCGGCCGGCGGTATCCGCGGGCGGTCAGCCTGGAACCCCGCTACGCCGAGGCGCTGCCCGACCTGGTGCTCGGCATCGGCCCGCAGCGGCTGCTGAAGCTGGCCGTCAAGGCGATGACCCCGAAACCCGTGCCGGAGGTCTCCATCGCCCACGTGCACATGGTCCGGGTCAGCGTCCGGGAACACGCGGCGATCCTCGCCTCCCGGCTGCGCCGGGCTGGCACGGCGACGTTCTCGCTGCTCTGCGCCGACTGCGAGGCGACTCTGGAGGTGGTGGCGCGGTTCCTGGCGCTGCTGGAGCTCTACCGGGAGGGCCTGGTGTCCTTCGTACAGGAGCAGGCACTTGAGGAGCTGACGGTGCGCTGGACCGGCCCGGTCGACGGCGAAACCGAGCTGCACGTCGACGAGTACGCAGGCACCCCCGCCGACCCCGAGCCTGCTCCCGTGCCGGAGCCCGGTTCTGTGCCGGTGCCTGCTTCCGTGCCGGAGCCCGCTGTCGGCGGGGAGTCCGCTTCCGTGCTGGAGCCTGCTCCTGAGGGGGAGCCTGCTTCCGTGCTGGAGGCCGGTCCCGAGGGGGAGCGCGGTCTCGTGCTGGAGCTGGGGCGGGCGGGGGAGGCCGGGGGAGTGGACCGGACGGGAACGATGGAGGGCGAGCGGCATGAGTGACGAGCAGCGTCGGGACTCCCTGGCCGACCAGGCCGCCGCCTGGATCCCCCCATGGGAGCGCCCTCGCCAACCGGCTCCCACCTCCGAGGCCGTCGAGTCTCCAGGCACCCCCGAAGCGGTCGAGTCTCCCGGTGCCGGCGAACCCGACGCGTCTCCGGAAGCGGTCGAGTCTCACGCTGCCGGCGAACCCGACGCGTCTCCCGAAGCGGTCGAGTCTCACGAAGACGCCGAGTCTTCCAGCGTCCCCGAAGTCCCTCAGTCCCCCGGGACCCCCGAAGCGGTCGGTTCTCCCGCCGCCGCCGAACCCGACGAGCGAGGCGAAGAACGCGCCACCAATCGGCCCGAACCCGCGTCCGTCACCGCCCCGTCGGTGGCCCCGGAAGATCTTGGAAGCGAACCGCCCCTCCAAGGGCCGAATTTTTCCAAGATCTCGGGTGAGCCTGGTGCCGGCGAGCCTGGTGCCGGTGAGCCTGGTGCCGGTGAGCCTGCGGGCGAGTCGGCTGTGGGGGAGTTGGGCGGTGCTCGGGGCGTACCCCGGCGGGACGGCCCGGTGGGGCGACGGCGGGTGACGGCTGTCACGCAGCCCGCGCCGGAGTTGTCCGACGCCGAGCTGCGCGGCGCGCTGGAGGCGATCCTGCTGGTGGTGGACGAGCCCGTCAGTGAGCTGGTCCTGGCGCAGGTGCTGGAGCAGCCGGCCGAGCGGATCGGGCCGATGCTCGACGAGATCGCCGCCGGCTACACGGCCGCAGGGCACGGGTTCGAGCTGCGCCGGGCGGCCGGCGGTTGGCGGTTGTACACGCGACCGGAATACGCTACGTACGTCGAGCGGTTCGTCCTGGACGGGCAGTCCGTGCGACTGACCCAGGCGGCGTTGGAGACTCTGGCCGTTGTCGCTTACAAGCAGCCGGTGACGCGGTCGCGGATCTCGGCCATCCGGGGTGTCAACTGCGACGGCGTCATCCGTACGCTTGTCACCCGAGGCTTGGTCGAGGAGTGCGGCACCGAACCGGACAGCGGGGCCTTCCTCTACCGGACGACCACGCTGTTCCTGGAGAAGCTCGGGCTGAACACCGTCGACGAGCTGCCGCCCCTTGCCCCCTTCCTGCCCGACGACGTAGAAGAGCTTGCTGATGCGACCCGATAACCGTTCCCCGAAACCCGATGCTCCCGTCTTCGAGGGGGCGGAGCGCCTGCAGAAGGTGCTCGCCGCCGCCGGCGTGGGCTCCCGGCGCGCCTGCGAAGATCTGATCTTCCGCCGCCGCGTCACTGTCGACGGGCGCGTTGCCAAGCTCGGCGACAAGGTCGACCCGGCCATCGCCGTGATCCACGTCGACGGCGAACGCCTCCAGGTCGACACCCGCCTGGTCTATGTGGCGATGAACAAGCCGCGCGGGGTGGTCACCACCATGGCGGACGACAAGGGCCGCAACGAGCTTGCCGACTTCATCGGTAGGCGGCTGGACCAGAGGGTCTACCACGTCGGGCGGCTCGACGCCGACAGCGAGGGCCTGCTGCTGCTCACCAACGACGGCACCCTCGCGCACAAGCTCATGCACCCCTCGTACGAGGTGCTGAAGACGTACCTGGCCGAGGTGGTCGGGCCGCTTCCGCGCAACCTGAGCAAGCGGCTGCTGGCAGGCGTCGAGCTGGAGGACGGGCCGGTCAAGGTCGACTCGTTCAAGGTGGTGGGCACCCTGGGCAAGAGCGCCCAGGTGGAACTGAGCCTGCACGAAGGCCGCAAGCACATCGTCCGGCGGTTGATGGAGGAGGTCGGGCACCCGGTCACCCGGCTGGTGCGTACCTCAATCGGACCGATCCGGTTGGGCGACCTGCGCACCGGGCGTCTCCGGCGCTTGACCAACGCGGAGGTCGCCGCGCTGTTCCACGCGGTGGGTGACTGACCCCCAGGTTCGGGGTACGGCAGCCGGTAGGCTGCGGAACGGCCGGGACGCGGTCGCCCGGGTGGCGTGGGTCGCCTCCTGCGGCTTCGCGCGCGGGTCCACCAGAGGGCCCGGGCATGATTGATGACGATTGACAACCGCTTGCGGCGCCGAATCACCGGGCGATCCGTGAGGTACGGGCTGAGGAGGACACGGTGGAGGAAAACGTACGGACCGGGCGATGTGTGGTCGCTGTGGACGGGCCGTCCGGTTCGGGTAAGTCCACCGTGTCGCGGCGGCTTGCCGCCGGCATCGGTGCGCGCTACCTGGATACCGGGGCGATGTACCGGGCGATCACGTGGGCCGTGCTGCGCTCCGGCGTGGATCTCACCGACACCGCGTCGGTGGCCAAGGTCGCCGGCGAGGTCAACCTGCGCATCGGCACCCACCCGCAGGGGTACGCCGTGACCGTCGACGGGGTGGGCGTGGACGCCGAGATCCGGGGCGCCGAGGTGACCGGGGCGGTTTCCGCCGTGGCCGCGGTGCCGGCGGTCCGTGAGCTGCTTGTCGCCCGGCAGCGCGAAATGATCGTCAACGCCGGCCGGATGGTGGTCGAGGGCCGCGACATCGGTTCGGTCGTGGCGCCGGACGCCGACCTGAAGGTCTTCCTGACCGCCTCCGAGGCGGCCCGCGCTGCCCGGCGGAGCGCCGAGGACGCCGCTGACGTGGCGGCCACCGCTGCCGACCTGGCCCGCCGGGACCGGCTCGACTCGACCCGCAAGGTCAACCCGTTGGCGCAGGCGCCGGACGCCGTCGTGCTGGACACGACCGAGCTGGGCATCGACGAGGTCGTCGTGCGGCTGCGTGACCTGCTCGCCGAGCGGGGTGTGGCATGAGTAGCGACGGCGCGGGGTGGGTCGAGCTGCGTGAGCCCGACGTCGCCGTCGAGGAACCCACCGGCCCGCAGCCGGTGGTGGCAGTCGTCGGCCGCCCCAACGTGGGCAAGTCCACGCTTGTCAACCGGATCATCGGTCGCCGGCAGGCGGTCGTCGAGGACGTCCCCGGGGTGACCCGGGACCGGGTGCCGTACGACGCGCAGTGGAACGGCCGGGCGTTCACAGTGGTGGACACCGGTGGTTGGGAGCCCGACGCGAAGGACCGCGCCGCGGCCATCGCGGCGCAGGCCGAGATCGCTGTGGTCACCGCCGACGTGGTGCTGTTCGTTGTCGACGCGATGGTGGGCTCCACCGACGTGGACGAGGCAGCGGTGAAGATGCTGCGTCGCAGCGCCAAGCCGGTGATCCTGGTGGCCAACAAGGCGGACAACACCTCCATCGAGATGGAGGCCACGTCGCTGTGGTCGCTCGGCCTCGGCGAGCCGTTCCCCGTCTCGGCGCTGCACGGGCGGGGCTCCGGCGACCTGCTGGACGCGATCCTCGCCGCGCTGCCCGAGGCGCCGACGATCGTGGAGAACCGGCCGCGCGGGCCGCGTCGGGTGGCGCTGGTCGGGCGCCCGAACGTGGGCAAGTCCAGCCTGCTCAACAGGTTCTCCGGTGAAGACCGGGCGGTCGTCGACTCGGTCGCCGGCACCACGGTCGACCCGGTGGACAGCCTTGTCGAGATCGGCGGCCAGACCTGGCAGCTCGTGGACACCGCCGGGCTGCGCAAGCGGGTCGGCAAGGCAAGCGGCACCGAGTACTACGCGAGCCTGCGTACCGCGGGGGCCATCGACGCCGCCGAGGTGGCAGTCGTCCTGCTGGACGCCAGCGAGCCGATCAGCGAACAGGACCAGCGGATCCTGTCGATGGTGACCGAAGCCGGCCGGGCGCTCGTCATCGCGTTCAACAAGTGGGACCTGGTCGACGCCGACCGTCGGTACTACCTGGACAAGGAGATCGACCGGGAACTGCGCCGCATCCCCTGGGCGATCCGGCTGAACCTGTCGGCGATGACCGGCCGGGCCGTGGACAAGCTGGCCCCGGCGCTGAACAAGGCGCTCGCCAGCTGGGAGACCCGGGTGCCGACCGCGCACCTCAACCAGTGGTTGACCGCGCTGGTGCAGGCCACCCCGCACCCGGTACGCGGTGGACGCGCGCCGCGCATCCTGTTCGCCACCCAGGCCGGGGTGGCGCCGCCACGGTTCGTGCTCTTCACCACCGGGCCGCTGGACGCCGGCTACCAGCGCTTCGTCGAGCGCAAGCTCCGCGAGGAATTCGGGTACGAGGGCAGCCCCATCGAGATCTCCGTACGCCCCCGCAAGAAGCTCGGCCCCGGCGGCCGAGGCAAGGCGCACGGCTGACGCTGCTCGCACGGAAAATGCCGGATGGACGCGCCTTGTCCATCCGGCATTTCTCCACCCCACCCTCCTAGGATGCTGTAGGGGTTGTGTGGTGGTTCAGTGCCGAGTTGAACCGGGTGGGGCCTGTTCGGACGGGCGGCGGGTGCTGCGCTAAGCTGTACCGGCTGTCGCAGGGGCAACCTTGTGGGGGCGGGACGTGGCGCAGCTTGGTAGCGCACTTGACTGGGGGTCAAGGGGTCGTCGGTTCGAATCCGGCCGTCCCGACCGATTGACCTGGGGAGATGAAGATCTTCTTAGGTAACGGCGGTAACATCCGGTAACGGATGATCTTTGGTGGCGGTAACTGCGTGGATGGTTGGCCGTCGGTGTGCGCGCTGTAGATTGCTCTGACCTGCCGCTTCATCCGCGTTCTGGATGGAGCGGCATTTTGCTCTCTTGATTCCGCGTCAAGCGCTGCAGATGCCGCCAGCTGTCGTTACGTCGGGCGTTTCGACGAGCCCGGAGGCGAGGCAGGATCATCGAGGGCTCCCTGGTCCTGGTCTCCACGAGTTGATCGTGGACAGTGAAGCAACCTGTCATCGCGTCGCCGGAGAGGCCGACGCCGGCCTGGCTCGGGCGACTACCTCCTGAGCAGTTCGTTGATGGCGGTGTCGGCTTGGGCGAGGATCGGCGGGCCACGCAGCTGTGGCCAGGACCCGTCGGCAGTGGCGGAGTCCGACGTAGACCGTGTAATCCGTGATCGTGGCGTCTTGGAGGACAGCGAACCGGTTCGCGAGTTTCTGTAGTGCACAGCCGGGCGCAGCGCCGTTAGCGTCCGTTCGATGGCCGCCCGCCGCTGCTGTACAGGAGTAGCCGCACTCGAGTCCCGGCTGGCTGGGGTGTTCCCTGCTGCTGCGCGGGCGCCTGGTACAGGCACAGACCCACCTGAGAGGGGAGCGACACCTAGCCCCGCCGTGGTAAGTGGTTAGGGTCTCTGGCCTCGGTGGCCATCGACGTATGAACAATCCTGGTTGCGTCCGGACGCGGCCGCTCCGGCCGACACGATCTCCCGTAGAGCAAGCCGTGGCGCAGGTGGTCGTGACCAGTCGCGATGCACCTTGGGCCGGCCCAAGATCAAGCTCGTCCGTTAGGTGCCCTCGGCGGGATGATGTGGAGGTGCAGGCCTTGCGGGGCCGAACAGCCGAAGGACACCATCATGGTCATGTGGGCAAACCTCACTCAGCCTCAAGCCGTCGTTCTCGCTGGGTTGGTCGGTGCAACCGGTGCGATCATTGGCGGCCTAATCGCGAATGTTGTAGGCCAATGGGTCGGTTCAGGTGGTCAGCGGCGCAGGAAGTGGGTGGAACTCAGGCACGAGGCATATGCCGAGGTGTTGCAGCGATTCCACGCTGCTTGGGGGCAGTACGACGAGGCCGGATTACGAGGCACGACCGTCGCGGAAGAGCAGCGGGCGGGCCTGGCGCTCTTGGCCGCCTATTCGAGGGCCTCCCTGCTGACCCGGAGCCGCTCGACCGATGGCTCACTTATACGACTGCATGTCGCCGCCCAGGCGCTTTGGGACCGTAACGGCCGTTCATGGCTCGACGTGGACCGCGCCTGTCACGCTGCCGAAGCGGCATTCCGTCAAGCTGCTCGGGCCGAGCTGGGGATGCGCAACCATTCCTTGGCCGATGATGACGGTCAGCGGCTTCGCCGCACCTTGGCGGCTTCGACATCACCCAAGGTCGTGCCCGACAGGGAAACAAGTCGTCCGGCCGGAAACTGATGATCTTCGCGAGTTGAAAACTCACGAAGCGGGAGCCTTACTCGCTGCGCTTCAGGGTCAACTTGATCTCGATTGCCGCCTCGCTGCCTGCCCCACCGATGAGCACCCCGCCGGAAGCTAGGACGCTCACGCCAAATGTTGCTTCGAGCGAGTCGACTTCCCACGGCGATGGATCTCCCGTAGCGGCGGCTGCTGTCCGTGCGATTGTGACGATCTCGGCTAACGCCGCCTCCAACTCGGCGCGGCGGTCAGCGACCGCCGCCGTCCCTCGACGGTACGGACCGATTTGGCGATCGTCTCGGCCTAGTTCGATGGTCTCAACAAGAATCTTGCCGTCGGCCATGTGGAGAATCCTCTCGCCCATCGTTGGTTTCCTGCTGCCCCTTAGGAGGGTGGCCAGCGTATCGACACGTGACGGCCCTGGCACGATCCGCTAGAACGCGCCGTTGCTTACACGGCCGGTGGGTGGGTGCAGACGACTGTCTCAATCACTAAGGGACGTCTCGTAACTTGGTGGTCGGTCCATGGTGGATCATCTTGGGGTGCAGGTGATCTCGGCGGCTCGCCA
>NZ_JBNCNZ010000030.1:0-35814 GCF_049847245.1 Micromonospora sp. DT68
AACCGTCCGGGCCGGCGAGTCATTCCACCGCGCTCCGGCAGACCTTGTCCGACGGCCTCGAGGAGGCGCTGCTCGGGTGGGTCCAGGGGGATGTAACCGTGGCGGCCGGGTGGGTGTTCCCGGATGCCGGGGGCCGTCGGCCGGGGGCCGCGACCTGTCGTGGTTACCCCCTGTACAACAGCCTGGCCCGACCCAACATTCCGCCGCCACAGTGCCGCCGACCACGGGACGCCGACCCCCAAACCCGACAAACCGTCCGAGCCGGCTCCACGCCGGGCGGTGATCGACTCCGGATTGCCGATGTGGGGGTATCCCAGCGCTCCGACACCTCCACATCGGCGACATGGAGTCGATCATGCGTTCGCTGTCAGTTTGGCGGCGTACGGCAGGGATTCGCGCACCTCGCGCACCTGGCGAGGGCCTGTCGGCGGCCCCGATCGGGAACCTCGCACGGCGGACGGACCGCGCGTCGCGGACTCGCCGGACAGGCGGGTCAGTTGTTGGCGAGGAAGGCCAGGACCGCATCCCGTGCTGCCAGGACGGCCGCCTCGGACTGCGGGGAGTGGTCGAGGATGTCGAAGCTGTGCTGGCCGTCCGGTACGTCGATGACCTGGACCGGGCGGCCGTGGACGGTGGCTGCGGTGAGGAACGCGTCGATGCCCGCCAGCACCACCGGAATGTCCCGCCCAGCCCGGGTCAGCACCAGTGGGACGGTCGACCCGGCCTCGAGCGCGTCGACGGGCAGGAACCGCGAGTCGATCTCCCAGTCGGGGAAGGGGATGAGTAGCGGGTAGGTCAGCGCGATCCCGCGCAGCCAGGACGGGGCGTCGCGCAGCCAGTCGGACGCCAGCAGGCCGCCCCCGGAGAAGAACCAGAGCACCACCCGGTCGGGGTCGACCCGTGGGTCGGCGCGGACCTGTTCGACCATCGTGGCGATGTCCTCGGCCGTGGCGGGTAGCGCCGACACTTCGGCCACCTGATAGCTGACCAGCGCGGTGACCACGCCGCTCTCGGCGAGCAGCGCACCGTAGCCGCGGTAGAGCAGCCAGTCGCGGGGGTCGGGCACGCCCGGCGGCAGTGGGGCGCCGTGCACCACCACCACTGCGGGTGCCCGGCCGTCACCGGTGGGCAGGTGCAGGTCGACGTTGCCGTGCCGTTCGACAGGCGCGGCGGGCGTGGACAGGACGAAGGGTCGCTCAGCGACGGGCGTCGTCATGTCCCCAGGGTATCGATCATCTGCCGGCCGGGAGGCCCCGCTGCCGGTCCACAGGGGAGCCTCAGGCGGGGTCGACGGGCTTGCCCGCGTCGCTGGCCTGCGCGTGTCGCTCCAGCAGCCGCTGCCGGATCTCCTCCGGGGTGTACGCGCGCCGCCGACGCTCGGCTCGCGC
The DNA here is from genome assembly GCF_049847245.1 of Micromonospora sp. DT68. NCBI lineage: Bacteria > Bacillati > Actinomycetota > Actinomycetes > Micromonosporales > Micromonosporaceae > Micromonospora > Micromonospora sp. DT68. The sequence continues at coordinate 1,389 of NZ_JBNCNZ010000030.1, forward strand.
GATGACCACGCCGGAGGCCGCGACTCCAGCGAGACCGGCGAGCCCGAGGACCTTCCACCACCGCATTCGTTGCCGCATCGGCCTAGGCTAGACCCCCATGAGCATCAGCCTGGATGAGGCCGTCGATTTGACCCGCACCGGCGACGTGTGGGTGTTCCGGGGTCGCAGCGTGCCGGACCGGGCAATTCAGTTCACCACGAACAGTCCGGTCAACCACGTCGGAATGGCAGTGGTGTTGGACGACATGCCCCCACTGATGTGGCACGCCGAGCTGGGCAAGTCGTTGCCGGACCTGTGGTCGGGCAGCCACCAACGCGGTGTGCAACTCCACGACCTGCGGGACGCGGTCTCTGTCTGGGCAAACCGGTACGGTCAGCGGGCCTGGCTACGGCAACTCGACCCGCCGGCGGACGCGGAGATGGAGCGGGCTGTTCTGCGTACCGTCGCGCGGTTGGATGGCACGCCGTTTCCGTCTACGGCCCAGTTGGCCTGGCGGTGGGTACGCGGCCGGGTGCCGGTGCTGCCCCGCCCCGACCAGGCCGTGTCCCGGTTCGCCTCCCGGGCCATCCCCGCCCTCCACGCGAGGAACGCCGACCACGCGAGGAACGCCAGGCAGGCGAAGGACACCAGCTCGGCGGCTGCTCGGGAGCGGGCGTTGGAGACGGCGTACTGCGCCGAGGTGGTGGCGGTGACGTACGAGGCGATGGGTCTGCTGCCCGCCGGAAAACGTCCTAACTGGTACGACCCGGGACGGTTCTGGAGTGGAGACGACCTGGGTCTCGCGGCCGGCGCGCGGTTGGGTGCCGAGATCGAGGTGCGGGTTCCGCAGCGCTGAGGTTTGGCCGACCCGGCGGAGGGCAATTGCTGTCGCCGTGAACGCCTCTACCGATCTCGACACGCTGACCGGCTTTTTCGACAGGTACGGCGTCGCGCTGACCTCCGGTGACCTGCCGGCCCTCGGCGCTTGTTACGCACTGCCCGGGTTGGTGGTGGCCGACACGTACAGCTTCTCGTTCACCTCGCTGGCGGCTGTCGCGTTGTCCTTCGTGGGGGCGGCACCGGACTACCAGGATCGTGAGCTGATCGCCGCACACGCCCGGATCGAGGACGTGCAGCCGGTGTCGGCCCTGCTGACAATGGTGTCGGTGGAGTGGGAGTTCCTGGACAGCCGTGGGTTCGCGGTGCCGGGGGAGCGGTACCGCTACCTGCTGCGTACACCGGCTGAGGGGCCACTCATCTGCACTGTCATCCGGGCGTCCTGAGCGACCGTCCACCGGGCCGGACCGTTTTCCGGTCGAGATGGGCCGGTCGGTCCGATCCGTACCCGCCTGGTTTCCGGCCCGGCCGGCGCTGGCTACGCTGGCGCGTCGGTGGGACGAGGGGAGACCTGATGGCGGTGCGGCCGGACGGTGCGGAGGGCTCGCGTGCGGCGCGGGTGCTGGTGTCGGTGCCGTGGATCGTGGTGCTGGTCGGCGTCTGCGCGCTCGTGGTGTTGCTGGTGATCACGTTGCTGTCGTTCCGTGGCCGGGAGCGCGATGGCGGGCCGCAGGCCGCGCCGCCGGTGTTCCTGCCGACAGTGCCGCCGGCGTCGTCGTCGGCCGCGTCGTCGACGCCTGCTGCGGTGGAGCGGCGGACGGCGTCGCCGCGGCCGTCGCGTAGCACGCGGACGCCGTCGCCGCAGGCCACGACGGCGTCGCCGGGTACGGCCAAGACGAGTGCGCCGCCGGCGGGGTTGGCGCCGGCGAACGGGGCGGTGACCGCCCGGTACCAGGTTGGGACGTCCGGTTCGGACGCTGTGTTGTCGGTGCGGAACGAGTCGGATCGGCCGGCGGGCTGGCGGGTGGAGTTGGCGTACGCCGACGACATGCGGGGTCTGCGGGTCAGCGGCGAGGCGGGGATCTCGGTGTCGGCGCAAGGTGACGGCGAGTACGTGGTGAGTGGCGGGGCGTCGCTCGTTTCGGGTGGCACCAGCACGTTGCGCCTGCGGCTTGGTTGGTCCGGGTCGGCACAGCGGCCGTTGCGGTGCACAATCAACGGAGCCGCCTGCCGCATCGGTTGACGCCGGCGCCCGTCCGGGTGCCCGGCGGCGGCGTTTCCGGGTGAGGCATCGATCGCCTACGCTTCCCGGACGGCCCGCTGAGGGAGGTACATGTCCGGCATGCGTCGTGCCCCACAACCATCGCGTGGCCCGGTGGCTATCGCGTCGTCGCCCTGGATCGTCGCGTGTGCGGGTCTCGTCGTGATGGTGGTTCTGCTCATCGTGGCGTTGGGCGCGTACCGGGGGCAGAGCCCGGCGGGGGATGACCGGATGCCGCCGGTGGGGTTGCCGCTGCCGCGGGTGCCGGTCGAGCCGAGCGACGTGACGCAGGCACCGCCGCCGTCACCGGGTTCGTCGGCGCCTGTGGTTCCCGGGTTGTCGCCGCGGGCGAGCGGTCCACCGCCGAGCGCGCCGACTGTGTCGCCGACGCCGTCGATTCATCCGGTGGTGGTGCCGACGTCGGTTCGGCCGTCGACCAGGGCGCCGCGGCCTGCGCCACCGCAGCAGCCGCCCGCGGTGAGTGGGCGGTACCGGGTGGTGCAGAGCTTCGACGGAGGCTTCATCGGCGAGGTGCTGATCGTCAACGCGTCGCGGGTGGACCGGGGCTGGACGGTGCGGATCCACTTCGGTCGTGGGCGGCTGGTGACCAGTTGGGTGGAGGGCGCCCCGCAGGGAACGGCACGTCAGTTCGACGGCGGCTTCTCGTACGTCAGTGGGGTGTCAGTGCCGGCGGGCGGGTCGGTGCCGTTGCGGTTCCACATGGAGTGGGCGTCGAGTGCGCCGCGTGGGTGCACTGTCGACGGGGTGCGCTGCAGCGGGTTCTGATCGGACGGCCGTCGATGGAGACTCGAAGTCCGTTGCAAGGAATCTGCTCTGTTACGACTTTGTTTGCAAGGTATTGCAGATTGTTTCGGCAAGGGTTAGCGTGCGGCCAATCACGACCAGAGGAAGGCCGTCGATGAAACCCCCGCCGATCCCGCGTACCGCCCTGCTTGCCCTCGCCTGCCTGCTCACCGTCACGCTCGTCGGCACTCCGGTCGCCGCGAATCCCGCCGTTGCGGCTCCTCGGCCCGCAGGCGACAGCCCCCTTGCCGTCGACGGCGCCACCCAGTGGCGGGGCGAGCCCACCGCCGAGGCGCTGCTGAAGGCGGCCGACAACACCGCGCGTGCAGAGCAGTTCTACTTCGTCCTGCCGGACCGGTTCGCCAACGGCGACCGGCGCAACGACCGGGGCGGTCTCACCGGCGACCGGCTGCGCACCGGGCTCGACCCGACCGACAAGGGCTTCTACCACGGCGGTGACCTCAAGGGCGTCATCGACAAGCTGGACTACATCCAGGGGATGGGCACGACCGCCATCTGGCTCGCCCCGATCTTCAAGAACCGGCCTGTGCAGGGCAAGGGCGATGACATCTCGGCCGGCTACCACGGCTACTGGATCACCGACTTCACGCAGGTGGACCCGCACTTCGGCACCATGGAGGAGATGAAGCGGCTGGTCCGGCTCGCCCACCAGCGGGGCATCAAGGTCTACCTCGACGTGATCGTCAACCACACCGCCGACGTGATCAAGTACGCCGAGGACAGGTACGCCTACATCGACAAGGCCACCTCGCCGTACACGGACGCGCAGGGGCGGGCCTTCGAGGACCGTAACTACGCCGACGGCAGCCGTGCCTTCCCGCCGGTGAACCGGGAGTCGTTCCCGTACACGCCGATGTTCGACGAGCCGGGGGACGCCAGGGTCAAGGTGCCGGCCTGGCTGAACGACGTCACGATGTACCACAACCGTGGTGACTCGACATTCGCCGGGGAGAACAGCGAGTACGGCGACTTCTTCGGCCTGGACGACCTGTGGACCGAGCGGCCCGAGGTGGTCAAGGGTCTGACCAAGGCGTACGGGGACTGGATCGGCGCGACGGGTGTCGACGGGTTCCGGCTGGACACCGTCAAGCACGTCAACATGGACTTCTGGCCGCAGTTCAGCAGTGGCATCGAGCGGGCCGCCGAGAAGGCCGGCAAGAAGGACTTCTTCATGTTCGGCGAGGTCTACAGCGCCGACCCGGAGATCACCTCCAGCTATGTGCGGCAGGGTGGTCTGCCGGCCACCCTCGACTTTCCCTTCCAGGAGGCCGCCCGCGGCTACACGGCGGGCGGCGGCTCGGCGAAGGCACTTGCCGACGTGTACGCCCGTGACGACCTCTACGCCGCCCGCGACACCGACGCCCGGCGGCTGACGACGTTCCTCGGCAACCACGACATGGGCCGGATCGGCTCGTTCATCGTCGGCGGGGGCACCGACCCGGCCAGCCACCTGCGCCGCGACCAACTCGCCCACCAGCTGATGTTCCTCACCCGCGGCCAGCCGGTGATCTACTCCGGTGACGAGCAGGGCTTCACCGGCCCCGGCGGGGACAAGGACGCCCGGCAGGACATGTTCGCATCGAGGGTCCCCGACTATCTCGACGACGACCTGCTCGGCACCGACCGCACCCACGCCAGCGACCAGTTCGACACCGGCCACCCGCTGTACCGGACGATCGCCGAGCTGGGCAAACTGCGGCAGGCGCACCCCGGGCTGCGCGACGGCATCCAGATCACCAGGTCCGCCGCCGACGGCCCCGGCGTCTTCGCCGCCTCCCGGATCTCTGCCGCCGACCGCATCGAGTACGTGGTGGCGGTGAACAACGCCGGCAGCGCGCAGACTGTCACGGTGGACACCTGGTCGGCCGGCGCGACCTTCACCGGCATCTACGGCGGCAGCCAGCGTGTCACGGCAGGTGGCGACGGCACTGTGACGCTCACAGTGCCGCCGCTGTCGGCGGTGGCGTACCGGGCCGGTACCCCCGTCGCGCTGCCGGGCGGCAAGCCGACGATCGCCGTCACGACCCCGGACGCTCCCGTCGCCACCCGGGTCGCCGTCACCGCCACGGTGACCGGTGACCCGCTGGCCACCGTCACCGTCGCGGCCCGGGTCGCTGGCGGCCGGTGGACGCTGCTGGGCAGCGCCGACCACGCGCCGTACACCGTCCACCACGATCTGACCGGCCTGGCCGGCGGCACCCGTGTCGAGTACAAGGCGGTGGTCCGCGACGGCCGGGGCCGTACCGCCACCGCCCGGTCCACCGCCACCGTCGGCACCCCCGAGCAGGGTGGGTCCCGGGAATGGGCGGTCGTGCACTACAAGCGGCCCGCCGGCGGGTACGACGACTGGGCGCTGTACGCGTGGGGCGACATCGATCCGGCGTACGTCACCGAGTGGCCGAAGGGGCAGCCGTTCGCCGGGGAGGACTCCTACGGCCGGTTCGCCTGGGTGAAGCTCAAGCCGGGCGCGAAGTCGGTCGGGTTCGTGGTGGTCGACAAGGACGGGAACAAGGACGTCGCCCAGGACCGCAGCATCGACGTCACCTCCACCGGGGAGGTCTGGCTCAAGCAGGGCGATCCGACGATCTATCCGAGCCGGCAGGCGGCCACCGGGCAACCCGACCCGCCGGTCGAGGAGGGCACCGCGGTCATCCACTACCGGCGGGCCGACGGCAACTACGCCGGATGGGGCCTGCACGTGTGGGACGGGGCGGCGAACCCGACCGACTGGGCCACCCCGCTCGCGCCGAGCGCGACCGACGCGTTCGGCGCGGTGTTCCGGGTGCCGTTGGCGGCCGGGGCCACCGGGCTGAACTACATCATCCACAAGGGCGACACCAAGGACCTGCCCGACGACCAGCGGCTCGACTTCGCAAGCGCGGGTCGGGAGGTGTGGCTGCTCGCCGCCACCCCGGGCCGGCTGCTGCCGACGACCGCGACCAGCGCGAGCGGGGACACCGACATCGGCAAACAGAAGGCGCACTGGATCGACAGGTCCACCATCGCCTGGCAGACCCCACCGACCGACGGCAGGACGTACGCGCTCGTCGTCGCGCCCACCGGTGGAGTCGGTGTGGTCGACGGGAAGCTGACCGGGACGTACACCAGTCTGCCGTTGCGGGCGCAGCGCAACGGGCTCACCGAGGCCCAGCGCGTGAAGTTCCCGCACCTGTGGGCGTACCGGAGCTTCGCAGTGGACCGGGCGGACCTGGCCAAGGTCCCGGCGGCGCTGCGGGGGCAGGTACTCGTCACCGAGCGCGACGCGGCGGGCGCGCTGCTCGCGGCGACAGGCGTGCAGATCCCCGGTGTGCTCGACGACGTCTACGCGCGGGCCGCCGATACGACGCTCGGGCCGACCTTCGCCGGCCGTACGCCGAGCCTCGCGCTGTGGGCGCCGACCGCGCGGACGGTGGAGCTGCAACTGTTCGACTCGCCCACCGCGCAGCCGAAGACGGTGCCGATGCGTCGCGACGACCGCACCGGCGTGTGGTCGGCGCGGGGCAGCCACTCGTGGGTGGGCAAGTACTACCGGTACCGGGTGCAGGCGTGGCAGCCGGCGGCGCAGCGGATGGTCACCGCGTCGGTGACCGACCCCTACTCGGTGGCCCTGGCCGCCGATTCCACGCACAGCCAGCTTGTCGACCTGAGTGACCCGGCGCTGGCTCCGGCGGGCTGGAAGACGTTGCGCAAACCGGCAGCAGTGCCCGCGTCGAAGGCGCAGATCTCCGAGCTGTCGGTGCGGGACTTCTCCATCGCCGACGACACGGTGCCGGCGAATCGGCGAGGCACCTTCCTCGCCTTCACCGACCCGAAAACCGCAGGAATGACCCACCTGAGGGCGTTGGGCGCCGCCGGTGTCACCCACCTGCACCTGCTGCCGGCGTTCGACTTCGCGACGATCCCCGAGAAGCGGGCCGACCAGCGCCAGCCGGCCTGTGACCTCGCGGCGCTGCCGCCGGACTCGGCCGAGCAGCAGAAATGCGTGGCGGCCGTCGCCGACACCGACGGCTACAACTGGGGGTACGACCCGCTGCACTACACGGTGCCGGAGGGCGGTTACGCCGTCGACCCGGCCGGCGCGGCGCGGACCACCGAGTTCCGCGCGATGGTGGCCGGAGTGAACGGCGCCGGGCTGCGGGTGGTCATGGACGTCGTCTACAACCACACAGCGGCGGCCGGCACCGACGACAAGTCGGTGCTCGACCAGATCGTGCCCGGCTACTACCACCGGCTGCTGGAGGACGGCACTGTCGCCAACTCCACCTGCTGCGCCAACACCGCGCCGGAGCACACCATGATGGGCAAGCTGGTGGTCGACTCGCTCGTCACCTGGGCCAAGCAGTACAAGGTGGACGGTTTCCGGTTCGACCTGATGGGTCACCACCCGAAGGCGAACATCCTCGCCGTCCGCGCGGCACTGGACCGGCTGACCGTCGCCCGCGACGGCGTCGACGGCAAGGCGATCATGCTCTACGGCGAGGGCTGGAACTTCGGCGAGGTCGCCGACGACGCCCGGTTCGTGCAGGCCACCCAGGCCAACATGGCCGGCACCGGCATCGGCACCTTCAACGACCGGCTGCGCGACGCGGTGCGCGGCGGCGGGCCGTTCGACGCCAACCCCCGGGCGCAGGGCTTCGCCTCCGGGCTCTACACCGACCCCAACGGCGACCCCGTCAACGGGACGGCCGCCGAGCAGAAGGCCCGCCTGCTGCACGCCCACGACCTCATCAAGGTGGGGCTCACCGGCAACCTGCGTGGCTACCGGTTCACCGACACCGCCGGACGCACCGTCACCGGCGAGCAGGTGGACTACAAGGGTTCGCCGGCCGGCTACACCGCCGCGCCCGGCGAGGCCGTCACGTACGTCGACGCGCACGACAACGAGATCCTGTACGACGCGCTGGCGTACAAGCTGCCGCAGGCCACCACCGCGGCGGACCGCTCGCGGATGCAGGTGCTGGCGCTGAGCACCGTGGTGCTGGGACAGGGCACCGGGTTCGTCACCACCGGCACCGAGCGGCTGCGGTCGAAGTCGTTGGACCGCAACTCGTACAACTCCGGTGACTGGTTCAACCAGATCCGCTGGGGTTGCGAGCGGGGCAACGGGTTCGGGGCCGGTCTGCCGCCGGCCCCTGACAACGAGGACAAGTGGTCGTACGCGATGCCGCTGCTCGCGGACCCGGCGCTGGTGCCGGACTGCGCGGCCATCAACACCACCGACGCCCGGTACGCCGAGCTGCTGCGCATCCGGGCGTCGTCGCCGGTGTTCGGCCTTCGTACGGCCGAGCAGGTGCAGCAGCGGGTGGCGTTCCCGCTGTCGGGCCAGAAGGAGACCCCGGGTGTGCTGACGATGACCCTGGACGCCAGTGGGCTGGGTGGGGCGTGGAAGTCGGTGACAGTGGTCTTCAACGGCACGCCGGATACGGCGAAGCAGACAGTGACCGGTCTGCGCGGTGCGGACGTGACACTGCACCCCGTGCTTGTGAACTCGGCCGACCCGGTGCTGCGTACGGCCTCGTTCGACCGGGCGGCCGGCACGTTCACCGTACCGGCGCGCAGCGTGGCGGTGTTCGTGCAGAAGTGACGCGGACCGGCCCCCTTCCGCGTGGTGCGGAAGGGGGCCGGCCCGTCGTTGCTGTTGTCGTGCTGCGCTCACCCGAGGGTGATCAGGCGAAGCAGTTCTCGATGGTGCCGCCCGGGATGGCCAGGCAGTTCGTCGGACGGTTCGCGGTGATCGCGGACTTGTTGTCGACGTTCACCTCGCCGAAGAAGCTGAAGACACCGCCCGGGGCGAAGGTGGAGAAGTTGTGCGCGACCTTCGTCTTCGACAGGTTGACCTCGCCGAAGATGTTGAAGATGCCGCCGCCGACCCCGATCGGGCCGATGGCCCGGTTGCCGACAACCTCGCTGTCGCGCAGCGTGGTGACGCTGAAGGCGTTGAAGACCCCGCCGCCGAAGAACCCGGCGGTGTTGTCCTTGATCTCGGTGCGCTCAGCGGTGACCGCGCTGTCGAAGGCGATGGCAAGGCCACCACCGACGCCGGCGGTGCTGTTCTTCTCCACTGTGACGCCGTGCAGGTTCAGCTGGCTGTCCGCAGCGGCCAGACCGCCACCGGCGACGACCGCGGTGTTCGAGACGAACTTCGTCTCGTACGCGGTGGTGTTGCCGCCGATGTCGAGGAGGCCACCGCCGAAGCCCAGCGTCTCGTTGTCGCTGATCTCGGCCTTCTTCAGCTCGACCGTCCCACCGTCGATGTCGTCGGCGAAGATGCGCGCGGCTCCGTTGGAGATGCCGCCACCACCGATGATCGCGGTGTTGTCCTTGACCTTCGACTCCTCGACCCTGAGCAGGCCGGCGTTGAAGACACCGCCACCGAAGAAGAAGGCGGTGTTACGGGCCACGGTGCTGTGCCAGATCTTCGTGGTGCCGAAGTTGGCCACACCGCCGCCGTTGCCGCCGGACTGGTTGAGGACGACCTCGGACTCGAGGATCTCGGCGGTGCCGCCCGGCTGGACCAGGATGCCGGCGCCGTCGTTGTCGCCCGGCTCCTCGACCAGCGGCGTGACCGCACCCGCCGGCGCCTTCGGCGCGGCCTTGGGAGCGGCCTTCGGGGCCGCCTTCAGGCCCGCCTTCGGGCTGGCCTGCCGCGCGGTGAGCGCCTTCTCCAGCGGTACGCCGGACTTCACCTCGGCGGCGATCGCCTCGGAGTCCGAGTAGGACGCCCAGACGGCGGCCGGCTCGACGGCCTCGAGCAGTTCGAGGGTCTGGCCGCCCTTGATGGTCAGGCCCTTGATGGTGAGGTGCCCACCGGTGCCGACGTTGAGGATCCGGAAGTAGTCAGCCGTGGCGTCCCGAACGATCGAGGTGTGCTCACCCTTCAACGTGATCCGCTCGGTGATGACCGGCAGGCCGTTGCCCTCGTAGTCGTTGCGGGTCAGGTTGTAGGTGCAGCCCTTGGCCAGCTCCAGCACACCGCCGTGCTTGCTGTTGGCGAAGACGATCGCCTGGATCAGCTTGTCGGTGTCGCAGGGCACCTCCTTCCCGCGCTCGTGGTCCTTGTCCCGGTCCTTGCCCTTGTCCTTGTCCCAGTCACGCCCGTGGTCGCCGCCCTGGTCGCCGTCCCTGCTGACCTGCGCGGTGTTCCAGTTGAGGCCGCTGACCGCACCGGCGCTGCCCGCGACGCCCACCGCCGCGAGACTGATCACGCCCGTCAAACCGGCCACGCCACCGGCGAGCCAGAGCTTGCGGCGGCGCTTGGCCGTCGCCTGCCCGGAGGCTTCGTTGTTCGTTAGGTAGTTGGACATCGGAGCTCTCTGCCCTCTCCTCGTACCAGACAGGGTCGCCGCCCTCAGACGGACGTCCCCTGCTACAAATCGGTTGTAGCTCCCAAAAACACCGTATGAGAATGTTCCTCGCCTCGGGGGCGTATCCGAAACAACCCCACATTAGGTTCACGTTCGGTCCGGACCGGCCGCGACGCCCCGGCCGGGCACACGGCCCCCAAGGCCGCCGTCGGGCCCGCGAGCAGCCCAAATGGGTACGCCCCTCCGCGCCGTCGCCGGCTCGGAGGGGCGCGCCCTCTATGTGGTTCAGCCCCACCTGTCAGGCGAAGCAGTCCGGAACGTTGAAGCAGTTGGTGGGGCGGTTGGCGGTCACCGCGGACTCGTCGTCAAGCGTCACGGTGCTGCCGAGCTGGTTGAAGACCCCACCGGCCGGGAGCGTGGCGAAGTTGTGCGCCACAGTCGTCCGGCTCAGGGAAACCTCGCCCCCGTCGGTGTTGTAGATGCCGCCGCCGCGAGCGAACGGACCGATGGCCCGGTTGCCCACCACCTTGCTGTCACGCAGCGTGGTGACGCTGTCCTCGTTGAAGAGGCCGGCGCCGAAGAACCCGGCGGTGTTGTCAGTGATCGCGCTGTTCTCCACTGTCGCGGTGCTGTCGAAGGCAACCGCCAACCCGCCACCCACACCAGCGGTGCTGTTGCTGGCCACGGTGGCGTTCTTGAGGGTGAGCTGGCTGTCGGCCACCGCGACGCCGCCTCCGGCGAGAACCGCGGTGTTGCTCCTGACCGTCGTGTCGTGCAGGGTCGTGGTGCCCTCGACGTCCAGGACGCCACCGCCGAAGCCGAGCGTCTCGTTGTCGGTGATCTCGCTCTTGTAGACCCAGACCGAACCGCCGTCGACCTCGTCGCCGAAGATCCCGGCCGCGCCGTTGGCGATGCCGCCACCACCGATGATCGCGGTGTTGTCCTTGACCTTCGACTCGTCGACCTGGAGTACGCCGGCGTTGAAGATGCCGCCGCCGTGCAGGAACGCGGTGTTGTGGGCCACGGTGCTCTTGCTGAGCTTGGCGGCGCCGAAGTTGGCCAACCCGCCACCGTTGCCACCGGACTGGTTGTAGAGCAACTCGCTGTCCAGGATCTCGGCCCGGCCACCCGGCTGCACCAGCACCCCGGCTCCGTCGTTGAACCCGGGCTCCTCCACCAGAGGCACCACTGCCCCCGCCGGCTTGGCGGCCACCGTGGCGGGCTCGGCCTTCGCGGTCGCTGCCGGCTTGGCCGTCGTCGTGGCTGCTGCCGTGGCCTTGGCCGCCGCTGCCGGCTTGGCCGCTGCCGTCGCCTCGGCCGCTGCTGGCTTGGCTGCCGCCGTCGCCTTGGCTGCCGCTGCTGGCTTGGCGGCCGCCGCTGCCGCCGGCTTGGCCTTGGTGGTGGCCTCCGGCTTGGCTGTCGCACCCGGCGCGGCGGTGGTGGCCGCCGGCTTGGCGGCCGCCACGGTGCTGCGGACCGAGGCCGAGTACGGCGCCCAGACCGTCGCCGGGTCCAGGGTCATCGCCCGCTGGATGGTCTGCCCGCCCCGGATGCTCAGACCCTTGAGCGTGAGATGCCCACCCGGACCGACGTTGAGGATGCGGAAGTAGTCGGCCGTGGCGTCGCGACCGATGGTCGTGTGGTCGCCCTTGAGCGTGACCCGCTCGGTGATCACCGGCAGGCCGTTGCCCTCATAGTCGTTGCGGGTCAGGTTGTAGGTGCAGCCCTTGGCCAGCTCCAGCGTGCCGCCGTCCTGGCTGTTGGCGAAGACGATCGCCTGGATCAGCTTGTCGGAGTCACACGGCACCTGGCTGGTGTGCTCCTTGCCGTCGCGCTTGGCGTACCGGTCGTCGCCACCGCTCCACTCGCCACCGCCCCACTCGTCCTGGCCGTCGTTCTCCTTGGTGCCGTCGGTCTTCTCGCCAGCGTCGCTGACGTTCTGCCGGTTGGTCGACGACTGCGCGTCGGACACGCGGCCGGAACTGGGCTTGTCGTCACGCGCGGCCACCCCGCCGAGGGCCGCCAGGCCCACGACGCCGGTCAGCCCGGCCACGCCGGCGACCCACAGCGCACGTCGCCGTCGTGTCGGCGGTGCCGTCGGGGGCCCGCCCTCGGTACTCGTTAAGTCGTTGGACATCAGAGCCTTCCGCCCTTTCCTGCTATCAGACGGGGTCGCACCACCCGAGGCGTCGCGACCAGCTACAAATCGGTTGCAGCCTCTGATGCCCACCGTATGAGAACTATCTTCGCGAGGCGGACGTATCCGAGATAACCCCACATTCGGCCCAGGTTGGGCCATGTGCCGGTGAACGGAGCGTGACGGTAGGAAGGGATGCCGGCAGCCCATACACCCGAACGAGGTCCTGTGCTCCTTTGCAGTACGGTCCCGCCCATGGCGATTCCCGTGCGCGTGCCGATCGCGTATGAGCCCGACTACCACACCCGCTTCATCGGCCAATACGACAAAGGCCAGTTCTTCGGCTCCGTCACCGCGACAGTGGAGGATGGTGCGGGAGCCGACGACGACTGGCATCGCCACAAGCGGTGGTACGCGGTGCTGCACCGGTTCGACGCCGACGGCGCGCACACCGACTCAGACATCTGGTTCGCCGGCACCAGCGAAGACGAGGAAGCCTCGTGCGATCGCGCGGAGGCTCGCCTCGTCGAATGGCTCGACGCGCTGCCCGGTCGGGTCTTCGCCGACATCGCGATCGGCCTCTTCCAGGTCGAGGTCGACGGGCACGTGTTCGGCCTGATCGACGGCTCGGAGGACTACGACGGCGAGGACCATGCCGAGTTCGTCCCCGACGATCTGGGCTTCGACCCGCCCTGGGACGGCTGCTACGACACCTGAGCGGCCCGGTCTCGCCGACCGCCCGGCGCAGCGTGGCCGCCCTCGGCTGATCGCCTCGGCCCGCTGGAAACCGGGGTGTTCCGGACGGCGGACACCGCGTTTCCACCGAACCCGAGGCGATCACCCGGGTACGGGAGCCGCCCATGCCAAAGCCGGGCCGGACGTCGATACGTCCGGCCCGGCGGGCAGGTGCTGTCAGTCGGTGGCGCTCCCGGTCAGCCGGGCAGGCGGGGACCCGCGTCCCGCTGCTCGGCCAGCCAGGTCTCCACCTCGTCGGCGGTGCGCGGCAGACCGGCCGACAGGTTCACCGCACCGGTCGCCGTGACCAGTACGTCGTCCTCGATGCGGATGCCCACGCCGCGCAGCTCGGCGGGGACCAGCTCGTCCTCCGGCTGGAAGTACAGCCCGGGCTCGACGGTGAGCACGTAGCCCTCGCCCAGGGCGCCGTCGCGGTAGGTCTCCTTGCGGGCGTTCGAGCAGTCATGCACGTCGATGCCGAGCATGTGGCCGAAGCCGTGCAGCGTCCACCGCCGGTAGATCGAGGACTTCTCGTCCATCGCCTCGTCCACGCTCACCGGCAGCAGGCCCAGCTCGGACAGGCCCTCGGCGAGCACCCGCATGCAGGTCAGGTGGACGTCCTTGAACTTCACCCCGGGGCGGATCGCGTCGATGCCGGCCTGCTGCGAGGCGTACACGATGTCGTAGACCTGGCGTTGCAGGGCGGTGAACCGGCCGTTCACCGGCAGCACCCGCGTCACGTCGGCGGTGTAGAGGTTGCGCCCCTCGACGCCCATGTCCATGAGCAGCAGGTCACCCGGACGGGTGGCGCCGTGGTTGTGCACCCAGTGCAGGATCGTGGCGTGCTCACCGGCGCCGACGATCGAGCCGTACCCGACGTCGTTGCCGTCGTGCCGGGCGCGCAGCGCGAAGATCCCCTCCAGCAGCCGCTCGGAGACGGCGCGGTCGGCCGGCAGGGCGCGGGCCACGTCCTCGAAGCCGCGTACGGTGGCGTCGATAGCGTCCTGGAGCTGGGCGATCTCCCACTCGTCCTTGACGAGCTTCTGCTCCGAGATGGCGATGGCCAGCTCCCGGTCACGTGGCGGCTGCCCCTCGACGCGGACCCCGTCATACGGGCGTACGGCGGCGTCGACCTGGGCGTCGAACCCGCGCAGCACCCGGGTGCGGCCGGGCGCCAGGTCGGCGAGCGCCGCCTCCAGGCCGGTCAGGTCGGCGGTGGGCAGGCCCAGCTCGGTGGACTTCTCGCCGAGCGTGTGCCGTCGGCCCACCCACAGCTCGCCGTGGCGGCTGCGGAAGAACTCGTCGGTCTCCCGCGAGGAGCGCGGGCGCATGTACAGCGTGGCGTCGTGCCCGGACCCGTTCGGGCGCAGCACCAGCACGCTGTCCGGGTCGTGGTCACCTGTCAGGTAGGCGAAGTCGCTGCCCGGACGGAACGGGTACGCGGTGTCGTTGGCGCGTACCTTCTCGGGGCCGGTCGGGATCACCAGGGTCTCGCCGGGGAAGGCGGCGGACAGCGCGGCACGCCGCTTGGCGTAGTTGGGGGCCTCCGGTCGAGGTGTCACAGGCAGTTCGGTGTCCTGCCAGCCCGTCCGCATGAAGGACAGGAACGCCTCCGGGAAATCCGGATCGTGCGATTCCGTACCGTCCGCCGGCGTACCGTCGGTGCGTCCCTCGGTCATTGCGCCGCTCCCTCCGCTTCGTTGCTGGTCCCGACGGTACCGCGCGCCCGGCTCGCGGTGGTGCCGCGCGGGAGCGCTCCGGATCGACGGACGGCTGCTACGGGCCGGCAGAGCGCGTGGGAAGATGACCACCATGTGCGGACTTCTGGCCTTCTTCAGCGCGAACGGCAACGCCGCCGCGCACCGCGACCACATCGCCGGAGCCTTGGAATGCCTGCACCACCGCGGCCCCGACGAGACAGGGGTCGAGGTGGTCGGCGATGCCTCCGGCCGGTACGCGGACGGAGTGTTCGCCCACAAGCGGCTCGCCATCATCGACGTAGCGTCGAGTCACGAGCCGCTGCCGTATGCGAACGGTCGTTACCTGCTCACCTTCAACGGTGAGATCTACAACTACATCGAGCTGCGCGAGGAGCTGATCCGGAACTTCGGCGCCCAGTTCGCCACCGCCGGAGACGGCGAGGTGATCGTCGCCGGCTACCACTACTGGGGCGAGCAGGTGCTCACCCGGCTGCGTGGCATGTTCGCCTTCGTCATCTGGGACCGGCAGGAGCGGCGTGCGTTCGGCGCCCGTGACTACTTCGGCATCAAGCCCCTGCACTACCTGGAGACCGCCGACGGGCTCTACCTGGCGTCGGAGAAGAAGGCGCTGCTGCCGTTCGCGCACAGCGCCTACCAGGGCGACGCGGGCGTCGACACGGCCAACCTCAGCCACTACCTGACCCTTCAGTACGTCCCCGAGCCCGGCACCTTGCACAAGGGCATCAACCGGATCGGCTCGGGGGAGTACCTGACCTGGACGCCTGGCGCGCGGATCGACGTACGCCGGTGGTACCGGCCGGTGTTCCGGCCCGCGCCCGTCGACGACGAGCAGAAGCTCTACCACGAGATCCGGGAGACGCTGCGCGAGAGCGTCCGCATGCACATGCGCTCGGATGTGCCTGTCGGCTCGTTCCTGTCCAGCGGCATCGACTCCACAGCTGTGGTGGCGCTGGCCCGCGAGTTCAACCCGAACATCCTCACCTTCACCGTCGGATACGACGTACCGGGATATTCGGAGATCGACGTCGCGCAGGAGTCGGCCCGGCACCTGGACGTCACCACCATCCCCACCAAGATCGGTCCGCAGGACATGATCGACGCGCTGCCGAAGATCGTCTGGCACCTCGACGACCCGGTGGCGGACCCGGCGCTGGTGCCGCTGTACTTCGTGGCGAAGAAGGCCGCCGAGCACGTCACAGTGGTGCTCTCGGGTGAGGGCGCCGACGAGTTCTTCGGCGGTTACACGATCTACCGCGAGCCGCTGTCGCTCGGCACCGTCAACGGCCTGCCCGGCGGTGTGCAGAAGGGGCTGCGCGCGGTCTCCAAGGCGATCCCGCAGGGGGTCAAGGGCAAGAGCTTCCTGGAGCGCGGCACCACCCCGATCGAGGAGCGCTACTACGGCAACGCCCGGATGTTCACCGAGGAGGAGAAGCAGCACCTGCTGCGCCGCTACGACCCCTCGGTGCGCTACACCGACGTGACCGCGCCGATCTACGCCGAGTGCACCGAGCTGGACGACGTCACCAAGATGCAGTACGTCGACCTCTACACCTGGCTGCGCGGCGACATCCTTGTCAAGGCCGACCGGATCTCGATGTCGCACTCGCTGGAGGTGCGGGTGCCGTTCCTCGACCGTGAGGTCTTCGACGTCGCCGCGAAGATCCCGGTGGACCTCAAGCTGCCGCCGCGCTCGGACGCCACCAAGTACGCGATGCGTCAGGCGTTGCAGGGCGTCGTGCCGCCGGCCATCGTCAACCGCAAGAAGTTGGGTTTCCCGACCCCGACCCGGGTGTGGCTGCGCGGTGAGATGTACGAGTGGGCGCGGCACGTGCTGAGCACCTCCGGCGCGGGTGATCTGCTCGACCTGTCGTACGCGCTGCGGCTGCTCGACGAGCACAAGCGGGAGGAGGCCGACCACTCCCGCAAGGTGTGGACGGTGTTGATCTTCTGCATCTGGCACGCGATCTTCGTGGCCAAGACCCTCGACCCGGGCATCCAGCGCAACCAGTCCGCCCTGCTCACCAAGCCCGTCGTCGGGTCCATGGTGCGCTGACCCGACCCCTGTCGACCAAGAGGTTTGCGCCAGCCGGAGCAGTTCCGGTGACGCAAACCTCTTGGTCGTTTCAGGGGGTCAGCGGCCTGTGCAGCTGACCGTCGGTAGACCGTTGGTGCCGTTGGTGCTGGCCAGGAAGCCGAAGGTCGTGGTGCCCTCCGGTGCGACAGTGGCGTTGTACGCGACGTTCGTGGCCGTCACCGACGAGCCGGACGAGGTCTGTGTGGCACCCCAGATCTGGCTGATGGACTGCCCGTTGGGCCAGGTCCAGCTCGCGGTCCAGCCGTTGTACGCCCTACTGCTGTGGTTCATGATCATGACTTCGCCCTGGAAGCCGCCCTGCCAGGCGCTGACGACCTTGTAGACGGCCATGCAGTCGCCACCCGGCGCCGGCGTGGTCGGCGGGGGCGTGGTCGGCGGCGGCGTCGTGGGCGGAGGCGTGGTCGGCGGGGGCGTGGTCGGCGGAGGCGTGGTGGGCGGCGGGGTGGTGGGAGGCGGCGTACCGCCCGGACCCACACCCGTCACCTGGCCGTTGCCACCGTCGAAGGTCACGTCGGAGCAGCCGAAGAAGTTCTCCTGCGAGTCCGAACGCACCCAGCGGGAGTAGATGATGTGCCGGCCGCTCTTGCCCGAGGGCAGGTTGCCGCTGAAGTAGTAGTGGCCCTCGTTGGTGCCGACGCTGCCGCGCTGCGGCGGGTTGGTCACCTGGAGGAACGGCTGCTCCTCAAGGTCACTCCAGGCCAGCGCCCGGGTCGGGCTCCAGCTGTCCTTCGTCACGTAGAAGTAGAAGGTGCCCGGGTGGTGCGCCCAGTTGCTGTACCGGAAGTCCAGCCGCGCACCGGCCGTCAGGTGGGTCAACGGCCAGTCGGTGCGGGGCAGGTCGAAACCCCGGAAACCGGTGTTGCCGCCACTGCACAGCTGCCCGTCCGGAATGAAACCGGTGGTCCGACCACCGGCGTCCGAGCGCAGCACGCTGAACCAGTTGTAGAGCGAGTTCGCCCCGCTCTGTGCCACGGCAGCGGAACACGCGGGGTTGTTCGGCCTGATCTCACCGGTCTGGCTGAGGCCGTCCTGCCAGCACAGGTAGGTGCGGCTGCCCGGGGTCATGGCCGCGCCGTGCGCGGCGGCCGGCTCCGGAGTGGTCGCCAGGGCGACGGCGCCCAACGCGAGGGTCACGGCCGCGGTGAGCAACGCAGCCGTACGGGAACGGTTCACGGGTTCTCCTGACTCGCGAGGCGTGCTGCCCGAGCCGCCCCGCCTGGGATGTGGTCTTTGTCGCATCGCTGCACTGAGCCGAGGCGACGATCACGGTGATGGCGATGCGCCCGGCGGAGGGGATCGGCCGGCGGGCACGCGCCATCAACGGTCCTGTCCTGGGACCGGTGCCCTCGCGTCACACAACCCGGCAACCGGCGGCGCGACAGCCCCTCGCACCACCTGGTACGCGTCATCCCATCACGCAACCGTCCGCCGCGCAATAGTCGTTCCTCGATGTATGGAATCGACGCACGGGCAGCCCGACGGCACGGCGCCTCCGCGGCTGCCGCCGTACCGATCCACAAACCGGATCGACCGGTCCTGCGTCTTCGCCGCTCATCGGCCCGCGCGCTGTGCCAGCCTGATGCCACGCCGGCCGTCACGTCGGCGGCCGGTGTCGATCAGGAAGGGACGAGGATGGGGTACGCGGTGGTGCTCGGCGAGGCGCTCGTCGACCTGGTCGACACCGAACGCGACGGGGAACGGGTCTACCGGCAGGCGATCGGCGGCAGCCCGCTCAACGTCGCAGTCGGGGTGGCTCGGCTCGGCGGCCGAGCGGAGTTCGTCGGCTCACTCGGCGACGACCTGCTCGCGGACCGGATCCGCGCCTTCCTCACCGCAGCCGACGTCGGGCTGACCGGCGTGGTCACGGCACCGGCGCCGACCCCGCTTGCGGTGGTCACCCTCGACGGCCCGCGATCCGACGTCCGTCACTACGGTCAGCCGCCCTCGTACGCGCTGCTCGCCGCCGACGACCTGGACCGGGCGCTGCTGGAGGGCGCCGACGTGCTCTGCTGCGGCTCGGCAGTGCTGCTGGGACCGGGCACCCTCGCCGCCGCCCGGCGGGCCTGGTCGCTCGCCACCGGTCTGCGGGTCCTCGACCCGAACGTGCGGCCCTGGCTCCTGGACGGCCCGGCCGCGCTGGATGGGCTGCGCGAGGTAGTCGCCGAGTTCGCCGCCGGTGCGCACCTGGTCAAGCTGAGCAGCGCCGACGCGGACCTGCTCTACCCGGGCGAACCGGTCGAGGGCGTCGCCGCGTACCTGCGGGAACTGGGCGCCGCCACGGTGGTCGTGACCCTCGGCGCGGCCGGCGCGGTGCTGGCCGCCGCCGACGCCGACCCGGTGCGGGTGCCGACACCCAACGTCGTCGACACCAGCGGCGCCGACGACTCGGTGGTGGCCGCGCTGATCGCCGACCTGCTCGCCGCCGGAGAGCCCGAGCACCCGGACGGCTGGGTCGAGCGGGTGGCGTTCGCGCTGCGGGTGGCCGGCCTGGTCTGCGAGTCACCCGGCGCGGCCACCGCCATGCCCACCCGCCCCGAAGTCCAGAACCGCTACAAGCCCTGACCCCGCGCCGTGCTCCCCGTCCCCTGTCCTGCGTCGATCTTGCACTTTCGGTCGCGGCTTGATCCCGGTCTGCGGCTTTTACCCGGGCAGAAACTGCAAGATCGGCAGGAGTCGGCGGTCAGGCCGCGCCGTCGAGCTCGCGGTAGCCTCGGCGGGCCGCGGTCAGGGCCGCGCGGGCCCCGAAGGGCGCCTCGGCGGCCACCCGCTCCGGCGGCGCGCCGCCGGTGTGCGCGGCCCGGATCAGCCACGCCAACCGCACCAGCTCGGCGTGCTGGGCGCGGACGAAAGCGGGATCCACCGGGTCGCCGTGACCCGGCACCACCACCGTGGCCGGGGTCGTGAGCCGCAGCAGGTCCGCGACAGCGTCCGGCCACTGCAAGGGGTACGCGTCCTCGAAGGCGGGCGGACCACTCTGCTCCACCAGATCACCGGCCACCAGCACGTCCGCGTCGGGCACGTGCACCACGAGATCCGCGTCGGTGTGCCCCCGCCCCGGATGCCGCAGCAGCACCCGCCGGCCACCCAGGTCGAGCGTCGTCTCGGTGTGCACGGTGTGCGTCGGGGCGAGCAGCGCGGTGTCGGCCAGTTCGGCGGCGAGCGCCGGGTGCTCCGCGCGCACCTCCTCGTACGCCTCGCGGCGCAGCCGCTCCGGCTCGTCGCGCAGAGCCTCGGCGGCGCGCTCATGCGCGTACACCGGTCGCTGTGGGTCCCCGGCGAGCACGGCGTTGCCGAAGCAGTGGTCGTAGTGGTGATGGGTGTTGACAAGGGTCAGCGGACGGGCGGTGACCGCCCGGACGGCGGCGGCCAGCCCGGTGGCCTGCGCGGCCGAGGAGAGAGTGTCCACCAGGAGCGCCTCGTCGTCGCCGACGACGAGCGTGACGTTGATCCGCAGCAGCGGCTCACGCAACACGTGGACCCGGTCGGCGACCTCGACGAAGCCGCGGCTCACGACGTCCGCCCGGCGCGGTCGACGAAACGCTGCCGATCCACCATGATCCGGTCCACGCGGCCCCGCGCCACGGTCTGCGTGTCGTCGCTGACGGTGACCTCGAACGACAGCCGGCGACCGTCGACGGCAGCCAGCACCGCCTGCGCCCGGACCGTCCGGCCCACCACCGTCGGCGCCAGGTGCTCCAACTCGACACGGGTGCCCACCGTCGTCGACCCGGACGGCATCCCGGTCGCCGTGGCCGCGACGGTCGCCGCCTCGGCGAGCGCGAGCACCCGTGGTGTACCCAGCACCGGTACGTCCCCGGAACCCACCGCCTGGGCGGTGTCCGCGTCGGTGACCGTCAACTCGACCTGGGCGGTCAGACCCGGCGCGAAGGCCGGCTCGGGCTGCTCCTGCATGGTCGTCAGCCTAGGTGCTCGCCGTGCCCGCCGAGCACACGCCCGAGGATCCCGCCACCGACCGCCATCCACCTGGGTACGGCTCCGCCGGGTGGTCGCCGTCGGTCGATGCCACCACCGTCGTTAACCTTGACCGCGATGGCCGTCGTGACTGACCCCCAACCCCCCGCCCGGACCGACCCGCCCGCGTCCCCGGACGGGGGCCGTCGGCGCGTCGTCGCCATGACGATCTGGGCTGTCGCATTCGTCGCCGCCTGGCTCGGAATCGGGCTGCCCACCGACCCGGCGTACGCCTTCGTGTGGATCTGGGCCGGGACCATCGCCTGGAACAGCGACCGACCGTGGCGCAGCCACCTGCGCTTCGCCCGGGACTGGGTGCCGGTGGTACTGCTGCTGGCCGCGTACAACCTGTCGCGCGGGTTCGCCGACAACGGGGCCACCCCGCACGCCATGGAGCTGATCGTCGCCGACCGGTTCATGTTCGGCTGGGCGACCGGCGGCGAGGTGCCGACCATCTGGTTGCAGGAGCACCTGTACCGCCCGCAGGTGCAGTGGTGGGACATCGCGGCGAGCTGGGTGTACTTCTCGCACTTCGTGGTGGCGCTTGCCGCCGCCGCGGTGCTCTGGCTGCGCGACAGGCACCGCTGGGCCGCGTACATGCGGCGCTGGGGGTTCCTCTGCGCCGCAGGCCTGGTGACCTACTTCGTCTACCCGGCCGCCCCACCGTGGTGGGCCGCGCAGCACGGCCTGCTCACCGAGGTGCTCCGGATCTCCACAAGGGGTTGGAAGGCGTTCGGCATGCACGGTGCCGGCAACCTGCTCAACGCCGGCCAGATCGCCTCGAACCCGGTCGCCGCCATGCCGTCGCTGCACACCGCGTGGGCGCTGTTCGTCGTGGTGTTCTTCCTGGGCACGACCCGCCGCCGCTGGTGGCCACTGCTGTTCGCGTACCCGTTGGCGATGACCTTCACCCTTGTCTACTCGGGTGAGCACTACGTGATCGACGTACTTGTGGGCTGGGCGTACGTCGGCCTGACCTTCCTCGTGGTCGGCCTGGCCGAGCGCGCGTGGGCGGCGTGGCGGGCCAAGCACCCGAAGGCCGGGGCGGAACCCACCGATGCGGAACCTCCCGGCGCGGAACCTCCGGGCGGGGAACCGCCGGGGTCGACGACCGGCCCCGACAGCGTCGCCGGACGTCCGGCCACGGCACCAGCGGTACCCGCCGACCGCTGACCGCACCCGAGGTGATCAGGGCATGATCACCACTGGAGTGGATCAGGCGGAGCGGCGGGCGGACTGCGCTCGGGTGGTCAGTTCGGCCGCCAGGATCCACGCCTCGGCCAGGTCCCGGTCCTCGGCCGCCGCTCCCGATCCGCCCGCCGTGTCCGCGTGTACGGTCGCCAACCCCAGCAGGCGCTGCACAGGCCCCTGCACGACCCGGACGCTCTGGATCCGGGCGTACGGCACGATCGCCAACTGCCTGGTGAGCAGCCCGGACCGGGTGGCGAAGACCCGATCGAACAGACCCGCGCCGAGCGCGCCACGGCCCAGCGGGTGCAGCCAGCGCGCCCGGGACGGCGGGCGGTGCAGCGTCAGCGTGTCGAGGCGTACACCCGGTAGGACCTCGGCGACGATCATCGTCGCGGTCGGCAGGTCACCGACCGGCAGCAACCGGTCGGGACGGTTGCGGTCGTCGGCCTCGCCGACGGAGTAGCCGGCCACCTCGAGGCGGAGCCGCAACCAGCCCTTGACCCGCCAGAGCAGCGGCCAGGTGGCCCGCACGGTCTGCACCCGGTGCAGCGGTACGGTCTGCGCCCGCGTTTCCAGCAGCCCGTTGTGCACCCGCAGCGTGCCGCCGTCGCGGGCCAGCCGGAAGTTCCAGTCGTCGAGGACCCGGCGGATCGGTTGCAGCAGCACACCTGCCATCGCGGTGAGCGTGCTCGCCACAGCGATGAACGACCACGACTCGGCGGTGACGAACTGCACCACGACGAACGCCAGGCCGAACGGAAGCAGGAACGCCTGCGGGGTGAGCAGCTGGCTGACCAGCAGGTCGTTGTTGCGTACCGCGTGCAGTGGCCGGCCCGGCGCGGGCGCCTGCGGTGGCGCACCACCGGCCGTCGTCGGCGCCGCGACGTCCGGCGCCGTCCGTCCGGCCAGCGCCAGCAACCGTTCGCGCAGCCGGGCCGCGTCGGCGACCCCGAGGTACGCCAGCGGGGCCTCGGTCTTGCCCCCGCCGACCACCTCCAGACGCAGTTCGGCCAGGCCGGTGAGCTGGGCGAGCAGCGGCCGGACCACCTCCACTGCCTGCAACCGTTCCAGCGGGATGGCCCGGGTACGCCGCCAGAGCAGCCCCTCGTACACGCGCAGTTCGCGGCCCACCACGTGGTAGCCGGTGTTGTACCAGCTGACCACCGACAGCACTGTGGCACCGAGCGCCAGCACCACCACCATCGCGGCGAACCAGCCGAAGCCCACCCGGGACAGCGTCGACCAGGACAGCCCGGCGATCACCACGACCAGTGACTTGGCACCGTGCAGCACCGGACTGAGCGGATGCAGCCGCTGGCGCGGTTCGCCGCCACCCGGCGGCCCCGGCCATTGCTGAACAGCGCCCGGAGGTACCGCGCCGTAGGGCCCCGCGCCTGGCGGTGGAGGGCCGTAGGGTCCGGCGCCCGGCGGCACCGGGCCGTAGGGTCCCGTCCCTGGCGGCGGAGGGCCGTAGGGTCCCGTGCCAGGCGGCGGAGCGCCGTAGGGGCCCGCGGCGGGGTACTGAGGCGGTGGACCGGCGGGAGGCGCGTCGCCGGACGGCATGGACGGGCGGGTGCCCGGCTCGGTGGGACTCTCGCTCATCGGGCCGACCCTCGGCATCGCCGACGGGTGCCCAGCCGGGCGGTCACAGCCCTTCCGCCCGGTCCTCGCCGAGCGCGGTGAGCCGGTCGCGCAGGCGGGACGCCTCCGCCGGGCGCAGCCCCGGCACCCGGGCGTCGCTCGCGGCGGCGGCCGTGTGCAACTGCACGGTGGCCAGGTTGAACGCACGCTCCAACGGGCCGGCGCTCACGTCGACGAACTGCATCCGGGAGTACGGCACGATGGACAGCCGTCGGACCAGTAGCCCGTGCCGCACCAGCAGGTCGTCGTCGCGTTCCGCGTACCCCCAGGCCCGGACCGCGCGGATGATGGCCGTGGCCCGCCACGCGCCGAACACGAGCACGGCGGCGAAGGCGACCCCGAACAGCCCGTGGCCGCTCAGCGCCCAGCCGAACGCCGTGACCGCCAGCCCGATGGCCACCACGATCGCCAGCCGGATCAGCTCCACCCAGATCAGGTCGGTGGAGATCGGCTGCCACTGGACGGAATCCGGCCACGGGTCCAACGGGCCCCGCCCGCCGGGCGCGGCGGAGGTGGACAGCGGGTCGGCGCCCGGTGGCGGCAGGAGACCGGGTGGCGGCAGGAGACCGGGCGGCGGCAGGTCGGGTGGGCGTGAGCTGGCGTCGTACCCGCCGGAGGGAGGTAGCGCGTTCGGCGGTAGCGGTGCCGGCGACGACGCGTCCGGCGGTGTGGGCTCCGGGCCGAGCGTTCCCGGCGCCGGGAACGCGCCGGGCGGCGGTGGGACGCCGGGCGGCGCGGCGGCCGGGGTGGGCGGCCAGGACGGGGAGGTGGGGTTCGGCGGGCCGGCGCGATCCTCCGGGCTCACCGACGGGACCCGTTCCGCGCGTACGGCGCTGCCGTTCCACGTCGTTCGTGGACGGCGCGCGACGTCACGCTGCTGTGCCTCATCGTTTCCTCGCTGCGCTGATCACATGTCGAGGGTAGGTGATGTGGGCACCGGAGTGACGGTACGCAGGAAGCCGCGAGCGTCCAGGAAGTCGCCCAGACTGCCCCGGTGGTCGTCGCAGGCGAGCCAGGTCTTGCGTCGCTCGGCGTCGTGCAGGCGCGGATTGTTCCACTCCAGGGCCCAGACGGCGGTGGCACGGCAGCCGCGGGCCGAGCAGACAAGGGCCTCGTCGGCGGGGGAGGGGATGCTCATCACGGTCAGTCTAGGGCGGCCGGAGAGGAAGTTTGAGCGCCGGGCGGCCACGGGGGGAGCCGCCCGGCGACGGGATGAATGGTACACACCACGGGCGGGTCGGTGTCCACCCGTGACGGGCGATTCGGTTGGCGGGGACGGCGTGGCGAAAATCGGCTTCTCCCCACCACCACACTCAGCTGGGCGTGCGAGTCTTGATACCGCACCAGCCGCGACGACCGACAAACGCTGTGGAGGACCGGTGGCCCAGCCGACCACGCCCGATGCCCCGACGCCGAACGGGGCGGCACCGGAGACGCCCGCGCCGGTGACGACGCCAGCGCAGGACGCCACCCTGTTGGAGAAGGCGCTGTTCGAGATCAAACGGGTGATCGTCGGGCAGGACCGGATGGTGGAGCGGATGTTCGTGGCGCTGCTCGCCCGGGGTCACTGCCTGCTCGAAGGGGTGCCCGGGGTGGCGAAGACCCTGGCCGTGGAGACCCTCGCCAAGGTCGTCGGTGGCTCGTTCGCGCGTGTGCAGTTCACCCCTGACCTGGTGCCGGCCGACATCATGGGTACGCGGATCTACCGGCAGTCGAGTGAGAAGTTCGACGTCGAGTTGGGCCCGGTCTTCGTCAACTTCCTGCTCGCCGACGAGATCAACAGGGCGCCGGCCAAGGTGCAGTCGGCGCTGCTGGAGGTGATGAGCGAGCGGCAGGTGTCCATCGGCGGGGAGAGCCACCGGGTGCCCGAACCGTTCCTGGTGATGGCAACCCAGAACCCGATCGAGCAGGAGGGCGTCTACCCGCTGCCGGAGGCGCAGCGGGACCGGTTCCTCATGAAGATCGTGGTCGGCTATCCGACCGACGCCGAGGAGCGCGAGATCGTCTACCGGATGGGCGTTGCCGCTCCGGAGCCGGCGGCGGTCTTCGACACACCCGACCTGATCGCCCTGCAACGCAAGGCGGACCAGGTATTCGTGCACAACGCGCTCGTCGACTACGCGGTCCGGCTGGTGCTGGCCACCCGTACCCCGGCCGAGCACGGCATGCCCGACGTCGCCCAGCTCATCCAGTACGGGGCCAGCCCGCGCGCCTCTCTGGGCCTGGTCCGGGCCACCCGCGCGCTGGCGCTGCTGCGCGGCCGGGACTACGCGCTCCCGCAGGACGTGCAGGACATCGCCCCGGACATCCTGCGGCACCGGCTGGTGCTCAGCTACGACGCGCTCGCCGACGACGTGCCGGCCGACCACATCGTGCACCGGGTCATGTCGACGATCCCGCTCCCGGCGGTCGCACCTCGGCAGCAGGCAACCCCGTCGCCCACAGTCGCGCCGCCGGGTGCAGGCTGGCACGGGCAGCGGCCGTGACCTCACCCACCCCTCGTCCCGCCCCCCTCGGCGACCGCAGTGAAGCGGTGCTGTCCCGCCTCCAACTGCTCGTCACCCGCAAGCTCGACGGTCTGCTCCAGGGTGACTACGCCGGCCTGCTGCCGGGGCCGGGCAGCGAGGCGGGGGAGTCGCGGGAGTACCGCCCCGGCGACGACGTACGCCGGATGGACTGGCCGGTCACGGCCCGGACCACGACAGCGCACGTGCGGCGTACGGTCGCCGACCGGGAGTTGGAGACGTGGCTGGCGCTGGACCTGTCGGCGAGCCTGGACTTCGGCACCGGGCAGTGGCTCAAACGTGAGGTAGTGGTGGCCGCCGCGGCGGCCATCGCCCACCTGACCGTGCGCGGCGGCAACCGGATCGGCGCGGTGATCGGCACCGGCGGCGGTGCGCCCGCCCCGACCCGCCGTTGGCGCGGTGGCCCACCGCCGACTGGGCCGGGAGTGCTCACCCGGCTGCCGGCCCGCTCGGGCCGCAAGGAGGCGCAGGGCCTGCTGCGTACTGTGGCCGGCACCGCGATCCAGCCCGGCCGGGGCGATCTGGGCGCCCTCGTCGAGATGCTCAACCGGCCGCCCCGACGACGTGGGGTGGCCGTGGTGGTCTCGGACTTCCTCGCGCCGGCCGAGCAGTGGGCCCGGCCGATGCGCAAGCTGCGGGTGCGGCACGATGTGCTGGCGATCGAGGTGGTGGACCCGCGCGAGCTGGAGTTGCCCGACGTGGGGGTGTTGCCGGTGGTCGATCCGGAGAGCGGTGAGCTGCACGAGGTGCAGACCGCCGACCCCCGCCTGCGGCAGCGGTACGCCGAGGCTGCCGCCGCCCAGCGCGCCGCGATCGCCGCGGCGCTGCGCGGCGCCGGCGCTGCCCATCTGCGTCTGCGTACCGACCGAGACTGGCTGCTGGACATGGTGCGTTTCGTTGCCGCGCAGCGGCACGCCCGCACCCGGGGGACGACACGATGATCCGTTTTCTGCAACCGTGGTGGCTGCTGGCCGTGCTGCCGGTGCTCGCCCTCGCCGCGTTCTACGTCTGGCGGCAGTTGCACCGCCGGGCGTACGCGATGCGGTTCACGAACGTGGACCTGCTGCGGACTGTGGCGCCGAAGGGTCTGGGCTGGCGTCGGCACGTCCCGGCGACGGCGTTCCTGCTCTGCCTGCTGGTGCTCGCCACCGCGCTGGCGCGTCCCGCCGTGGACCGCAAGGAACCGTTGGAGCGGGCGACAGTGATGCTGGCCATCGACGTGTCGTTGTCGATGCAGGCCGACGACGTGGCGCCGAACCGGCTGGAGGCCGCGCAGGAGGCCGCCAAGCAGTTCGTCGGTGAGCTGCCGGAGAGCTACAACCTGGGCCTCGTGTCGTTCGCCAAGGCGGCGAACGTGCTGGTGCCGCCGGGCAAGGACCGGGACGCGGTGACCGCCGCGATCGACGGGCTGGTGCTGGCCGAGGCGACCGCCACCGGTGAGGCGGTGTTCACCTGCCTGGAGGCGATCCGGTCGGTGCCGGCCGACGGCGCGGCCGGCATCCCACCGGCACGGATCGTGCTGCTCTCCGACGGGTTCCGCACCTCGGGTCGATCGGTGGAGGAGGCAGCGGCCGCCGCGCAGGCGGCAAACGTGCCGGTGTCCACTATCGCCTTCGGCACCGACACGGGCCAGGTCGACATCGGCGGGCAACTCCAGCGGGTGCCTGTGGACCGGCTCGCGCTGGCGGAACTGGCCGAGACCACCGAGGGCTACTTCTACGAGGCGGCGTCGGTGAGCGAGCTGAAGCAGGTCTACCAGGACATGGGCAGCTCGATCGGCTTCCGTACCGAGCCACGCGAGGTGACCCAGTGGTACGCCGGGCTGGCGCTGCTCCTGGCGCTCTGCGCCGGCTCGCTCAGCCTGCTCTGGTCGTCCCGGATGCTCTGAGCCGGTGGGCCGGCGGTGGTCAGTGGCCGCCGCCGGGCAGGGCTCGGTGGGCTGGCCGGCCGGCTCAGTGGCCTCCGCCGGCCAGGACGAAGATGACGGCCACCCAGACGGCGGCGAGGGTGAAGCCCAGCGGGGCGACGTAGCGGCTCATGGATGGCTCCGGGTGGCGGCAGGACGATCCGCGGGGCAGGGCGGACCGCAGGGGGTGGGGACGCGCACACGAAGTCGTGACCGGGCAGCTCCCGGCAACCGTCCGGTCATCGGACGGCGCGCGGCACACGCACCCCCGGCGTCAACCGGGGTGGTGGGGGAGCGAAGCGGGGTCAGCTCACCAGACTGAGTCGTGGCTCAGCGGGGCTGACCATCGGCCCGGCCACGACTGGGAGGATCGCTATCTCGCACAGCGATCACCTCCTGTAGGTCGGGCGGGCCGGAACGTCGATGATGGTACACCTGAGGTGTCGACAGGACGCACTCGGCCGACCGGTCCGCGACCCCTCCACCGGCCGGCTGGTGCGGCCCGTCGCGGCGACCCGTCCGCACGACGATTACCAGCGCCGTGGCCAGCAGCGGAAGCCAGCAGCAGCGGGCCAGCACCCAGCCCGCGTCGTCCGGCGCGGTGTGCAGCCCCGGCAGGGGCAGCCCGGCGCGGGCGGTGAGCGCCGTCACCGACACCAGCACCGGCTGATGCCACAGATAGATCCGGACGGCGTTACGGTTCGCCCTGCTCACCGTCCGGCGCGGCACCGGCCGGGTCAGCAGTCGTTCCAGCGCCGGCCGGGCGAGCAGCGCCAACCCGACCTGGGCGACAGCCAGGGCCACCGCAAACAGCGACGGCGGGTTCAGGTTCGACACGTCCGCTCCGGGAACCCCGACCGCGCTCACCGGGTAGCCCAGCGCCAGCAGCGTCGCCAGCGCGAGCACACCGACGCCCGCCAGCGTGCCGGCTGCCCGCCGCCCGTCCAGGCGTCCGTCGGCGTGCGCCACGCCGAGCAGGTACGGCACCGACCAGGCCGCCACCACGGTGACCGGCGGCAGGCTGCCCTCGGCAGGCAGCAGCCGTACGGCCAGGTCGGCCACCGCCACCACGGCCACCGTCGGCACGAGGCAGCGACTCAGGCCCCACCGGCGTACGGCGACACGCAGCGGGCCGGTCGACGCGACCATCACCAGCAGCGGCAGCAGGAACCACAACGGGCTGACCGCGAGCCGCAGCGCGACGGTGAGCGTGTCGTCCGGGGTGCCGATGACTGTGGCGGCGAGCAGCATGGCGGCGCCCACTCCCAGCAGCGCCACCGTGGGCAGCAGCAGCCGGCGTAGCCGCCGAGCCAACCAGTTGCCCGGGCCGCCCCGGTGCCGGGCCAGCGACCGGGTCGAGCCGAATCCGGCGGCGAAGAAGAAGAGTCCGAGCGTCTGCAACACCCAGGTCACCGGTGCCAGGACGGGCAGCTCGGTGAGCGGGCTGGCCTGGTGCAGCCCACCGTCGTCGGCAAGCACCAGCCCGGTGACCAGCCAGTGCCCCAGCACCACCCCGCAGATGGCGTACACCCGCAGGGCGTCGACGGCGCGGTCGCGGCTCATCGGGCGTCCCCGAACCGGTCGGCGTCGGCGGCGGTCAGGACGACCGCCGCGACGGCGGCCAGCGTGGAGCTGCCCGGCGTGAGATACCCGTCGTGCCCGGTCACCCCACCGACCGGCAGCGCCCGGGCGCCGAACGCGGGGTCGCCCGGGCGGCGGCCGAAGCCGAGACCCGGCAGCCGCACCGGCGGCACCCGGCGGATCCAGTCGGTCGGTGCCTCGGCCGCCCAGAACCGCCGACCGCGCATGTCGTCGGCGTGCTGCACCCCGGCGCCGACGCCGCCAAGGCTTACCACGTCGGTGACCTGAGCCGGTGCGCCGGCCGCCGCCAGCGACACCACGAGCGCGCCGTAGCTGTGCCCGACCACTGTGATCGTTGCGGCCGGTCGGCGCGCTGCCAACTGCCGCAACAACGCGACCAGCGCGTCCGCGCCGCGCCGGGCGCCGGCTGTCCCGGCGGCCGTCACCACCCCGTCGGGCGGGTCGTAGCCGAGCCAGGCCAGCACCGCGACCCGCGCCCCCGGGGCGATCGCCTGCAGCTGCCGATAGAGCTGCCCGGCCTGCGCCGCAGGCGCCCGCTGTGCGACACCGCCCAACCCACTGTCGAAGTCCGCGAGGGTACTGCCCACGCCGGGCACCAGCACCGCGATCCGGTCCGCGTCGGCCAGGTCGCCGAGCACCTCGACGACGCGGCCGTCGCCGCGCGGATCGAACAGCAGAAACCGGCGCCCGCCGGCCACCCAGTCCGCGTACGGAGGGCCGGCCGCGCGCATCGCCGCCTCCGTCACCGGGTACGCCTCGACGAACCCGGCCGCCGCGACCGGCTCGGCCCGGACGGGTAGCACCAGGTTCACGCCGAGCAGCAAGGCCAGCGCCAGGCGGTCGGCACCTCGTCGTCGCATCACGTTCCCCCCTAGCGGAATGTCTTCCGCGGGAGAGAGTGCGACGGCGGGTGGTGCGCGGTCGTCGTCCCGGAGAGCCGTTCCCGGACTGCCCCCTGGGAGCTACTCGCCGGCGGCGACCAGACCCGTCTCGTACGCCAGCACGACTGCCTGGGCGCGGTCGCGCAGACCCAGCTTGGCCAGGATCCGCCCGATGTGCGTCTTCACGGTCTGCTCGGCCACCACCAGGTCGGCAGCGATCTCCGCGTTGTTGCGGCCCCGGGCGATCAACCGCAGCACCTCGGTCTCCCGAGGGGTCAACCCGGCCAGGTCGGTGGGGCGCGGGCGGCGGCGGTCCGGGCGGGCCGCGAACTCGGCGATCAGCCGACGGGTGACCGCCGGGGCGAGCAGCGCGTCGCCGGCCGCGACCACCCGCACCGCCTGCACCAGGTCGGCCGCCGGGGCGTCCTTGAGCAGGAATCCGCTGGCGCCGGCGCGCAGCGCCTCGTACACGTAGTCGTCCAGGTCGAAGGTCGTGAGGATGAGCACGCGGGGGCGCTGCGCCGACCGGTCGCCGAGCAGCTTGCGGGTGGCGGCCAGCCCGTCCATTACCGGCATCCGCACGTCCATCAACACCACGTCGGGGTCGAGTTGGCGGGCGGCGGTGACGGCCTGCGCGCCGTCGGCGGCGTCACCGACCACGAGCAGGTCCGGCTGGGCGGCGAGCAGCGCGCCGAAACCCTGGCGGACCATCGCCTGGTCGTCGGCGATCAACACCTTGATCACAGGTTCCCGCCCTCCGTGTCGTACGGCAACTGCGCCGCCACCGCGTAACCCCCGTCAGGCAGGGGCCCGGCGGTGAACGTACCGCCCAGCGACGTGGCCCGTTCCCGCATGCCGGTCAGCCCGTGCCCGGGAACCGCCTCGGCGCCCGTCCGGACACCCGCGTCGTCCGGTGGCGCGTTCTGCACGCGTACCGCCAGGGTGGACCGCTCGGCGCGGACGGTGACCCGCACCGCGGCGCCGACCGCGTGCCGGGCCGCGTTGGCCAGGCCCTCCTGCACGATGCGGTACGCGGCCAGCCCGACCGGCGCGGGCACCTGCTGCTCGTCCACCGACCCGGTGTCCAGGGTCACCGGCAGGCCGGCGCGGCGTGCCGCGTCCACCATCGCGCCCAGGTCGGCGAGGTCCGGTTGGGGCGCGGTCTGCGGGTCGCTCGACTCGCTGCGCAGCACCCCCAGCAGCCGACGCATGTCGGTAAGCGCGTCGCGGGCCGAGGCGGCGATGGCGACGAACTCCGCGGCGGCCGGCGCCGGCACGCCCGTCAGCCGGTACGGGGCGGTCTCGGCCTGCACCGCGATCAGTGACATGTGGTGGGCCACCACGTCGTGCAACTCCCGGGCGATCCGGGTGCGCTCCTCAAGCACCGCGCGGCGCTCCTGCTCCCGCTCGCTCAGCTCGGTCTGCGCGGCCAACTCCCGCCGGGACAGCCGGTTGCGCCTGATCAGGTCACCGACGATCGCCAGCGCGCCGAGCAGCGCCAGGACGGCGGCCCGGTCAGCCGGACGTACCAGGGTGAGCACCGGCACCGAGGTGATCGCCACCACCCAGGCCAGCACCGGTCTGTCGACCCGCGCGACGACCACCGCGACCACCGCGATCGACCCGAGCGCCAGCGGCGCCGTCCACGGACCGGGCTGTTCGGCCGGCGCGTTGAACGTGCACACCAGCAGGGCCAGCACCGTCAGTCGCCAGGCCAGCAGGGGACGCCGGGGCAGCGCCAGCAGCGGCGCCACTGTCATCGCCGCGAACAGCACCGCTACCGGTGTCGGCAGACCCCACTCGCTCTCGATGGCCAGCGTGATCCAGAAGAGGCCGAGGGCGGCGAGCAGACCGGCCGGGGCGGCGTACCGGGCGAGCCGCGGCCAGCGGGCCAGCAGCGGCCGGGCGGGCGAGGTGTCGGGGCCGACCAGGGTCTGCCGGAGGGCTCGCAGGGCCACGGCGGCCGGTTGCCGGTTCACCACAGCAGGCTACGGTCCGAGCCCGCGCGAGGAGTGCCACCAGGGTCCGATCCCTGTGTCGTACTTTGGTGTGACACCGTCTAGCCGGAGGGCATCACCTGGGGGCCTCCGTCGGCGCACCTCCGGCTTGCTCTTCGCGCCGCTCAGGTGCCTCTCCCGTTAGCGCTTACCTGCCGGTAACGCCTAGGCTCGCCTCCGACTGAGATCAGCTGAGCAAGGGGGAACCGTGGCCCGTACCGTGTTGGTGACCGGGGGCAACCGGGGGATCGGCCTGGCCATCGCGCAGGCCTTCGCCAAGCAGGGTGACCGGGTTGCGGTCACCCATCGCAGCGGCGAGGCGCCGGACGGGCTGTTCGGCGTACGCGCCGACGTCACCGACGCGGCCTCCGTCGACGCCGCGTTCACCGCCGTCGAGGCCGAGCTGGGGCCGGTCGAGGTGCTTGTCGCCAACGCCGGCATCACCGACGACACGCTGCTGCTGCGGATGACCGAGGAGCAGTTCACCGGCGTGGTGGACACCAACCTCACCGGTTCGTACCGGGTCGCCAAGCGGGCCTCCGGCAAGATGCTCCGGGCCAAGTGGGGCCGCATGATCTTCATCTCATCGGTGGTCGGTCTCTCCGGCGGCGCCGGGCAGGTCAACTACGCCGCCAGCAAGGCCGGCCTGGTCGGCGTGGCCCGCTCGATCACCCGTGAGCTGGGCAGCCGCAACATCACCGCCAACGTGGTGGCACCCGGCTTCATCGACACGGACATGACCGCCGGCCTGTCCGAGGACCGCAAGGCGGAGATCCGCAAGTCCATCCCGGCCGGCCGGATGGCCACCCCGGACGAGGTGGCGGCCGTGGTGACCTGGCTGGCCTCCGACAGCGCCGGGTACGTCTCCGGCGCCGTGATCCCTGTCGACGGCGGCCTCGGTATGGGCCACTGACCCCCTTTGATTACGGAGGAACCCTGCATGTCCGGACTGCTCGCCGGTAAGCGGCTGCTCGTCAGCGGCGTCATCACCGACGCTTCGATCGCCTTCTCGGTGGCGAAGCTCGCCCAGGAGAACGGCGCGCAGGTCGTGCTGACCGGCTTCGGACGGCTATCCCTGGTCGAGCGGATCGCCAAGCGGCTGCCCGAGCCGGCGCCGGTCATCGAGGTG
Source organism: Micromonospora sp. DT68 (assembly GCF_049847245.1). NCBI lineage: Bacteria > Bacillati > Actinomycetota > Actinomycetes > Micromonosporales > Micromonosporaceae > Micromonospora > Micromonospora sp. DT68. The sequence continues at coordinate 35,127 of NZ_JBNCNZ010000030.1, forward strand.
GACGTGACAAACGCCGAGCACCTGGCCAGCCTCGCCGACCGGGTCCGCGAGCACGTCGACGGGCTCGACGGCGTGGTGCACTCGATCGGCTTCGCCCCGCAGAGCTGCCTCGGCGGCGGTTTCCTCGACGCGCCGTGGGAGGACGTGGCGACCGCCCTGCACGTCTCCACCTTCTCGTACAAGTCGCTGGCCATGGCGGCGCTGCCGCTGATGTCGCCCGGCGGCGCGGTGGTCGGCCTGACCTTCGACGCGACGAAGGCGTGGCCGGTCTACGACTGGATGGGCGTGGCCAAGGCCGGCCTGGAGTCCGCATCCCGCTACCTGGCGCTGCACCTGGGCAAGCAGGGCATCCGCAGCAACCTCGTCGCCGCCGGGCCGCTGCGCACCATCGCCGCGAAGTCGATCCCGGGCTTCGACCAGTTCGAGGACGCCTGGACCGAGCGGGCGCCGCTGGGCTGGAGCCTCACCGACCAGGAGCCGGCCGCCCGGGCCTGCCTCGCGCTGCTGTCGGACTGGTTCCCGGCCACCACCGGCGAGATCGTCCACGTCGACGGCGGCTACCACGCCATCGGCGCCTGACCTGGGTGTAAGGAAGGGCCCCTTCTTAACGCGGCGGTTTCAAGGGGTCGTTGCAACACGTTGGCTAGTCGGTGACGGCTAGGAGCTTAGCGAGGCGCTCGGCTGGGGT
>NZ_JBNCNZ010000031.1:0-25803 GCF_049847245.1 Micromonospora sp. DT68
GACAGCCTGCACTCCTTCCTCATGGACAAGTTCAGCGGACGCCGCGAAATCGTCGGGTTCCGCAGCTCCGTCATCTACCAACACGCCCGAAAGCAGGTCATCGAACCACTCGACCCGTAACGCGCGGCCACAGGGTCGAGACAGTGCGCACATCTACCGCCGACCAGGCGCGGCGCGTCGCCAGGACCACTTGATCAGGCGCGCGCTCATGCCGCTACCAGGGCGCGTCGGCCTGCGAGCGGCCGTCACTGTCCGTGCGGTTGCTCGGGCGCTTTGTCGGTGGCGAGGTCGGGGCTGGCGTTGAGGCCGGTGGCGATCTGATCCGGTAGCGGGTAGACGTGCTCGACAGGCAGTTGAGCTGCTGCCGCCTGTTCGTTGCCGCCGCGCAGGAGCTCTCGGATTTGCTGCACGGTGGGGGTGATGTCGGTGATAGTGACAACCCAGTCGTCGACGTACCGGTCCACAGCCTCGCGGGACAACCCGACCTGCAGTGACCGGTGCGGCAACGCCGTCAGATGCAGGGACCGTTCCGGATCCCACTGCACTCGGACCGGGCTAGTCTTCAGGTGCCGTGACCAGGTCGCCTTGTCCCCGTGCAGGTCTCGGTCGTAGTGGCTCAGGCAGGCCCGCGCCAGCGCCCACTCAAATCCCTCCAGCGTGATGTCGATGGACAGCACGCGTTCCTGCCCCGGCTTGGTGGCCCAGCCGCAGCGGTACATCATCCACAGGAAAGACGGTTTGATCCACGTCATCCGGTCCCGCTTGAAGGGGGCTACGAAGCGGCCGGCTGCCACCGCCGGCAATGCGATCTGCGGGGAATACGCCTGGTACACGGTGATGGTGTCGGAGGAGTAGCGGGCGCGGATCTGACGGGCGGGAACAGGCACCCCCCGATCCTCACCGATCGGCACTCGACCGTTCCACCGAGATTCCGCATCGATGCGAGTGCCAAGCCGAACTGAACCTTCGGCGGCATTCGCGTCTGCCGCCTACCGATCGTCACTATCGGTCACGATGATTCAGCTGTCATGCGGGCGGCCGGTTACCGGCGCTGATGCCGTGCCCGCCGCCACAATTCCGCGCGGATGGCTGGCCACCGTTGTGGAAACGCCTGTTCGGCGTACCACAGGGTGTCCGGTGGGTACGACCGGCCGGGCAAGCCGGCGACTGTCGCGGCGACGGCTTCGCCGGCGCGCATGCGGTAATACCGCCGCCAGCGCTCCGGCGACCCTCCGGGGCTTTCGTTGAGCTCCTGCGTCAGCCGCACCCGCAAGGCGTGTAATTGGTGTGACAGGTTTTCGCCGCTCGGCCAGCCGTGCGGCAACGCGTCGAGCACGGCGCGGACTGCGGACTCGGCACGCAGGTCTTGCTCATCGGCGAGCAGGTCGAGCACCCAGCGCAGCGCGGTGCGCTGCGTCGACTCGTCGGCCAGCAGGAACATGGCCGCCAGGTCCGGGTCCGCCGCGCCGAACGTGCCCGGTGGGCGTGGATCGTCGGGGATCGGCGTGCGCAGCGCCACCGTCGGGTGCGGCTGGTCCAACCAGGCAGGGTCCAGCCGGATGCCGGTGCGCCGCTCGACGAACGCCAACTGGGCGGGGTAGTCCAGGTCGTCGCGCAGCGGGGCGCGATCCTCGTCGAGGGCCGTGGGTTGCTCGCCGGCGGGCTGGTCGTCGTTGAGGCTTTCCAGCCGGGTCAGCACCTTGCCGAAGGCGGCGTAGCAAAGGAAACTGCGCCCGTTAGCTGCGCCCCACCAAGAGCTGTGTACCGCGGCGCCGTCGGACAACCACCGCAGAGCCTCGTCGCGGACGCCCTCGCAACCCGCGGTCTGGACCATGACCACGGCGGGCCCCATCTGGTGCAGGTGCACCGTCCCGAAATGTTCCTCGAAGTCCCACCCGGCAAGTTGCTCGATGTCGGCCGGGTCCCCGCCGAGCCGGCGGGCCGCCTCTGGCACGGTGACGGGCTTGGTCAGCGGCTGGACAACCGTCCAGCACTCCACGAAGTCGACCAGATCCGGCTTCGCTTCGAGCAGCCGCTGGTACCACGCCACGTCCTCGTCAGGCATCGACCCATCCTTCCATCCGGATCGACCGGCCTGAGACCACGTTCCCCCCGGGCAGTGCAGAATGCTGTCCCATCAAACGACACCCCGGTACCGAGTCGCGGTCCAGGGCGCACCCAAGCCATGACTACGACCGGTCGGCGGGGTTCTCGGGACGGGAGGATGAGACGGGGCCGTGGAGCGCTCTGGTGTCTGTCTCATCTGCCGCGCCGTACGAAGCCGGCCACCGAGGCCGGCAGTTCATCCTGCGGCATGTCCTCGCAGCCGGGACGATGGAAGTCGAACAGGAGCACAACGCGGTCGCTGGTGCCGTAGTTCCACGCCTCATGCGTGACGGTGTCGTCGAAGACGAAGGTTTCACCCGCGCGCCACTGGCGAGTCTCGTCGCCCACTCGCAGCGCGCAGTCCTGCGGCACGACGAGTCCGAGATGCGCGCGGTAAACGGTAGTAACCCATCCCTGATGTGGCTTGATGTGGGTGCCAGGAGCCATTCGAGAAAACCCAGCGGTCGTCAGGTGAGGGACCTTCGTCAACGCGGAAGCAGTGTTCGGGCATGCCTCGAGCGCCTCCTCGATCCGCTCGCCGAAGGCGACAAGTCCGTAGACACTCCAGCCCTGGCCGTACATCTCGCGTTGGACCCACGGCTGGTAGGTCTCATGCGGGAGAGCAAGACACTCATCCCGAATGGCATCCCACAGTGCTCGAACGTCGGCTAGGAAAGGGAACTGCTGCTGGTCCACGAACATGAGAAACCATGATGCACCAACGTCGGGTGGTGTGGGCTACGACGCCGCTCCGTGGAGCCACATCAAGATAGGCCCTTGTTCGTACCTACACCGTTCGCGGTCGTCGCCGCGTGGACCCGGACCGGTGTGACACCCAACTCGGCCAACGTTCGTGGTCAAGGCATTAGGCGCGAGGTGCGTGGTCGGTCATGCTCGCCGTGTCCGCTAATCCTCGAAGGTGAATCCGAAGGTGCCTGCCTCGATGCGGTCGATGAGTTGGCTGACATCGTCGGCTTGCCGGATCGCATCTTCCCAGCCACTGCTGGTGATGTCGGCCAGTAGCACCGGTGCGGGGTTGCTGCGCAGGTCGAGCACAAGGTGTTCCCGTGAGCCGTCACTGCCGATGATCGCGATGCCGGGATGCGCGTCGGTGGCGTGGTCCCAGGCGTCATGGACTTCGAGCATCTCGCGTGGTGAGTTGAGCCAAACGTAGGCTCCGCTGGACATCCAACCTCGCCGGGTCCACGACTCACCTTGCAGGTAGGTTCGCCAAGCGGCCGGCAGAGACCGGCCCAGGGCCTTGTCGGCGGTGGTGAACTCGTGGTCGTTCACTGCGCCGTGGTACTCGGCTTCCTCGATGATGGCGCCGACGATGTGGGCGTTGAGGTCGGCAAGCTCCTCGGCGGGGATCCGATACTCCAGCACGTCGCGGTCACCGGCCTGGTGAACCTCGTAACGGTCCAGGTACGACCGCTCGACGTCGAACCGGGTTACGTAGCCGATACCGTCGGCGGGGACGTTCCACTCGCGGGCGATCTTCGTGGCGTACCAGCGGTTGAGGACGGGGTAGAAGATCGGTTGGTCCGCCAGGCGTGGTGGCCAAGACCGCCACCCCGACAGTCATGTCATCCCTGCATGACATGACGGATGGCATCAGGATCGGCCAGCACAGCGGTCAACGCCGATTCGGGACGATCGGGAGCAGGAGGCCATGACCGAGGTTCTTCCCCGCAGGGGCGCGCCGCTGGGCATTCAGGTGATGGCGGTGGAGCCCGGCTGATGGCGGTGGAGCCCGGCGCCTTGCGCACCCGCGCCTGCGCCGGCTTCGCGGCGACGACCCCATCGAGGCTGAGAGACCGTCGATCGGCGGGGCTCGGCGTTGCGATACCGTCATGGGTGCCCACACCGGCGTTGAGTAGTCCGCATCCGTCGGCTGTCGATGATCCGCAGGGCACCCACCAATCCAGGGAGAACCCGATGCCGGAGCCTGAGCCCGTCCAGGACGACCACGCGGCGGATGCCGAAGCCTCAACCACCGCCGAGGCCGAGCAGCCTGCCGTTCATGAAAATCGGGCTGCCCGGCGCGCGAAGGGCAAGGTTGCCTCGCCTCAACCATTCGGAAAGGGTCAGCACATCGGCGGCCGAGGCTCGGTCCAGAGCCCGCGCCAGTGGGGCAACCGTCGAAGCGGCTGATCCGTTGGTGGGGCCCGTTGTCAGCACCCATCACTGATCAGCACAGCCGCCGGGCGGCGGCAGTGCGGGTACGCGCCGACCGTGACCTTCTCGATCGCGGCGCGGTGTCCGCGTACCGGTCGGCTTGGGGTGGGGGCTCTGACGGCTCGGCCTGCGGTCGGCAAGCTCGTCGCACACGTCCAGTCCGGCGCTGGCGCGGTGGCGGCCCAGGCCACCCCCAACCCGTTCGTGGCGTACGACGGCCTGCCGTTGCTCGGCGAGGGGCGCTCGCCGGAGGACGTCCTGTCCGAGTTGCTGGCCCGGGACCCGGGCCGGGAGGTACGGCAGGTCGGGATGGTCGAACGCCAGGGTCACTCGTACGCCTTCACCGGCTCGCGCACGCGGGACTGGGCGGGGCACCACACCGGGCCCGGTTACGCGGTGCAGGGCAACCGCCTGGTGGGGCCGGAAACCCTCGCGGCGATCGTTGGTGCATTCGACGACAGCCGGGGCCTCGACCTGGTGGAACGGCTCGTGCGTGTCGACGACGCCGAGCATCCCGCGTTGGAGCTGCGCCGGCTGTATGGCGTGTTCCAGGCCGAGGTGCTGCCGACCATCGAGCAGTTGCCGACGCGTGAGGACCCCATGGGCGAGGCGGCCCGACAGGCGTCGAGGTAGCCGGCCCGTCTCGGCTGGGGAGCCATCCGGCCCCTGCCACGCAGTGCGCTGCCCGGGCTGCTGGGCGGCGCGCAGCGGGACCTGGTCGGCATCCTCGACGCCCTCGCCGGGTGGGCCGCACGAGTCGGAGTGCAGCAGAAGGGGCCAGCCCTGGTTGAGGCGATCGACAGGAACTTCGCGATCACGGCGCCGTTGGACGCACAGCTTCCTCGATAGCGGTGCGACCGGTGGCGGACGCCGCGAAGGCCGGGCGCCAACCACCCGCACCCGGCCCGTGCCCTGATCACCAGTGGCGGCACCGGTTGCCAGCGGATCACGGCGACACTAGGTTGAAATTATCGACGAACGTCTACGTAACAAGGTGTCGGGGGCCGCATGTCAACGTCTGTCACTCGCCGCACCGTCCTGACCGGTGGCGCCGGTGCCGCCATCGGCCTGGCGCTGCCCGGCGCCGCCTCCCACGCTGGCGGCCGCCACTCCACGAGCGTGAGCTTCACCCTCGACGCGAGAACGCTCGACGGCGGCGAGCAGGTCACCTCTGTCACTCTCCACACCGGCCGGCTCGGGCCGATCGACGCCGCCACGCTCACCGCCGACACGTTCACAGTGCATGCCAAGGCCACCAGCCCGATCCCGATCGCTCCCGGCGATCTGATCTTCAGCGAGTACGACCTGGACCGTACGGTGACCGCGGCCCGGCTCGACAGGCACGGAAACATCGTGCTGGAGCTGAGCCACGCCGAAGGCCAACCCGGCGGTGGCACCCTCGGCTACGTCCTGAGCAGGGGCCGCAACGTCCAGCTGGACCTCGTCTACACCATCACGCAGAACGCCCCGCTCGTCCGGCGTCACGGCCCGCCGGTCACCATCACCCGCTTCGTGCAGGGGCGGTTGTCGAACCCCGAGGTGGACGCCTTCAGCCACCACGTCTCGGGTTCGGGCATGAAGTACCGGCTGTATTCTCCGCAGCGTTCGCCCCGCCACGGTCGTCGGCCGCTGATCCTCTGGCTGCACGGCGGTGGCGAGGGTGCCTCACTGCCCGACGACTACTACGACAACGAGACCACGCTGCGCGCCAACCGCGGCGCGCTGGGCTTCGCCACTCCGGAGGCTCAACGGATCTTCTCCGGCGCGTACGTCGTCGCTCCGCAGAGCACCTCCTACTGGATGGAGGACGGCCCCCGGTTCGCCCCGCTGATCCGCGAAGTCGTCGCTGACCTCGTACGCCGCAAGCGTGTCGACAGCGACCGGATCTACGTGGCCGGTTGCAGCAACGGCGGCTACATGTCCCTGGAGATGACAGTTGCCTATCCCGACCTGTTCGCCGCGTCGGTGCCGATCTGCGGCGTCGTCGAGCCGCTCGGCGGAGGCGGCCCGCCGCTGATCACCGACGCGGAGCTGGCGGGGATCGACACTCCGACCTGGCTTGTCACCTCGCGCGACGACGACACAGTGCCGCCCGAGACCAACACGATCCACGCCCACAACCTCATTCCGGGATCACTGGTCACCCTGTACGACCACGTCGTATGGAACGGCTACCAGTTCCCCGGTCACTGGTCCTGGATCTACGTGGCCCGCAACGACCCGAGCCGCAACGGCACCCACATCTGGCAGTGGATGGCCAGCCGTCGGCGGTGATCCGCCGCCTGCCGCGCGCGCGGTCAGTACACCGTCAGCCCGTGATCGTGGAACTGGCCACGGACCCGACGCAGCAGCGCCTCATCCGGCGGCGGCGTGCCCTCCAGCGGGAACGGCAGGCCGAGGGCGGCGTACTTCTGAGCGCCGAGCCTGTGGAAGGGCAGGACCTCGACGCGTTCGACGGTGGGCAGGTCCGCAGCGATGGACGCGACGGCGTCGACGTTGCGCGGGTCGTCGGTGAGGCCGGGCACGAGGACGAAACGGACCCAGATCGGCGTACCACGGTCGGCAAGGCGGCGCGCGAACCGCACTGTCGGCGTCAGCCGCCCGGTGCCTGTCACTGTCCGGTACGTGGCCGGGTCGCCGGACTTGATGTCGAGCAGCACCAGGTCGGTGGCGTCGAGCAGCGCGTCGTCGGCGCGGTCGCCGAGCAGGCCGCTGGTGTCCAGGGCGGTGTGCAGCCCCATCTCCTTGCAGCCTCGCAGCACCTCGCCGGTGAAGGCGGGCTGTTGCAACGGCTCGCCGCCGCTCACCGTGACGCCGCCGTGCGCGACCTTCAGGAAGCGTTCGTAGCGGCGGATCTCGGTGAGCAGGTCGTTGACGGATGTGGGTCGGCCGTAACGGCGGTACTGGGTGTCGGGGCTGTGGCAGTAGAGGCAGCGCAGCGGGCAGCCGGCCAGGAACGCGACGAACCGGGTGCCCGGCCCGTCCACTCCGGTGGAGATGTCGAAGGAGTGGAGCGAGCCGGTCACCTGCTCTCTGACGGCGGCGGCCATCACAGCGATCCGTGGAAGGTCCGGAAGATGACGTCGCGTTGCTGCTCGGGAGTGAGCTTGACGAAGTTCACCGCGTACCCGGAGACCCGGATGGTCAGCTGCGGGTACTTCTCCGGGTGGGCCATGGCGTCCTCGAGAGTGGCCCTGTCCAGCACGTTGACGTTCATGTGGAAGCCGCTGCCGTCGGTGTAGCCGTCGAGCACTCCGGCGAGGTTGGTGATCCGTTCGTCACGGGCGTGGCCGAGGCCGTCCGGGGTGACGGTGATCGTCAGCGAGATCCCGTCGCGCGCGCTGCTGTACGGCAGCTTGGCGACCGACAGCGCGGCGGCGACCATGCCGTGCGTGTCGCGGCCGTTCATCGGGTTCGCGCCTGGAGCGAACGGTTCACCCGCGCGCCGCCCATCGGGCGTGTTGCCTGTGTGTTTGCCGTAGACCACGTTCGAGGTGATCGTGAGGACCGAGAGCGACGGCTCGGCGCCCCGGTAGGTGGGCTGCCGCCGGATCTTGTCCATGAATCGTTCGACCAGGTCGACGGCGATCGCGTCGGCGCGGTCGTCGTTGTTGCCGTACGTCGGGAAGTCGCCGTCCACGGCGTAGTCGACGGCCAGGCCGACCTCGTCGCGCAGCACCTTGACGTGGGCGTGCTTGATGGCGCTGAGGCTGTCCACGGCGACCGACAGGCCGGCGATGCCGGTGGCGAGGAAGCGGTGCACCGGGTAGTCGTGCAGTGCCATCTCGATGCGCTCGTAAGCGTACTTGTCGTGCATGTAGTGGATGACGTTGAGCGCGTCGACGTAGGTCTCGGCAAGCCAGTCCAGCGTCCGGTCGTACGCGGCCATCACCGCGTCGAAGTCGAGCATGTCGTCGGCGATCGGCTCGGCGACGAACACCTGCTCGCCGGTCATCTCGTCGCGACCGCCGTTGATCGCGTACAGCAGGGCCTTGGCGAGGTTGGCGCGAGCGCCGAAGAACTGCATGTCCTTGCACACCCGCATGGCCGACACGCAGCAGGCGATGGCGGTGTCGTCGCTGTACGCCTGTCGGATCAGGTCGTCGTTCTCGTACTGGATGGCGCTCGTGTCGATCGACACCTGGGCGCAGAACCGCTTGAACCCCTCGGGAAGCGCCGGCGACCACAGCACTGTCAGGTTCGGCTCCGGGGCCGGACCCAGGTTGTACAGGGTTTGCAGGTAGCGGAAGCTCGTGCGGGTGACAAGCGGGCGGCCGTCGCGGCCGATCCCGCCGAGCGACTCGGTCACCCAGGTCGGGTCGCCGGAGAACAACTGGTCGTACTCCGGTGTGCGCAGGAACCGGATGATCCGCAGCTTGATGACGAAGTCGTCGACGAGTTCCTGCGCCTCCTGCTCGGTGAGCAGTCCTTCGGCGATGTCGCGCTCAAGGTAGGTGTCGACGAAGGCGGCGGTCCGGCCCAGCGACATGGCCGCGCCGTTCTGCTCCTTGGTGGCCGCCAGGTAGGCGAAGTACAGCCACTGGATCGCCTCGCGGCCGGTGCTCGCCGGACCGGAGATGTCGCAACCGTACTGGCCGGCCATGTTCCGCAGCTCGTCCAGCGCCCGAATCTGCTCGGCCAGTTCCTCACGGTCGCGGATCACGTCCTCCGACGACAGCTGGGCGTCGAGCGAAGCCTTGACGGCCCGGCGCTCGGCGATCAGGCGGTCCACCCCGTACAGCGCGACGCGCCGGTAGTCGCCGATGATCCGGCCACGGCCGTACGCGTCCGGCAGTCCGGTGATGATGTGCGAGCGGCGGGCGGCCTTCACGTCGGCCGGGTAGGCGTCGAACACACCGTCGTTGTGCGTCTTGCGGTACCGGCTGAAGATCGTCTGTACGGCCGGGTCGGGGGTGAAGCCGTACGCCTTGAGACCGGCCTCCACCATCCGCAGCCCGCCGTTCGGCATGATCGCGCGGCGCAGCGGCGCGTCGGTCTGCAGGCCAACGATGAGTTCGTGGTCCCGGTCGAGGTAGCCCGGCTCGTGCGAGGTGATCGTGGAGGGGGTGTGGGGATCGACGTCGTAGACCCCGCGACGACGCTCCTCGACGAACATCTGCTGAAGCTGCCGCCAGATCCGTTCGGTGCGGGGCGTCGGCCCGGTCAGGAACTCCGGCCCGCCGGTGTACGGCTCGACGTTGTCGTGGACGAACCCGCCGACGTCGATCGTGTCGCGCCAGACGGTGCCGCGGAACCCGCGCCAGGCCTCGTGGGATGTGGTGGCCATTGCCCCTCCTTCGTCTCCTCCCAGCCTGGCCGAGGAACGACCCCACCGTTAAGGGCCGGAGGTCCCGGACGGTCGGGACCGTCCGGGACCTCCGATCTCAGCCGCGCGCGGCCCAGTCGCCGAGAGCCCAGTCACGGACCTCGGGCATGTCCTCCAGGTGCTCCACCACGTACGCCTCGTGGCGGTCGAGCTGACTCTGGCACCACGCCTTGAGATCAGCGGCGCCGCGGGGGAGACGCTTGGCGTTGTTTATGGCGTCCATCACCAGGTGGTACCGCGATGCCCTGTTGCGCACCGTCATATCGAACGGGGTGGTGGTCGTACCCTGCTCGATGAAGCCGCGGACCCGGAAGCGGTCCGCGTCCGGGCGACCGTGTACGAGCTGGTGGATCGCGCCGGGGTAGCCGTGGAAGGAGAACACCACGTCGACGTCGTCGGTGAACAGCTCGGTGAACAGGGTCTCGCTCATGCCGTGCGGGTGGTCCTTGGGCCGGACCAGGGTCATCAGGTTGACCACGTTGACCACGCGGACCTTGAGGCCGGGAAGCCTGTCGCGCAGGATCTGTGCCGCCGCGACCGTCTCCATGGTGACGACGTCGCCGGCGCAGGCGAGGACGATGTCGGGGTCGCTGGTGCCGTCGTCGGTGCCGGCCCACTCCCAGATCCCCGCCCCACGGGCGCAGTGTTCGATCGCCTCGTCCATGGAGAGGTACTGCAGCTGCGGCTGCTTGTCGATCACGATGAGGTTGATGTACGACCGCGACCGGAAGCAGTGGTCGGCCACCGACAGCAGGGTGTTGGCGTCCGGCGGCAGGTAGACCCGGGCGACGTCGCCGCGCTGGGTGAGCACCACCTGGATCAGGCCCGGCCCCTGGTGGGAGAAACCGTTGTGGTCGTTGCGCCACGCCGTCGAGGTGAGCAGCACGTTGAGGCTGGGCACCTTCTCGCGCCACGGCAGGTGCTTGGCCTCCTGCAACCACTTGCCGTGCTGCACGGTCTGCGAGGCGCTGACCATGGCGAACGCCTCGTACGTGGCGAACATGCCGTGCCGGCCGGTCAGGTTGTAGCCCTCCAGCCAACCGTGGCAGTTGTGCTCACTGAGCACCTCCATGACACGGCCGTCGCGGCTGATCGCCACATCCTCCGGCGTCACCCGCTCCATGAAGGCGCGGTCGGAGACCTCGAAGACGCTGCCGAGCCGGTTGCTGTTCGTCTCGTCCGGACAGAACAACCGGAACCGGTCGGCGTTGCGGGTGTAGATGTCGCGCATCATCTCGCCCAGCTTGCGCGTCGACTCGGTCCGCTGCTGCGCGGGTCGGGGCACGTCGACCGCGTAGGAACGGAAGTCCGGCAGGTCCAGATCGCGGGTCAGCACCCCGCCGTTGGCGTGCGGGCTGGCACTCATCCGCAGGTCACCGTCGGGTGCCAGGTCCCGGATCGCCGCCACGGGCGCGCCCGAGGAATCGAACAACTCTTCCGGCCGGTACGACCTGAGCCAGCGCTCGAGCAGCGCGAGATGCTCCGGGTTGTCCTTGACGCCGGACAGCGGCACCTGGTGTGACCGCCAGGTGCCCGTGACGGTGATCCCGTCGACGGAGTCCGGCCCCGTCCAGCCCTTCGGCGACCGCAGGATTATCAGCGGCCAGGTGGGACGGGTGCCGTCCCAGGAACCGTCACGGGCGGCGGTCTGAATGTCGCGGATCTTCGTCCAGGCAGTGGAGAGGGCAGCCGCGAAGCGGTGGTGCATGCCGGGCAGGTCGGAGCCCTCGACCTCGATGACGTCGTAGCCGTGGCCACGCAGCAGGCTGCGTACCTCCTCGGGGTCCTTGCGCCCCAGCACCGTGGGACCGGCGATCTTGGCGTCGTTGAGGTGCAGGATCGGCAGGACCGCGCCGTCTCGTTCGGGGTTGAGGAAGGACACGCCCTTCCAGGAGCCCTCGAGGGGTCCGGTCTCGGCCTCGCCGTCGCCCACCACGGCGATGGCCAGCAGGTCCGGGTTGTCCATTACCGCGCCGAATGCGTGGACCAGGACGTAGCCCAGCTCGCCGCCCTCGTGGATGGAGCCGGGGGTGGTCACCGACACGTGCGACGGGATGCCGCCCGGGCTGGAGAACTGCCGGAACAAGCGCAGCATCCCCGCCTCGTCCTGGCTGACGTCCGGGTAGATCTCGCTGTAGGTGCCTTCCAGATAGCCGGCGGCCACCAGTGCCGGGCCGCCGTGACCCGGACCGGCCAGGTAGATCGCCTGCTGACCGGTGCGCCGGATCAGCCGGGAGACGTGCGCGTAGATCAGCGACAGGCCAGGGCTGGTTCCCCAGTGGCCGAGCAGGCGTGGCTTGATGTGCTCAGGCGCCAGGGGCTCACGCAGCAGCGGGTTGCCCTGTAAATAGATCTGCCCGATGGTCAGGTAGTTGTTGGCCCGCCACCAGGCGTCCAGACGGGCGAGTTCGGTGTCATCGAGTTCGTCGAGCGTACGAAGTTCGGATACGACCGTGGTCACGGTGGTTCCCTTCACAGATCTCGTCTTGTCAGGACTTACGTTAGGCCCAGCCGGGGTCGGCCACCCGGGGCCGCATGCCGGAAGCGGAAGGACCTTCGGCCCCTGTTCCGGGACCTCAGTGCGCCGTTGGTGTGATCAGGAATACCGGGTACTCCGGCGCTATCTCAGTGAACTGAGCGAGTGAGGAGTGCCTGTCGATCGGGAAGTGCGCCCGGGCGCCCGGTGCCTTGGCGAGATATTCGCGAAGGATGGGCGCTCGGTGCGCCACGTCGACCTCGACCAGCCGGACCGGCTCCCGCCGGCCATGCCGCAGGGTGGCCGCACCGTCGGCGACCCGGACGTTGGCCACCCAGTTGGCCCGGCGCCCGAGCATGGAGACCAGGTAGCGCTGCCCGTCATGAATGGTCATCACCAACGGGAAGGCCACCGTCCGCCCGCTCCTGCGGCCGACCACTTCCAGAGTCACCCAGGCCGACGGGGCCAGGAACCCGCTGCTGTGCTGGGCGGCGGCGATCCGGTTGAGCACCCGGGCCAGGCGGCCGGGGCGACCGCCCCGGTACATCCGCTTGCGCCATGACCGTGAGATGATCACTGGTCGCTCTCCTTCAAAACTTCGGACAGTGGCCGGCGCGGTGTCACCGCGGCCTGCGGTCCGTATCCGATCCGGATGATCATCTGAGCCCAGCGGTCGGCCGCGGTGTCGGTGAGCAGTTCGCGGACGGCCGGAACCTCGATCGGTTGGCTGATGGGTGTGGTGGCCAACCGCAGCCGGGTGGCCACGAGCAGGACGTGCTGCAACGCCTGACCGGCGCGGACCCAGTTCTCCGGGCTGTCACCGAGCGTCGCGAGCACGGCGATTGTCGGGTGCGCCTCGAAGAACTCATTCGTCCGCCAGGGTTGCGGGTGGACGAGGCCGAAGTCCCGGATCGGCATCCGTTCGAGGGCGTCCCAGGGTCCGATGGCGGCCGGTGGAACGCCATCGTGGCGGCCCGGCGTGGGCCTCGTCCAGCGGCTCAGCTCGGCCCGATAGCGGCCCTCGTTGCGCAGTTGGCGCTCGGCTTGGTGTCCGAGCCCCAGGATGGCGTTGCGGGCGACCGGGCCGGCGATCGTGAGTGCCGCACCCTGGTCTGCGGCGGCCAGTCTCAGCTCCTCGATCGCGTCGGCGGAGACCACCGAGTCGGCGAAGGGCCACCGGTTGGTGTGGCGCCGGGCGATCGCTTCGGCCAGCGTCGTCACGGCTTCCGGCGGTGGGTCTTCGCGGTCGAGCAGCACCCGGGCCACCAGTTGGGGCGAGTCCGGTTCCGGGAAGAGGACGTACGTCGTCCGCCATCCCTGCGCCCGCAGGGCCAGCCGCAGGGTGAACAGGGCCGCACCGACACTGATCAGCAGTTCACGCCCGGACGCGTCCAGCGCGTCGAGTTGGCGGCTGCGGTCCGCGTACACCCGCACTTCCTGGTCGGTGACCCGGAAACGCCATGGCTGGCTGTTGTGCAGCGACGGGGCGAGCGTCGCCGCCGCCACGCACCGGGTGAGCACGTTCATGAGGTGCCCATCTGCACAAGCCAGGGCCAGACCGCCTCGGGTGGCGCGTCGATTGTGACTGCCCGGGTGGAGACGATGTCCGGATCGGCAAGGAATTCGTCACCCGGCAGCGTGGCCCTCACCTCGGCAGCGGTGGCTCCCCACGTGAGCCACCGCCCAGGCCGTTGGAGCACGGTTCCCTTCATGACCTCTCCTTCCTGAGCGAAGCGGGCCCTCCCGGCCGAGTCAGCCGGCGGTCGCCGGTCCGTAGTACGCGGCGTCGCCTCGAACATAGGCCCCCACCGATCGGTGCCGGAATGGCCGAGGGACCCGTGAGGACGGGACCACCGGCCCGGCGGCCGTACCCGATGGTCGTCGTGACGTTCCCGGCGGGGCCGGAGGGTGACAGGGCGCGCGAGGCACTGCCCCGGTCGTTGAAGCAGTCCCACGATCGGTTGTGCACCGTCTCCCGTGCCGTCGAACTTGGCACTCCCGTTTCGGTCATCGATACGGCCGTGGCCACGGAAGGGCTGACGACCCCGGACGGCATCTGAGGTCGTGGCGGCCATGCGACGTGAGGCCGATAGCAGCGGTGTCCGCTGGTCTCCGTGGCGTGACCCTTCGGTCCCCCGAGCGGCAGCGCCGAAGGTGACGGATACTCGCTGGATGACTGGACCGGACCTCGACCCCGAACAGTATCCGCCCATCGACCCGCGTGAACCCGTACCGGACGACGCCAGCGAACTGCTGCCGGACACGCCCGACGAACTGCCGCAGGCCCCGGTCGAACCGATGCCGGATGACGGCGGCGACGACGGTGTGCGCGAGCCGGCCTAGCCGGTGACGGTTCGGGCCGTCCGAGCGCGAGGTGTCAGACGGATCCGACGCCGCCGAAGCTGACCGCCCGCCGTCCCGTCCCGCGCCTGAGGTCCGGCGGCGGACCGGCGGCGCCCTGCTGCGGGCGGGCACCCGACGTGAGAGTTCAGGCCCGGGTGATCCGTACCGCGTCGGCGACCACCAGCCCGGTGCCGCCGGTCCAGCGGCTCACGCCGACCGTGTTGCCGGTGCCGGCTGCCAGGGTGAACACACCGATCGAGACCCACCGGCCGCCATTGGTGCGTTGGTTGACGGACACCGACCTGTTGCCGGTGGTGGTCGCCACCAGATACGGCGTCTGATCGTTGTAGCCGGCGTCGGCCGGGTACCAGACCGAGATCTCGTAGTTTCCGGTTGCCGGGATCGTCGACCGGAACCAGGCGACGTCGCTTGACGACACCGGGCTCGCGAACCGGTAGTCGGTGCCGTACCGCTGGCCGGAGTAGGCCGAGGTGCCCCATGCGGTGCTCGCCGTGAATCCGCCCGAGGTGCTGTTGTCGATGGTCGTGGTCCACTGCTGCGGCGGGGTCTGCGTGACCCTCAGGTCGAGGTAGTTTCGGTCGATCTTCATCGTCACGCCACCCCACGTCTCGGTGACGTCTCCGGCGTACTGGTGCACCCGCTGCTGGTTCGCGTAGTAGGCGTCGGGGCAGTAGCTGCCGGCCCGCGTGTCGGCCACCCCGTTCCACCAGCCGATCCAGATCTGGTCGAGTCGCCGGTAGCTCGGGTTGTCGTACGCGTCGCAGACGTCCTTGATGCCGGACGAGCCGCTGGAGTACATGCCGGCGAGGTAGCCGCGCGCGTGCAGTTGCTCGACCCAGCCGGACAGGAACGACAGCACGGCGGCCCGGCACGACGCGTTGGACGGGTACTGCTCGATGTCGTTGTAGATGGTGCTCGCACTGCCGATGCCCAGTGCCTGGGCGGCGTTGGCGGACCTGTTCGCCGCGGAGACGCCCTGTGACCGGGCCGTGGTGGGATCGGCTGACATCTTCGGAGCGCGGGTGCCGCACGGCGCCTGGTAACCCAGCTCGATGGGGAGCAGCCGCCATCCGTTGTTGGTCTGGTTGGTCACCCATGTCGCGGTGAGGTTGGGCTGGGAGCACGTGCGGCTGTCCCCGCTGATGTAGATGCCTACCGCGCCGTAGGGCGAACTGGCCCGCCACGTGTCCATGGCGGCCTGTGACGGCGCCGTGCAGGTGTCGAACCCCCGGCCGGTGAAGGTGCCGGGTTGCGGGCCGGCGGCCAGCGGCGCCACGGCGGTCGAGGTTGGTACGGGTGTCGTGGCACCCGCGACCGAGCCGGCCGGTGCCACGACCCCTGCGGCAACGGTGAGACCCACAAGCCAGCTGGCGAAGACCCGCACGTCGCCTCCATGTGAAGAAAACCTTGGCCGTTGATGGCCTACGTGACGGATTTCTACCACGAATCGACGAGCGGCAATAGGGGGCCGAGGCGCTCGACGCGAACGAGCACGACGCAGAAAAACTGCTCGGCGTGCGGTGGTCAGGGCGGCTAGGTTGCCGGATGTGAGCACTATCGTTTCGGTGAACCTGGCAGTTCCGGAGCCCAACCCGGCCAAGGGTGTTGGTGTCACGGGTATCAACAAGCAGCCGGTGGGCCACGCGGTCACCGTACGCGCGCCGGGGCCAAAGACGACCGGGCTGCACAGCGGCCTGGTCGGCGACCGGATCTTCGACGTCGAGCATCACGGCGGTGACGACCAGGCCGTTTACGCGTACGCGCTTGAAGATTACGGCTGGTGGCAGGCGCGGCTGGGCAGGCGGCTGTCCAACGGCCTATTCGGCGAGAACCTGACGACCGAGGGGGTCGACGTCAACGGCGCGGTCATCGGCGAGCGGTGGCGCGTCGGCGCACGGTTGGTCCTGCAGCCGACCTTCGGTCGCATTCCGTGCGTCACGTTCCAGCACAAGATGGGCGAGCCGGGCTGGGTGAAGACATTCGCCAGGGCGAACCGGCCGGGCGCCTACCTGCGGGTGGTGGAGCCGGGCGAGGTGCGGGCCGGTGACGTGGTGAGCGTGGAGGACCGTCCGGCGCACGGGGTGTCGATCGCGATGGCGTTTCGTGCGTACATGACCGAGCCGGAACTGCTGCCTGAGTTGGTCGAGGTCGACGGGCTACCTGACGATCTGCGTGAGACCCTCGCGGAGCGGCTTCCCCGACGACGGTAGCTCGTGATCGAGTGGTCGCGACGAGGTGCATCCAAGGCACCAGGTGGCGACGGACGGAATGATGACCCATGCTCCAGGCCCTCGTAGCGGAGCCGCCGTGCGCGGCGTGTGGGCGACCGTCAGCACGTGTCGAACTCGTCCCACCCGGCGCCCGACCTGCTGACTGGCGGCGCTGGCCGTCGGCGCAGCGCAACACCTACAACGCTGCCCGGCAGGGCGGCGGAGGCGATCAGTGGTGGCTGCTGTTCTCCGGGATCGCGGCGGGCAACGGATCCGGCCAACCGGTCGACGTGGCGCAGGCGGAACGGATCGCCGATGCCTTCGCCCAGCCGTACCGGTACGCGGCCGTAACCACCGCTGGCTTCTACGACGACGCCGGCCTGTGCAGCCAGTGCGATGCCCCGTACTGCCGCCAGCATTGGAACGTCTCAAACACGGGCTACGGACGATGCCCTCACGGTCACGGCAGGAGCCTTGATCCGCACTGGTGGCCCGACGATCTATAGAGGCTTCAACGGCCGCAGGACAACTGTCGGAGCGTCGGCCATGGCCCCACCGGTCGGCGCCAACGGTTGGGTCGAGGGATCATCCGCCTCCCGTGCGTTCCTTCGACGCATCACCACCAGTGCGAGCGCGCCCAAGCCCGCGGCGAACAGCAGGCCGCCCAGGAGGAAGAACAGCGACGAACTGCTGCCCTCGTCACTGACGGCCTTGAGGGTGGGCGGCGCGGCCTCGGAGGTGACGTCGCCCGCTGCGGCGAGAGGGCTTTCCTCCGCAGAGGGCGACGTCGACGTCTTGGCGGGCGTCGCCACCGCGGAGAGGGTGAGCCGTACGGTCGCGACGTCACCGGCGCTGCCCCGTACGGTCGTGCGGGCGGTGCGGTAACCGTCCTTGGCCGCGCGGACAGTGATGGTTCCTGCGGCGATCGTCTTGCCGGCGCTCGATGTGACCGAGAACTGGCCGCTGGGGTTGCTGGTCGTCCGGTATTCGTGCCCGGCGCTGTCCTGGATTGTCAGGTCCACGCCGCTGACTGCCTTTCCGGCGGCGTCGCGGACCCTGCCGGAGACCCCGCTCACCCCGGCAGCCGGTTTGTCTGCGCTGGACGGCGATGCACCTGGGCCGTGGACGTAGACCATCTTGTGGTCATAGCTGTTCTGCCCGGCAAGCCGTACGCCGATCGAGATGTTGAGGCCGGTGGTCTCACCCGGGCGCGCCGAGGGGGCGACGAGCGTGGTGTCGAAGGTCTGGCTCCGGCCAGGTCCGAGTTTGGGCTCTACCCTGCATCCAGAGGTGCATCGCAGGCCGCCGCCGACCACCACGATGGCCGTTTCGGCTCGTTTTCCGGTGTTGGTGACGCGGTACTGCACGCGTACCGTCTCGTTGGGTTTCACGTTCTCGGCCGACACGCTCAGGATGCGGACGGTTTCCGGAGCGGCAGTGGCGGGTGCCGCCGACACCGCGAGCGTGCCCGCGGTCAGCGAGATCAATGCGGCCGCTCGGGTCCATCGGACACGTAAGCGTGTCGTCACTTCCAACCACCCTTTCCAAACGCGGGCAACACCGGTCGATGCCGCCGCGGGCCACTATGCCCTGTCCGGGACGGGTCGCGCGATCCCACCTCCGACGTCTCGCCGGAGGGCCCAACCGTGCCAGGGCGGGATGTGAACGGGTTGGCCGCCCGTACATGTCCATTGAGCAGCTTCAACGTACGCAGCTGTGGGTTGCCTACTGGCCGAATGTGGCGCGTAGGTCCGCGTTGATCAGTTCGTTGAGCCGCTTGCGCAGGTGTCCCAGTAGCGGCGGGTCGGGCAAAGGCTCGGCGACCCACAGTGTCCAGCGCAACTGCGTGCCTTGTGTGCCGTCGGGCGCCAGGTCGAAACGCACCTGGGCATCGGGCCGCCGGGGCCAAAGTGACGACCAGAGGACCAGGTGCGGGTGCTCCGCGTGCAGGATCTGCGGAGTTTGCTCGTCGTCGAGTAGGCACAGCCAGGGACGCGTCGGGTCACGGTCAGGATTGGTGAGCGCCTCGAAGACGATGGCCGGTGGAGGCGGCTGGCTACGCGTGCGGCTGCCGGCTTCGAGCATGCCTCAGAGTACGAGTCCGTCAGCCGCCCGGGCAGCGGGTGTCCCCGCCGCTGTGTTCCACGCAGTGCCCCGGCGGGCCGGGCATGGTCGGTGCCGGCGGCGGATCGAGGTCCCGGGCTGTGAGCACGGCGATCGGTGCGGCGGGCACGGCGATCACGACGGTCAGCACAAGGAAGACAACTGCGGTGCGTACCTGCCGCAGCTGGTACGCGACGAGCGCGATGACGGCCGGCCCGGCGGTCGCCACAAACGCGGCGACCAGCAGGGCCACACTCGCCCGACGTCTGAGGCTCTCGAACTCGTCGGGCTGGTCGCCGTAGCTGACGCTCCACTGCTCCAGGCCGATCGCCACCCACCATCCAGCCGCCGCGATCAGTCCGCAGACCCAGACCAGGACCAGGAGCCCCACGATCGGGCCGCCCCGCCGGCCTGCCCCAACCTTCTCAGCCGTCACGCGGTCCAGCATGGGTGGGGCACTCCGTTCGGGCATGAGTCGGCGTACTCACGTCGCAGCTGCGCGGGCGGCCGGCTCGTTCATCGTCCTGAGCACCGGCAGGGACGCCATCGGACTGAGGGCAAGCGCCGCGATGGCCACCGGCAGGGATGTCGCCTGAGCTAGCGCGCCCAGTGCCGGCGCGGCGAGTCCGCCGGCGCTGACGGCGAGACCGAGAGTGAGACCGCTCGCGGTGCCCACCCGACCGGGAAGGTAGTCCTGTCCGAGGGTCAGGTGCAGGGAGAAGGGCACGTACAGGCTGACTCCGGTGACGGCGACTCCCAGCAACCCGGACCAGCCGGGCAGTACGACGATCATGAGTAGGCCTGGAACGACGCATAGGTTGGCGTTGCGGATCAGTCGGACCCGGTCGCGGTGACGGTCGGCCAGCACGCCCCCCGCGATGGTGCCGAGCGCCCCGGTCGCGGCGAGCAGCAGTAGCGCCGCCTGGCCGGCTATGACCGTGCCGGTGCGTTCGTTCAGCAACAGCGCGACGAAGGTGCCGAGCCCGTACGT
Organism: Micromonospora sp. DT68; assembly: GCF_049847245.1. Classification (NCBI taxonomy): domain Bacteria; kingdom Bacillati; phylum Actinomycetota; class Actinomycetes; order Micromonosporales; family Micromonosporaceae; genus Micromonospora; species Micromonospora sp. DT68. The sequence continues at coordinate 19,755 of NZ_JBNCNZ010000031.1, forward strand.
CACAAGGGAACGCAGGACAACCAGGGCCGTGAGCCGACGAAAGGCTGCCCAGTCGTCGGCGGGTGGCGACAAGACTGTGGCGGGCAGCGTCGCCGCCGGGACGCTGAGACGTCGGGTCGCCGGCAGGAGGCGGACGGTGACGGTCGCCATGACAAGCGCTGGTGCCAGGAGCCAGAGCGTCGCCGACAGTCCGGCCATCGCGACGATGGGAGCGACGAGCAGCGGGGCGACGGCCACGCCGAGGTTGCCCGAGAAGACGAACCAGCTCATGGCCCGATGGCTGCCGGCGGCCGCCGCCCGGGCCAGTCGCGCCGCCGCCGGATGATAGGCGGCGACGCCGAGGCCGGAGACGGCGAGCGCGGCGCACGTCGCCGCGTAACTCGTGGCCGGGCCGCTGAGCGCGATGCCGACCGCCGCCAGGGTGGTGCCGGCCGGAACGAGCCAGGCGAGATGGTGACGGTCGGTCAGCCAGCCGAACAGCGGCTGCGTGATCGCGGACAGCGCGGTCGCCGCGAGGGTGAGGCCCCCGACCATCAGGTACGTCCAGCCATGGGCAGCGGCAAGGAAGGGCAGCAGTGCGGGCACCGCGCCCTGGTACAGGTCGTTCACGCTGTGACCGACGGCGAGGACCGACGAATCGGATGCGCGACCGCGTGGCTGTCTCATCACCAGCCCAGCCTGCGCCGACCTCCGCTTCAGCCGGTACGGCGTATCGTGCCAGCCGATGTCGCAAAACAGCCACGCAGCCAGCGCGTACCGGCGGATCCCGTTGCAGGATCGACAGTCGATCCCTCGGCACACGCATCGGGTGCCGCAGCTCCTGGTTCCCACCTGCGGGGTGGTCGGGATCTCCACTCCCACGGGAACGTGGGTGGTGGCCGGACCCGCGTACGCGCTGTTCGTCCCGGCCGGGCTGCCCCACGCCCATCTGGCGCACACCCGCAGCGTCATCGCCACAGTGCTGCTCGTCGACGCGCCATCGACCCTTACGGGAACCGGCGAACCCACGCTCGTCTTCCTCACCGAACTGGCGCGACACGTCGTCCCGGCGCTCGTCGACCACCACCGCGACGGAACCGAGCGGCCCGCGCTGCACGCGGTCCTGGTGCAGGAACTCGCGTCGAGAGGACCGACCCGTAGATCGTGCCTGCGGCTACCCGAGCCCCGCGACCCGCGACTTGTCGCACTGGCCGAAACGTTGCGGCAGGATCCCGCAGACCAACGCGGCCTCACTCAGCATGCGCGAGCACTTGCCACCAGCCAGCGCACGCTGAGCAGGCTGATGGCGACCGAACTCGGCCTGAGCTTTCCCCGGTGGCGGGCGATGCTGCGGCTCGCCGCCGCGCTCGACGACCTCGCGGCCGGACGCTCGGTAAATGAAACGGCCCACCGCTGCGGGTTCACCTCCACCAGCGCGTTCATCGCCCTCTTCCGGAGCGTCCTCCATGTCACGCCGGGCAGGTACCAGCGGTACCTGAACGATGACGAGGCGTGACACCGGGCCTGCTCACATCCGTTCCGGGGTCCGGATGCCGAGCACGTGGAGCCCCTGCCGGAGCACCCGGGCGGTCAGGTCGCAGAGCACCAGACGGCTCTCCCGGACCGGTCCGTCCGTCCGCAGCACGGGACACCGCTCGTAGAACGTGCTGAACGTGGCGGCCAGCCGGTACAGGTACCCGGCGAGGCGGTGGAACTCCAGGTTCACGGCCACCTCGTCGACCACTCTGGCAAAGCCGAGCAGCTCGAAGGCGAGTGCCCGCTCGGCCGGCTCGGCCAGCGAGATCCCCGCTTCCGGGCAGGCCGCCACGCCGGCGCGCCGGAAGATCGACTGGATCCGCGAGTACGCGTACTGAAGATAGGGTGCGGTGTTGCCGTCCAGCGAGAGCATCCCCTCCCAGTCGAGCACGTAGTCCCGGTGCCGGTCACTGGACAGGTCTGCGTACTTGATCGCGCCGATGCCCACCGCCCGGCCGACCTCGGCCGCCTCGGCCTCGCCCAACTCCGGGTTCCGCTGCCGAGCCAGTGCGGTGGCCCGAGCGATTGCCTCCTCCAACAGCCCCACCAGCTTCACCGAACCGCCGGCCCGGCTCCGCAGCATCCGTCCGTCCGGCCCGAGGATCGAGCCGAACCCGACGTGCTCGGCCCGGGCCGGCGGGGTCAGCCATCCGGCCTGCGCGGCGACGGCGTACACCATCTCGAAGTGTCGCCGCTGCGGCAGGCCGACCACGTAGAGCAGCCTGGTCGCGCCCAGCGTGGCCGTCCGGTGCCGGATCGCCGCCAGGTCGGTCGCCGGGTAGCCGTACCCGCCGTCGGATTTACGTACGATCAACGGCAGTGGCTCGCCGTCGCGTCCGGCGCAACCGGGCGGGAACACGCAGGCCGCGCCCTCGCTCTCCCGCAGTAGCCCGAGGCGGTCCAGGTCCTCGACCACAGCGCCGAGCAGATCGTTGTAGCTGCTCTCACCGTGGAAGTCCCGTTCGGTGAGGGTCACGTCCAGCAGGTCGTAAACGGTCAGGAAGTAACGCTCGGACTGCTCCACAAGCAACCGCCACAGCCGCAATGTCGCCTCATCGCCGCCCTGCAACGCCACGACCCGCCGCCGCGACCGCTCCCGGAACGCCTCGTCGCCGTCGAACTTGGCCCGAGCCGTCTTATAGAACGAGTCCAGGTCACCCATCGACAGCTCCTGCGCCGCGTCGGCTCCGCCCAGGTCGGCCAGATGCTCGATCAGCATGCCGAAGGGCGTACCCCAGTCGCCCAGGTGATTGGCCCGCAGCACCCGGTGCCCCAGCCACTCCAACAGGCGCGCCGCCGCGTCGCCGATCACCGTCGACCGCAGGTGCCCGACGTGCATCTCCTTCGCCACATTGGGCGCCGAGTAGTCGACCACCACCGTCTCCGGCGCGGCCACCACAGGCACGCCCAGCCGCGAGCTGACCGCCAGCGCGGACACGAGCCTGGTCAAGGCGGCGTCGGAGACGGTCAGGTTGAGAAAGCCCGGGCCGGAAAGCTCCGCCACGCTGCACAGGTCGGCCAGCTCAGCGTGCCGCAGCACCTCGGCGGCGATGACGCGCGGCGGTCGACCGAGCCGCCGGGCCAGAGCCAACGCCGCGTCGGACTGGAAATCAGCCCGTTGGGAGCGCCGCACGACCGGGTCGACCGGTTCGCCCGCCACCGTCGCGAACGCCGGCACCAGCCGGTCGGTCAGAAGCTTCTCCAAATCCATTGGTACGCCGATCTCGCTCGGACCCGCAGCGCGGATCACCGGATGAGGATGCGGGCGGACCGAGGACGATCGACGATGACCGGCGGCTCGATCCGCCGGTCACAGAGAAGATTGCTCAGCGCAGGCGGTCGTGGTGCCGCCGGCGTCGCCGCGCGCCGAACAGGACGTCGGGGGACGCCTTCGGGTACGCGGGCGAGCTGATCATGCCGTCAGCTTAACCTGGCGGATCTGCCGCGCAACGCCATTAACCGGCAGCCCGACCACGTAGAGAACAGACGAGCCGAGCACTGGAGTCGCAGTTCGATGCCGGGTCGGCCCGCATGCGGGCCGGTGCTTGGGTAGCCTCCCGGGCGTGATCGAGCTTGTCGAACGGCATACGGCCCTCGCCGTCGTGGTCGGGTCGCGGGCGTACGGGCTGCATGGCCCGGACTCCGACTACGACCGGCGTGGTGTGTACGTGGCACCCACGCAGGCGTTCTGGCGTCTCGACAAGCCGCCCACCCACCTCGACGGTCCGGCGGCGGAGCAGTTCTCCTGGGAGTTCGAACGCTTCTGCGTGCTTGCCCTGCAAGGCAACCCGACGGTTCTGGAGGTGCTCTGGTCCCCGCTGGTCGAGTCGATAACCGTCGACGGGGAACGGTTGTTGGCGGCGCGGCAGGCGTTCCTGTCGAGGCGGGTGGCGGACACCTACGGCAGCTACGCCCGCGATCAGCTCAACCGGGTGGCCGCCCGCCGCGCGCGTACCGGCGAGACGAACCACAAACAGGCGATGCACATGATCCGGCTGCTTGTCGCCGGGGTGCACGTGCTGCGTACCGGGGAAGTGCTGGTCGACGTTCGCCACCTGCGTGACCGGCTGCTCGCGGTGCGGGGCGGCGAGTTGCCCTGGGACGAGGTCGCCGCGTGGGGGGCTGACCTACTTGTCGAGCTCGCCGATGCAGCCGCCACCACCGCGCTTCCCGAACAGCCCGACCGGGATGAAGTGGATCGGCTGCTCACGGGCGTACGGCAAAGGAACCTGCAGTGACCATCGAGGTGCCGCCGTGGGCCGCCGAGGCAGTCCGCGCCCTGCCCCGCCCGCTGCTGTTCGCCACGGTCAGCGGTGCGCATCTGTACGGGTTCGCGTCCGTCGACTCCGACCTGGATCTGCGAGCCGCGCACCTGCTCGCGCCCGAGGAGGTGGTCGGGTTGCGCACCGGGCCGCAGACGTTGCAGCACATGGGCGTGCGTGACGGTGTCGAGCTGGACGTGGTGAGCCACGATCTGCTGAAGTTCGCCAAGCTGTTGAACAGCCGCAACGGCTACGTTCTGGAGCAGGTGTTGTCGCCGCTGGTGGTCGTGACCAGCGCGGTGCACGCCGAGCTGGTTTCTCTGGCCCCGCGACTGGTCACCCGGCACCACGCGCACCACTACCTCGGGTTCGCGGCCACCCAGGAGAAGTTGTACGCCAGGACCGGGCAGCTCAAGCCCGCGCTGTACACGCTGCGGGTCCTGCTCACCGGCATCCACCTGATGCGGACCGGCCGTCTGGAGACGGACCTCGGTGTGCTCGGAGCAGGATTGCTGTACGTGCCGGATCTCATCGCCGCCAAACGGGAGGCCGAACACGGACCGCTCCCCACGGGCGCTGCGCAGCGACTCGCCACCGACGTGCCGCTGCTGCGCGCCGAGTTGGAGACGGCCCGGGACTCCTCGGCGCTGCCCGGGGACGTGGATCCGGCCGCGGTGGACGCCCTGCACGACCTGGTGGTGCGTACCCGGCTGGGTTGAGCTCGCCGACCGGTCCCTCCCGAGGTGGCCTGCCGGGCGCGGGCACCCTGCCGTTCAGCCGCTCATCAGCGCCCTGCGCACATGCCGCACTCCGTAGTGCGCGCGTGATTTGACGGTGCCGACGGGAAGGCCGAGCCGGTCGGCGACCTCGCCGGCGGAATGGCCCTTCACATACAGTTCGAGCAGCACGGACCGCTGGGCAGGGCCGAGTTCGCCGACGGCGCGCCGCAGGGTCAGCGATGCGATCGCCGTTTCCGCAGCGGCGTTCACCGGGGGCGACAGGTCCGCCTCGGCCAGGCCGACCTCCACGGGCCGCGTCTGCCGTTTGCGGTACGCGTCGATAGCCAGGCGTCGGGCAACCTTGAACAGCCAGCGCCGCTGCGGCTCCGGGCCGGAGGGCATCTGGTCGAGGTTGCGCCAGGCTCTCACCATGGTCTCCTGCACCAGGTCCTCGGCGGTACAGGATGAGCCCGGCGGGGTCAGTCTCCTCAGGTAGTGGAGCAGCGCGCCGCCGTTGGCCAAGTGGAGCTCGCGCATGTGCGCCTCGATATCAGGTGACGTCGCCATCGTGTTCCCCCATCGGCGTCAACAGTTCGGGGGGAAGCGTAGGAGACCGCCTGTAAATTCCTACTCTATTGCCAGTGAATTAGTTTGTGATGTGCCATTCCGCTGCATTAAACAATGCGCGGAAATGGCGTCACGAAGCCCTACCCAGGCCGAGATTGCGAGTTTCGGTAAATGAGATAGAGATGGACGGCGGCCCGCAGCTCCGCTGTAGCGGGCCAGCCACGCGAGCGGGATACGTCTCCGCTTCGCGGCTCACCAGCGGTCCACGGGATGACATCACGCCCTGCACTACGGGGCCGGGTGGTCGGAGTTCACAAGCGTCCGGCCGCAGCCGCCGGTAGCAGCGGTCCCGTCCGAACTGCTCGCCTAAAGGATGTCTCGTAACTCGGTGAAGGCGTTGCCCGGCAGCGGTGCTGGTGTCACCCCGCGAGGATGATGTTGTGGAGGTGGGCGATGCCGGAAGCGGTGTCGGTCAATGTGCTGGCG
>NZ_JBNCNZ010000032.1:0-19480 GCF_049847245.1 Micromonospora sp. DT68
GACAGCCTGCACTCCTTCCTCATGGACAAGTTCAGCGGACGCCGCGAAATCGTCGGGTTCCGCAGCTCCGTCATCTATCAACACGCCCGAAAGCAGGTCATCGAACCACTTGACCCGTAACGCGGCCGCAGGGTCGGGACAAGTGCGGGACAAGTGCTCATCGATGCTGGACAGGGCAATGGGGGCGCTGACGTGCGTTGATGCGGGCGAGCGGTCCGGCGTGAACTCCCAGAGAGAACTGGTGGTCAGGATTGTCGCGCTCCCCACTGATTAGGGATGTCTCGTAACTCGCTTGTGCGTCCGTTGTGGATGGCGATGCGGTGCAGGTGATATCGACGGTCTTTCAGGGGTGGCCCACTGTTCGAGGTGTCGCACCCGGCGGCGGACGGGGTCATCGACACCCTCGGACCCGCTGCTGGCTCTGGCGGCGGTGCTTCGGCGGCGGCTCGACCAGATCACCGTCGTCGACGGCGCCCTTATAGGCAGGCACGGGACTCCATCGGTCACGAAGCGTAGAGAACTCCGATGATCAATGGAGCCGTGCCTGCTTGCTACCTCGGGGTCCCCTCCGTCCAGACGCCCTACCTATTGCCGGTCGCTCTTAGTTCGAGCTTCCGGTGCAGGTGGCGGTCGTGCCGTTGCCGTTTCCGGTGCCCTGGAATCCGAAACTGGTGGTCTGGCCTGCGGCCAGCCGTCCGTTGTAGCTCTGGTTGGCGACGGTGATGGTCCCGCTGGTGCCACTGTTGACACCGTTCCAGAGCGAGGTGACCGAGGCACCGCCCGGCAGGTTGAGGGTGACCCGCCAGCCGGTGAGCGGGGTCGCTCCTGCCGTGACGCTGACGTTGGCGACGAACCCACCGTTCCACTGGTCCTGCACGGAGTAGACGGCGGTGCAGGCAGGGCTCCCACCGGGGGGCGGGGTGGTCGGAGGCGGGGTGGTGGGCGGTGGCGTGGTGGGCGGTGGCGTCGTCGGAGGCGGCGTGGTGGGCGGTGGCGTCGTCGGAGGCGGCGTGGTGGGCGGTGGTGTGGTGGGGGGAGGCGGCGTGGTGGGCGGTGGCGTGGTGCCGCCATCGAGGGTCAGCTTCCAGCCTTCGAACACGCCTTCGTAGTCGGCGACGTTCTCGACCCGCAGTTTCCAGGTGCCAGCTGTGGGCTTGCTCGACAGATCGGTGATGAAGGTTTCGCGGACGTTTGCCCGGTACGACCCCACGTAGGCATCCTTGAGCAGGATCGCCTGCCCGTCCGGCGCGACGAGGGAGACTCGAAGGTCTCGGCCGTACTGGTGACGGATGTTGGGCTCGATGTAGCTCTTGGTCGACGGCGCCAGGCCGCAGTCGGCCACGCTGATTGACGATTCGACAGTGCCGGCGGCCGGTATCCGTAGGTTGGTGCTGGTGCGGCCACCACATGCTGGTGCCGGCAGGTCGGCGCCCGCGAGGTTGATCCGCCACGAGTCGAGGAACCCGGTGCCCGAGTGCAGGAGGTCGTTGAGCCACAGCATCCAGGTGCCGTTCGCGGTCTCGGACGACAGGTCGTGGGTGAAGGTGTAGTCGATGTCGTCGCTGTCGCCGCCGGTGCGGTCCAGCAGGTAATACCAGGTGCCATCGGGTGAGAGCAGCCGGATGTCGAGGTCCCCGATTCCTGAATGGTCGATGTGCAGCTCGATGGTGCTGTTGCGAGCGGCGGCGCCGGGACAGTCGGTGATCGTGATGGGGACCAGCGGGCTATCGCCCTGGGTGATCGCCGTGTCGGTGCCGTTCGAGCCGACGCAGCCGGCCGGGTCGTTGACGTGTAGCTGGAATGCCGTCGCACGTGTCGCACCCGTTCCGGTGCCGATCACTGTGATGGTGTAGTCGCCGGCCATGGTTGTCGACGCCGTGTTGATGGTCAGGGTGGTGCTGCCGTTGGAAGCGACGCTCGCGGGCTGGAACGTGGCGGTGGCGCCGTCTGGTAGGCCGCGGGCCACCAGGGAGACCGGTTGGGTCGCGCCGTTTGTGACGGCCGCGGTGATGGTGGTGGAGATGGTGCCGCCGGCGGTGACGGTGCCGCTGGCGGGGGTGGCGGTCAGCGCGAAGTCGTTGGCCGGGGTGCTGGCGCTGACGTGGAGCAGCCGGTTCGGCGAGCCGACGCCCGGATTTGTCACCACGCCGGGGGTGGTGTCGGCCAGGAGTGCCTGGGTCACCTGCGCCGGGGTGTAGGTGGGGTTGTCGGCCAGGATCAATGCCGCCGCGCCGGTGACGTGCGGGGTGGCCATCGAGGTTCCGGAGGCGGTGCGGGTTGCGGTGTTGCTGCCGGTGTAGGCCGAGGTGATGTCGGCGCCCGGCGCGAACAGGTCCACGCACGTACCGATGTTGGAAAACGATGCGCGGGTGTCGGTGGCGTCGGTGGCGGCGACGGTGATCGCCTCCGGGACGGAGGCCGGGGTGTAGGAACACGCGTCGTCGCCGTCCTCGTTGCCGGCGGCCACCACGTAGGTGACGCCGTCTGCGATCGACCGTCGCACGGCGTCGACCATTGGCGCGTACGGCGGGCCGCCGAGGCTCATGTTCGCCACGGCCAACTGCCCGGGGTCATGGTCGCCGGTCACCCAGTCGACCCCGGCGAGAACATTCGAGGTGGTGCCGCGGCCGTCGCAGTTGAAGACGCGTACGGCCACCAGTTGGACGTTCTTGGCCACCCCGTAGGTGGTGCCGCCGACCGTGCCGGCGACGTGGGTGCCGTGCCCCATGCAGTCGGTGGCGTCGGCGTCGTTGTCGATGAAGTCCCAGCCGGACACCGCCCGCCCGGCGAACTCGGTGTGGGTCAGGTTGATCCCGGAGTCGATGACGTACGCCCGCACGCCCGGTGACACGCGGGGGTAGGTGAACGAGTTGTCCAACGGCAACGCGCGCTGGTCGATCCGGTCCAGGCCCCAGGACGGTGTCGGGCTCTGCACCTCTGCCACGGACACCGTGTGGTTCTGCGTCACGGAGGCGACGGCCGGATGGGCGGCGAGGCGGCGGGCACCGCGCTCGGAGAGTCGGGCCTCGAAGCCGCGCAGGGCGTGCCGGAAGACGGGGCCGACCCCGCCGCCCTGCTGTTTGGTGAGGTCACGGGCGGTGGTGTCCACAGCGGTGGCTTTGACGGCGGAGTCCCGCAACACGACGATGTAGGAGCCGGCCACGGCCGTCGGGCCGCCCGCGGCGAGGATGTCACCTTCGGCTGGGGCGGCCGTCGCGGACACGGTGCTCGCGGCAAGAGCCAGCACGGTTGCTGCGGCCGCGATGCCGGACCGGAGCAGGGCTGGCCTGCGTGGTCCCGTCGGTGTCATGACTACCTCCCGGTCGAAAGCGACGCGCCCGGGGACCCGCCGGCCCTGTCGAGCAGGTCATCCGACAGGGTGGGCGGATCTCCGGGCAGCCGTACCGCCAACATCATGAACGCACGACCACTCCCAACGCCAGAGATGAACGTCGAATTTTTGACTCAGCAACAAAAATCTCCGCTCGTCGCAAGGCCGAGGCGGCACGCCTCATATCGAAGGGCAGGAAGCCCGCTCTCGGCCGGCTCAACCCCGGGAGGACGGCCGGCGACCCCGCGACCGGCAGAGCAAACCCGATGGCGCGTGGCCGTACGGTTCTGGCACCCTGCCGAACATGCCCGACACCACCTCCTCGCCGCGCAGCCTGCCCGAGCTGCGGGCGCTCGCCGCTGCGGGCGGGCGGGTCAAGTACCTGTTCTTCTGGGGGCACCAGCCCCAACCGGACGGCAGCGTCGGATCGGGCTGCCTGAGCCAATGGTGGCCGGCCCCGTTCGTCGTGGACGGGATCCGGTACGCCACCGCCGAGCACTACATGATGATCGGCAAGGCTCGCCTGTTCGGCGACGAAGCGATCGCCGCGCAGATGCTCACGGCGCCGCACCCGGGCGCGGTCAAGGCCCTGGGCCGGCAGGTCCGCGACTTCGACCAGGCCACCTGGGATGCGTACAGCTTCGACCTGGTCGCCGCCGGCAACCTGGCCAAGTTCAGCCAGCACCCTGACCTCGGGCGGTACCTGTCTCGCACGGGCAATCGGGTACTGGTGGAAGCCAGCCCGATGGATCGGGTCTGGGGCATCGGGCTTTCCGCGACGGACCCACGCGCCCACGATCCGGCCCAATGGCGCGGCCGCAACCTCCTCGGGTTCGCGCTGATGCACGCCCGCGCGCAGCTCGCCACGGCATGAACCTCAAGATCCGCGTACATCAGGGACGGCTCGGCGCCGATCAGTACCGCGTCGTCCGCCCGGCCGAACCGGTGACCGGCGCGGTGCTGGTCGACAACAACCCCTGGTTCGTCCTGGAACTCAACGCCGAGGCCGCGTTCACCATCACGGGCCTGTGGATGCTGGCAGCCCGATCACGCCGCACACTGATCCACCTACCGCTACGGGGCAAGCCGCCACCGGAGCCCTCCCCCGCCACCGAGACCGTCGGTGAGCTCGACCTGGTACTCAGTCACCACGACCTGCAGTTCGCCCCGAACCGGTGGAAGCAGCTACGCCACCGCCTGGGAGCCGGGGCTCCGCACACCGTCTCCTGGAACCCGAACGACGTTCCCGCCTGGGACGAGGTCCACGAACTCAATCGCCAAGCCCGTCGGCGTTCCTTCAACAGGGACAGGTTCCACCAACGCCTGCACGCTCACACCCTGTTCATGGCCGGCAGCGCGGTCGCGTTCCGGCGCACAGCCCGGTACGTCCTCGACATGGCGCTTCAGCGACCCGACCCCGGTCATCCCGGTACCTACCATTCCGCCACATTGCACCCGGTGGACGGGCACTTCGCCACCACCGGGCAAGGCATCTACCTCATCAGGTGGCGGTAGCGGCGATCCGACCGGCTGCGGGTCGTGAATGGCACCGGTCGGTCGAAGGTGCGCCGGCACGGACCGGGGCGTGTGCGCACCGCGCCCAGGCATACCGGCACCGCGCCCAGGCCATACCGCACCGCGTCGTCGCGGGAGAGCTTCCCCTGGTGGTGGGCCGAGAGCACGCGTTCGCCGGGGAGCGGTAGCCGTGGCCGCGGCCGGGTTCGGCCACCGGATCGGTTGGCTCGGAGTTCTGGCCCTTGCCTGGGTGTTCCACATCGCCGTCGATCGCGGCCTCGGCTACGGCCTCAAGACGGCCGAAGGTCTCGAGCACACCCCACCTCGGCTTGATCGGCAAGGTCAGAGGGCCTGACCCGCTTTGATGGACATCCGGGATCAGGAGCCTGATGGGTTCCGGGAGGATGTCGTCGGCACCGCGTGATGATTCAGCCGGCGTTGACGGATTCCGTGCTGGTCTGGGGTGATCGCCCGTTGGTCACAGCCAGTTGTGTTCGCGGGCGTAGCGGGCCGCTTCGTGGCGGGTCCGGGTCTGGGTCTTGCGCATCGCGTTGGAGAGGTAGTTGCGGACGGTGCCCGGCGCGAGGTACAGGCGCGCGGCGATGTCGGCGACCGAGTAGCCCTCGCCGGTGACCCGCAGGACGTCGGCTTCACGGTCGGTGAGGGGGTTGTCCTCGGTGACGGCGAGCGCGGACACGTCCGGGTCGATCCAGCGTTTGCCCGCATGCAGGGTGGCGATGACAGACGAGATGTGCGTCGGTTCGGCGGACTTGCTGACGAAGCCCTGAACACCGAGCTTCAACGCCTGGCGCAACACGCCGGGACGGGCGTGCCGGGTCAGCATGAGAACCACCTGCCCCGGGCGCGTGCGCCGGATCTCGGCGACCGCGCCCAGACCGTCCACGCCCGGCATCTCCAGGTCGATGACCAGCACGTCGGGCCCGTGCCGCAGGGTGGCCTCGACGGCCGTCCGGCCGTCCTGCGCCTCGGCGAGAACGGTGATGTCGCCCTCCATCGGCAGCAGCGCGGCCAGGGCCGTACGCAGCAGCGCCTCGTCGTCGGCGAGCACGATGGTGGTCATCGGCCGTCACTCCTTTCCGCGCCGGCGCGCACGGCGGGGAACGTCGCCGCCGTCCGGAAGCGTCCCTGCTGCTGTTCCACGGTCAGCTCTCCTCCGTCGCCCGCCACCCGTTGCCGGAGTGCCGCCAGTCCTCTCAGCTCGGGGGGCGAGGTGGCGGTCACGCCGTCGTTGACGACGGTGATGCTCGACTCGGAGAGCGTGATTTGCACCTGGGTGGCCTGCGCGTGGCGGAGGATGTTTGTGGTCGTCTCGCGCAGCACCTGCCCGAGCAGTTCGCTGGCGCGGGCGTCGACCTCGGCCTCCCGGGTCACCCGGACCCGGATGCCGGCGGCCTCGAACAGGTTCTTCGCGTTCTCGATCTCCGCGGTGAGGTTGAGCCGGCGTTGGGCGTAGGCCAGTTCCTTGGTCTGCGCGATGGTGTCGCTGACCAGCGCGTACGTCTCCCGCAGCTCCTTCTCCGCCCGCTCGGTGTCGCGGAGCAGCAGTCGCTGCGCCAGGGCGATCTTCAGCTTGACCACGTGCAGGGTGTGGCCCTGGATGTCGTGCAGGTCGCTGGCGAAGCGCACGCGTTCGCGGATCACCGCGAGTTCCGCTTCCCTCTCGCGGGTCTGTTCGAGCTCCTGGATGAGTTCGTAGAAACGCTCGCCCACGATCGTGAAGACCGTCACGACGATGGTGAGGACGGTCGGGATGAGAACGTAGGTGACCAGGACGTGACCGATGTCGTCCCGCTGTACCAGCAGCCGCGCCGTGCCGACGGCGGCGACGTAGGTGAAGAGCCCTGCCGCTGCCAGCTTCCGGTGCCGCCGAACCTCGCGCATGGCGAGCGAGCCCACAGCGCAGAACCCCCAGTAGGCGTTGGGGCTGCCGGTCACCAGGACCCCCAGTGGCCACACCGCTCCCGCCACGACCAGGCACGGCAGCGCCACCCGAGCCAGGTCGTTGGCCGTCCACCGCTCGAAGGCCACCAAGCCTGCCACGGCCCCCGGCGCCAGGACGACAAGGTGCCACCAGGTGTCCGCGTCGGTGTAGACCAGGACCACCGCGGCGACCAAGACCGGCGGTAGGGACGTGGCGAGGTTGAGCCGTCGCAGTCTTCCCTGCGTCGACTCGGTGAAGCGCGGCGATCTTGCGGTCACCACACCAGTATCGGGCAGCCAGGTGCCACGACCAGTGACACCACGTCACATGCGGCGATGACATGACGCCACTGACGGGTCGGCCGTGTCCGCGCTGTCATTGGTGCATGTCCACTACACCCGTCATCGAAGCCGAACGGCTGAACCTCACCTACGGCGACTTCCACGCCGTGAAGGACCTCTCCTTCGAGGTACGGTCCGGAGAGCTCTACGCACTGCTGGGCACCAACGGAGCCGGGAAGACCTCGACCCTGGAGGTGGTCGAGGGGCACCGGAAGCCGACCTCTGGCACGGTACGCGTCTTCGGGCACAGGCCCGACGACCGCCGGGCGGTACGCCCCCGGATGGGCGTGATGCTCCAGGAGAGCGGATTCTCGCCCGACCTCACCGTCCGTGAGTCCGTCGGCCTGATTGGCGGGCTCACCCGGCGCGCCGACGACGTCGATCGGGTGCTCGACGTGGTCGACCTCACCGGTCGCGCCGGACGCAAAGTGTCCCAGTTGTCCGGCGGGGAGAAGCGGCGGTTGGACTTCGCGACCGCGGTCTACGGCACCCCGGAGCTGATCTTCCTGGACGAGCCGACCACCGGCCTCGACATCCAGTCCCGCGACGCCGTCTGGGCGACAGTGGACCGGCTGCGGGAAAACGGTTCCACCATCGTGCTCACCACGCACTACCTGGAGGAGGCCCAGCAGCGCGCCGACCGGATCGGGCTCATGCACGAGGGGACCCTCCACCGCGAGGGCACCGTCTCCGAGCTGACGCGCACCCTCCCCGGCGTGATCCGCTTCTCCCTTGCCGCGCCGGTTCCGCCGCTACCGCTGCCGGCGGCCGTCGACGCCGACGGGAAGGTCACTGTCGAGTCCTTCGAACTGCAGAAGGACCTGCACCTCCTGCTCGGCTGGGCGCAGGACCATGCCGTGGAACTGCGCGACCTGGCGGCGGGACCGACCCGGCTCGACGACGTGTTCCGCGCCATCAACAGTTGATTCGTTCTTCCGAGAGGCCCATCACCGTGTTGTCCATCGCGTCCAGCGAACTGATCCAGATCTTCCGCAACCGGCTGGTCCTGATCACCAGCCTCATCATCCCGGCGGCGGTGTCCGCGTTTTTCGTCCGTCAGCACGAGACCTACGCCGCCATCGGGAGCCTCGGCTACATCGCCGCGATCGTGATGTTCACCGTGGCCGCGTTCGGGCTCTACGCCACGGCCGTCACCACACTGGCCTCCCGGCGTCAGAATCTCTTCCTCAAGCGGCTGCGCTCCACCGCCGAAGGCGACGCCGGCATCCTCGCCGGCCTGCTGCTGCCCGTGCTCCTGCTCACCGTGGTGCAGGTGACAGCGATCCTGACCGCCCTGGCCGTGGTCGCCGGCGGGCCGGACAACGTCGCCCTGCTGGTGGTGGCGGTTCTCGCGACCGTGGCCATGATGATCGGGTTGGCGCTGGCCACGACCGGGCTGACGAACTCCCCCGAACACGCCCAGGTCACCACCCTGCCCGTTACCCTCGGTGTGATCGCCGTGGCCAGCTGGGTCGGCATCTCCGGCACCGAGAACCTCGCCTGGCTCAAGCGGCTTCTGCCCGGCGGAGCGGCCACCGAGTTGACGATGAACGCCTGGAACGGCGGCGTCGCCGTGATCGACTCCCTGCTCCTGCTGGCGCCCACGCTGGCCTGGGTCGCTGTCGCCGTCACCCTCGCTACCCGACTCTTCCGCTGGGAGCCCCGCCGATGACCACCGAACCCCGGTCGGACGCCCCGACTCTCGTCGAGGATCTCCTCCTGCTCCTGTTCCAACCCGCATCCGGGACCATCGCCGGGGAGAACACCCTCTTCTACGTCCTCGGCGGAGCCGTCCTCGCCGACCTCGCCCTCGGCGGTCACCTGACCCCGTCGGACCGGGGGCGGGTCAGCAGCGTGGCGGGTCACCCGCCGTCGGATGGCCTCCTGCGCCCGGCGTGGGACTACCTCGCCGAGAAACCCCGAGGGGTGCAGACGGCACTGGCCGCGATCGGTCCCCCGCTGCGGGGGCCGGTTCTGGAGCGGCTCATCGCGCGGAGCGACATCGACCAGGAGCCGCGTAAGGTGCTTGGCCTGTTCCGGACGACGGCCCTGCGCGAGGGCAGAACCGAACGTCGGTCCCGCCTGCTCGCCGACGTTCGACGGGTCCTCGTGGACGGCGCGGAGCCGCAAGCCCGGGTCGCCGCGCTCGCGGCGCTGCTCTCGGCGAGCGGAACACTCCCGCAGTTTCACCGCGAGATTCCGTGGACGTCACCGGTGATCAGCCGAGCCAAGGAACTCGAGCAGGGCAACTGGGGCGCCGACGCCGCGGGGGCAGCCGTGACCCGTACCGTGACGGCCATTGTCGTCAACAGCGCCGTCGTGGCCATCACCGCGCTTCCTCGGGGCTAGTACTGCGACGTCACTTGGTTTCGGCGTTGGGCGTGGCGTCGGTATGACGACCGCCTTCGTCCTCGCCATGCCACTACCCCAGTGCAGGCCCGATCACCTGACGCGAGACACCCTTGTCTAGGGCTCGAGTGTGGCGGGCATGCTGAAGGCGGCGACGTGACGGGCACCGATGAAGGCGTTGCTCTCCACGATCTTCCCGTTCTCGATCCGGAGTACGTCGACGACCAACGCCTCGTAGTGCGGGCTGCCGGGCCGGCGGAGATAGTTGATCAATGCCGGGCGCCCGTTGGCCGAGGCGGGGAACGTACGCCAGTCGAGCGGTCGGCCGAGGAACTCCGCGGCCGCGTCGATCCCGACGACCGGCGGCTCGGGCGGCATCGTGATCCGTACGTCCTCGGCGAGCAGTGCCCGGATCGTCTCCGGGTCCTTCGCGTTGGCGTAGCGGCGCAGGATCTCTTCGTCCTCACTGGTGAGCTGCGGGCGGCGCCAGTCCTTCGGGTCCGACGGCGCTTGCCGTCGGAGGGTGTGGCGGGCCCGCTGGAGGAGGCTGTTGACGGCCGCTACGGCGGTGTCGAGCGCGGCGGCGATCTCCTGCGGCGTCCAGCCGTGGACGTCGCGCAGGACGAAGGCCGCCCGCTGCCGCGGCGGCAGGTACATGAGCGCTGCGATCACGGCCAGCTCGACGGTTTCCCGGGCGGCGAGACCGGTCTGCGGATCGTCGGCCAGCAGGGCGTCGGGATAGGGACCGAGCTCGGTGGACCACTCCAGCGGGTCACCGTACGGTACCGTCCGGCGACCGGCCGCCTTGCGGCTGTCGAGGAAGACGTTCGTGGCGATCCGGTAGAACCAGGTGCGCGCCGACGCGCGACCCTCGAAGCGGTCGCGAGCCCGCCAGGCACGCAGGAAGGTCTCCTGCACCAGGTCGTCCGCGTCGGTGACGTTCCCGGCGAGGCGGTAGCAGTGCACGTGTAGCTCACGCCGGTGCTCGTCGAAGGCGCGCTGCAACCAGACCGCCTGCTCGTCAGGCGAGTCGGACATGTGATCTCCCCGGGGCTGACTGGTCCTCACCACCGTACTGACGACCGCGGACGCCATCCGTCATCGGTCACCGATGACGATCGCCGACTCGGTCGTCTGTACCTGTGACCGATCCCCACTCCACGAAGGAGATAGCCATGACGGCAACCCCCGCGCCCAGCGCCACCGCGCCCCCGGTCGTCGACCGGGAGACCTGGCTGCGTGAGCGCGACGAACTGCTGGTCCGGGAGAAGGCCCATACCCGCGAAGGAGACGCGATCGCAGCCGCTCGTCGTCAGCTGCCGATGACCTTGATGCCGACGGTGACGGTGCGGGGCCCTGGCGGGGACACCCCGCTGGCGGAGGTGTTCGAGGGTCGCCGGATGCTCATCGCCTACTTCCACATGTGGCACGACGGCAATCCGTACGAGCATCAGTGTGAGGGGTGCACCTTCTCGACCTGTCACATGCAGATGCTGGACTACCTGCACGCTCGGGACGTCACCTACGCCGTGCTCTGCCAGGGTCCCTACGACGAAAGTGCCCCGTTCGCGGAGTTCATGGGCTACCGGTTCCCCTGGTATTCGGCGAAAGACTCCGACCCGGCTCTGGCCGACGGTCGTGACTTCGGGTTCATCGCGTGCTACCT
This sequence comes from Micromonospora sp. DT68, assembly GCF_049847245.1. Lineage (NCBI taxonomy): Bacteria > Bacillati > Actinomycetota > Actinomycetes > Micromonosporales > Micromonosporaceae > Micromonospora > Micromonospora sp. DT68. Next base: position 11,145 of record NZ_JBNCNZ010000032.1, read on the forward strand.
GCGCGACGGCGACGACGTCTACGAGACCTACTGGACCACCGGGCGGGGCGTGGAGGCGTTGATGACCACCTACCACGCCCTGGACCTCACGGTGTACGGCCGGCAAGAGAACTGGGAAAACTCGCCTGAAGGCTGGCCGCGGGTCAGCGGGCACCCGTGGCGTCTCAACGGCCGCCCCACCGCGCAATGGTCACGCCCCGGCGTCGCACCGCGATAACGTCCTGATGGTCGAGGTGATCATGCTCGGGTCGGCCGCGGTGTCAGCCTGCTGCTGCGTCGTACCGCGGGCGGGCGCTTCCCGCGGAGCCCGAACGCTTTCGGGTGCGATGGTGGCTGTCATGGTCGCGGTGACCCTCGACGCCACACCGGTTGTGCAGTACGCGGGCACGCTGCTGCTGGTCTTGGCGGTGGCAATCGTCGTCGGCGGTCCGACCGAGCGCGGCCCGGAGGTGGAGCGGCACCGTATGGCCGGGGCCGTGCTCATGGCGCTCGCCGTGCTGCTACATCAACACGGTGAGTCGATGGCTACCCACCACATGGCCGCCGGGCCCCGGACGGACCACGACACCGTCACCGTCCATGATGCGGCGCTCGTGTTGTTACGCGCCGCCACGGCGGCTTACCTCTGCTGGATGGCGACCGCAGTCGTCCAGCTGCGTTATCGACCGATCACGGACCTGCTCCGTTGGGAGCACCTGGCCATGGGAACAAGCCTCGCGGCCATGATTTTCTTCATGAGCTAGGTGTGGGTGGTGACCGCCTCGGCGGCGGGGAGCGGCCGGTCGGCGTCGTCGCACGCGGCTTACTGGTCAGCGCGTCGGCAGGGACGAACGCGGGGCGTCCGCCGCGATGGCGGACGCCCCGAACGGTCGGCGCGTCGGTCAGCCGATCAGCGTGACCGAGTAGTCGTACGTCGTCCCGGTCACCGAGTACGTCGCGGTCTGCCCGTTCTCGCAGTACGACACGAAACTGCTCGGCGTACGCTGCGCTCCGGCCACCGCGTCCACCACTGGCCGGACGTCGGAGCCGACCGGCAGCGCGGTGGTGGTGAGATCGACCGTCCGCGACTGATTGATCGGGTAGGTGTCGGTGTTCGACGTCTCCAGACCATTGCTTGCCGCGACGCTGAAGGACATCACGAACGCGGCATTGTTCACCACGGTGATGCGCTGAACGCAGGGCTCGGCCTGTGCACTGGCCGTGGAGGCCGCGGCCAGTGCCGACGCACCGGCAGCGAGCGTTCCAACAAGTGCGGCCCCGACGAGCCTGGCGGGGAAGGTCATGGATTCACCTCTCGGTCGGTCGTGACGCCGGGCGCCTACTGGTGGCGCCCGGCGCGCGGTCCGTATCGAAGTTCCCGACTCGAATCGATCGAATCCTGTAGATCGCAATATTCTGTGACGTCGGCAGCACCCCGAAGGCCCGGCCGCCGAGTACGACGCCGAACCGACCCGCTACCGGCCCGCCATACGGTCGGGAGCCGACCCCACCGTCGTCACCGCCCGGATCACCGGAACCCGGTAGAACGCCAACGCGGCCAGCACCGCTATCACGGAGCGGCCGGAGAGCACCTGCCGTCCTCTCTGGACCGGGCGGACATCGATCACGGACCTCTAGGATCAGCGATCGCCCTGCTCACCGCCGCAGCCGATGACCTGACTACGGCCGTGACCGGACCTGTCGGCTCGCGAACCCCGCCCACACAGCTGAAAAGCGCCCAGTGTGGGAACAGGCCACGGGAGTAGCGCCTTGCGCCGCCACGGTCAGGGCGTTGAGTTGCGGTTGCGCCGTCGCCTTCGATCAGATCCCGGGAGAGGCCGCCCAGCTGGGCTGACTGTGGGCGGCAGCCCGGTCAGTAGGCGTGGTCCGGCCAGTGCGGGTCGTCCCATCGGGCTGGGCAGGCAAGGCCGAGCAGCCTGATCCGGTCCAGCAGGTCCGGGTCGGCGCCGATCATCCGCAGCCGGGTCGGGGCGTGCTGGAGCAGCCACCCGGTCAACTCCGCGCGAAGGACCTCCTCCTCGTCGTCCGTCCACCACCAGGTTTGCCACGGCAGATCGTCGCGGAGCAGGTCGTACTCCCATCTGCCGAACGCCTCGGCGAGCCGTTGGTGCGCCACCGGACTGGTCGCCGTTGCCCAGGCACGAAGCCAGCGGTCGAGCCCGCCGGCGGCTTCCACGAGCATGGTCAGCACCGAGTACGCCGGAACCTCGGCGTCCTGCTCGGTGAGCGCGACGAACCACCAGGCGTCCAGGAAATCCCGGACCGCCCGCGACTGCTCGGCGGGCCACTGCTGCCAACGGCCGAGTGCGAACATCCTCCCCGCCTGATCCATGCTGTCCAGACGCATCACCTCACCGTCGACCAGAGAACGAGCGAGCTGGGGCAGGATCCGGCGCAGCATGGCAGCGGGGAAGTCCCAGTCGCTGGCCGAGTAGGTGCGGCGCAGCAGATCCGGGTCCAACTCGACGTCCGCGGTCTTGAGCAGGGCAAGGTCCTCGGCGCTTCCCCAGTGGCACTCGCAGTTGGTGTCGTCGGGGTGGGCGGCCATGCCGCGGAAGGTGATGGTGAGTTGGGCCAGGGTGGCATCGAGTCGACGCCGGGCGGGCGTGGATTGCCTCATGGAGATGCACCTTCGGGGACTCCGGCGGCGCGCGGCAGCCGAAGGTTCTGAAGCTACCTGGCCAGACGGCAACACGCACAGCAATTCAGACGGCAGGGCAGAATGCGACCGCCCGCCCGCTCGTACCACCGTTACTGAACCGCACCCCGATGCCGCCACCGATGGTGCTCATACGCGGTGCCGACGCCGGCCTCCGCCACCACTGCGCTATCCCACCTAGACGTACCGCAGCGGCTCGGGCCGGTCGAGTTGGCCGGACCAGCTCGCCGGCAGGGACAGCGGCCACGGATGCGCGCGACCCCGATCGCCCCTGCGCCAAGCATGCAGCAGGGTTAGCCCGGCGACGCCGCGAGCGCCTACACGGCAAGGCACTCAAGCGGAAGGTCGACGAGTCCGTCGTCAAGTCGGAGCTCGTCAGCCACGTTGATGGGTACGGCACAACCGGCTCTACCAACGGATCAGCCGGTTCGGCGGTTACCCCACTGGCGCGGGCTCTGGACCGAGCCCCGGCCGCCGATGTGCTGACCCTTTCCATATGGTTGAGGCGAGGCGACCTTGCCCTTCGCGCGCCGGGCAGCCCGATTTGCGTGAACGGCAGGCTGGTCAGTCTCGGTCTCGGTCTCGGTCTCGGTCTCGGCCGCGGTTGAGGATTCGGCATCCGCTGCGTGGTCGTCCTGGACGGGCTCAGGCTCCGGCATCGGTATCTCCCTGGATCGGTGGGGCGCCCTGCGGGCCGTCGACAGCCGACGGACGCGGACTACTCGACGCCGGTGTGGGCGCCATGACGGTATCGCAACGCCGAGCCTTTCCGATCGACGGTCTCTCAGCCTCGATCGGTTGTAGTCGTCGCGGCTCGAGTATCGGCGACCGTGCCGCCTCCGCGGACACCGCTGAGGCGGCGCGGTCACCCTGGTGTCTCAGCTACGGGATCACCGTCATCACTGTCGTACGTGGTCGGGGGCCGGGTCAGTCGGTATGTGTCGCGGTCGTGCGGCGGCGGTTCTCGGCTGGGTAGTGCTTGCGGAGGTCGGAGGTCGTCATCGACATCGGCCGCTTTCAGCCACACCTCTACAAGCTCTGTTCAGCAACCCGCCCGGCGACCCCACAGCACTCGCCCGTGCCGCCCAGCGAAGCCAGACCGAGTTCCTGACCGTCGTCGCCGACCTGGTCGGCGAGCAGGATGCCCGCCGATACGCAGCCCTGCTGATCAGCAGCGCGAACGGGATTGCCGGCCTGGAGGCCGGCGGCCAGCTCACCGACCCGAAGTGGGGAGGTGTCTCCGGCCGAAGACCTCACCGACACCCTCGTCGACATGATCGCCGGCAAGAGCCAGCACTCATGACCGGCGTCCCCATCCATAGTGGTCGCCCGCTCGGCGGATGGGATACGCGGTCCGGACGGGCGACAATGGCGAGATGTCAGCGAGGGGACACTGATCGTGATCGCATCCTCGCCGGCGCACGGCGTGGACGCCCTGGTCCGGGTCGCCCCGGAGCCGGGCCGCGAGTTCAGCGTCGCCGACCGTGAGGGCCAGCGGTTCTACTCGCTCCGGGCCTGGGGTTTCTGGTCCCAGTAGGGCGGGTCGAGCATCAAGTTGGGCACCGTGACGGTGGATCGAGGCGCGCTGCGCAGCGGCCGGCACCCCTGCCCGCCGTCGATCGTCGACATGTTCCAGATCGCGGCCTCGGTGATCCGGTCTGGTTGCAGCCCCGGACCCGGGTCGGCTCGGACCGCGTTCTTGGCGTCGTCGCGCCGTGCCTGGGCGTCGGCGTTGTCGCTGGTGATGGTGTGCGGGGTGACGACGTAATCGAGGTCGCCCGGCTCACGGGCGGCGTCGCCGACCCAGGCCGCCATAGTGACACCACCCCGCAGGACAAGATGCTCACCGGGACGTTGCCGCGACAGCTGCCACCACGTGATTCATGGCAGCACGTCGGGCGCTGACCCACCGCCGGCCGGTGCTACCCGCGGCCTGCCCAATCAGGAAGCGCAAGTTCTTTGAGCTGCCTGCGGGAGGTGATGCCCAGCTTGCGGAAGATGCTGCGCAGGTGGGCTTCGATCGTGCGCGGGCTCAGGAACAGCTGTGCGCCGACCTCCCGGGAGGTCGCTCCGGTGGCGACCAACCGGGCGATGTGCAGCTCATGGGCGGTGAGCGCGTCGGTCGGCTGAGCGGCGCGTTTTCGTGGGTGTTCACCGGTGGCGCGTAGTTCGCGGGCGGCACGCTCGGCGAACGCCTCCGCACCCATACCGGACAGCAGCTCGTGGGCGGTGCGAAGTTGTTCGCGGGCCTCCCGACGGCGGCCCTCGCGGCGCAGCCACTCGCCGTAGACGAGATGGGTACGAGCGAGGTAACCGCCCATCCGGCTGTGCTTGAGCTGCGCGATCGCCTCGCGGTATTGATCCTCGGCTGCCGATCCGGTGCTCGTCAGCGCCTCTGAGCGCGCCGCCATTCCCAGCGCCCACGGCGTCCCGCTGGCACGAGCCCGGGAGCAGAGCTGCTTCATCGCCTCGATCGCTCGTTCTGGTCGATCGGCGCGGACGGCTGACTCGATGAGCTCGAAGTGGACGAGATTACTGAGCGCCAGCTCTGGGGACTCGAATGCCCGCGCCGCAGCGTCCTGCGCGGCCGGATAGTTGCCCAGCCCGTTGTGGAGCACCGCCATCGCGTACTGAGCGAAGGAGGCCTCCGTACTCTCGTCGGAAAAGGCGACGTCCTGGGCGGTTAGGGCGTTGAGCGCCGTGGTCTCCGCCTGGTCGCCACGCCAGGCACTCAGGATGATGTGAGCGTGCCGCAGCTGTACGCCGCCGGTGGCCTGCGTGATGGTCGTCGCCTCGGTGGCGAGCTCGCCGGCTCGGGCGAGTTCGCCCATCAGGACCGACGTGATGGACAGGAAGCGCAGCGAGTCCGGGAGCGTCGTCAGCGCACCGGCCTCACGAGTCAACTGGACGTTACGGCTGGCCAGTAGGTAGAGCAGTTCGTCGTCGAGGATTGCCACCGCGTTGCGGCCGGCCAGCCGCAGCCAGCGGTCGCTCTGGCGGTCTTGCTCGGGGTCCGTGAGCGGGCTGTTGCGAAACGCCTCCAGGGCATGCCGCAGCCTAGGCGCTCCCGCCGCATATCCACTTGTCAAGGTTTTCGTGAGGCCATCAAGCAACAGGTCCGACGGCTGCGGCGACCCTGGCGGTGCAGGTGCGGCCCGAGCGGCCTCGGCGACCTCCAGGACGCCGCGGTCGGAGTCACCGGCCACGAGCGCCGCGTCGAGCGCGTGCAGGTAGGTCTCACGGGCCAGGGCCGCATCGAGCGGGGCGAGGGTCCTGGCTGCGTCCAGCAGCATTTCCGGCACCTCGCTACTGCGCGTGGTGTGGAACGTGACCTGGGCACGCAGTAACTTCAGGCGGGCTGCTTGCAACGCGTCCAGCGGCCCGGCGGCCGCGATCGTCAACAGCCTCAGCGAGCTCTCGGGCGCACCGGCCTCGTGCTTGGCGTGCGCGGCTACCAGCGCCCGTCTCGTACGCTCGGCCGGCTCGGGAGTCAGCTCGGCGGCTTGCTGCAGGAACGCCGCTGCGGCAGCCCACCCGCCGCGGGCTCGCGCCCGGTCGGCCAATTGCTCAAGTTCTGCGGCGGCTTCCTCGTCGGTGCCGAGCACGGCCTGCGCACGGTGCCAGGCGCGCCGGTCGGGGTCGAGCTGCGGGTCGGTGACAGCGGCCAGCGCGCGGTGTGCGCGGCGGTGATCGGGTGGTGTGGCGGCCCGGTACACCGCCGAGCGCACCAGCGGATGGCGAAACCGCACCCGGGTGTCGATCTCCAGCAGTCCGGCGGCTTCGGCGGGTGCGGCCTCTTCGCGGGCAATCCCCAGGTGTGCGGCCGCGCGCCACAGCAGCGCCACCTCGCCAGTCGGCTCGGCGGCCGCGACCAACAGGAGCAGTTGCGTCTCGGCGGGCAGGCTACCTGAACGGCGCTGGAAGCTCTCCTCGATGCGGTGAGGCACGCTCGACGCGTCCGGCAGTTCGAACCCGCCGGCCAGCTGCGTCGGCGGCGTGCTTCGGGGAAGTTCCAGCAGCGCCAAGGGGTTGCCGCGCGACTCGGCGATGATCCGGTCGCGGACCCCGTCGTCCAGCGGTGTGGGGACCGCGGCGGCCAGCAGCGCCTGCGCGTCGGTCTCGCCGAGCCCGTCCAGGCGCAGCTCGGGCAGCCCGGAGAACGGGCGAACGTCGCCTCCGTCGTGGTCGCGCAGTGCGAACACCAGCGCCAACTGCTCGGCCGCCACCCGACGTGCCACAAACGCCAGCACCTGAGCGGATGGCTGATCGAGCCACTGCGCATCGTCGACGAGGCACAACAGTGGCCCTTCCTCGGCGACCTCGGCCAGCAGGTTAAGGGTCGCCAGCCCGACCAAGAACCGGTCTGGCGCGGCACCGGCTCGCTGCCCGAACGCCACGCCCAGGGCAGCCTGCTGCGGCTCGGGTAGCGCACCCGCGCGGTCCAGCAACGGCCCGCACAGCTGGTGCAAACCGGCGAACGCGAACTGCGTCTCAGACTCCGCTCCGGCCAGGATCTCCGTCCGGAACCCCAAAGGAGCCGCGACGTCGCGGGCATATTCCACCAGCGCCGTCTTCCCGATGCCCGCTTCTCCGCGCACCACGAGCGCCCCGCTGCGCCCCGCCTGCGCCCGGGCGAGCAGTTGCTTGACCGCTTCGCACTCCGCGTGCCGGCCTAGAAGATTCGCCAGTTTCATTCCCACTCGAATCTGTCGGCACTGTAAAAGTAAGTAATTGTCACCGACGCGAACCCCGTCCGCCAACCCTAGTTCTAAACCGTGGACGGGGGTGGGCAATTCGGTCGCCGTATGCCGGGCCTGCCCGCACAGCGGTCCCTTTGCTGGTCTGGCCCGCCCGGGCAACGGCCATCCACCGCTCTGCACGGTGGCGACATCAGGGGCTTCCACCGACGCGAAGGCGACGCCGCCGATGCCAGCCTGAAGACAACGCCATCACCGGCAACGACCGGAGCAGCGCCAGACCTCGTCCGTCCGGGAACGGCCCTGACCCGCGAGGTCGCCCCCCGCTTCGGACCGTCGACGCGAAAGGAACCGCCATGTCTGTCAGCGCTGTCATCGACGTTGCCAGGCGGAACCTCAGCCGCAGCGGTGTTCGTGCCGAGTCGTGTTTCACGAGTGCGGCTGGGTCGCCGACCGGACTTGATCAACGTGGTGAGTCGGTGATCGAGAGACGGCAGGGTCTCCGGTAGATGATTCTTCGACCAGAAACTGAGCAGTGGAGACCTCGCGGCCAGCGCTGCGGTAACGAGGCGGCACGCCGTGGCGGGACGTGGCGGCGAATCATGGCCGGATTGCAGCTGACACGGACGCAATCAGCATCTCGAAAGGACATCGAATGATTAGGGAAATCCATGACAACACCGGGGCGCTCGTAACGGTAGAACTCAACAAAGATCGCCCGATCGGCACCTACACCATCAGCCTCACTGAGGGGTCACCCGTCGGTCGTGTGGACTTCGTCGACTCCGCCAAGGTGGATGGTGAGCGAATCGTCTTCCACACCGAAGTAGACCGACAGTTCGGTGGACGGGGCCTGGCCGGGCTGCTGGTCCGCGAGGTCCTCGCGGACAGCATTCGCACGAGTGAGCCATTTTCATCGTGATCAAGGGCTCCTGAGCAGGCGCTCAGCGGCGTGTCGCTGCTCCAGATAGGACGAAGCT
>NZ_JBNCNZ010000033.1:0-17937 GCF_049847245.1 Micromonospora sp. DT68
TTGCGCGGCGCGAAGTAGAACAACGACGGCGCCACCGTTCCCGAATTCATCGCGTTCTGCGACGCCGACGCCATCTCGGAGTAATTCGTGAACAGACTGAAGTTCATCGAACCCCACCGCGTACCCGTGTCATGCGTGGTCGCATACACCAACTGCCGACCGTTGTACGGCGCCACAGTGAAGTCCTTCAACGACACCCAACCCGACCTCGGCTGCGCCAACACCCCAGTCGACGACCACCGGTACGTCGACGGAAGGTTGCAGGACGTGGGGGGCGGAGTCGTCGGAGGTGGAGTCGTGGGCGGAGGGGTCGTCGGTGGCGGGGTGGTCGGTGGCGGCGACGTCGGCGGCGGGGGCGTCGGGCCCGGAGGGCTCGGCACCGTACCGCCGGTGCACGTCACGCCATTGAGGGCGAAGCTCGACGGCACCGGGTTGCTGCCCGTCCACGACCCGTTGAAGCCGAACGACGTCGTGCCGTTGGTCGGGATCGAGCCGTTGTAGCTCACGTTCCGCGCGGTAACCGCAGCGCCGCTCTGCGTCAGCGACGTGTTCCACGACTGCGTAACGGTCTGCCCGGCGCCGAACGACCAGGTCAACGTCCAACTGCTCACGGGATCGCCGAGGTTGGTGATCGACACGTTGGCGCCGAAACCGCCCTGCCACTGCGACGGCACGGCGTAGTCCACCGAACAGCCTGCGGCCGCGGCGCCGGCAGGCATCGCCGCGACCACCGTCGCCGACACCAGCAACGCGACGCCAGCCGACGCCAGACCGACATTTGTTGCTCTGGATCTGACCATGAAGCACCCTCCTAACGGGTCGGCGGCCGAGGCATTCGCGAGGATGATTGTTTTGTGAACGTTAACAGCCGCGTCAGGTATGTTACGGGAGCGCTCCCATACACTCAACGTCATCTATAGATGGTTTTCGGGCTTCCGCGCATGCGGCAGCCACCCGGACGGAGACTGGCTCTCCGGCGGGCGTTCGGATTTGATCAAGCAGGTACGCTCGGCACTGCTGCAGAGCGCACTGCCCGGCGTCAACGGGTGTCATTGGGTGTCATCACCGGACACGACCAGCCGACCGGGCCGCGAGCCGGCAGCCGACCGACCGACCCCGCGCCCCGCGCCGCTCCAGAGGGAAGCCACCAGGTGAGCACCCACTCGATGCTGCTGTTCGTGCTCGCCGCCGTCGCGGTCATCGTCGTCGTACGGTGGGTGGCGGCGCGCACAGGTCTGCCGGCGGCGGCGCTCCTGCCGCTCATCGGCATCGCGTACGCACTACTCCCCGGCCCCAACGTCGGCCTGGATCCCGACCTCGTGCTCATGGTCGTACTGCCGCCGTTGCTCTACAGTGCCGCGCTGGACTCGTCGCTGCTGGACATCCGCCGCAACCTGCGCATCGTGGTCAGCCTGTCGGTGATGCTGGTGCTCCTCACCGGGCTGCTCGTGGGGCTCGGGTTCCACCTGTTCGTCGCCGGGGCGACACTGGCCGCCGGGATCGCGGTCGGCGCCGCCATCGCACCCCCCGACCCCGTGGCCGCGCTCGCGGTGGGCCGGCGGGTCAACCTACCTCCAAAAATGATCACAATCATCCAGGGCGAAGGGCTGCTCAACGACGCCACCGCCCTGACGATGCTCAGCGTCGCGGTGGCCGCCGCCGTCGGCGGGGAGTTCTCGTTCCCCGAGGCCGTCGGGAAGTTCGTGCTGGCAGCGGCCGGCGGGATGGCTGTCGGAGCGGTCGTCGCCAGGCTGGTCCGGCTGGCCCGACCGATCACCGCGGACCCGTTGCTGTCCAACGCCCTCTCGCTCGCGACACCGTTCGTGGCCTACCTGCTGGGCGAGGCACTGCACGTCTCCGGGGTGCTCGCCGTGGTGGTCGCCGGGCTCATCGTCGGCCACCAGACGCCCCAGTTCGGCTCCGGCGCGGCCCGGTTGCAGACCAACGCGGTCTGGCGGCTTGTCGACTTCCTCCTCGAAGGCTTCGTCTTCCTGCTCATCGGCCAGCAACTCCCCGAGGTCATCAAGGGCCTGCGCGACTACGACACGTCGACGATCGTCATCGCCGTCGCGGTGTCGGTGGGCGTGGTGCTGCTGCTGCGTCCCGCGTGGCTCGTGCTGACCCAGTCCCTGCCCCGGTCGCTGCACACCCGGCTGGGTGGCATATCCGAGCAGGACGACACCGACGAGCCCGGCAACGCCCGGCAGATCGCGCGCGCCGACCGCAACGCCGAACGGCTCAGCCTCCGCGAAGTGGTGGCACTGAGCTGGTCCGGCACGCGCGGCGTCATCAGCCTGGCCGCGATCTTCACGCTGCCGCTGACCACCGACAGCGGCGCGGCTTTCCCCGACCGGAACCTCCTGCTGTTCTGCACCCTCGTGGTGGTCCTCGTGACGCTCGTCGGGCAGGGCCTGACGTTCGCGCCGCTCGTGCGGATGCTCGGCCTGCGCGCCAACGAAACCGACCAGGCCCGGGTACGCAACGAGGCCCGCTCGGCGGCTGTCGAAGCCGCCCTGGCCCGCCTGGACGAGGTCGTCGCCGAGGAACCGGACAGCGCCGAGGCCGTCAACGCCATCCGTACGAAACTGCTCGCCCGGCTGAAGCGCTACCGGGGACGGCTCGACCTGCTCCAGCAGAGCGGATCCGCCGAGATCCCCACCTCACCCGAGTACGAGACGGCGCTTCGCATCCGCAGGATGTCCATCGACGCGCAGCGGGAGGAACTCGTGCGCTGGCGTGACTCCGGCCGACTGCCCGACGAGGGACTCCGCGTCCTGGAACGGGAACTCGACCACGAAGAGCTGCTGCTGCCAAAGCGGGGTTCATGACGCTTGGCGTCTGACGGGGACGTCAGCGTCGTGCGGGGCCTGAACGACCATTGCCTCGCCAGTGTGATGGAACCACTGGCGAGGCAATGATCAGCCGATGTGCGCTACTTCTTCTTCTTCGCCTCGATCTTGATCGTCGCGGTGCGGTAGTTGTTGCGCTTGTCGTTCTTCGTCGGGTCGTAGCCCTTCTCGATGTTGCCGGCGCTGTCCACCGAGAACCAGTTGAAGGTCGTCGTCTCGGTCACGTGGAACACCTGACCCGGCTCACGGAACTCGGTCGCCGCGTAGCGGGGCGACTCGAGCGTGGGCCGGCTGCCGTCCGTCGTGTAGTAGATGGTGGCCGGCTCGCTGGTCTCGAAGTGCACGTTGACCGGCCCGGTGTACTTCCCGTTGCCGGGAACGAGGTCGGACGTCGGCTTCTTCTTGTCCTTGCCCCAGTCCGCCGCGACCCGGAACATCTCCATGATGCCGTTGGCGTACTCCATGGTCTCGGCGTGGCCGCTGACCAGCTCGGGGTTGCCCTCCCACGCCGGCTGGAACGAACCGCCCTGCCAGTTGCCGGTGGCCGGGTTGTAGATGGAGCCACCGACCTCCCAACCGAAGGCGTAGATCCCGTAGGTGTGGTACAGGTCCTCGCGGACGTTGCCCGCCGAGGAGTAGAGGACGTCGGACGAACCGCCGACGTTCTCCGGCGTCACGACAGTCTCCCGGTGCGCCTTGACCTGCCCCAGGATCCGGGAAGCCGACTGCCAGTAGAACGCCTCGTCACCGAGCGGCGGGCGCGGGGTGGTGATACGCCCGTCGGCGATGTAGGCGCCGGGCTGCCAGAACAGCTGACCACCGTTGGAGTGCACCGACATCATGAACTTGATGTTCTTGTACTTCTCGACCAGCCAGATGATGTTCTTCGACTCGGGCTCGGACAGCTTCTCCGGGCCCTGGTAGGTGCCGCTTGTGCAGACGGACGAGCCGCCGGAGTAGCCGTCCTGGGCAGACCCGACCCGGTAGTTCCGGTTCAGGTCGACACCCCAGGAGTTCCGGTTCGCCGGGTCGGCGGCCGAGTCCGCGCAGTGGTTCGTCAGGTTCTTACGCTGCGAGGCGAAGTTGTAGAAGCTGTAGTTCGCCCCGTCGGGGTTGTTGGAGAGGATGAAGAAGACGTCGGTGTTGTCGACGATGTTCTTCGTCTCCTTGTCGGTCTTGTAGTTGTGCACCAGCCGCTCGGCCGACTCCAGGCTCGTCGTCGCCGGCACCCACTCGCGGGCGTGGTCCTGCGCCTGGATCAGCACGCCGGGCTTCTTGCCGTCCCGGTGCTTGCCGATCCGCAGAACGGGGATGGTGACGGGGCCGCGCGGCACCTCGCCCTCCGGCGCGCCGACGCGCTTCTCGTCGAGGAAGTCGGTCAGGGCGACCGGGCCCTCCGTCGGTACGACGATGCCGGTGCCCGCGTTGTTGCGGTACGGGTGCGACCTGTCGATGAGGCCCTGGGACTGGGTCCGCAGCGCCTCCGCCACCTGCACGGCAGTGCTCGACAGCGCACCGGAGGCGTCCTTCGCGAGCAGGACGCGGACCGCCTTGCCAGTGACCTCCACCGCGAGCGGGAGGTTGGCCCCCGACCGGTTCACGAACTCGACTGTGACGTCGTTGCCGCCCTCGTGGCCCCACGCCGCACTGCTGACGACGACAGCCGACTGACCCGTGCCACCGATCGTCGCCTGCGCCTTGCGCTGGTAGCCGTTCGTCTGGTTCGGGAGGTAGACGATCTCGGCGATGCCCGGGTACTGCTGGGCGATCTCCTTGGCGCGGGCGAAGAGCTGCTGCGGGTGCTTGTAGCCGTCAATGAAGTCGGACTTGTAGCCGGGCTTCTCCGTCAGCGGCGACGGGGCGTTCTCCAGCCAGTCGGAGACGACGCCGGTGGTGACACCGCCGGTGGAGCTGGTGACCCGGATCTCGCTCGGACGCGTGTCGAGCTTGAACAGGTTCCGGTGGAACATGTACTGCCCGGAGTCCACGAACCGGCTCATCGTCCGCGCGAACTCGAACGGCGTGCCCTTGCCCGAGTTGTTCTCCAGCTGCATCCCGACAATCGGGGTGGTCTGCTGCCCCTCGGTGGTGCGGGCCTCGACGTACAGGAAGCCCTGACCCTTTGTGGTGAACCAGTCGGCGCGGGCGATGCGTACCGTCGCCAGCGCCGGATCGGTCGCCGGCGGCTGCGTCGGGCCGGCGGCAGGGCCCTTGGGACCCTTGGGGCCCTTGAGACCGCCGTCGGCCTTCTCGCTCCACTCGAAGCGCGTGTTGTCGTCGAGAAGCTGCACGCCCATCGACTTCAGCTTGGTGAGCTCGTCGTCGGTGACCACCACCTCACCCTCGATGCCGTCCGGCACACGCTTGAGGCCGTGCTCGATATCGAATCCGGCGGCGACGACCTTGTCCAACATGTCGGCGCCGGCCAGCTTGATGTCTACATGATGTGCCTGCTTGAGGTTCTCGAGCGGGGAATGCCCGGAACCGCCCGTCGCCCTCGGGCCCGTCGGGTCCGCACCGGCGGGCCCGGTCGACACGAGGACGCCCGCCACCAGGGCGGGAACGGCGAGAAGTGCGATGCGCCGTTGTATGCGCCGCATGTGCCCCTCCTTCTACTTGCGACGATGTGCTCTGCTGGCCGACCCCCGCACGGCCGTTCCTCACCGAGGACGGCCGTACCGAACTCGCGTGCCGTGTGCCTGGGTACGACGAAGGTGGTGTTGCCGTTGCGGAAGGGGGTGGGGGTCATCAGCGCGCTGAGTTCCGGAGAGCGTAAGGGCGTTCCATCGCTTCGCCAGCTGGGCTGATCCGAATTTGAGCATTACTTGAGGCACGGACGGCACGCCGTCGAGGGCGGAAAACCGTTGCGCCCGGCGCCCGTACACTCCACCGCATGGCCAAGGGTCGATCGGTTCTGCTGTTCTCGATGGTGCTGGCCGCTCCCCTGCTCTGGTGGTCCGGCGTCACCTCCACCGTGTCCAGGGCCCGCGTCGACCTGCCGACCGACGACCAGACCCTGGTCGATGCCCTCTCCAGCTACCGGTCCGCCGCTCTGGTCCTAACCGGCTTCTACGTACTCATCAACCTGCTGCTCATCCTGTCCCTGCTGCCCAACGAGCAGCGACTACGCCAAGGCCGGGTCGGCACGATCATCCGCGCGGTCATCGGGGTGGTTCTCGTCACCGGCGCGGCGTGGTTCGAACACCGGTTCAACCCGGTGACCTCCAACTGGAGCGGCGAGGCGGACGCCTCGAGCATGGTCCGGGACCACGCGAGAGCCTGGGACCCGGCGGTCGGGATCCTCTGGATCGTCACCAATGGGGCGGCCGCCGCCTCGGTCGCCGTACGAGCCATCAGGGCACAGTGGGAGAGCGGCCGGCCCAAAGCGCCCTCGACGTTGCCCTGACGTCTTCACCACCACTTTGGACCTGGTCCGTCGGTCAGCCCAGGCGGGCGGTCACCCCGGCGACCACCTGATCCTGTTCCGGCACGAGATAGAAATGGTCACCGGGGAACGTCGCCATCTCGAAGCCGCCGGTGGTCAACTCCCCCCAGGCGCGAACCGTCGCCGTGCTGCAGGTCGGGTCCTCGGTGCCCAGGTAGGCGACGATCGGGGCCTGGACCTTCGCGGGCGCCCGCGGCAGGTGCCGGTAGAGCATCCGCAGGTCCCCCCGGAGCGAGGGCATGATCAGTTCGCGGAGCTTCGGCGACTGCAACAGCACCGGGTCGACCTCGCCCAGAGCGCCGATCCGGCTGAGCAGGTATTCGTCGTCGGCGAGGTCCGGATCGAGCTCGACCCGGCAGATGTGCGGCGCGCCGTGTCCCGAGACGAAGAGGACACTCGGCGTGAACCCGTACCGGGACTCCAGGAGCAGGGTGACCTCGTACGCCACCGACGCGCCCATGCTGTGGCCGAAGAACGCGATGGGCCGGTCGAGGTACGGCACGAGCACGTCACTGATCCGCTCGGCGAGCACGTCCATCTGGTCCACGCACGGCTCCAGCACCCGGTCCTGCCGACCCGGATAGCAGACCGCCAGCAGATCGGTGGCGCCGTCGAGGAGCCCCGCCCAGGGTTGGAACACGTTGGCGTTCCCACCGGCGTGCGGGAAGCAGACCAACCGTAGGTCGGACCGCTCCGCACGGCGGAAGGACCGCAGCCACCGGCCGCGTGCCTCGGCACCCGTCATCTCCACTCTTCTCCTCCCGCCACAGTGGCCCCGGTCAGTCCGACATCGCCACCAGGATGCGGCGGCTCCCCGTGTAGGGCCGGCGACCATGGGCCACCAACACGTTGTCGATAAGCAGCAGGTCGCCGACCCGCCAGTCCACGTCGATCGCCGCGTCCAGCCCACGATCGCGGATCTGGAACACGTACTCGTCGGGGATCGGGCTGCCGTCGGCGAAGGTGACCGACTGCGGCAGTTCGTCCTGCGTCATCACCTGGGTCATCACCCGGGCGACCTCGTCATCCAGAGCCGCCGGATGCCACTGGTCGCTCTGGTTGAACCACACCTCCACCCCGGTCACCGGGTGCCTGGTGGTGGACGGGCGGACCTGGCTCACCCGCAGCCCGTCGGCGGTCCACTTCCACGTCGCCCCGGTGCCGCTCAGGAACTCCTCGACCTCCGCCTGGTCCTCGGTCTCGAAGGTCTGCTGCCAGCTCTTGCCCAGCCCCAGGCCGTCGTGGAGGTTCTGCTGGTAGCACACCCCGCCCGCGAAGGCCGCGCGGACCTCCGGGTCGAGGGACTCCAGCCAGAGGTTGGCGTCGACAACCGGTGTGGCACCGCCGGTCGGCGCGGCGACCTGGCAGTAGAACAGCAGACGCGCCGGCCAGTGCGCCGCGTACGACAGTTCGTTGTGCATGGAGATGGTGTACGGCGCCGGATACTCCGTCGACGTGTAGACGTTGCGGCCGACCTTGGTGCGCGGCGAGTTGCCGTGCACGTAGGCGAGCCGGTTGGGCAGCACCATGTCCATCACCGAATCCAGCGCGCCCGGCTCGACGCCGAAGCCCCGGAACACAAGCGCCTTCTCAGCGGTGAGCAGCGCCGTCAGGTCCAGCTCCCGGAGATGGCCGATCAGCCCGTCAACGGTGGCTGCGCATCCGGCGCTGCAGGGCGTGATCTCGTGCGGCTGCCACGTGCCGTTCTCGCTCATCGGTCGGTCTCCTCCACGCCAGGGTCGGTCCACTGCCGGCAGCCTCACGTGGACAGCCATATTTCCTCGATATCGGGCTCAGCCACGCGGATCGCGGCCGGCCGCCGTCGCTGCCAGCTCCGCGTCCGCCCGCTCGGCTGCCGCCCGCTCCGCGTCGGCCCGCTCGGCCGCGGCCTGCTCCGCCGCCGCCCGCTCGGCCTCCGCCCGCTCGGCCTCCGCCTCGGCCCGTTCCGCCTGGGCGGCGGTACGGGTGCCGAAAGCCAGCACCGCGAACACCGCGATCACCACCATCGTCGCGCCCACGACTGCCAACGCCACCTCGATGCGTACGGCGTCCAGCAGGAAGCCCGCGAGCAGCGCGCCTATCGAGTTGGCACCCGAGGAGAGGAGCGTGAAGATCGAGCCGGCCCGGCCCCGCAGCTCGTCGGGAGTCGTCCTGAGCAGGTACAGCACCCCGGCCACGTTGCCGATCCCAGCGCCGTAGTTGATCAGCGCCAGGAGCACGCTCACCGCCACCAGGCCGGGCGCCACCACCAGCAGCGGCATCAGCACCGCCCACGCCAGGTGGATGCCGATCATCATCCGGCGGATGCCCCACCGCTGCAGGAAGGCGTTGCTCGTCATCGCGCCAGCCATGCCGAAGACGCTGTTGACCGCCAACAGCACCCCGACCGTTGCGGGAGAGCCGTCCCGGTCCTTGACCAGCACCACAAGCCCGAGACCGAGGACCTGGAAGAGGATGTTGCTGGCCGCGAAGAGACACAGCGCCCGACGCAGGTAGAGCTTGCCCCAGATGAAGGCGACACCTTCCCTGATCTGGGCGATCAGCCCGCCCTCTCCGCCGTCCGACGATCGGGGCGCCCGCAGGTCCCGCCGGACGAACAGCAGTGTCACAAGCGACATCAGGTGCACGACGGTGGCGAACAGGAACGGCGCGAACCGGGCCACGGAATAGAGCACGGTGCCGGTCGGCTGGCCGAGGATGCTCGCGGCGTTCGCCCGCGACTCGTTTGCCGCCAGTGCCCCGCCCAGTTGGTCGCGGGGCACCACGGCGCACACCGCGGCCCGTTCCGCAAGCGTGTAGCAGATGCCGAGGGTGGCCTCCAGGAACGCGACCACCATCAGGTGCGGCAGCCACACCGCGTCGAGCAGCACCACCGCCGCCACGCTGCCGACCCCGAGAATCCGGCCGGCGGTGCAGACAAGCATCGTCGTACGCCGGTTCCACCTGTCGACGAGCGCGCCTGCCGGCAGCTGGGCAACCAGGTTCGGCAGCAACGCGGCGAAGGTGACGAGGCTGGCCGCGGTGGCCGACCCCGTCGACCAGTAGACAAGCAGCGTGTAGCCGATGGAGGTGGCCCGGGCACCGAGCGCGGAGAGCCCCGAGCCGGTCCAGAGCAGCAGGAAGTTCCGGTTACGGGTGAGCTTCGCCGGGCGACCGGCGGGTGCGCCCGCCGGCTCGGTGACCGTCACAGCGTCGTCCCGCTCGAAGGCGAGCGGCACCACTCAAGCACCGCCATGGCGCTGTAGAGCTTGTTCTCCGCCTGTGGAAACGCGATGCTCGCCGGCCCGTCGAGGACCTCCGAGGTCACCTCCTCGCCGCGATGTGCCGGCAGATCGTGCAGGAAGACGGCGTTCGGGCTGTGCCGCCAGAGCTCCTGTTCGACGCGGAACGGGGCGAAGACCTGACGCCAGTCCGGGTCCGGCTTCACAGTGCCTGTGGTCTGCCAGCGGGTTGTGTAGATGGCGTCGAGATCGCCTGGCAGGTCGGCCATGTGGCACCGCTCGACGATGCTCGCCCCACTGACCTCGGCCTGCCGGGTGGCGTCGGCCAGGATCTGGGCGGGCAGGCCGTAGCCGGGCGGGGTGCGCAGTTCCAGTTCCACGCCCGGAAACCGGGTGAGCGCAAGGGCGAGCGCGGTGGCCGTGTTGTTGGCCTCCCCCAGGTAGAGCAGACGCAGCCCTTCGATCCGGCCGAACTGCCGCAGCAGCGTGGTCAGGTCCGTCAACGCCTGGGTGGGGTGCTCCTCGGCGCTCATCGCGTTGACCACCGACATCCGGCTCTGGGCAGCCCAGGCCCGCAACTCGGCCGGGTCACCGGCCGTACGGGCGACCAGCACGTCGAGCATGCCGGACAGCACCCGGCCGGTGTCCTCGCTGGTCTCCCCAGTGTTGGTCTGGAGGTCCTGCGGACCGTACTGGATCACGCCGGCGCCGAGCCGCAGCGCGGCGCTTGTGAAGGCTGTCCGCGTACGCGTCGAGGTCTTGAGGAAGTAGACCCCGGCCACCTGCCCGGCGAGCGGGCTGCCGCACTCCCCGGCGGCGAACGCGGCGCCCCGGGCGACGATCGAGTAGAGATCCTGTTCGGTCAGGTCGCGGATCGACACCAGGTGCCGTACCTGGCGGGCCGTGGGGTGGGTGGCCGTCGCGGAGATGGCCGGCACGGTCGTCGTCATCACATGTCCTCCGTCCGTGCGGTGTTCGACATCAGCAGCGACATGACCTCGTCGCCTGCCTCGCCGTTTGTCAGCAGCACCAGTCCGGTCCCGTCCGGAACCCGACCGGTGGTGAGCGCCCGGTAGCCGCTGGTGCGGCCCCGGTGGGTGAATTCGACGTGCGTCTCGGCGCCACCCTCGATGCGGTCCACCATGCAGCCGAGCCCGAAGACGCCGCCCGGCCCGGTGGTCAGTTGCGCCAGCACCAACTCCCGGCTGAGCACTGCCGGATCGCCCCGGTAGGCGGTCTGGATCTCCCCGGTCAGCGTGGCCAGGTCGGTGGCGGTGGTCCAGAGACCGGCCGCCGCCAGGTCCGCGCGTACCTCCCAGCCGTGTGGGTGCGGTTCGCCTCGCTCGTCGTGCCCGGCGGCCACCGGCCGGCCGGACGTCTCCGGGAAGCTCTGGTCGAAGCTGCTGCCTGTCATTCCCAGCGGCGCGAAGACCAGCTCGGCCATCAGCTCGGCGAAGGGTGTCGCTGTGACGTCCTCCATGAGCTGCTGGACCACAACGAAGTGGCTGTTGCGCTCCACAGCTACCGGATCGGGCGCGTCGAGCGCGCGTACCGGGTCGGTGGGCACTCCACGGCCCAGCAGCAGGTCCGTCAGCGGCGGCACCGGGCCGCCGCGCGGGTGGCCGGCGCTGCCCGTCGACGTCAGCCCGGCGACGTGGCTGAGCAGTTGCCGCAGGCTCACCGACCGGGCGGTGGGCAACTGCCAGGCCTTGAGGTACGCGTTGACGTCCGCGTCGAGCTGGAGTGCTCCCCTGTCGACAAGGGCCAACGCCCCCACCGCCGCGACCAGCTTGCTCACCGAGCCCACCTGGAAGATGGTCGCCGGAGTCACCAGGGCGTCGCCGCCCGCGACGAGGTGTCCGACCGCGCGGACCTGCACCACCTCGCCGTCGGCAAGCACTGCCAGCGACGCGCCGGGTACCCGCGCCTCGGCGAGCAGAGGAGCGATCCGCGGCAACTGTGCGATCCGAGGCAGCGCCACGGCTCGTACCGCATCGGCCCGCGATGGCGGATCGGCCGGGGTGAGGGCGGCGGCGAGGTCGGCCAGCGGCCGATCCAGCATCGCCTGTTGCAGGGTGAGCGGGAGGCCGGCCTGCCGGGCGGCGGTGACCACGGGCACCACAAGCAGTGAGTGCCCGCCCAGAGCGAAGAAGCGGTCCTGACGACCGACCATCGGCACGTCCAGCAGCTCGGCCCAGATCCCGGCGAGGATGGTCTCGGTAGGCCCCTGCGGTGGGGCGATCTCCGCCTCCGTCCGCAGTGGTGCCGCCGGCAACGCCCGCAGGTCCACCTTGCCGTTGGGATTGAGCGCGATGGCGTCGACCGGCACGAAGGCCGCCGGAACCAGGGCCGCGGGCAGCCGCCGGGCACAGTGCCCGGCCAGGTCGTCAGAACCACCCACGTGGTACGCGATCAGCTGGTTGCCCCCGCCCGGTGCCGGGCGGGCCACCACCGCCGCGTCGCGTACGGCGGGATGTTCGAGGAGCACCGTACGGACCTCGCCCGGCTCCACCCGGTGCCCGCGGATCTTCACCTGGTCGTCGACCCGGCCGAGCAGGTCGAGCTGCCCGTCGGGCAACCACCTGCCACGGTCACCGGTGCGGTACAACCGGGAACCCGCCGGCCCGTACGGGTCGGGCACGAACCGGGAGGCTGTGTACTCGGGCCGTCCCGCGTACCCCCGGGCCAGTTGCGGCCCGCCCAGGTAGACCTCGCCGACAACGCCGGCCGGCACCGCGTTCAGCCGGGCGTCCAGCACATAGGTACGCATCCGGCCGAGCGGCCTGCCGATCGGCGCGACCTGGCCGGTGAGCGCGCCGGTCACCGGGTAACGGCTGACGGCGACTGTCGCCTCGGTCGGTCCGTACTCGTTGAGCAGCACGGTCCGTGGTGCGAGTTCCTGCCACCGCGCACAGGTCCGTGCGGTGAGAGCCTCGCCGCCGAGCACCAGCACCGGTGTCAGTGCGGCTGCCTGCTCGGCCGACAACTGCCCGGCGAGCAGGTCCAGGTGACTCGGGGTCAGTTTGACGAAGCTGAACGGTCCCGCCTCTGCCAGCCGTGGGCCGAGTTCGTCAAGCCCGGCGTCGGCGGGCAACAGCCACAGCCGCTGCCCGGCGACGAGCGGCGCCCAGATGGTTGTCACCACCATGTCGAAGGCCACCGAGGAGAACAGCGCCGCGCCACCGGACCGGTCGGCCACGAGCTCGTGCACCGCCCAGCTCAGGTAGTCGGCAAGGCTGCCGTGGCTGACCTGCACGCCGTTCGGCTGTCCCGTCGACCCCGACGTGAAGATCACGTACGCGAGTTGGTCGGACTCGGTGCGGCCGGGAGGCTGCTCGTCCGGGTGGGCCGCTATCTGTTCAGCGTCGACGTCCAGCAGCACCTTCTCGACGCCGCTGAACCGGTCTGCGTAGGCGGTGCTGGTGACCACGACTGTGGCTCCGGCCTGGGTGAGCATCGACGCGATCCGCGCCGCCGGGTACGACGGGTCGATCGGCAGGTACGCGCCGCCCGCCCGCCAGATGCCAAGCAGGGTCGTGACGAGGTCCGTACCCCTGTCGAGCAGCACCCCCACCACCCGCTCCGGCCCGACGCCCCGCTCCCGCAGGTGCCAGCCGAGCCGGTTCGCCGCCGCGTCGAGGCCGGCGTAGCTCAGCTCGCCGACCGCCTCCGCGTCGCCCGCGATGGCGGCGGTGTCCCGCACCAGGTCGGGCACCATGCCGGGTTCCGGCACGATCTCGTCGGCCGACTCGGCCCAGCCCACGAGCACGTTGTGCCGTTCGGCGTCGGGCAGCAGGACCGCGCGGGCGTCGCCGTCCGGGTCCGCCACCATCGCGTCGAGCACGAGCCGGTACATGGCGGCCAACCGCTCGACCTCGGCCCGCTCCAGGTGGTCGCTGTCGCTGCTCAGCTCCAGGTGCCCTGCGACCGCCGAGACGGCAAGGGCGAACTCCGAGCTGGCGGCGGCGTACCGGGGACCGGACTCGACGTGCTCACCGACCACCTCGTCGAAGTCGAGGTAGCTGAAGTAGACGTCGAGCAGGCGGGTGCCGGAAACCGCCGGTCGGATCGCCGGCGCGGGGTAGCGCCGGTGCGGCCACATCTCGACCTCCGTGGCGTGCACCCGGCGGACCAGTTCGGTCCAGGTGGCGCAGTCGCGCTCGTACGGGAACGGCAGAGTGTTCAGCGACATGGCGTACACCCGTTCGCTGCCCGGCATGTCCGGCCGGGTGTGACAGACCAGGCCGCTGTAGAACCGGGGCTCGTCGGTGAGCTGGCCGAGCACCGTCAGGTGCGCGGCGTGCAGCACCGCCTTGAGCGAGACCCGCGCGGCGGAGGCCAGCGCGCGAAGCTGCGGCTCCAGATCGCGGAACGGCACCCGGGCCGTGTGGGCGGTACGCGTCGGCGGAGGCGACGTGGGCTGCCAGCCGGCGGGGAATGTGAACTTCGCGCACCGGTTCATCAGGTCCTGCCAGTACCGCCGGTCCGCCGGAGATTCCAGGGCGCGGCGCTCCCCGGCGATGAAGTCGGCGAACCGCACCTCCGGTAGCGGCTCCGGCTCCACCCGGGCACCGCCACGCATCGCGCGGTAGCGGTCGAGGATCTCCGCGACAAGCGCGTGCAGGCTCCAGCCCTCGACGACCACGTGGCAGATGGTCAGTACCAGCCGCCAACTCCGGTCGGTCTCCTGGCAGACGGCGAACCGCAGCAGCGGCGCTTGATCGACATCGAACGGCGACCCGTACTCCACTGCGATCAGGCGGCGCAGCTCGGCCTGCCTGTCGTCCTCGGACAGCCCTCGCAGGTCGTGCGGCACGACAGGCACCCGCACCTCGGAATGCACGAGCTGCATCGGCACCGAATAGCCGGTCGGGTCCACCGAGGAGCGCAGCACGTCGTGCCTGTTGACCACGGAGTGCACGGCCTCGCGGAGCGTCGGCAGGTCCAGCGGGTCGTCCTCGCGGACGAGGAAGGACGTCACGTTGTGGTAGTGGTTCCAGCCGTTGTCGGCAAGCATCTCCAGCAGCATGCCGAGCTGCACCTGCGACAGCGGGTACGCGTCGGTGAGTCCGTCCGGCAGCAGAGCCCGGTCCGGGGCGGACACCAACTCGAACGCTTCCACCGGACGGTCGACGTGCACCGGTCCGGTGCGGTCGACAAGCGCGGCGCAGAGCCGGGAGACGGTCTGCAGGTCCATCACGTCGGCGACCGAGACGTCGAGCCCGGCCGTCCGCAGCGTGCTGGCCAGCACCAGCGCCTTGATCGAGTGGCCACCCAGCTCGAAGAAGCCGTCCTCGACGCCCACCGCGGGCAGGCCCAGCACCTGTGCCCAGATCCCGGCGACCCGTTCCTCCAGCTCGGTACGTGGACCGACGATGGCCCGCCCGTCGCCGGGATCGCCGTCCCGCGGCGCGGGCAGCGCGCGCCTGTCGAGCTTGCCGCTGTTGTTGCGGGGCAACTGGTCCAGCGTCACGAACGCCGCCGGGATCATGTAGTCCGGCAGCGTGCGGGCCAGCGCCGCGCGCAGCTCGCCGGTACTCGGCCGCTGCCCGGAGGCGGCGGCCAGGTACCCGACCAGTCGTGGATCGCCGGCGGTGTCCTCGCGCAGGACGACAGCCGCCTCGGTGACCTCCGGCAGCGCGGCCAGCGCCGACTCCACCTCGCCCAACTCGATCCGGTAGCCGCGCAGCTTGACCTGGTCGTCGAGCCGGCCGAGGAACTCCACGCTGCCGTCGGGCAGGCGGATCCCCAGGTCGCCGGTGCGGTACATCCGGTTGCCGGCGGGGCCGTAGGGGTCGGGCACGAACCGCTGTGCGGTAAGCGCCGGCTGGTTCAGGTAACCCCGGGCCACACCGTGCCCGGCCAGGTGGATCTCGCCGGGAACGCCGAGCGGCGTCGGGTGCCCCTGCTGGTCGAGCACGTACATGCGCAGGCCGGCCAGCGGACGCCCGATCCGGCTGCCCACTCCGTCGGCGAGATCGGCGCGGGTGATCCGGTGATAGGTGGAGTAGACGGTGGTCTCGGTGATCCCGTACATGTTGACAAGGGCGATACGGGCCAGCCCGAGCCTGTCGACCCACGGGGTGAGCTCGGCGAAGTCGAGTCGCTCGCCGGCCAGGACCACCGCGCGCAGCGCCAGCCGCCGTAGCCGCTTGTCACCGTCGGCGGCCAGCCGGACCAGGCCGCGGAAGGCCGTGGGGGTCTGGGCCAACAGGGTCACCTCCTGCTCGACAAGCAGGTCGAGCAGGTCGTCGGGCACCCGGGCCACCGCCGGAGGCACCACCACAAGTCGGCTGCCGTGCAGCAGCGCGCCCCACAACTCCCACACCGAGACGTCGAAGGCGTACGAGTGGAACAGGGCAACCACGTCGGTCTCGTCGGTGGCGTAGTGCTCCTGCGCGCTGTCGAGCAGCCGCAGCACGTTGGTGTGGCTGACGCAGACACCCTTCGGGCGGCCGGTCGAGCCGGAGGTGTAGATGACGTATAGCGGATCGTCGGCGTCGTTCACCGGCGCCGGGTCGGTCTCCGGGTGGCCGGTCAGGTCGGTGCGGTCGAGCAGCACCAGGTTCCCGCCGTAGCCGGCCAACGCGTCGACGTGCGCACCCGTGGCGACCACCGTCCCGGCGCCCGCGTCGGCGAGCAGGTACGCGATGCGCTCGGCCGGCTGGGTCGGGTCCAGCGGCAGGTAGGCGGCACCGGCCTTGATCACGCCGAGCAGGGCGGGCACCAGGTCGGCGCCCCGGTCCAGGCAGACACCGACCACTGCGCCCCTGCCCACACCGGCCGCCCGCAGGTGCCCGGCGAGCCGGTTGGCCTGTGCGTTCACCTGCGCGTACGTCAGCCGGGCCGGGCCGGCGACCACCGCTACCGCCTCGGGTGCGGCTGCCGCACGGGCCTCGAACAGCTCGACCACGGTGCCGGTCACCGGCTCCTCGACGCCTGTGTCGACAACGCCGAGCAGCCGCTCCCGCTCACCACCTGGCAGGTGAACCGCCTGGGCGTCGCCGTCCGGGTCGGCGACCATCGCCGCCAGCACGGCCCGGTACATGCCGGCCAGTCGCTCCAGGTTGGCCCGCGAGAGCACGTCGGTGCGGCTGGAGATCTGGTAGTTGCCTCGGTGCGCGAAGACCGACAGCTCGAACTCGGTCGCACCGTCGCCGGCGCTGCCGACGACGACAGGCTCGGTGCCTGTCGTGCTCGCGCGCTGCCCGGCGCGGGAGAAGTCCTGGTAGTTGAAGAGCACCCGCAGCAGCCGCTGACCGCTGCCGCGCTGGATCTCCGCAAGGGGGAACCGCCGGTGCGGCCAGAGGTCGACCTCCCGATCGAAGACGTCGGCCACCAGGTCGCGCCACGTCCGGGCGCTGCGCTCGTAGCCGAACGGCAGCGTGTTGAGATACATGCCCTGCACCCGGTCGGCCCCGAGCACCTCGGGTCGGGCGTCGCAGACCAGCCCGGCGTGGAAGCGCTGTTCTCCGGTGAGTTGGCTGAGCACCTTCAGGTGCGCCGCGTGCAGTACCGCCTTGACCGAGACCCCGGAATCGGTGGCGAAGCGCGCGACGGCCTCGTCCAGGTCCGCTATGTCGACGGTTGTCGAGTTGGCAGTCGGGTCGCCGGGCTCGCCCCAGCCCGCGGGCAGGACGAACGGGCTGCTCCCGTCGACCACCGCGCGCCAGTAGTCCCGGTCCTCGTCGGACGCCAGTGCGGACAGTTCGGCGGCGATGAAGTCGGCGTAGCGCACGGTCGGCTGTTCGGTCTCGGTCGGGCTCCGCCCGTCGGCCAGGTCGGCGTAGACGGCAAGCAGTTCGGCGAGCAGCTGCGCGTTGCTCCAGCCCTCGGTGACCGCGTGGCAGATGGTGAAGCTCAGCCACCAGCTCTCGTCGCTGTCCTGGTGCGCGGCGATGCGCAGCAGTGGCGCGACGGTCAGGTCGAAGGGGGTGGCCCGCTCGGCCGCGACGAACTCCTGGAAGAGTCGCTCCTGCTCGTCGGCGGGCACGTCCCGGCCGTCCACAACTGTCACCTGTGGGGTCACCTCGGCGTGCACGAGCTGCATGGGCACCGAGTAGCTCGTCAGGTCGAACGAGGTGCGCAGGATCTCGTGCCGGCCGACGACCGTTGCCACGGCGGTCCGCAGCGCCTCGGCCGAGAACGGCCGCCCGTCGCGGACCTGGTGGGCGATGACGCTGTGGTAGGCCGCCCGGTCGCCGCTGGTGGCCAGCTCGACGAGCATGCCGAGCTGGGTCTGCGCGGCGGGGTAGGCGTCGGTGAGGCCGTCCGGCAGCGCGGCACGGTCGGCGTCGGTCAGCAGCGCGAAGGGCGCCACCGGCTCCCACTCGTCAACGCCTTCACCCAGACTTGCCGCCAGCCCGCGCACGGTCCGGTAAGCAAAAACATCCCGCACACTCGTGGCGAACCCAGCCGCCCG
>NZ_JBNCNZ010000034.1:0-15980 GCF_049847245.1 Micromonospora sp. DT68
CTGTGGGTGAACGCGATGACGTCGTCGCGTCCGTCGCCGGTGAAGTCGGTGGGTGACCCACCAAAATACCGCGCGGCCGACCCGCCACCACCCTGGTTCACGAGCGAGAGGTAGTAGTTCCAGTTCCAGTTCGGCCCCGGATCGGTGTGGTCGTTGCCCGGGACCTCGTTGTGCCCCTTGATGCCCGTACGGTTCTTCGGAATGCCGTACTTGTCGCACAGATAGCGGGTCAGCGCGGCCGAGGCACGGTACATCGCGTCGGTGAACCACGCCGGGTCCGCGACATAGCCCTCGTGCTCGATGCCGACGCCGTAGGCGTTGCCGGACCGGGCGTGGTACGCGGTGTCGCCCTCCCGGACCATCTGCGTGATCTCACCGTTGTTGGACTTCACCACGTAGTGGGCGCTGACCCCCGACGACGGATTCTGGAACCAGCTGATGGTGCCGGCGTACGAGCCCTGGGTGACGTGAAGGATCACCGTCGTGATCCGGCTGGACCGCCCGACGCCGTAGTTGGCGCCGTTCGCGGCGATCCACCGCGCCGGCGCGTACTCCGGTACGGCCGCGGCGAGCGCGCCGGGCGCCGCCCCGGCAGGGAGCACGGTGGCGTAACGGCCCCGCTCCGGCTCCGCCCGGTGGGCCCGGACCGGGACGGCGCCCGGGATGCCCTGCTGCACGAGGTCGTAGATCCCGTCCGCATACAGGCGTGCGGTCGCGTCGTCCGCCGCGCTGCCGTACCTCGCCACCACCGGATACCAGGCGGTGACCCGGTCCCGGGCGGCCGCGGTCAACCCCTCGGCGTCGGCCAGGTCGCGCAGCACGGCAGCGCCGCCACGGATGTTCGCCGAGGTGACGGTCTTCAGCGTGCCGACCGGCTCACCGGTCAACGTCGCCGCCCGTTCCAAGGTGTGCTGGGTGGGGTTGCTCACCAGGTGCATCACCCCGTAACCGTTGGCCTGGCTCGGCTTGCCGTCGTGGCCGTCCAGCCGAGACTCGCCGTAGCCGACAGCGACCAGGACGTCCCGGGGTACGTCGTACTCCTGCGCCGCCCGCACAAAGGCCGCGTCCAGGTCGCTACGGCCCGGCGGAGTCGCGGTCGCAGGCGTCGGCGTGACCGCCACCGCGCCGACGAGCGCCGCGGCCAGCAGGGCGACGCCACCACGCCGCCGCCGTCGTGTTCCGGCCACCGGGGCCACCAGTCGTGACATCACAGGGTTACCTCACCGTTCAGGCCGAAGTAGTCGTGCCATTTGATGCTGGGACCGAACGTGGTCCCGGTCGACAGGGCGACGTAGACGTCATTGGTGGCGCCCTTGGTGAAGACGATGAGGTCCTCTCTGCCGTCGCCGTTGGCGTCGCCGAGGTAGGGGAACTCGCCGGGTAGGCAGAAGAAGTCGTGCCATTTCACAGTGGTGCCGGTGAAGCCGGAGCCGGTCGAGACGGCGGCGTAGACGTCGGCGTCGGCGTTGCAGGTGAACGTGACGATGTCGTCGCGTCCGTCGCCGTTGATGTCGCCGACGCGGGGTTGCTCGGCGCCGACGGCGAACAGGTCGTGCCACTTCTGCGGCGCCCCGAACGAGGCGCCGTTGGACAGCGCCACGATCACGTCGGAGGCCGATGCGGGGCCCTGGGTGAACGTGATGATGTCGTCGCGTCCGTCGCCGTTGACGTCGCCGAGCGCAGGGAACTCCCCCGCGATGGAGAAGTAGTCGTGCCACTTCACGGCGGTGCCGGCGAACGACGACCCGGTCGACAACGCCACGTAGACGTCAGCCGTCGCGTTGTGCGTGAACGCGACGATGTCGTCGCGGCCGTCGCCGTTGACGTCACCGACGGCGGCGATCTCCGCGCCAGGGACGAACCAGTCGTGCCACCTGCCCGGGGACGTGAACGCCGACCCTGTCGACAAGGCCACGTAGACGTCACCGGTGTTGCTGTGCGCGAACGTGACGATGTCGTCCCGTCCGTCGCCGTTGAAATCACCAGTCGACGCGGTCTCCCCACCGATGGAGAAGAAGTCGTTCCACTTCACCGACGTTCCGGCGAAGCCGTTGCCGGTGGAGGTGCTCACGTACACGTCGGCGGCGGCGTTCTGTGTGAAGGTGAGGACGTCGTCGCGGCCGTCGCCGTTGACGTCCGTCGGTGCGCCGCCGGTCATGCCGTGGGTCCGCGCCGCCTGGTTGAGCAACGTTCGCGCCGTCGCCGCCGCCTGGTCGTACCGATCGGGAAACCCCGACCGCTGTACGCACTGGGCGACCTGGCCGGCCGTGTAGCCGGGATTGTTACGGTCGCAGGTGATCGCCCTGGTGACGTACTGCGTGGTGGCGTAGACCGGGTCCATGATCTGCTCCGGCGTGCCCCAGCCGTAGTCCCAGCGCTGCTGGAAGACACCCAGGCTGGACTTGTCGCCGCAAGGCAGGTTGTTCATGTGCGACTCGACCCACCCGGCCTCGAACGTCGAGAGCATGACCTTGTCGTTCACGTTGTACGACCGGGCCACCCGGTAGACGACGAGGATGACGGCCGGGTCGTGGGTGGCGGGGACGGACGGACAAGCGAGCGTGTCGATCGGTACGGCAGCAGCGGGCGCAGGGACCGCGACCGTTGCCGTTGCGGTCAGGAGGGCGACAAGCATCGCCAGCGAACGTCGTCTCACAATGCTCCTCAGGGACGTCAGGTGTGCGACCGGAAGGTGGTTCGCCAGCTGACGCCCCGCCCCGTGGGCGCCGCGTCGGCCGGCGCCGGTCCGGCCGTCCGAAAACGGGGCCACCCGGCACGCGAGAGAGCGGGAAATCGATTGCTGACGAGTGTTGTAGTCACCGGCATCGATGTCAATACCTCCGGAGTTCGGCATCCGGAACGGCCTGGGCCCGACCAGAAATCGATTGCTTCCTCTGTATAGGATTCCGAGCGATCTCCCGAGGTGCGAGCACACCTGGGGTCGGCGACCCGATGGCAAACCGGTCGTCCTGGCCTGGGCGACAACGATGGGGGCGGGATGACGACCATCTACGATGTGGCCCGCAGGGCAGGCGTGTCGCCCGCGACCGTCTCCCGGGTGCTCAACGGACGCGACTCCGTCGACCCGGAGCTGGCCGCCCGCGTACGGCAGGCCGCACAGGATCTCGACTATCGCCCGAACGCTGTCGCCCGCAGCCTGCGCCGGAGCCGGACCAGTCTCTGGGCGGTCATCATCTCCGACATCGGAAACCCGTTCTTCACCTCCATGGTGCGTGGCGTCGAGGACGTCGCACAGGAGGCCGGATTCTCGGTCGTGCTGTGCAACGGTGACGAGGACCCGGACAAGGAGGCCCGGTACGTCGCGGCGGCCCTCGCCGAGCGGATGGCCGGGGTGATCATCTCCTCGTCCGGGCGGCCGGCCCTGATCAGCCGCCTGGTGCAGGCCGGTATCCCGGTCGTGGCCATCGACCGGCAACCGCGCGGCGTCGACGTGGACACAGTGCTCGTCGACAACATCCACGGCGCCGAGCAGGCGACGACCCACCTGGTGCGCAGCGGCTACCGACGGATCGCCTGCATCACCGGCCCGCGCCGGATCTCCACAGCCATGCAGCGGCTGCGGGGCTACCAGAAGGCGCTCAAGGCGAGCGGGCGTTCGACGAACGAGGACCTGATCCAGTACGCCGACTTCCGCGAGGACGGCGGGTACCGGTCGATGGCCTCGTTGCTGGAGACCGGCGAGCCACCGGACGCGGTGTTCGCGGCCAACAACCTGATGACAGTGGGCGCTGTCGAATGTCTTGTCGACAACGGCATCGACGTACCGGACCGGTTCGGCATCGTCGGGTTCGACGACATTCCGTGGGCGCACCTGGTCCGGCCGTCACTGAGCACCGTCTCCCAACCCACCTATGACCTGGGTCGTACGGCTGCCTCGCTGCTCGTTGAGCGGATCGCCGACCCGGCGAAGGCGCCCTCGACAGTCGTCCTGCGCACCGAACTGCGGGTACGGGAGAGTTCGGCCCCCGGGCAGCCGAACCGCCCCGACGACAGCCCTCGGCGCCGCGGCACGACCGGCCCGTAAAACGAGACCGGCCGCTCATATCCGCACGTCACCGCAGAGGTGGACGGCTACGCCCAACTCGGCGAAGAAGGCCGCCTTGGCCCGCAGCGCACGGTCGGCGATCAGCGCGTCGGGGGCGTAGACGACGTTGACATGGTTGGCCTTGTGCCGGGCCATCAACTGGTCGCGGCCGACGCCGTGCAGCACGGCGTGCATGATCGGCCACTGTGGATTCGTGGCGTCGAGCCGGCGCTGCGTCTCGGCCGCGGGCAGCTCGACAACCGTGCCGCGACCGAGGTCCACGTGCAGCGCGCCGTCCATGACGAACACCCGCGACCAGACGATCTCCCCCGGTTTTGACACCCCGCTGAGGGTGCCACCGCCGAGCGGGAAGTACATCGGCGGCTGACGCATGCTGTAGGACCGGTCGTAACCACCGTTGTGCGACGCGGGCACCGAACCGGAGATCTCGAAGACCCAGACAAAACTTTCGCCGTACTGCTCTCCCCAGCGGATGTCATGCAGCGTGGTGGCCGGGTCCAGGCCCATCGCGGTCCAGATCCGGTTGGTGACCAACGAATCCACCGCGACGCCCTCGTCGACCTCATTGAAGTGCGGCAGCGGCACACCCGGGTACAGCTCCCGTGAGCCGTCGCGGCTGGTCACCGGGGGGCGCACCACGTTGTTCAGCAGTCCCTCGGCCAGGTCGCTTGCCGGAACGGTGTCCTTGAGGCCCTGCTGGTACTGGATTCCCACCGCGTCCAGGCCGAAGTCGTCGGCTATGCGCAGCGCGGCCACGTACATCCTGCACTGGCTGAGCAGCTGCGCGTGCGTCAGTTCGGTGGCCTCGTCGACGCCGGTGTGGAACGTCATTCCCGCCGCGTCGAGCCAGGCGAGCACTGCCTGCGCCTCGGGCTCGGGTACCCGCGCCATCTCCGCCACCAGTGCGCTCTGCGACAGGCGTTCCTTGAAGATGCCCAGCGGGTTGAGCAGCTCGTCGTCGATGATGGCGTTGTACATGCCCATGCAGCCCTCGTCGAAGACACCGATGATGGCCCGCTCGGAGACGAGCTGCCGGGCCAGCGCCACGCCGAGTTCGACCTCGGCGTCCGGCGGCAGCGCCGGCAGGGGGCGTACGTGGCTCTCGTCGTGCACCACCTCGCCGGTCTCCAGCCACTTCTTCAAGCCGTCGCGCGCCCATTCGTCGGTGAAGTCCTCGCTCCACAGCGTCGAATACCGCACGCCCGCCTTGGTGAGGCTGCCCGCGAGGTTGAGCAGCCCCACCAGACCGGGATACTGGCCGCTCCAGTTCGCGACGAGCAGGATCGGCCCCCGGTGGGCGCGCAGCCCTGCCAGCACGTGGTGGCTGTACTGCCAGACCGCCTCGACCACGATCAGCGGGGCGTCGGGCGGGATCGTCCGGAACACCTCGATTCCTGCGCGTTGGCTGGCGATGAACCCGTGGCCGGTGACCGCGTCGACGTCGTGGCCGCGCCGGACGTGCCAGCCCAGCGCGGTGACGGCGGCGGAGAGGTCCTCTTCGAGCTGCCGCTGTGTCGGCCAGCAGGTGACGTTCGCGCTCAGCCGCAAGTCGCCGCTCGCCACTGTGTAGACGGTGCGCGGCGGGGCGGCCGGCGGCTGCACCGGCACGGGCAGGATGTAACGGGTCACAGGGCGGCTCCCTTGACTGTCGGGCGGTTGACGGGTCGGGCAGTCGTTGCTGCGAAGCGACCAGGCCGGCGGTGCGTACTCAGAGACCGCCGAGCTTGGCGTACGCCTCGGCGGCGTTGTCGCTGGTGATCCGCGTTGTGTCGAGCGTGGTGGCGCGCGGGACGTCCGTGGCGCAGTCGACAAGGATCTTCCGGGCGAGTTCGACGGCCTCACGGCCACCGGTGGCGTACTGGAAGGTCGCGGCGAGGCGGCCCTGTTCGACGGCCTTGATCCCGCCGGAGGGCACCGGCAACGCGTCGATGCCTGTGAACTTGATCTTTTGTTCGAGCCCGGCCGCCTTGGCGGCGAGGTAGGCGCCTTCCGCCATCGGATCGTTGTGCGCGTAGACGGCCGATACGTCCGGGTGGGCCTTGATCAGGGCGTCCGCCACCGACTGCCCCTTCTCACGCAGCCAGTCCCCGGGTTGGGAGGCGACGATCTCGATCTTCGGGTTGCCGGCGATGCCCTCACGGAACCCCTTCGCGCGCTCTGCCGCCGGCGTCGAGCCGGGGAGCCCCGCTATCTCGATCACCTTGCCGCCGCCGGGGAGCAGCGTCTGGGCGTAGAACTCGCCGGCCGCCCTGCCGATGGCGACGTTGTCCCCTCCGATGAACGCGGTGTACGCCTCGCCCTCGACCTTGCGGTCCAGCACGATCACCGGGATGCCCTTGTCGTACGCCTTCTTGACCACGGCGGTCAGCGGTTTGGCCTCGTTTGGCGAGATGATCAGCAGGTTGATCCTCTGGGTGAGGAAGTTCTCCACGTCGGCGACCTGCTTGCTGTTGTCCTGCGCGGCGTCGGAGACCACGACGCGGAAGCCGGGAACCGCCTTCGCGGCCGTCTGCACGTCGTTGTTCATCACCTGCCGGTACGGCTCGGCGTTGTTGGCCTGCGACATTCCGATCAGGAAGTCCTTGCCGGTTCCGCAGGCGCGGGCCGAGCCGGCGTCGTCGGAGGGTTTCTCGACGGTGCATCCCGCGGTGGTCAGAAGCGCGCCGGCGACCAGCAACGCGAGCACGGTTCGTCTGTGCATGGCAGTGGCTCCTCGGTGTGGGTTCGGTCAGGCGATGCCGTGGCGCAGCTTCTGCAGCGCCGCCGCGAGCACGATCACCAGTCCCTTGATCAGCAGTTGGACGTTGGCGTCGATGTTGTTGAGCGCGAGGATGTTGTTGAGGATGCCGAGCAGCAACGCGCCGGCAAGGGTGCCGCCCATCGAGCCGGAGCCGCCGGCCAGGCTCGTCCCGCCGATCACCACAGCGGCGATAGCGTCCAACTCGTATCCGGCGCCGTCGTTGGGGCTGCCCTGGTTGAGCTGTCCCGCGTGGATCACGCCGGCCACCGCCGCGAGAAGGCCGGCGACGGCGAACACGGCGACCTTGATCCGCGTGACGGGGACACCCGAGAGCCGGGCCGCCTTCTCGTTGCCGCCGATCGCGTAGACGTGCCGGGCGAACGCGGTCGTCCGCAGCACCACGATCGCGGCGATCCCGATCAGGACGAACAGGACCGCCGGCACCGGGAGCACGCCGTTGAGGGAGCCGTTCAGCAGTTCGAAGGCCGGCGGGGCTTCGTGTGCTCCGTCGCCGTAGGCGATCGGGATCCCCAGGCCACCCGACCAGATCCGGGCGATGCCCCGCGCGACCTGGAGGCCGGCGAGGGTGACGATGAACGACTGGATGCCGAGGCGGGCTACGGCGTACCCCTGCACGGCGCCGAAGAGCGCACCGATCACGAGCACCACGGCCACCGCGGGCACGATGCCGAACCCCGTGTCGACAAGGAGGGTGGCGGTGCCGACGGCCGACAGACCGAGGATGGCGCCGACCGACAGGTCGATGCCTCCCAGCAGGATGACGAACGTCATGCCGATCGCGATGATGCCGATCTCCGACACCGCGCGGACGATGTTGCCGAGGTTCCCGGCGGTGAGGAAGAGGATTTCGCCGTCGCGTCGAGGTGAGGCGAGGATCGCGACGACGAAGACCACGAGCAACGCGAAGAGACTCTGCACCGCGAAGAGGCGTTCGACGAGTTCGCGGCGGCTGCGCGGCCGGCGCAGCCAGCGGGCGGCGGTGCCTCGCAACCCGACCGTGCCGGCGGCGGGCGGCACCTCGGTCACGGCGGGCTCCGGCGGCGGTACGCGGACGTCGGTCATCGTTCATCCCTTCCAGCGGTCGCGCCGCCCATCGCCGCCGCGAGAATGTCCTCGCCGGTGCAGCCGCCGGTGGGGAGGTCGGCCACCACGCGACCGCCGCGCAGCACCACCACGCGGTCGCAGACACCGAGCAGTTCGGGCAGCTCCGACGAGGCGAGCAGGATGCCCATGCCCTCGCCGGCGAGCCGGCGCAGCAGTCGGTAGATCTCGGCCTTCGCGCCGATGTCGACGCCGCGGGTCGGCTCGTCCAGCAGCAGCAGCCTGGGCTCGGCGAGCAGTTGCCGGGCGAAGACGACCTTCTGCTGGTTGCCGCCGGAGAGCGCGCCGACGGGTGTGGCCGCCGACGACGTCTTGATGGCCAGTTCGGTGATCGTCCGCTGGACCACGGAGCGCTCCCGTTTGCGGCTGACGAATCCTGCGGTCGTCACGTTTGCCAGGGCGGTCAGCATGATGCTGCGACCGACCGGATGTCCGAGGACGAGTGCGGCGCGGCGACGGTCCTCGGGCACGAAGCCGACCCCTGCGCGCAGCGCCGCGCGCGGGTGCCTCGGCGCGTACCGGCTGCCGTTCAACCGGATCGCGCCGCTGCGCCGGCCACGCGGACCGGCGCCGAAGAGGGTTTCCAGCAGTTCGGTGCGGCCGGCTCCCATCAGGCCGGCCAGGCCCACGATCTCGCCGGCCCGTACGGTCAGGCTGATGCCGTCCGGCTCGCAGCGGCCGGGCCGGGGCGCCCGGGGCCGCACGGCCAGGTCGGTGACGTCGAGCAGTGGCTCGCGCACGGTCCCGCGTGGGCTGTCCGCGTCTCCGGGCGCGAACAGCGAGGTTGCCCGTTCGCCCACCATCATCGCGATGATCCGCCGCCGGTCCGTCCGCCCGGCGGGCACGACACCGGCGACCGAACCGTTGCGCAGCACCGTCGCACGGTCGGCGACGACCTCGATCTCCTCCATCCGATGCGAGATGTAGACGACGCCGACGCCCCGTCGGCGCAGGCCGTCGATGGTGGCGAAGAGCCGCCGTACCTCCCCGTCGGCGAGCGCGGCCGTCGGCTCGTCCATGACGAGCACGCGGGCATCCAGCACGAGCGCCTTGGCGATCTCGACGAGCTGCTGCTCCCCCACGCGCAACGACCCCACGGGCCGCCGCGGGTCGATGTCGGCCCCGAGCCGGTCCAGGTGCTCCTGCGCGGTACGGACGGCCGCCCGCCGGTCGACTGTGCGCAACCGCGTCCGGGGTTCCCGTCCGAGCACCAGGTTGTCGGCCACCGACAGGGCGGGCACCAGGTCGAGTTCCTGGTGGATGGTCGCGATGCCGGCGGCCTGGGCGGCGGCGGGACCGGCGAACCGTACCGGCGTTCCGTCGACAGCGACCTCACCGTCGTAGTCGGTGATGACGCCGGAGAGAATGTTGATCAAGGTGGACTTGCCCGCGCCGTTCTCCCCCAGCAACGCGTGCACCTCACCGGCGCGCACGTCGAAGGCGACGCCGTCCAGGGCCGTCACACCGCCGAACCTCTTCGCCACGCCGGTCATGGCGACCACCACCGGCCCGCTCGTGTCCGACTCCGCGCGCGGCGGGTCTCCGATGTTCACGGCGGTCACGGGACCGCGTTCATCGCGGCGTGCGCGGCGTCGGCGAACGCGACGTCCCGCCGGACGCCGCTTCCGACCAGCCGCCAGGTGCCTCCCGGATACTGTCCCGGCCCCCAGGACAGGCCACCCGCACGCCACAACGGTTGCCAGGCCGCCATCGCGTGCCCGGCGTCGTACCAGGTGTTGTCGCCGCGCCAGGCCGACCCCCACCTGTGCACCGCTACCACCGAGAGCCCGGCCCCGGTGGACATCGTCCACCGGGGCATTCCGGTGACGTCACCTGTCGGTCGTGCCTCCACCGCCGGATCCCCGACCGTCGGGGACGCGCCGTCGACGTTGAACGCCACCTCCCACACCGCCGCCGTCGGCCACCCGTTGACCGACCAGGTGATGTCGCTCTGCAACCCGGGGCCGGACCATCGGGGCGCCACAGTGAGCAGCCAGTCGGCGGTGACCGGCTCGTCGCCGAACGGAATGCCGACAAGGTTGATCCGGGAGCCGTCGGCCGATACGTCGACCCGGGCCGGTGCGCCGGCCCGGTCGGTCACGTCGAACCGACCCACAGCGAGGTACGGGCCCGTGCCTCGGTGCGACGAGTCCAGCGCGGGCCGGTAGTTGCCCGCTCCGGCCGGGTCCACCGCCAGTTCGGCGATCCGGGCGTTGGGCCAGGTCCGCACGTCGGCGCGGAGGAACCCGGTGGCCACCGTGTACCCGCGCGCCACCACCTGCGTCTGCCAGGTCAGCGGCGCCAGCCAGAGTCCGCCCTGGCCCCAGCCGGCGTGGCTGAGATACCAGGTCGAGCCGTCCACCACGACCTCGGCGGCGTGCGCGTCCAGGACCGCCACCTTCTCCGCGCCGTCGAACCGCAGCGGGTCGCGGCTGCGGTAGACGGCCGTCCGCCGGTACGCGGCGCCGTAGTCCGTGCCGTCGCAGCAGACGAACAGGTACCACCAGTCCCCCCGGCGCACCACGAACGGCGACTCCGTCTGCCCACCCGCCTGACCTGTGTACGGCGACGTGTAGGCGACCGCGCGGGCGCTCCAGGACCGCAGGTCGGTGCTGGTCCGGTACGCCACGACGTGGTTGCCTCCGGACGGGCTCGACGTGGCCGTGTAGTACATGACCCAGCGGTCGCCGACCCTTGTCACCATCGGGTCGCGGCCCTCCCACCCGTCGGTGAACAGCGGGTTGGCCGAGCTGCGGGTCCAGGTGAACAGGTCGGTCGAGGTGGCCAGGTGCATGCGGTAGCGCGTGTAGTCCGGATTACCGGCCGCGTAGAACATGTAGTAGACGCCGTCGTGGTGCACGACGTGCGGAGCCCAGATCCACTGCTCTCCCGCGCCCGGGTCGGCGATCAGGGCCACCGGCTGCTTCGTCCACGGACCGGTCGGGCTCGGCGCCGTCGCGTGCCCGAAGACCTTCTCGTCCTGGGGCGCTCCGGGTTCGGCGTGGGTGATGCCGAACAGGTGCCACACGCCGGTCTGCTGGTGCCGCGCCAGCGTGTGGTCGTTGTAGTACCAGGTCGTCGACTCGCCCACGCTCGGGTCGTAGACGCGGGTCGACGCGCCTCGCGACGGCGTCTCACCGGCCGTCTCGTACGGCGTCGTGGTGACCGCCGCGAGCGGGCCGACGCGGCGCAGCGTCACAGTGTCGAGCCCCGCGAAGAAACCGGTCGATGGCGCGGACCTGCCGGTGGCGGTGACAGTGAGGCGGTGCGTGCCGCTGGGCAGCGACGCCGAGCCCAGAGGCACCGCGCCGGCGCGCTGCACGGTGCTGGCGTACCCGTCGAAGAGCTGGCCGACAGCCACTCCGTCGACGGCGAAACGCAGCGTGCCGTAGTCGCCGGCCCGGGTGAGCACCGCGCCGAGGTCGTACTGCCCGGCGGGCACCGACGGCAGGGTGAGCGTCACCGAGTCCCCCGCGCGGGCAGCCCGGAACCACAGCTGCCGCCCGCCGGACCAGCTCACCCCGCAACAGTCGGCCTGCGCCCCGACCGGCGCGGTGGCGTTGACGACAGCCAGCGACTCGGCCTCGAACCGCACCGGGTCGTCAGACAGGGCCGAGGCCGCCGCCGGGACCGGTGTCAGGGCGGATGCCGCCGGTACGGCAGCCAGGACCGGCACCGCCGGGGCGGCTGCCAGGACAGCTCCGAGCAGGAGCGCTGCGGTGACACGTCGGGCGCGCATCACGACACGCTCGGGCGGGGCAGGTCGACGCCGGGGGCGAACTGGTCGTGCCAGCGGTTGGCGGCCCCGAGCCCGCCGCCGGTGGACAGCGAGACGTACACGTCGGCAGTGAGCCCGCGGGTGAACCGCACCACGTCGGCCCGGCCATCGCCGTTGAAGTCCCCGACCCCTGGCAGGTCGTCGCCGAGGGCGAAGCTGTCGTGCCACTTCCAGGCGTCCTGCACGAAGCGGGTGCCGTCGGAGAGCGACACGAACACGTCGCCCGCCGTACCCCGCGTGAACGTCAGGATGTCGTCGCGACCGTCACCGTCGACGTCGCCCACCGCGGGCAGTTCGTCGCCGAGGGCGAAGCTGTCGTGCCACTTCCAGCCGTCCTCCACGAAGCGGGTGCCGTCGGAGAGCGACACGAACACGTCGCCCGCCGTACCCCGCGTGAACGTCAGGATGTCGTCGCGACCGTCACCGTCGACGTCGCCGACCGCCGGGAACTCGTCGCCGAGGGCGAAGTGGTCGTGCCACTTGACGCCGGGTCCGAAGCCGGAGCCGGTGGACAGCGCCACGTAGACGTCGGCGGCGGCGCCACGGGTGAAGGTGATGATGTCGGTACGCCCGTCGCCGTTGACGTCGCCGACCGCCGGGATCTCGGTGCCGACGGCGAAGAAGTCGTGCCATTTGACCCCGGCGGCGAATCCGGTACCGGTGGAGAGCCCGACGTAGACGTCGGCGTTGTCGCCCCGGGTGAAGGTGACGATGTCCGCGCGGCCGTCGCCGTTGACGTCGCCGGTGAGAGGGATCTCCGCGTCCACGGCGAAGAAGTCGTTCCAGGGTCGGCTGTCCGGCACGAAACGGGTGCCGTCGGAGAGCGAGGTGAACACGTCGGCCGTGGCGCCGCGCGTGAAGTCGATCGCGTCGTCGCGTCGGTCGCCGTTGGCGTCGCTGGTGTTGCGGCTCCGGGTGGTGGCCGACACCTCGGCCGAGGGCGCGGCGACGTTGCCCGACCCATCGACCGCCACGATGCGGTAGTAGCGGGTCTGGCCGGCCGGCAGCGGCCCGTGCCGGAACGCCGTGGCACGGGTCGTGCCGACCAGGTTGGCGGCGGTGATCGTCACGCCCGGGTTCCGGGACGCGTAGACCCGGTAGAAGACGATCCCTACGTCGTCGGCGGAGGGCGACCAGGTCAGGCCGGGGGCGTGCACGCGTCCGCCGGCCAGGGTGAGACCGGCGACCGTTGCCGGGGCTGTGGTGTCGGCGAACGGCGGCACCATGCTGTCGGCCTGGTACCGGACGGCGGTCCACGGCGGCGCGCCTGCGGCCGGGGTGAGCTGGACGGTGACCGTCGACCGGCCCGCCGTCAGGGCCGCGGGCAGGACGAAGTCGTCGGCCAGCCAGCGTTGCCGGTCGTTGCCCAAGGGTTGGAGCCACACCCCGGCCGGTACGCCGTCCACCGACACGGCCGCCTGCTGGTAGCCGCCGGACTGGTCGCTGTGGCGGCGCAGCCGTACCCCCTGGTTTGTCAGGTCGACGGCTAACTGAAAGCGGACGGGTGCGGTCGTGGCGCGGACCTGGGCGGTCTGCGGGACGTTGTCGTCGTCGCCTTCGAAGCTGGCGGTGAGCGCGGTCTGGGTCGCCGACGAGTCGGTGTACGCGTGGGCGGCGCGGCTGGCGGCGTCGCCGGTGACGACGGTGTCGGTCCGGCGTGTGGTCACGGTGCGCTGGGTGTAGAGGAATGCGGTCGAGGCGTACTCCGCCGGCATGTCGTTGGCCGGCCCGTGCTCGATGCCGAAGCGCAGCGCGGAGCCGTACGCCACCGCGTCGCCGATCATCAGCCGGTAGGCGGCGTCGCACTCGTCGGCGCATCCGCCGCCGCGGACCAGGTGCGCGGTGTTGCCGGTGAAGACGCCGCTGTACTCGCCTCGGTTGAAGTACCACCCCGACTCGTAGAAGTCCTCAGTGCCGGTGCCGTGGATCTGCGGCGTCGGCGAGCCGTCCACGTACACCCGCTCGTCGCCTTCAAGGTAGTTGCGGGTGTTGCCGCCGATGATGTGGCCGCGCATGGTTTGCGAGACGCCCACGAACCGGCCCCGGCCGGACTGATCGGCGACGATCCAGTCGTTGCCGCCGACCGTCTCCGCGCGCCGCGACTGGGTGGTGAAGTAGCCCGCGCTGCCGTCGGCGGCGAGCCGAGACGTCCACTCGGTGCCGGGCGCCGACGTCACCTCGACCTCGATCCCGTTGACAGTGGTGCCTGTCGTGTTGACGAGCGTCACGGCGGCGGAGGAGCGGAAGGGCATCGGCCACCAGGCGCTGTACCAGCCGCCGGGTGCGGAATCCATTGCGAACATCAGGGATCGGACGTTGCGCTCGCCCAGCCCGCCGCCGAAGAACTCCCCGACAGGGCTGTCCGCTGTCGTCCGTCCGTCGAACGTCAGCCGCAGCCGCAGGCCGGCGAGCGTCGGCGCGCCGGCCGCCGCATCGGGTACGCGCAGCCGCAGCGCGGTGATCGCCCGTGGACCGGTCAGGCCGGCCAACGACACCTGGCCCTGTGCCGGCGCGGTGACTGTGGCGCGGCCTGTGGAGGCGCCGGCTTGCGCGGGCTTCGGATCACGGGTGCCGGCGGCGCGCAGCAGGGTGACCACGTCGGAGGCCGGGTCAGCCGGGTCGAAGCGGGTCACGCCCTCGGCATCGGCGAAGGTGCGGTAGGTGACGTGGTGAAAGAGCGGGTTGTTCTGGGTGGTGATCCGCATGGAGTCGCGGTAGGGCATCGGCACCTTGATCGTGACGCCGCCGGAGGTCTGGTCGGCGTTGCTGACCAGCGGTGCGACGAAAGGACTGCCGAGTCGCCCGTCCACCAGGGCCTGAAGGTCGGCCTGGACGACCACGACGCCGTCGAGTTCGATGCGGATCCAGCCGGTGGCGCGGACGTCGCCTTCGTCGCGGGTGAACCAGATCGACTGGACCTCGCCGGGTCCGCGCGCCTCGGCGATCACGCATCCGCCGCTCTGGCGTAGGCAGGACCAGGTGCCGACGAAGCCGTCGTCGTTGGAGCCGTCGCGGCCGAAGCTCGAGAACTGATGGGTACGGGTGCCTGCGGCCAGCTCGGGCAGGCGGTCGAGCCGCCGGTAGGTGTCCCATCCGGTCGGTCCCTTGTCGTCGGCGACGGCGAACGCGGAGGCGTCGACAACGCTTGGCGCGGGAACGGCCAGCGTGGCGGCGGAGGCCGTCGCCGGTGGGATCGCGGTGAGCATGGCGACGGTGGCGCCCAGCCAGCGGGTGACACGGAGCCTCATCGGTGTCCCTTCCCGAGCGACCGAGAGCGGTGGGAAATCGATTGCTGGCGAGTTAACTGCTCGACTTCCACGGTTGTCAATACCTTGCGGGCGCTTTCCCTCCGGGGCAAGAAATCTTCATCGCCCGGCGACCGCGGGCCGGCCGCGGCAGGGCTGGCCGAGCCCGGACTGAAGAAGATTTTCGGCGGACAGGACCGCCTCGGTAGGTATTGACAGACGCCGAAGCCTGCAGTTTCACTTCTCCTCAGCGCCACCGTCTCGCCGCTCGGGACGCGACGCGCCCCTCTCCGACGCGACTGCCAGGCCCGCCCATCGGCGATCGGCGACACCGGCCCACGACGCGCGGCACACCGCTGCGACCGCCCACCCCGATAGGAGTCGCCCCATGTCCAGACTCCCGACAAGCGCCGCCCGGCGCGTCCTCGTCGCACTGCTCAGCCTGGCCGGGGTGAGCCTGACCGCCGTGGTGAGCACGCCCTCTCCCGCGCTCGCCGCACCGAACTTCAAGGCGCCGTTCCCCTGCGGACAGCGGTGGACCTACGACCACCACAGCGCCGAGGTGAGGCAGGCGCTGGACTTCGTCCGCGCGGACGGCGGCACCACCGGTGGCACGCCCCAGGTGGCGTCGGCCGCCGGCGTCGCCCGCCGGTACTCGCAGCCCAGCGGGGCCGGCAACTACATCGTCATCGACCACGGTGGCGGCTGGACCACCTACTACTTCCACCTCAGCGCCTACTCGGTGCCCGACGGCGCCTACGTGCAGCAGGGCCAGCAGATCGGCGTCACCGGTAGCACCGGCAACTCCTCCGGTCCGCATGTGCACTACGAGCAGCTCTACAACGGGGTCGGCCAGACGATCGTCATCAACGGGGTGTCCCTCGCGCCGTATCCC
Organism: Micromonospora sp. DT68; assembly: GCF_049847245.1. Classification (NCBI taxonomy): domain Bacteria; kingdom Bacillati; phylum Actinomycetota; class Actinomycetes; order Micromonosporales; family Micromonosporaceae; genus Micromonospora; species Micromonospora sp. DT68. The sequence continues at coordinate 15,847 of NZ_JBNCNZ010000034.1, forward strand.
GGCCAGTACAACCAGAAGTACCTGGTCAGCGACAACTGCGGAACGCCGCCACCGGCCGCCGCGCGGTATTTTGGTGGGTCACCCACCGACTTCACCGGCGACGGACGCGACGACGTCATCGCGTTCACCCACAG
>NZ_JBNCNZ010000035.1:0-13114 GCF_049847245.1 Micromonospora sp. DT68
CCCCCGCCCCCCGGGCCGCCCCCCCGCTGCCCCCCCGCCCGGGCCGACCCCGCCCGTGAGGGCGTCGTGGGGCGCCGACGGTCCCCGGACCGTCGGCGCACCTTCGACGGTACGCCGGGCGCGTCCCCCGCCGATGTGGTGAGCTGGACGAATGTCAGGGCTGGGACTGGTGCTGCACCCCACCCGGGATGTCACCGAGGTGGTCGAGATCATCGAACGGTGGGCGACGCGCCACAACAAGTCGCTGATGGTGCGCGAGCAGGACAGGCACCGCGTGCCGACAAGCGTCGAGCCGGTGCCGGAGTGCGAGGTGGCCACCCGCGCCGACGCGTTGATCAGCATCGGCGGCGACGGCACCATGCTCGGGGCGTTGCGCTCGGCCGTCCTCGACCCGAAGCCGGTGCTCGGCGTACACCTGGGTCGGCTCGGTTTTCTCGTCGAGGTGGAGCCGCCGGCGCTGCCCGAGGCGTTGAGCCGGCTGCTGTCCAAGGACTTCACCATCGAGTCGCACGCCTGCCTGGCCTGCGACGTGTGCGGTGACGACGTGGTGGCGTTCAACGACATCGCGCTGGTCCGCCAGCCCGGGTCGGGTTTCGTCACCGCCACCCTCGCCGTCGATGGCCAGCAGTACGGCTACTACCGCGCCGACGCCGTTGTGGTGAGCACGCCGACCGGTTCGACGGCGTACAGCTATGCCGCCGGCGGTCCGCTGATCTCTCCGGCGACGGACGCGGTGGTGATCACGCCGTCGGCGCCGATGGCCGGCATCTCCCGGTCGGTGGTGCTGTCGCCGGACGAGAAGGTCCGCCTCGAACTGGAGCCCCACTCGTCCGCGGTCGTGGTGGAGATGGACGGTTTGGTGTTCCGCGACGCGGCGACCGAGGGGGCCGTCGACATCAGCTACCGCCGCAACGCCGGTCTGGTGGTGCGCTTCGACCGGCAGCGCTACCAGGAACGCAACCAGCTGAAGATGACCCTGCTCGACCTGCCGTTCCTGCCCGAGCAGCTCCGCGAGCTGCTGCCCGACGGAGCCCAGCGAAGCCACGACCGGGAGATGCCCCCACGCCGCTGAACCTCACCCACCCACCACACCCTGCCGCGTCCCCCACCTCTGGTTTCGGCCGTCGATCATGGGGTTAGCGGGCGCGCCACGCCGAGCGCCACCCGCCAACTTCATGATCAACGAAGTCTGTAGGGGGCAGGAGCAGGGTCAGGTGTTGGTCAGGGCTTGGTCTACCAGGGACTTGGCTTCCTCTTGAATGCGCTTGAGGTGGTCGGGGCCCTGGAAGGACTCGGCGTAGATCTTGTAGACGTCCTCGGTGCCGGAGGGTCGGGCGGCGAACCAGCCGGACTCGGTGCTGACCTTGAGACCGCCGATCGGGGCGCCGTTGCCGGGCGCGGTGGTCAACGTCGCGGTGATCGGCTCACCGGCCAACTCGGTGGCGGTGACCTGGTCCGGGGAGAGCTTGGCGAGCACTGCCTTCTGCTCGCGGGTGGCAGGGGCGTCGATGCGGGCGTACGCGGGTGCGCCGAACCGGTCGGCCAACTCCGCCCAGTGCTCGCTCGGGCTGCGCCCGCTGACGGCCAGGATCTCGGCGGCGAGCAGGCAGAGCAGCAGGCCGTCCTTGTCGGTGGTCCAGGTGGAGCCGTCCCGGCGCAGGAACGACGCGCCGGCGCTCTCCTCGCCGCCGAAGCCGACAGCGCCGTCGAGCAGCCCCGGCACGAACCACTTGAAGCCGACCGGCACCTCCAGCAGCGGCCGGCCCAGGTCGGCGGCGACCCGGTCGATCATCGACGAGGAGACCAGCGTCTTGCCCACGGCGGCGGCCGGACCCCAGTCGGCGCGGGTACGGAACAGGTGGTCGATCGCCACCGCGAGGAAGTGGTTGGGGTTCATCAGGCCGGCGTCGGGGGTGACGATGCCGTGCCGGTCGGCGTCGGCGTCGTTGCCGGTGGAGATCTGGTAGTCGGCGCGTGCGGCGATAAGCGACGCCATCGCGTTCGGCGAGGAGCAGTCCATCCGGATCTTGCCGTCGCCGTCGAGGGTCATGAACCGCCAGGTCGGGTCGACCGTCGGGTTGATCACGGTCAGGTCCAGCCGGTGCCGCTCGGCGATCTCACCCCAGTACGCCACGCTGGCCCCGCCCAGCGGGTCGGCGCCGATCCGCACACCGGCGTCGCGGATCGCGTCCACGTTGATCACGGCCGGCAGGTCGTCGACGTAGTTGGCGAGGAAGTCGTACTCCCCTGTGGTGTCGGCGGCCCGGGCCCGCGCGTAGGTGATCCGGCGGACCTCCTTGAGCCCGGCGGCGAGGATCGCGTTGGCGCGGTCCTGGATCCACCGGGTGACGTCGGTGTCGGCGGGCCCGCCGTTTGTGGGGTTGTACTTGAAGCCGCCGTCGTCCGGCGGATTGTGCGACGGGGTGATCACGATGCCGTCGGCGAGGCCGCTGGTGCGTCCCCGGTTGTGGGTGAGGATCGCGTGCGACAGCGCCGGCGTCGGGGTGTAGCCGTCGCGGCTGTCCACGAGCACTGTGACCCCGTTGGCGGCGAGCACCTCAAGCGCGTCCACAGCTGCCGGCGCGGAGAGCGCGTGGGTGTCCCGGGCGAGGAACAGCGGCCCGTCGAGGCCCTGCTCCCGCCGGTAGTCGCAGAGCGCCTGGGTGACCGCGAGGATGTGGTCGGAGTTGAACGCGTTGCGCAGGCTGGAGCCCCGGTGGCCGGAGGTGCCGAAGGAGACCTGCTGCGCCGGGTCCGCCGGGTCGGGGTGCTCGGCGTAGTAGGCGGTCACCAGGCGCGGCACGTCGACCAGGTCGGCGGGCTGGGCGGGCTGGCCGGCACGGGGATGGGTCACTGCGGGATCCTCCTGGAGCAGGTACGGGTACGGGTGGTCACGGCTCGACTCGCTGGCCCTTGCCGATCACCACGACGCCGTTGTCGGAGACGGTGTAGCGCTGCCGGTCCTTCTCCAGGTCGACACCGATCTCGGCGCCCTCCGGGACGAACACGTTCTTGTCCAGGATGGCCCGCCGGACCACAGCGTGGCGGCCGATCTCCACACCCTCCATCAACACCGAACCCTCGACGTGCGCCCAGGAGTGCACCCGCACCTTCGGCGACACGATCGAGTTCTCCACCAGCGAGCCGGAGATCACCACACCCGGGGAGACCATCGAGCCGACAGCCCGGCCGACCCGCTCACCCCACTGGTGGACGAACTTCGCCGGCGGCCACGGCAACTGCTCGGTGTAGATCGGCCAGTCGAAGTTGTACATGTTGAACACCGGGTGCACGTTGATCAGATCCATGTGCGCGTCGTAGAACGAGTCGAGCGTCCCCACGTCGCGCCAGTAGCCGCGGTCCCGGTCGGTGCTGCCCGGCACCTCGTTGTCACGGAAGTCGTAGACGTTCGCCTCGCCCCGCTCGACGAGCATCGGGATGATGCTGCCGCCCATGTCGTGCTTGCTGGTCTTGTCCTCCGCGTCGCGTTCGACTGCCTCGCACAGCGCCCGGGTGGTGAAGACGTAGTTGCCCATCGAGGCGTAGATCTCGTTCGGCGCGTCCGGCAGGCCGACCGCGTCGGTGGGCTTCTCGCGGAACGCCCGGATGCGCCGGCCGTCCTCGCCAACCTCGATGACGCCGAACTGGTCGGCCATCGACAGCGGCTGGCGGATGCCCGCGACGGTGACCGCGGCGCCGGAGGCGATGTGGTCCTCCACCATCTGCCGCGGGTCCATCCGGTAGATGTGGTCGGCGCCGAAGACGATCACGTAGTCAGGCTGCTCGTCGTTGATGAGGTTGAAGCTCTGGTAGATGGCGTCGGCCGAGCCGGCGAACCACCAGGGGCCGCGACGCTGCTGCGCCGGCACCGGGGTGACGTAGTTGCCGAGCAACGTCGACATCCGCCACGTCTTGGTGATGTGCCGGTCGAGCGAGTGGGACTTGTACTGGGTCAGCACGACGATCTTGAGATAGCCGGCGTTGGCCAGGTTGGAGAGGACGAAGTCGACCATGCGGTACATCCCGCCGAACGGGACGGCCGGCTTGGCCCGGTCGGCGGTGAGCGGCATCAGGCGCTTGCCCTCACCACCCGCCAGGACGATCGCGAGCACCTTGGCAGCCATGCCACGACGCTATCCATCCGCGTCGGACTTCACCACTCGTACGGGGAGTCTTCTGCACTAGGGTGCGGGGTCATGACGGAACCCACCCCGCTGCGCGTCGACCTGCTGACCCGTGAGTATCCGCCGGAGGTCTACGGCGGCGCCGGAGTGCACGTCGAGTACCTGGCCCGGGAGCTGCGCCGCCTCGCCGACGTGCGGGTGCACTGCTTCGGCCTGCCGCGCACCGAGGCGGGCGTCACCGCGTACTCCGAACCGCCCGGCCTCACCGGCGCTAACGCCGCGTTGCGCACGCTGGGCGTGGACCTGGAGATGGCCGCCGGCGCGGCCGGCGCCGACGTGGTGCACAGCCACACCTGGTACGCGAACATGGCCGGGCACACAGCGAAGCTGCTGCACGGGGTGCCGCACGTGTTGACGGCGCACAGCCTGGAGCCGCTGCGGCCGTGGAAGGCCGAGCAGCTCGGCGGCGGATACGCGCTCTCCTCCTGGTCGGAGCGCACCGCCATGGAGGCCGCCGACGCGATCATCGCGGTGAGCGCCGGCATGCGGCGCGACGTGCTGACCGCCTACCCGCAGGTGGACCCGGACCGCGTCCGGGTGGTCTACAACGGCATCGACACCGTCCAGTACGCCCCGGACGGCGGCACCGACGTACTGGAACGGCTCGGCGTCGATCCGGCCCGCCCGAGCGTGGTGTACGTGGGAAGGATCACGCGGCAGAAAGGGCTGCCCTACCTGCTGCGCGCCGCCCGGGAGTTGCCAGCGGACACCCAGCTCGTGCTGCTCGCCGGCGCACCGGACACCGCGGAGATCGCCGCCGAGGTGCAGGATCTGGTCGCCGAGCTGCGGGCCAACCGGTCCGGCGTGGTCTGGGTGGCCGAGATGCTGCCCAAGCCGGAGGTGATCCAGGTGCTCACCCACGCCACGGTCTTCGTCTGCCCCTCGGTGTACGAGCCGATGGGCATCGTCAACCTGGAGGCGATGGCCTGCGAGACGGCGGTGGTGGCGACCGCCACCGGCGGCATCCCGGAGGTGGTGGCCGACGGCGAGACGGGCCTGCTGGTCCCCATCGAGCAGGCCACCGACGGCTCGGGCACCCCGCTCGACCCGGACCGCTTCGTGGCCGACCTGGCGGCGGCCATCAACACGCTGCTCGCCGACCCGGCGCGCACCCAACGGTTCGGCCTGGCCGGCCGGCGGCGCGCGGTGGAGCACTTCTCCTGGGACGCGATCGCCCGGCAGACCCTGGACGTGTACCGCTCGGTCGGCGCGGCGGGCTGACAGGCCCCGGTCATCCCGCTGAGGAGCGGCTGTCGTACGTCGCTCGGTTGCGGAGCACCTCGTCCATGTGCGTCTGGGCCCAGCCCTTGAGGCCGCGCATCATGTGGTGCAGCGAGAGGCCGAGGTCGGTCAGCTCGTAGGTGACAGTGACGGGCACGGTAGGCGTCGCCGTGCGCGTGATCAGTCCGTCGCGTTCCAGGGAGCGCAGCGTCTGGGTGAGCATCTTCTGGCTGATGCCTGCCAGGAGGCGCGACAGCTCGGAGTAGCGCAGCGGGCGTGGTTCGCCGGTGCAGTCTGCGCCGAACCGGTGGGAGCCGTCGCTGCCCAGCGCGGCCAGGATCAACGTGACCCACTTGTCGGAGATCCGGTCGAGCAGTTTGCGGCTGGGACACTCGGCCAGGAACACGTCGTACTCCGCCCTGGTCTGTGCCCTCTGCTGGGCCGCCGTCGTCGTCGCCATCCGAGCCACTCCTCACCTGTTGGTGTGTTACGCACTTCAAGGTGCCTACTTCCTGTCAGGAAGTTACCCGACCATAGTGAAGCAGGCACCTGCGCGGCACTGATCGCGTCGCACTCCACCTGGAATCCGAGGTCTGCACATGCGCTCCACGTCCCTGCCCGACGACGCCCGTACCCCCGCTTCCCTTCCCGGCGGCACCTGGACGCTTGGCGACCTGAGCGTCACCCGCTTCGGCTACGGCGCCATGCAACTCGCCGGCCCGTGGGTCATGGGGCCGCCCGCCGACCACGACGGCGCGCTCGCCGTCCTGCGCGAGGTCGTCGAGCTCGGCATCACCCACATCGACACCAGCGACGCCTACGGGCCACACATCACCAACAGGCTGATCCGGGAGGCCCTGCACCCGTACCCCGAATCGCTGCACATCGTCACCAAGGTCGGCGCCACCCGCGACCAGCAGGGCGGCTGGCCCCCTGCCCGCACGCCCGACGACCTGCGCCGGGCGGTCCACGAGAACCTGGAGAACCTCGGTGTCGAGGTGCTCGACCTGGTCAACCTGCGACTGGGCAACGCCGAGGGCCCGCAACCCGGCTCCCTGGCCGAACCGTTCGAGACGCTCGTCGACCTCCAGCGGCAGGGCCTGATCCGGCACCTCGGCGTGAGCACCGCGACGGCGCAGCAGGTCGCCGAGGCACAGGCAATCGCGCCGATCGTGTGCGTACAGAACATGTACAACCTGGCCTTCCGCCAGGACGACGAGTTGATCGACACGCTCGCCGAACAGGGCGTCGCCTACGTGCCCTACTTCCCGCTCGGCGGCTTCAGCCCGCTCCAGTCCGCGGCCCTGTCGGCCGTGGCCGCCAGGTTGGCCACCACGCCGATGTCGGTCGCCCTGGCCTGGCTGCTGCGGCGCTCGCCGAACATCCTGCTCATTGCGGGTACGTCGTCAGTGGCGCACCTGCGCGAAAACGTCGCCGGTGCGGGGCTGTCGCTCTCCGACGACGACCTCGCCGAACTGGACAAGATCGGCAGTTGACGACGCGTCCGCCGCGCGGGGCGCACGGCCGCCTTCGTGCGAGGTGCCCGGCGCCTCGTGCGGCGGTCTCGTTCACTGACCCGGGCGCGCTGCGGTGGTCAGGCCTGGCGCGCTTCCAGATCCTGCCGCGCCACAGGCTGAGGGTGGCCGGAGCCGATTATTGGCGGTTCTTGCCAAAAAAGCTTAAACTCGCCGCATGGCCACCCCTGCCCCTGACGCACCCCGCCGGCGCGGCCGACCCACCGTGCTCGATCCCGAGGCGGTCGGCGCGGCGGCCCTGCGCCTGTGGGCGGAACGCGGCTACGGCGCCACCGGCTGGGACGACATCTCCGCGGCCACCGGGATCAGCGCCCGTACCCTGATGCGGCACTTCCCGTCGAAGGCCGCCCTCGCCTGGGTGGGTGTTCCCGCGGCCACCCGACGGCTGGCCGACGCGTTGCGCGCGCTGCCCCTCGACGCCCCGCTGTCGGATGCCCTGCGCGCCGCCGTGGTCGCCTCCGTCTCCGACGAGGCTCCCGTGCTCAGCGCGGGCGGCTACTGGATGCGGATCGTCGCGGAGGAGCCCGAGCTGTCCACGGACGCCGTACGTGCCTACGCGCCCTGGACCGAAACCCTCGCCCGGGAGATCGCCCGGCGCCGGCCCGGCGCGCCCGAGTCGGTCTACCATGCCGCGGCCACCGCCTACCGGGAGGCGGCCCAGGCCGCGCTGTACGACTGGGCCCGCAACCGCCCCGGCGACTCCCCGGCCCACGCCGTCGACAGCGTGCTGCGCTGGCTCGACATCCGCATCACCACCCCCCAGGAGGACACCCCGTGACCGCCAGGCCCCCGGCCCCCGACCCGCTCGCCCCCGCCACCCTCGGCCCGGTGAGCATGCGGAACCGCATCATCAAGTCCGCCACGTTCGAGGGGGCGACGCCAGACGCCCTGGTCACCGACCGTCTGGTCGAGTACCACACCGCCGTGGGCCGGGGCGGCGTCGGCATGTCGACGGTCGCCTACCTCGCGGTCGCGCCCGAGGGGCGCACCGAGCGCGGCCAGATCTACTGGCGGCCGGAGGCGTTGCCGGGGCTGCGCCGGCTGACCGAGGCGGTGCACGCCACCGGCGCCAAGGTCAGCGCGCAGATCGGGCACGCCGGTCCGGTGGCCAACTCCCGCTCGAACGGACTGCCATCCCTCGCGCCGTCTCTACGGTTCAACCCCCTGGCGATGGGCTTCGACCGCGCCGCGACCCACGACGACCTCCGCCGCATCGTGGCCGCCCACGGCCAGGCCGCCGCGGCGGCGCGCGAGGTGGGCTTCGACGCCGTCGAGGTGCACCTGGGCCACACCTACCTCGCCGGGTCCTTCCTGTCGCCGAAGATCAACCGACGCAAGGACGAGTTCGGCGGCACCCTGGCCAATCGTTCGGACTTCTCGCGCCGGATCCTGGCCGCCGTCAAGGAGGCCGTGGGCGACGACGTGGCAGTCATCGCCAAGATGAACATGACCGACGGTGTACGCGGCGGCTTCGACCTCGACGAATCGATCCCGTTCGCGCAGATGCTGGAGGCCGACGGGCACCTGGACGCCCTCGAACTCACCGGCGGCTCCTCGCTGCTCAACCCGATGTTCCTGTTCCGGGGCGACATCCCGCTGGCCGCGATGGCCGCTCCCCAACCGCCGGTGCTGCGGCTCGGCATGCGGATGTTCGGCCGGTTGCTGTTCCACGACTATCCCTACCAGCCGCTCTACTTCCGCGATCTCGCGCTCCAGTTCCGCCGCGAGTTGTCCATGCCGCTGATCCTGCTCGGCGGCGTCACCGACCTCGACGGGATGCGGACCGCCATGGACGACGGCTTCGAGTACGTCGCGATGGCCCGCGCCCTGCTGCGCGAACCCGACCTGATCAACAAGATTCAGCGGGACGCCACCACCCGGTCGCAGTGCACGCACTGCAATCTCTGCGCCGCAAGCATCTTCACCGGTACCCACTGCCCCCTGGACGCCGAGGGCACCGCGGCGCTCGTCGCCGCCGGCACCCGGCCCGTCGCTGTCACTGTCGGACGGGAGGGACTCTGATGCCCGTACCCCGGCAGCCCCGGTCGACCACCGTCGACCTCGTCGTGATCGGCTCCGGCACCGGCCTGGCCGCCGCGCTCAGCGCCCACGAGGCCGGCCTGTCCGTCGTGGTCGTGGAGAAGTCGCGGTGGGTGGGCGGCTCGACGGCCCGCTCGGGCGGCGCGTTCTGGATTCCCGCCAACCCGGTGCTGGCCGCCGGGCGTTCCGGCGACACGATCGAGCGCGGCGCCGAGTACCTGGCGGCCGTGGTGGGAGGCACCGCGCCCGAGGAGCGCTGGCGCAGCTTCCTCGACCACGGCACCGCCACTGTCGAGATGCTCGCGCGGACCACCCCGATGCGGTTCTTCTGGGCGCGCGGCTACGCCGACTACCACCCGGAGTTGCCCGGCGGCGCAGCCGTCGGGCGGAGCTGCGAGTGCCGCCCGCTCGACCTGAAGATCCTGGGCGCCGACCGCGCACGCCTGCGCCCCGCCGTCCTCTCCGCACCCGTGCCCATGCCGGTCACCGGCGCGGACTACAAGTGGCTCAACCTCATGGCGAAGACACCCGGCCGCGCACTCCCCCGCATCGCGACCCGCATCGCGCAGGGCATCGGCGGCCTGGCGCTGGGCCGCGAGTACGCAGCCGGTGGACAGGCCATCGCCGCCGGCCTGTTCGCCGGTGTCCGCCGCGCCGGCATCCCGGTGTGGACCGAGACGTCGATGGAGCGTCTCGTGATCGAGGAGGATCAGGTCGTCGGCGTCGAGGTGCGCCACGGAGATGCGACATCCGTGGTACGCGCGGGACGAGGCGTCGTGATCGCCACCGGCGGCTTCGACCACGACCTGCCGCTGCGGCACGCCCACCACCACCCCGACCTGCGGGACTGGAGCCTCGGCGCGGACAGCAACACCGGCGACGGGATGCGCGCCGCGCAGGAGGCCGGCGCCACCACCGACCTGATGGAACAGGCCTGGTGGTTCCCCGCCGTCGCGCCGGTCGGCGACGCCGCACCACAGGTGCTCCTCGCCGAACGGTCCCTGCCCGGCTCGCTGATGGTCGACGACACCGGCCGCCGCTTCGTCAACGAGTCCCGCGACTACATGACCTTCGGCCAGACGGTGCTCGACCTCGCCCGCGAGCGCGGTTCGCTGCCGACCATGTGGCTGCTCTTCGACCAGCGGTATCGCAACAGCTACGTCTTCGCCGGCGCGCATTTCCCCCGGGCCCCGCTGCCCCGGTCCTGGTACGAGGCGGGCGTCGCGCACCGGGCCGGCAACCCGACGGACCTCGCGCGCGCCATCGGCGTGGACGCCGACACGCTGCGCGCCACCCTCGCCCGGTTCAACCAGCTCGCTGCCGCTGGCGTCGACGACGACTTCCGGCGGGGCGCCAGCGCGTACGACCGCTACTACGGCGACCCGACCGTGACGCCCAACCCGAACCTGCGGCCCCTGTCCGGCACCCTGTACGCCGTCCAGGTCGTGCTGTCCGACTTGGGCACTTGCGGCGGGGTACAGACCGACGGCTTCGGCCGGGCGCTGTCCGGCGCGGGAGATCCCGTCCCCGGCCTGTACGTCATCGGCAACGCCGCCGCCAACGCCTTCGGCCGCACCTACCCCGGGGCGGGGGCCACCATCGGCCAGGGGCTCGTCTACGGCTACATCGCGGGGCGGCACGCCGCAGGCAGGCTCCCCGCCGCGACTGCGCTGCCGATCAGCTAGCTATCGGCGCAATCGCCAGTCAAGGCGACCGCCGCGTGTCACCATCCGGCGAGACGGGGCGGCCGGGTCCGATCGGCCGCCCCCGAAGGGAAGAGGAACCGACATGGGTACGTACGCGGTGACCGGTGCCGCCTCGGGGATGGGCCGGGCAGCCGCCGAGCGGTTGCGTAGCGACGGGCACACCGTCGTGGGCGTGGACCTGCGGGACGTTGAGGTCATCGCCGACCTCTCCACCCCGACGGGGCGCGCGCAGGCGGCGGCCGAGGTGTTGGAGCGCGCCGGGGGCCGGCTCGACGGGGCGGTCTGCGCCGCCGGGCTCGGCGGCATTCCCGGGCGGGACCGGATCGTGCAGCAGGTGAACTTCTTCGGCGTGGTGGAGCTGCTGGAGGCGTGGCGGCCCGCGCTGGCTTCCGTCGGCAACAGCAAGGTCGTGGTGTTCGGCTCGAACTCCGTCACGCTCACCCCGATGGTGCCGGAGCGCGCCGTGCGCGCCCTGCTCGCCCGCGACGCGGGCAAGGCACTGCGCGTGGTGGGGCGGTTCGGCAAGCGCTCGGCGCCGTTCGCGTACGCCAGCTCCAAGCTGGCGGTCACACGCTGGGCGCGGCGCAACGCGGTCTCGCCGCAGTGGGCGGGCGCTGGCATCCGGGTCAACGTCCTGGCTCCCGGCATCATCGCCACCCCGCTGCTTGACGAACAGATCGCCCGGGGCGAGAAGGAGGCGGTCGAAGGGCTGCCCGTACCGATCGGCGGGCGTGGCAAGCCGGCGGACGTCGGCGAATGGGTGGCGTTCCTGCTGTCGCCGGCCGCCGACTTCCTCTGCGGCTCGGTGATCTTCCTGGACGGCGGCTCGGACGCCTACTTCCGTACCGACGACTGGCCCGTTTCCACCGGCCCGGCCGGTGTGCTGCGCTACCTGCGGCGCGCCAAGGCGTGGCGCGCCCAGCACTGAGCAGCACGCACCCGTCGGGCGGGGAATTCACACGTGCGCCGGATGCCCACCAAGCTGCCGGTCTGACGGTAGAGAGCGATTCCCCGCACCGACGTGATCCGGTGGCCCGGTGACCTGCGCGCCGGCAGCGCACTTGCCGCGCCGGAAAGTGTCGTACACGTGTTCTAGTCTTTGTTGGTGATCGATGCATTGGCGCAGGCAGAGGCCGCTGTGGCGGTCTGCCTCGACCGCGCCACCTGGGCCGTCGACGAGCGGGACCTCGTCGCCGCCCTGGACGCCGCCCACCGCCTGGAGCAACGCCTCGCCGCGGTCAAGCTGACCCTCGTACGCGAGCTAGACGGTCGAGGCACGGCCACCACGCAGGGTGCGTCCTCGACGGCGGTGTGGCTGCGCGACCGCCTGCGCCTCGGTGTCGGCGCCGCGCGCCGTCTGGTCGAGCTCGCCGCCGCGCTCGACGCCGCGCCGACCGGTGTGCGGGACGCGCTGGCCGGCGGGGCGGTCACCGTGGAGCAGGTCCGGGTCATCGCCGACACTGTCGAGACAGTGCACAGCGCTGCCGGCGCGGAGGCCGCCGACAAGGCCGTCGGTGTCCTCGTCGACTGGGCCGCGCAGTTCGACGCCGCCCTGCTGCGTAGGCTCGGCACCCGGATCCTCGACCACGTCGCCCCGGAGATCGCCGACCAGGCCGCCGAGGCGGCGCTGCGGGCACAGGAGTCGCGGGAGGCCCGCGACAGGCATGTGACAGTGAGCGAGCAACCCGACGGGCGGCTGCGCCTGTCCGGCGTCCTCAACACCGAGGCCGCCGCCCTGTTGCGCGCCGCCATCGACCCGCTGACCACGCCCTCCGGGCCGGACGACACCCGCTCCGCCGGGCAGCGCCGCCACGACGCGCTCGCCGACGTGTGCCGGCTCGCCCTGCGCACCGGAGACCTGCCCGAGAACGGCGGCGACGTCGCCCAGATCGTCGTCACCACCAGCTACGACGAGCTGACACGGCTGCTGGGCGCCGGCGCTCTCGACATCGGCCAGCAGCTCACCCCCGAGGCCGTACGTCGGCTCGCCTGCGACGCCGCGATCCTGCCCGCCGTCCTCGGCGGCACCGGCCAACCACTCGACGTCGGTCGGCAACGCCGCCTCATCACCGGCCCGCTCCGTCGGGCACTCGTGTTGCGCGACGGCGGCTGCACCTTCCCCGGCTGCGACCGTCCGCCCCGCTGGTGCGACGGCCACCACATCCGGCACTGGGCCGACGGCGGCGACACCAGCCTGGCCAACGCGGTGCTGCTCTGCGGTCACCACCACCGCCACATCCATGCGGGCGACTGGGTTGTGCGTCTGGGCGGCGACGGCCACCCCGAGTTCATCCCACCTGCCTGGCTCGACCCCGACCAACTCCCCCGCCGCAACCACTACCACCGGCGCACATAGAGCCATTTTCATCGTGGGTAGCGGGCCTCCTCGGCGGCTTGGAGGACGAGGATGGCCTGCACGATCGGGGTG
>NZ_JBNCNZ010000036.1:0-10813 GCF_049847245.1 Micromonospora sp. DT68
TGGCGAGCCGCCGAGATCACCTGCACCCCAAGATGATCCACCATGGACCGACCACCAAGTTACGAGACGTCCCTTAGCGACACCGTGGACATCAACTGGAGCGACGGCACGGTTGTCAAGGCCGGGGCAGAAACCGCTCATGACCGGGAGTTGTATCTGCCCCGCGGCTGGTGCGACGACTTCCTCGAGAAGCTCACCGAGGTCGTTCAGCAGGAACCCGTTGACTTCGGCCGAAAACGTCTGATCTGGATCTTCTTCGCTGGTACCTCAAAAGTAGGTTCCGAAGTTAAGCCTTGCCCGCAGTCGGCCTCAACAGGACGACCGGCGAATGCTCGCGGTGGCTCCCTCCATCCGCGGACATGCAGCTCGGCGATGCCGCCGGCAGCCGCACCGTCCCCATCCATAGTGGTCGCCCGCTCGGCGGATGTGATACGCGGTCCGGACGGGCGACAATGGCGAAATGTCAGCGAGGGGACACTGACCGTGATCGCATCCTCGATAGCCGTTTAGAGGGCCCGGCCTGGGGCGAGCCGGGGCTGACGGCGCGTGCCGGCCGATACCCGTTGGCCGTGGAGGCGCCAGTCATGGCGGGCGTCGACATCCTGGTCCCCGGCGTCTCGACGCTGAGCCACTACGCCCGCTACTACGCCCGCTACTACGCCCGCTACTGGGCGCTGGCCGCCCACGCGGAGGCCACCGGCCTGGACGAACAGCGGTGCCGGCGGACCGAGGTGGCGCTCGCGGTGATCTCCCGGGCCGCCGGCACGGACGGCCCGGATCCAGCGCCGGCGCACGGCGTGGACGCCCTGGTCCGGGTCGCCCCGGAGCCGGGCCGCGAGTTCAGCGTCGCCGACCGTGAGGGCCAGCGGTTCTACTCGCTCCGGGCCTGGGGTTTCTGGTCCCAGTAGGGCGGGTCGAGCATCAAGTTGGGCACCGTGACGGTGGATCGAGGCGCGCTGCGCAGCGGCCGGCGCACCTGCCCGCCGTCGATCGTCGACATGTTCCAGATCGCGGCCTCGGTGATCCGGTCTGGTTGCAGCCCCGGACCCGGGTCGGCTCGGACCACGTTCTTGGCGTCGTCGCGCCGTGCCTGGGCGTCGGCGTTGTCGCTGGTGATGGTGTGCGGGGTGACGACGTAATCGAGGTCGCCCGGCTCACGGGCGGCGTCGCCGACCCAGGCCGCCATAGTGACACCACCCCGCAGGACAAGATGCTCACCGGGACGTTGCCGCGACAGCTGCCAGGACGTGATTCATGGCAGCACGTCGGGCGCTGACCCACCGCCGGCCGGTGCTACCCGCGGCCTGCCCAATCAGGAAGCGCAAGTTCTTTGAGCTGCCTGCGGGAGGTGATGCCCAGCTTGCGGAAGATGCTGCGCAGGTGGGCTTCGATCGTGCGCGGGCTCAGGAACAGCTGTGCGCCGACCTCCCGAGAGGTCGCTCCCGTGGCGACCAACCGGGCGATGTGCAGCTCATGGGCGGTGAGCGCGTCGGTCGGCTGAGCGGCGCGTTTTCGTGGATGTTCACCGGTGGCGCGTAGTTCGCGGGCGGCACGCTCGGCGAACGCCTCCGCACCCATACCGGACAGCAGCTCGTGGGCGGTGCGAAGTTGTTCGCGGGCCTCCCGACGGCGGCCCTCGCGGCGCAGCCACTCGCCGTAGACGAGATGGGTACGAGCGAGGTAACCGCCCATCCGGCTGTGCTTGAGAGCGCGTTTCACTTTGCTGTCAGTCGGGTGTGTTGAAGGTGAGGCGTTGTTGGCGGGTGGCGGGTTCGCCTCGGGTGAGGCGGCGGAGCATGCCGCCGAGGGCGGCCCATCGGATCATGGCCTCTGACGTTGCGCGGTGGGTTTCGTAGTCGCGGGCCAGGCGGCGGTGGGCGGTGATCCAGGCCAGGGTCCGTTCCACGACCCAGCGGCGGGGGTGCACGACGAAGCCGCGCTGGTCGGCGGGTTTGCGGACGATCTCGACGGTGGTGCGCAGCAGGTCGCGGGCCCAGTCGACGAGGCGCCCGGCGAAGCCCGTGTCGGCGAAGACATGCCGGATCGGGGTGGCCGCGTAGGTAGCGAGCAGGGCTCCTTTGGCGCCGTCGCGGTCCTGCCAGGACGCGGCCAGGACCCAGACGGTGACCAGGAGCCCGAGGGTGTCGGTGACGATGAACCGCTTCCGGCCGTTGATCTTCTACCCGGCGTCATAACCGCGGGAGTCCCGCGGCACAGTGTCGGCGCCCTTCACGCTCTGCGAGTCGATGATCCCCGCCGTCGGCTCCGGGTCACGGCCGTGAGCCACCCGGATCTGCTCACGTAGCTCGGTCAGGATCCGCTCGGTCACGCCCCGACTGTTCAGCCGCGTGAAGTCCGCGTACACGGTCTGCCACGGCGGAAAGTCGACCGGCAGGGACCGCCACGCGCAACCGGTACGCACCACGTACAAAATGGCGTCGATGACCGCCCGCCGGGAATGCTTCTCCGGTCTGCCCATCCACTGCGGAGACGGCAGCATCGGCTCGATGATCTCCCACTCGGCGTCGGTCAGGTCAGACGGGTACCGCCGCACTCGATCCATGCCTGCCTACCGACCGAGCTACACCCATCGGCCGGACCCACTGTGCGACACACCCGACCAACCCACAAACCAAACGCGCTCTCACACGCAAGCTCGGTCGCCGTCAAGGGCGGCACGCTCGGCGGCAGCGGTTTCGTGGGAGGCAGCATCCGCGTCAACAGCGGCGTGTTGCAGCCCGGCCTGTCGGCCGCGGAAGCGGCGTCCGCATTGTCCGTTAGTCTCACCGACCTTCCGCAGGGCAACGTCCTGAAGGTCGGCGGCGACGTGACCATCAGCCGAGCGGGTCGCCTCGCCATCACCATTTCCGGCGACCGCGACTACACGAGCGTGCGGGCCACGGGTGCCCTGGTGCTGGACGGCGAACTCACCCTGGACGTCCGCGCGCCCATCACCCCGGGCACGGTACTGACGATCATGAGCGGGGCCTCGATCAAGGGCAACTTCCACTCCATGCCGGAACGGCGGGTCCTGAACGTGGGCGGCCACATGTTCCGGGTGTCCTACAAGGGCGGCGCCATGACGCTGACCGCCGAGCGGACGCTGCCGAAGGCACGATCCGGCAACGCCTAGCCACACGTGGCCTGGTCAGCCAGGCTCTGGTTCGACTGAGCCTGGCTGACCGGGCCCTTGCCGAACAGAAATCACGACCCTGGTGGACGCGCTCGCCGACATCCTCGCCTGGTTGACCCACCGACGCCGGCACCACGAAAACGCCAAGTTCCGCCCCTACGCCCACCACGCCTTCGCGCCTACCGAAATCTCCCCCATCAGCGGCGTCTGCGGGCGCTCATCGACCGGGGGTGAAGAGGTCCTCGCCGCTGATCACCAAGCACCCGAACATGTCGCCGAGGACCGCTCGTTGGTGTTCCGTGAGCGGGTTTACGAACACGGCAACACCAACCTCTGCGGCCCGGCACGCTTGCGCGACTTCGCGCGCTTTGCCCTGGCTAAGCAGTGTCCGCCGCGACAACGGCAACGCCATCTTGGCCGCGCCGCCGTGCGAGACACCCCGCCGCTGAATGTGCCGGCTCACTACCCGCCCGCCATGTACCTCCACCAAAGCCGCCAGCACATCTAGCTTTGCGCCGAAGCCCTTATCCTTTGCCGGGAACAGGCCTACGAGCGCCACGCCGGCGCCCGTCAGCACGGAGGTCAGTGACTCGCTCGGATATTGCCGCACGGGGGCATGGTGGCAGACGCCACCCAGGCACCCGCTCATCGGCTACGCCTCCGCGCGAGCGCCAACGCTGACGCATTCGGATCCACCGAAGAGGTCACCGTTCAGGAAGCCCTTGCGGCTGCGTCCACGGGCGTGGTGGGAGATCGTCACGAACTCGACGGCGCCACTCCGGGCACCACCAGCGTGAAACGCGAACTCATCTACCACGGCTGGTGCGATTTCTTCGCGGGCTGGCGGCGTCGACCCGCTGCACCTGTCGGTGGGGCCGGGCGACTGACGGCGTCCACTCTCGATGGTCTGGTGGTGGAGAAGAGGGTGCCGTTGCCTGGGCGTTGGCTGCGGGGGGGGTCACCGAGGTCCATCTGGGTTCTTCGAAGTTGGGAGGGGTTGAGGTGTTTGCGGTGGCGTGGGGTGGTGGCGAGCCGGTGGAGTTCGGTTTCTGATCGAGAACGGTCTACCCAATGTCGACGGTGGAGCGCTGTCGCGGGGCTGAGCGCTGCCGTAGGGCGGAGCGTAGGCCCACGTAGGCGACCGCGCCCGAGGCCAGGTAGAGCGCGGCCTGCACGTTGAGCACGAGCACGACGTTGAGCGCGTCACCGAGCAGGCCGGCGGCCACCATGCCCAGCCCTTGCGATGCGTTGTAGATCGCGTAGTAGCCGCCAAACGCCCGACCCAGGTCGGTGTTGGGGACGCTCTGTTGGATCTGTGCGAACGCCCCGCTGTTGTAGGCGATGCCGGGTACGCCGACCAGGATGAACAGCAGGACGTACCACTCGGGCTGGCGGGTCACCGCCGGCCCGTTCCAGATGACCAGGCTGACCAGGGCGAATGTGGTGGCGCCGAGGCTCATCAGCAGTCGAGGACTGAGCCGCGCGCCCAGTGTGCCGACGATGAGCCCGCCCGCCACGCCGCCGATCGCCTGGACACCCCGCAGCACACCGGTGAGCGTGCCGTCGGCGTGCAGCGCGCGGCTGACGAAGACCACGAAGAGCACCACGAACAGGCCCTGCGCGATGCCGCCCAGCGCCACGCTCAGGAACGTCACGCGCACGGTGCTGTTGTGCAGCATCGCCGCGAGGCCGGACCGCCAGGCGCCGAGGAACGACGACGTACGCTCCGGCGGGGAGGCGCCGTGCTGGACGGCTCGGGGGGCGACGGCGATCAGCGCCGCCGCGACCACGAAGGCCACGGCGCTGCCGATCGCCAGGTAACGGGTGCCTTCGCGGGTGATCGCGAATCCGCCGAGCGAACCGCCGATGAGCCGCCCAACGCTGATGGTGAGCGCCACCAGGCTGTTGGCGCGTACCAGGTGTGCGGCCTCGATGAGGTTCGGCAACGCGGCGTTGCGGGCGGAGTCGAACGTCTGGCTCAGCACCGCCTGGGTGCCCGCGACCAGCGAGATGATCCACAGATGATGCTCGGGCCGACCCAGCAGCGGGATCACCGCCGCAGCCTGTAGCACCGCAACGCAGGCCATGAGCCGGAACCTGTCGAAGCGGTCGGCCAGGGCGCCGGCGAAGGATCCCAGCGTGATGCCGCACAGTAGCTCGACGAGGAAGACGGCGGAGGTGATGAACGCCGAGCCGGTCACCCCGAACACGTAGATCGGCAGCCCGGTGAGCAGCAGCCAACTCGCCACGCTCGAGCAGAGCCCGGCGAGCAGGGTCAGGGCGAATCCGCGGTGACGCAGCAGCGTGAACATCTCAGATGAACTCAGGCGTGGGGTATGCCTGCAGACTGAGAGTGACCCGCCGGGCTTCCGCTGGGGGCGCGTGGCGCACCGGACGCAGATAGGGTCGGATGACGGCGTCCAGGGTCAGCGTGAGGTGGCGCAGTTCCTCGGGGGTGACCGCGAGCGTGTAGGTGTGGAAGGTCGCGCCCTCCCGCCACTCGTCCGTCAGCTTGTGCCGCTGGCGCTGGTAGCGCTGCAGCGCCTCGAAGACCTCGTCGAGCTCGAGTGCGGCAAGTGCGTCGTTGGCCTGCTGCCCGTCGACGTCACCCGGCTCGGGCCGGAACTCCAACCCGGTCGAGGTGGCACGCCAGGGCCGGTCGCGCCGGTTGACCCCCTCGGCGGGTGCTCGTTCGATGAGTCCGTGACGGCCGAGTTGGCGCAGGTGGTAGCTGCAATTCGACCCGGTGTCGCCGAGTGCCTCGGCACACTGCGCTGCGGTTCTCGGGCCGGCGGCCAGCAGGTAGCGCAACAGCCGCAGTCGCAGAGGGTGCGCGAGCGCCCGCAGTTTGGTCGCGTCCTGCACGCGCACCCGGCGTTCCGGCTCCTGCTGCTCCATCGGCACTCCTAAACGAAAGACTTATTTCGTTTATACGCCTCCAGACCCAGCACTCACAAGGAGTGTTTCGCATAGGTCTCGTCTCGTCGGAATCTCCGAGAATCGAGCACGTCCGCTATGAGTCGACCCAGATGGCGAGACCTGCAGCTCGTTGGTGATCATCTGAGCGTCGAGTTCGGATAGTCACAGGTGAAGAGCTGCGAGCATGGTCAACGACGCAACCAAGCTGTTGGGTCTGGACGGCTCTGGTGGTGGAACGAGTCGAGCTGAACGCTGAGGGCGTTCCGGTGGTGAGCCTGTCCACCGGTTGTGAGCAGGCACGATGCTGCCCGCAGTGCGGGTGAAGCAGTGGGCCACGACCCGGCCGCGGGACCTGCCGGTCGCCGGTCGACCAGTGCGGCTGCGCTGGCGCAAACGACGCTGGTACTGCCCGACGCCGGCCTGTCCGCGTCAGGCGTTCACCGAGCAGGTCGCCCAGGTCCCGGCCCATTCACGACTGACCACACGACTGCGGCAGACGGCCGGGGCGGCGGTCGCCGACGGCGGACGCACCATCGTGCAGTCCGCCCGCGACCACGGCATCTCCTGGCCGATCGTCGCGGCCGCGTTCACCACTCACGCGAACAGCGTGCTGCCGGACGAGCCGGAACCGGTCGCGGTGCTCGGCATCGACGAGGTCCGGCGAGGAAAGCCGCACTGGATCTGGGATGCCGAAGCCGGCTCCTGGACGGTCACGGCGGATCGCTGGCACGTCGGGTTCTGCGCCCGGTGCCCGGCGCGGTGTGCCTGGCCGGCGCCGGACGGCTCGTCGCGCTGCGTGGGCTGCTGCGGTACGCGAAGACTCTGCGGGTGTACG
Organism: Micromonospora sp. DT68; assembly: GCF_049847245.1. NCBI lineage: Bacteria > Bacillati > Actinomycetota > Actinomycetes > Micromonosporales > Micromonosporaceae > Micromonospora > Micromonospora sp. DT68. The sequence goes on from NZ_JBNCNZ010000036.1 coordinate 6,888, forward strand.
GGCGTGACGGCTTCGGGCTGGGCGCTAGCGCTCGCGCTCGCGGCAGACGGGGACGGGTTCGGAGAGTACCTCTACGCTGCCGTAGACCCGCCCAGCGGGCTGCCGAACGTGTGGGCGCTACGCCTGAGGGGTCCAAGTCTGATATGGCCAGGTGCCGGCGGCACGGGCCCGGTCCACCAGCTCGGGTGCCTGGGCGGTGACCTCGATGACGAGCTGTCCTGCATATCCGGCCATCGCTTCCGGGTACGTCCGTAAGGCAACCAGCAGCCGCCCAACTGCGCTGAGACGTTCGACGGCGATTGGCCAGTCCTGACGGTCGACGGCGAGGGCGGCGGTGAGCAGCAGGGTGTTCGCGTACTCCCAGGCTGCGTGCTGGTCCAGCACGGCCAGCTCATGACGGATGGCGTAGGCATGTTCGGCCAAGGGCGCCGCGGTCGCCGTCTGCCGGCGTTCGAGCAGCGCGGCGGCGAGATTGTGCAGGGCCGTGCCGAGGATTCGACGCAGCCGTGGGTAGGCCGCGTCCGCGTCCGCGCAGCGGTCGATGACCTCGGACAGCAGCATGATCTGGTCTTCGTGACGTCCGGTGGCTTCCGCGACCACGGCGGCGTCGACCATGTGGGTGACCGCGTCGGCCAGCGCCTCCCGCTCGGTGGCGGTCCCGCGTAGCAGGCCCTCGTGCCGCCGGACGGCAACGACCACGGACAGCCAGGCAAGGTCCCAGGCGTCGTCGCAGTGGCCGATCCGGTGCCGGAGCATCGCCCGCTGGTAGAGGGCTGCGGACCAGAGGCGCCGGACGTCCCCCCGGGCCGGGTCCGACGTCGCCCCGTCGTACAGGCTCAACTCGTCGGCGAGCTCGGCGAGGACGCGGTCGGCCTCGATGATCTGGTCCGCGTCGGCCAGAGAGGTTTCTTGATCGAGCCGGGCGGCACAATCGGCGATCACCGACGGGTCAGCGGGCGGGCGGTTGCCGGGTGCGGCGCCGGTCACCCGCGACTCCGCCGCCAGCCGCGCCGCGAACCCGCCGGCGGTAACGTCGGATGGTGAGGGCTGGGCCAGCAGATCCAGGTAGGAGCGGCGTATCCGCCACGCGCCCGAGTCGGGAACCACCAGGTTTTCCGGCGCGGCTTGTTGCAGCTGCGCCAGCGACGCCTCGATCCGCTCTAGTCGCTTCTGCGCTCCGGAGCCCTGGAACATCTGTTCTAGCGAGTACTGTTCGGTCAGCGCCACCCGCATCAGGTCCGGCCGCCCCAGAGTGCTGGCTACCCGCGCGAAGATTCCGAGGGCGTCCGCCAGGTCGATCACGGCGGCCGCCTCGCCGGTGTCGCGGGCGAGCCCACGCTGGAGGTCGACCATCTCGGCGGCTAACGGTCCCAGGACGGAGGGGTCCGTCTCGAGTCGCAGGGTGACCAGCCCAGTCAGTGCCGCGGTCCGAGCGCGGCGGGCGTCGAGGCCGTCGGCAGGCCGGGGCGCGACCAACCGCCACACCCGTTCGACGACATCGCGCCCGCGATCGACGAGCCCGCTGCCGGCCAGGATCTGGCCCGCCTGCACGGTGCGGACCACGGCGTCGGCATGCCAGTCCGGATCGGAGAGCAGATCGCCGGCGAGCGCGATGACCTCCTCGGCCTGTTCCCGCAGCTCAGTGACGTCACCGCCAGCGGCGAGCCGTTCCTGAGAGAGGTTCAGGGTGGCGCGGCCGAGAGCATGCAGCAGACGCCCCGGATCGCCGAGACCACGGGCAGCGGCAACGGCCCGCTCAACGGCAGCCCGGGTGTCCGGGCCGATGCCGGCCCGCGCGGTGATCTCGTCGGCGGCGCTGAGCAGGCGGTCGACCTCGGCAGGTGTGCTCATCACACGTCTGGAGTCACACCGTCGGCAACGGCAGATGCCGGCTCACGCAATGCGCTAGTTCGATCACCGACACCTCTGGCCACCTCCAGTGCTGTACGACGAGTTGCCCTGACCGGCTGCGAAAAGCGCCATTGCCCCGGATCGGTGCCCGCGCTAAGCACCGCGAGCAGCAGTCGACCGATCATGAAACCCGAGGTGCCGCCCGCCCCGGCGAGGCACGCCCCGTGCAACAGCCGCGAGCCAGCACGTCGCGATCCGCTCTCATCCAACAGTGATGTGACAGGCCGTGAGGGCATGCCGCACTTCTACCAGGAGCCAGAGGAAAGATAAAGAAGGTCGATACGGTCTCGCGGATGCCATGAAGTTCTGCGAAGACGCCGATATAACGACATTCTACGCAATCGCAACGTCCATCCGCGCGTACAAGGCGTTCGCAGGCGGGTCAGGCGTTCATCCCAGAAACACCAACCATGGCGGTACGAGGGTCCCTGCGGCCGTTCGCGGTCGCACCCAGGTCCTATGTGGGGCCCGCAGCATGAGCGGGCCCCACATACCGCTCGAACCTTCCGGCTCCATCCGATCGGCAGTCATACATGCCGGAGTACGGCAACGCGTTGAGGGGTCCGCGCTGTCACCGACACGTCCGGAAGTTGGCGACAGGATCTCAGATGTCACCTATCGGTCCAGCAGACCCCGGCACTGGCCGAGATGCGATCCGACTTGGAGCAGCACGCCCCGGTTGCTGCCGAGCAGTCTCGAGTACCAGCACAGGAAGCGCCCAGCGGAATCAGCGCCAGGGCCGTCAAACGGCGCCGAGAGCTTTGGTGATGTTCCACTCGGCTAGGTCCAGCATCCATTGCCGATTGGGGAAGTCGGTGTCCGCGATCCGCAGTGGACCCTCGATCAGGGACAGCACCTGCGCGTACCGGTACAGCTCCAGCCTGTCGGGGTCGAGATCGACCGGGCGTAGTAGCGGGTAGGCGTCACCGAAGCGCATCTGTAGCCAAGCGTGCTCCCACTCGACGTCGAAGTACGCTAGGCCTTCGATATCGATCATGACGGGTTCGCCAGCGGGCGTGACGAGTACGTGATCCGGGCCGAGTTCGCCGTGTACCAGCCCATATGTCTCGCGTGCCGTAACCGCGCTCCGGAGGAGACGCACATGCCTGACGATCCGGTCGTGTGCGTCGGCCAGCCGCGTGTCTCGGTCGGCTGCGGCGTGCAGGTGGCTGAGCGCCCGGTCCACAACGATGTCCTCGGTGCGCCGACGCTGAGGTGCTTCGCCGCGGGCGATAGCGGCGAGCTTGCCGTACTTCGGGCCGAACGTGGTGTGCATGCGTCTCAAGGCGTCACCAAGCGTGGACAGCGGTGTGGCGGCGCGTGCCGGGTCGCGTTCCATCAGCGTTTCCAGCCTTACCGCACCGACGTCCTCGATCAATGCAGCGTCGGTATCCAGGTAGCGGCCGTCGCGATCGAGCATCAGCAGCCGTGGAATCCGCACTCCTGCGGCTTCGAGAGCAGCGTGATTGGTGGCGAATAATTCCGCGCCGGACGCGTCAGTGAACGGGTCGTCCGGGACGGCCGGCGACGGCGGCCAGTAGTTCTCGCCGGCCGCCCATACATAGAGGATCACAGTCGTCTGGTCGTCCAGGCTGAGCCGGTAGACCCCCTTTTTGCTGCCGCCGGTTAACCGGTCCAGCGCAATGAGCCGCCGACCGGACCCGAACCGATCGGCCACCAGGTCGCGCACATCGTCCCGCTGCAAGAACGCCCGCTTCATGATCGCCTTTCGTTGGGCGCCCACGCTATCTGGGTCGTAGGTGCCACACAATCGCGTTAACGAGTGGACCGCCACGATTTGCGACGTCACTAGACGCCCACCCGCCAGGGCATAGACACGTGGGGCCTCGAACCGACCCAGTTCGACGACTGATCGCCGGAACAGCCTGCGCTTCAGCGCGTTGCGCACAGCTTCGGTCACCAAGATCTGCTGCACTGTTCTCGGCAGTTGCGGGTGGTCTCGTGGTAGCCGCCTCATCGCCCGGCGGCCGGCTGAACGAGGTCCGGGCCGCCGG
>NZ_JBNCNZ010000037.1:0-9920 GCF_049847245.1 Micromonospora sp. DT68
GCCAGCACATTGACCGACACCGCTTCCGGCATCGCCCACCTCCACAACATCATCCTCGCGGGGTGACACCAGCACCGTTGCCGGGCAACGCCTTCACCGAGTTACGAGACATCCTTTAGGAACTACCCAAATGGGTGACGGGTGTCCGTCACGGCGGCCCTTATCCTAGATGCGATGAGTGCGACCCAGACGCCGACGAACTCCGAGGGAAGCACGAGTCCGCACGACCAGCGGTACGTAGTACAGCTCTATGGCGAGGGGCAACTACTCGGAGCGGGCTTCTTCGTAACCTCCCGGTTCGTGCTCACCGCCGCCCATGTCCTACACCAGCTGCCGCCTGAACACCCCACTGTGGAGATCATGTGCGATGGTCGACGTATGCAGGGCCGCATCGCTCAGCGGACAAGCCGTTTCGACGTCGCACTTATAGAACTTACGAGCGGTGCACAACGCAGTATCCGAACGCCGGAGGCAGGCCGCTGTCAGCCCAGGGACGAGTGGAGCTCACCCTACCGTCCCGCGTCGACTGAGCCAGTACTCACCGGGTCAGTGGAGGCCGTCGACATGGCCTACCAGTGTCACGGCGGTGAAGTCATGATCGCGATGCAACTTATGTCTCGGCTCGACCTGGGAGACTTCTCGGGTTACTCCGGAGCGCCGGTCGAATGTGTGACAGATATGGACTTACCCACGCTCGCCGGGCTCCTGCTCGAGCAGGTGTGGCGACGTGATGGACCCGTTCACCGCCGCCCCACCGCATCCAATGTCTTGTTTGCAGGCACGTTGGCCCAGGCGTTGTCCTGCTTCGATCATTTTGACGTCCATCATCTCGTCTCCGCCCTTACGCCAAGTTCAAACGGCACCTCAGCAAACACTCCCCGCTCGTCGAAGTCGGCCGTCCCGAGCCAAGCGAGTAGGGCAGTGAAGGAGGCTGATCTTCTACTCAATGCACTCGACGAGTGGGCAGCACGGGGAATCCTGGATGACGGCCAGCTGGCTCTGCTGAGGCTGCGCGTTGCCAACAAGGTCGTTGATCGTGGGTTCTCGTGAGTGTCGCAGCCGAGGACGTTGTCCGTGACGCGGAGCTGCTTGTCCTCGGCGTGCCGGCATCCGATGGCCTGTCGTTGCGTTCCCGCCTTACGGATCAGATGCGGCGCGTCACGGAGGAACTTGACCGGCCGTCGGCAACCCGTGATTGGCCGCGGAACAGGTACTTGGCAGCTCTGCTAGACCGAGGCGGGCTCCCTGACCTCGCGGAGCTCCTGCTGCGCCGGGTCGGCGACATCGCGAGCGGCCTTGCCGTGGCAGCCGAAGCCCACAATTTACACGCTCTCATGATCATTCGAAACGGCGATCTGAGCGAAGGGATTCACCAGCTCGAGGATGCCTTTCTCGAGGCCAGCATTTGCGGGGCTGACGTACTTCGCACTATCGCCGTCAATCTCGCCACCGCTCATCGCATGAAGGGCGACATGGCCGCCGCAGCCCGTTGGCTTGAGCGGTCCAGTCGATATTCCCAGGAGGTGTCCGCTCCTACATCCGTGCAGTTGTGGGAGTCGATTACGCGAGGGTCGCTTGCTGCCGGAGCGATCGACGGTCCCGGCATCACGCGAGCGCTTGACCAGATCGTCGGTGATGTTCGGGCTGGCGAAATACTAAATTTCGACGCAGTCGCAGCGGCGGAGGTGGCGCGGATCGGGCTCGAGGCAGGGCGACTCAACGATGATCTAGATCTAGTGCGGCGTAGCCGTGACACGCTTGAACTGCTCGCCCAAGTAATCGGCTCAATCTACAACGTCAACGACTCGCGAAAGCTTACGGCCAGCGCCAACGCGGCAATCGGCGAGTTCGAGCTTGCGCGACTCGGCGATGCGGAGGACATCCAGTGGGTCAAGCCTCGGCTCGCGGAGCTCGCCGACCGGCTTCGAGACACACTCGGCCCAGACGATCCGCGAACGCTAGCGTTCCAGGCGAATGTGGTCATTGCAGACCTTGAAGTTGCCCGCCTCCGTCAGTCCTCGTCGTTTGCTAAGTGCGTCCGACGGTTGGAGCAGCTCGTGGAGCGGCAGTCGATGCTCCTAGGGTCGACCCATGAGCAAGCACTCACAAGCGCCGCAAACCTGGCGTGTGCACGGTTTGAGCTGGCCCTGCGAACAGCGAACGAACCCGCGTTAGACCTTGCCGCGTCAGGCCTCGCGGCATCGGCCGCGGCTTGTGCACATGAGCTCGGCGATGACCACCCGGTGACGCTCGTACTACGGCAGCAACTGCGATTTTGCACCGAAACCGACCAATCGTCAGACAGGTCGGGGGCGCTTGGCGGCATCATCACGCGGGTACGGCAGAAGACGCGGTGGGACCACGGCGATGAGAATTACGCCTCGTTTGAGCTTGCCGGTCAACGCCTACTGAGGGGCTCTGAATCGTCGCCATCAGCCGCACAAGATGAGTCGGGCCGGAAGCCCCCGCAGCACGATCGCCGAGAACTCTCCGATGCCGACGACGGCACCTGGACGTTGATCGAGCGAGCCCAGGCCGGTGAGTCCGAGGCGTTCGGCCTGATCTACGACCGGTACGTGGACAGCGTCTTCCGGTTCGTCTACTTCCGGGTCGGCAACCGCCAACTCGCCGAGGACCTCACCTCGGACACCTTCCTGCGCGCTCTCAAGCGGATCGGCAGCTTCACCTGGCAGGGCCGCGACCTCGGCGCCTGGCTGGTGACCATCGCCCGCAACCTCGTCGCCGACCACTTCAAGTCGGGCCGGTACCGACTGGAGGTCACCACCGGCGACGTCCTCGACGCCGACCGGGAGGACCGGGGCCCGGAGGGCAGCCCGGAGGCGGCGGTGGTCGAACACATCACCAACGTCGCGCTGCTCACCGCCGTGAAGCAGCTCAACCCGGAGCAGCAGGAGTGCATCGTGCTCCGCTTCCTCCAGGGCTTCTCGGTCGCCGAGACCGCCCGCGTGATGGGGATGTCAGAACGGCGTGTCACGGCATTGGAATACCGAGCAGTTCGCGCACTGGCGCGGAGACTGCCGCCCACGGGCTTCGAGTCTTAGCTTGATCTAATACCTTAAGACCCGAGAGTCTTCTACTACTGCAACGGCAGTTGGTCAGGGGTGGCCGTGTCGTCGGTAGTGGCAGGTTCGGGCTTGGTGTTGGCGTCGTCGTCGCCATCGGGACCAGGCACAGACGCGCTCTGGTGGGGAGCAATGCTCGAAACCTGTGGATGAGCGCCGTGGGGGCGTACCCTCCCGGCGAGTCCGAATCCGAGGAATCGAGTAGAGCCCGCGCGCCAACGCGGGTCGGGAAGGTACGCCCGTGCTTACGGTAGTCAACCCGGAAGAGCCCACGCCATCGGCGGTGCCACAGCCGGCGGCGTCCGGCGGGTCGTTGATCGACGAGATCGTGCGCGACGGTGCCCGCAGGATGCTCGCGGCGGCGTTGGAGGCCGAGGTCGGCGCGTACATCGCCGCGCACGCCGACCAGGTGGATGAGCAGGGCCGCAGACTGGTGGTGCGCAACGGTCACGCCCGGCCGCGGCGGGTGCTCACCTCGGCGGGTGCGGTCGAGGTGGCCGCGCCGCGGGTCAACGACAAGCGCGTCGACGAGCAAACGGGCGAGCGCAAGCGGTTCGGCTCGGCGATCCTGCCGGCGTGGTGCCGTAAGTCGCCGCAGATCAGCGGGGTGTTGCCGCTGCTGTACCTGCACGGCCTGTCCTCGCAGGACTTCGTGCCCGCCCTGGAGCAGTTCCTCGGCACCGGCTCCGGGCTGTCCGCAGCCACGATCACGAGGCTGACCGGGCAGTGGCAGGACGAGGCCCGCGCGTTCGGCGACCGGGACCTGTCGACGGTCGACTACGTGTACGTGTGGGCCGATGGCGTGCACCTGAACGTGCGCCTCGACGAGGCGAAACTGTGCCTGCTCGTCGTGGTCGGGGTGCGCGTCGACGGCCGCAAGGAACTCGTCGCCCTCGCGGAGGGCTACCGGGAGTCGGCCGGCTCCTGGGCCGACCTGCTGCGTGACTGCGCCCGCCGCGGCATGCGCGCTCCCACCCTGGCGGTCGGCGACGGCGCGTTGGGGTTCTGGTCGGCGCTACGGGAGGTCTTCCCGACCACCCGGGAGCAACGCTGCTGGTTCCACAAGATCGGCAACGTTCTCTCGGCGCTACCCAAGTCCGCCCACCCCGGCGCCAAGCGGGCCCTGGCCGAGATCTGGAACGCCGAAGACCGCGAACACGCCCGCCGCGCGGTCGCGGCGTTCAAGCTGGCCTACGGCGCCAAGTTCGGCAAAGCCGTCGCGAAGATCACCGACGACCTCGACAAGTTGCTGGCGTTCTACGACTACCCCGCCGAGCACTGGGTGCACCTGCGCACCACGAACCCGATCGAGTCGACCTTCGCCACCGTGCGGCACCGCACCAAGGTCACCAAAGGCCCCGGCTCGAAGGCCGCCGGCCTGGCCATGGCCTTCAAGCTCATCGAGGCCGCCCAGGCCCGCTGGCGCGCGGTCAACGCACCCCACCTCGTCGCCCTCGTCCGCGCAGGCGCCCGCTTCGAACGCGGCCGGCTGGTCGAGCGGCCCAAGGCGGCAGCGGCATGACCCCGCAGAAAGACTCGATGCACGACGAGCCCGTCCGCGATGGGAAGTACGCGCGGGTCGAGCGGGAGAGACGGTTCCTGCTGGCCAGACCGCCGCTGCCGGCTGCGGTTACCGCCAGCCGCCGCATCACCGACCGGTACCTGGCAGGCACACGGCTGCGCCTACGGCGTGCCCAAAGCCTCCCCAGCGGAGCCTGCGAGTTCAAGCTCACCCAGAAAGTGCCCGCCCAGCGGCCAGGCCACATCCAGGGACTGATCACGAATATCTACCTGTCCCCAGCCGAATACGAACTGCTCGCCTGCCTGCCCGCCGCAACGCTGTCCAAGACACGCCTGAGCGTCCCACCGCTGGGCATCGACGTCTTCGACCCACCACTGCACGGTCTGATCCTGGCGGAGGCCGAGTTCACCACCGACGAGGCGGCACGCTCCTTTCTCCCACCCCCGCAGATCGTCGCCGAGGTCACCGACGACCCCCGCTTCACCGGCGGCTCACTCGTCCACGCCCACCGCGACGACCTGCTCACCTGGCTCGCCGACTACGGCATCAAGCCAGTCCCTACCACCCCACAGACCCCCTGAACTCAACCGATCCACAGGTATTGACAATTGCTCGGCAGGCGGGCGTTGCCGCTTGCTGGAGGGCCCGTGAGGGTGGGATCATCGCGGCCATGATCGAGAGAATCGAGTCCTCCGTCAGCCGGTGAGCATGCCGACCGAGCCTGAACTGCTCGGACCCCAGATCACCCTGTTCGAGCACGCTTTACGTCTCCATCAGCGACATCCCGACGGTGCTCTGCCTAACGACGGTAAGCCGTACCCCGATGAGGACCGTCACCGTTCGCGACCGTCCTCCCCGCGTGTGAGGGATCGACGACTCTACGGAGCCGATGTCGCTGTCATCCTCGACAAGCACTTCAGCCGGCCTGAGGCGCAGGCGAGTGAACTTGTCGACGCCTTCCGCGATGCCTACGTCCCGATCTATCGCAACGACCACATCGTTGCCGCAGCGCTGCGCGCGGATCGAGAGCGCGTGCAGCAGACCGGCCGGTGGTTGGTGCGGCACAGCAACGACCGCAATGCCGCCACGGTCGGACTCGCGCTGCTGGCCGCCGATTGGGCCGAGGACGCTATCCCGCTGATCCAAACCATCGGTCTACTGTCGAGCCAATTTGGGCCGTTGGCGGCAGACGCGTTGCAACGCCGCCGTGGAGGTGCAGAAGCACTGCAGTGGCTCGCTGAGCGCGTCGCTGGCTGGGGCCGGGTCTACGTCGTTGAGGCGCTATGCCGACAAGGCTCGGCCAGTTCCCGGCCATGGCTGCTGCGCCATGCCTGCGACGGCGACTACCTCAACGGCTACTTCGCCGGCACGGTTGCGACCACAGCGCACCTGCACGAAGCGATCACCAGCACTGATGCCGACGACGACCTGATCGATCACACCGGCCGGCTCTTGAGGACCATGGCGGACTGCGATGGCATGGGTCTGACTCTCGAGCACTACCCGCCGGCACCTGTCGTGCTGGCCGCGCATGCTGCTTACCTCGCCCAGCAGCCCCCGACCGCGAATCGGTACATGGATGCCGCGATGATTGCCCACTATCTGGTGGCCAAGCCTCTGAACCGATGTGGCTGCACTTCCGAGCAGCGGGACCGCATTGTGCAGCGTTACCTCGCAGTACTCGACCAGCCGGATTGGCGCTACGCGGTCCGCGTAGGCCTCGGCCCGACCAGCAGCTTCGTCGCCTGGTTCGTCGACCACATAGCAGCGCGGCTGCGTCTCGGCGCGTTTTCAGACGTGGCTGAAAGTGACGAGCGATGAACCACGCCTCCCAATCAGCACCTGGTCGAAGCAGAAGGCTGTCCCTGACCGGTCCGGAAGGGCTGCTCCGGCAGTTGACCAAGATCTACACCGCCGTCAGCGCCCAAGCGGCCAGGGCGAAGGTCATCTGCTCCACGAAGGCGATCGAGTCGTTGAACCCCGCTCGCGGCGGGCGGTCAAAGCCCGGGGCCACTTCCCGAACGAGCTGGCCACGATGAAGTGTCTGTATCTGGTGACCCGGTCCCTGGACCCCAACAGAGCAGGCAAAACCGATGGACGATGCGCTGGAGACCCGCGTTGAACGTCGCGCCGGATGTCTGGTGCCGCATCCCGTTCGAGGCCGCGCGCACCTCGCCGGAAACAGCGGTGCGGGCCTGGCCAGGGCTTAGCCGAGCAGATAGCTGGCGGGGACCGCGTCGGTGAGCCAGACGCCGTTGGCGCTGCGGTGGAACACGTGCCCGTCGGCGGCCATCGCCGCCGCGTCGATGGTGAGGATCACGACCCGACCGGCGCGTCGGGCGCCGACGCGGTGGGCGGTCTCGGTGTCGGCGGAGAGATGGACGTGGTGCCGGCCGCCGCGGTGCAGGCCGGTAGCCCGGATCGACTCCAGTGCACCGGCGCTGGTGCCGTGATAGAGCCGGTCCGGTGGGGTGACCGGGGGCAGCCCGAGGTCCACCGGAACTGAGTGGCCCTGGTTGGCCCGGATCCGCAGCACCCCGTTGGTGCCACGCTCGACAGCGAACCGCTGCTTGTCGTTGCCGGCGACGACCGCGTCGAGCTCGGCCCGCTCGATCCGTAGGGCGGCGAGCAGAGCGTCGACGGGAGTCCAACCGGCCGGATCGAGCACCAGGCCAGCCCGGTCGGGATCGTGCCGGAGTGCCTTCGACATCCGTTTGCTCAACTTCACCAGGCGCTCGCGTTCCACTGTGGCATTGTGGTCGATCCCCGTCGCTCGAATCGAGAGGTTTTCCGGCGACACCGAACCCGGCTCTTCTCCGGTGGGCCGGTGTCGCTGCTCCCAGGATGGCTGCCGCCGGACGGTGCCACGGCTCGTCTGATGCCACTCCTGTAGGTCTGCTGCAGATCGATGTGAAGAGTTCAGGTGAGCTTCCTCGAGTCCGCTGCGGTTCCGTCATCTGAGACACCGATCCCAGGGGCAACGCCCTGACCGGACAGTTCAGGATGGTGGCCTCTCCGGCGTGCCTGAAGAGGCCACCACCACAGCTAGGCTTGCGCGAGCCTCAGAGTTGCGCTGAGCGGCATTCGCGGTGGGGCAAAGGGATCGTGTCGCCCCCCGAGTTGCCCCAGGCCCCACACCGCAGGTCGGGCAGACATTGACGGCGAGTCGCTGGCCGGCGACTCGAACCCCCACGTCGTTCAGCGCTCACAGCGGCGCGGGTCTGCGCGAGAGAGACCGCGTGAGCCGATCAGCTACCTCGCGGTCATGGTAGACACCTACTCACGCCGTCGTGGGCTACCACGCGGCGCGCGACCGTTTCGGGCAGAAGAGCGCGTCTGCAGATGTCGGCAGGGCACTCATAATGCAGACGATGGATGCACGTGGTCGTGACGTGAGGACTGCCGGTTGACGACGAGTATCGGTGAGTTGACGAGTGGTTTGCCCGCTGGCGTACGGCCAGAAACGCTTTGCTGTCCGCGCCGGATACCGTCGAACGGATCGCTGCCCGGCTCGGTTTGAACCGACCCGAAGCGTCGCTGCATCTGCAAGTCATGGTGCTGCCAGACCCGACCGAGCAGAACCTGTTGCGCTAAAACGGTTGGGACGACCGGCAACTGGCCGACCTCGGCTCGGCGCTGCTGACGAAACGGCTGCTCGTCGAATCCGAGACCCCCGGACGCCGTCTCGCCGTCCCCGCACCTTGGCGCAGCCCGAGGTTCGTGCCGCCCTTCGAGGCGTGGAAGTCTGCCCTGTACGGGTCGGCCCGGGTGAGGAGCCGCCCTATCTGCGGGTTCTGGCCACCCGCCCGCTGACCGACCTGTTCCACGACGCCGGCAGCCGCGCCCTTATCGATTCCCCCATGCCGCAGGCTGAACGCCTCCAAGACTTCCATGATCATGACCTCGGGCTGGTGCTCAAGGTATGAACTGCGGCACCACGTCGGCGAGTGCATGGTCGAGGATTTCCAGGCCCAGGTCCAGCTCCGCGTGACTGGAGGTGAGCGCCGGTGCGATGCGGAAGACGCCGCCCATACCCGGCAGCTGCACCACGTTCATGTGCAGGCCCAGTTCCAGGCAACGCCCCGTCACTGCCGCGCCCAGCGCGTCGGCCGGTCGTTTCGACTCCCGGTCGCTGACCAACTCGAGCCCGACCAGCAGCCCGCGGCCCCGCACGTCGCCGACCACAGGGTGCCGTTGGCTGATCTCCTGAAGGCCCTTGCGCAGGTACGAGCCCAGTTGCGCAGCCTGTTCATCGAGCCGGTCGGCCTCCAGCACATCCAGGACCGTGTTACCGACCGCAGCCACCAGCGGGTCCGAGACGTGCGTGGTGAAGAAGAGGAAGCCGCGCCCGTGCGCGGTCTGCTCGATCTCCGGGCTGGTCACCACAGCGGCCAGCGGCAGGCCGGCGCCGAGTGTCTTGGACAGGGTCAGGATGTCCGGCACGATGCCGTCCCGCTGGAACGCGTACCACTCTCCGGTGCGGCACAGACCGGTCTGCGCCTCGTCGAGGATCAACAGCCCGCCCCGCTCGTGCACCTTGTCGCGCAGCGCCGCGAGGTATCCCGGCGGCAGGTCGATCACCCCGCCGGAGCTGAGGATCGGTTCGACGATGCACGCCGCCAGGCTGCCCACCGACTGGGCGTCGAACAGCTCGAACGCGAACTCCAGCTGATGCCGCCAGTCCAGTTCGCCGCTGGGAAAGGTGAAGTCGGGCCGGTACGCGTTCGGCGTGGGGATGGCGAAGTTGCCGGGCGCCGCGGGCCCGTACCCCTTGCGCCCCGAGCTGTAGGTGGCGCTCGCCGCAGCCTGCGTCATTCCGTGCCAGGACCGGGCGAACGAGATGATTTCGTGTCGGCCGGTGACCAGCTTCGCCATCCGGATTGCCGCCTCGTTGGACTCCGCGCCGGTGGTGAGCAGCAGGACCTTGTCCAGCGGCGCAGGCAGCGAGCCGGCGAGGCGGCGTGCCAGCTCGACCACGGGCCGGCTCAGCATGCCACTGAACAGGTGGTCGAGAGTGGCTGCCTGCCGCTGGATCGTGGCTACTACGGCCGGGTGAGAGTGGCCAAGGATCGCGCTCATCTGCCCCGAGGTGAAGTCGAGCAGGCGGCGGCCGTCGGCGGTGAAGACGAAACTGCCCTCGGCGCGTTCGATGATTTCACGTACGAAGCTGCCCGCGCCGATGTAGCGGACCAGGTGACGGTCGGCGTCGGACCAGAACGAATCAGCCATGGACCGACGCTAAAGGATGTCTCGTAACTCGGTGAAGGCGTTGCCCGGCAGCGGTGCTGGTGTCACCCCGCGAGGATGATGTTGTG
>NZ_JBNCNZ010000038.1:0-9637 GCF_049847245.1 Micromonospora sp. DT68
ACCTCCGGCCTACCGAAACCATCGACGCAGATCACGCAGACACGCCGACGACCGTCAGCCTTTCAACCTCTGTAGCTAGATTAGAAGTGCGCCTCTGCTGGCGTTGACAGCCTCACCACCCTTCGCTGTAACCGCCGGCGGCCGGTCAGGCGGCGGTCTCCTCGTCCGCTAGCCGGTAGCGATAGCGTCGATCGGGGGTCGTAAGGGCGTGGAAGATGCGCCCTTGGTGCTGGCGGCGTTCCACCAGCGTCGCGTTGCTGAGCCAGACCACCATCGTGCCCAGGTCGACCCGCTGCCCGCCGACCGAGACGGTTAGGGGCAGCTCGATCCCGACCGTTCCGTCGTCCGGCAGGTCGACCTCGTCATCGAGGCCAACCCATAGGCACTGGCCCTCGGGATAGGTACCGCTGACCTCGTCACCGCCGAGCAGCCGCGCGGCGAACAGCCAGCGGTTGACCTCGTCGGAGACGGCAGCAGACAGGTCGGGAACGCGGATCGGGACGGCCGTGTGCTGCTGGATAGCCGCCAATGCCTCGACTGCCGTGGTCAGGGCGTCCAATTCGCGCCGGAACTCGTCGGATGGGTCGAGCGCCCAGGCTGGATCAACGTTGCCCTCCGCCGGCGACGTGTGCCGGAGGCTGACTCGGGCTACGTTCGGGGTGCGGCAATTGGCGAGGAACTTCAGCGCTGCCAGGACGACGGCAGCCGGCTGCCCGGCGAGGCCGGTGAGCCGGAGGGTGCGCGTCACGCTCAGGACGGCCGAGTCGTAGCGGTCTTCGACCCGAAAGACGCGATTGGCCTCCTCCAGCACCACACGGATACCTCCGGCGTCCCGGGTGCTTTCGACGCGGTTGAGGTCGACTGCGGCAAGCACCGTCCCGGCCGGATCGACTAGCTGGACGTGCAGCTTCGCGCTGTTGGCTGCCTCTTGTTCAGGTGCGGTGGACTCGGTGGTGGGTAGTGCGAGGGCCTGGTGAATGGGTTTCCAACCATCGCCGAGGGCTTGGCCGGGGGGCGGCAGCACCATCGGTGTGTCGGAGGAATCCGGCTCGCCGAGGTAGATCTGCCCCTCCTGCCGGAAGGTCGTTTCGGTGACGATGACGGATGTCTCGAAGATGCCGTCATCGAGAGGGATCAAGCCTTCGCGATGCAGGAGACGGGCGAAGTTCAACGTGGCGATCGTCAAGACCATGATCCGCGCAACCAGAGGGACTGCGGCGCGGAACCGCTCCTTGACTCCGAAGACGCGCGTCTGGGCGAGGCGATCAGCATCGTTGTGCACGACGTCGCCATAGATCCACGCGAAGCCGAGCACGTTGTCGGTCGCCCGGTGCGACTGCTGCGAATCCGCCATGGACTGTTCGACGAAGTAGCCCCTGACGCCCTGCCCCTTGGGCTGAATCTCCGCCCATTCCTGCTTGAGCCCTCGCAGTTCCTTCATGACGGCCTCGGGAGCCCCCGCCGCTTGAAGGAAGTAGCCAGCGGCCTTGAAGAACTTTGCGTAGTAGGTCGGGTCGTCGTTGAGGATCAGTGGCCGTACACGGGCTGCAGCGGACTCGACCTGCTCCTCCGGTGGGAACTCCTGTATCCAGGTCGCGGTGCCGTTCGTGTAGTTGACCTGCACAGAGAACGAAAATTGCGATAGCCGATGCAGAGCAGCGCGGTCGGTAGCCAGCGAGTGACCTTCGACCCGCAGGGCACGCAGGATGAAAGAGTTGAGCGCGGCGCGGGCACGCGCCTCGACCTCGGCGTCTTGACTGGTCACGCCGCGACTCTACTTGTTACTGGAAGCCTGTTTTGGGAACCTGATCATGGCCGCGCGTCCCCTTGTCGGCACGATCGGACGCAGGCCTCCGCGGGAGTCTGTCACGGTGGGTAGCGCTCGGTCGGCGGCAGATCCGGATGGGCGGTGTCGTCAGTTGGGACCGCTGGTGGACGCGTGGACCCCGGCGCGGGCGGCTGCCGCTGCCGCTTCGGCGGCCCGGTCTGCCGTGGCCTCGTCGATGGGGTCTCCGCTGACGAGTAGGCGGTAGTAGAGCGGTGCCGAGACGGCGCGGATGACCTCGGCCGCGTCCGTGTCCAAGGGCAGCTCCCCCCGCCGCACCGCCTGCTCCACGCAGGGGACCCACTCGGCGATCCGGACGGCGTAGAAGCGATGGAGAGCCTCGGCGGCGCGGGAGTCGCAGGTCGCAGCGACGATGACCGCCCGGAACAGTGCACCCTGACGCGAGTCGACCAGGGTGCGCTGCACGAGCCGGGCATTGGCGCGCAGGTCCCCGATCAGCGATCCCGTGTCGGCTCGCGGCAGCGACTGCTCCGCCATGTCCGTCAGCAAGTCGGCGACGAGGCCGGCGGCCGTACCCCAGCGGCGGTAGACCGTTGTCTTGCCCACCTCGGCGCGGCGCGCCACGTCCGCGAGGTCGAGACGGTCGAAACCGTGCTCGACGAGTGCGTCACCGGCAGCTCGTAGCACGGCGGCGCGGACCCGGGCGGTCCGCCCTCCGGGTCGGATCACACCGACGGCCATAACGGGTCTCCAGTTCCCTTAACTGCGGATGGCTGCTATCGTAGCCGACGTATTAACGGAACTGGAGTACCTTTAAGGGGGCTGTCATCGTGGAGTACCGACGACTTGGAGCATCCGGACTCACCGTGCCCGCACTCAGCTTCGGCGCCGGCACCTTCGGCGGCTCCGGACCGCTCTTCGGCGCGTGGGGCAACACGGACGCCCGCGAGGCACGACGCCTCGTGGACATCTGTCTGGACGCCGGGATAAGCATGTTCGACACTGCGGACGTGTACTCCGACGGCGCGTCCGAGGAGGTGCTGGGACAAGCGATCAAAGGCCGACGCGACGCTGTCCTGATCTCGACCAAGAGTGGTCTACCGACCGGCGACGGACCCAACGACGCGGGAACCTCACGCGCGCGGCTCATCCGATCGGTCGAGGCGGCCCTGCGCCGACTCGGCACCGACTACGTCGACCTGTTTCAGCTACATGCCTTCGACGCCGCAACACCCGTCGAAGAGGTCGTAGCGACACTGGACGACCTGGTACGGGACGGGAAGATCCGCTATCTCGGCGTCTCCAACTTCGCCGGCTGGCAGCTCATGAAGTCCCTCGCCGCAGCCGACCGGGACCACCGCAGCCGGTACGTGGCACACCAGGTCTACTACTCCCTCGTCGGCCGGGACTACGAGTGGGAACTGCTGCCCCTGGGCCTCGACCAAGGCGTCGGAGCCGTGGTGTGGAGCCCACTCGGCTGGGGACGACTCACCGGCAAGATCAGCCGCGACACACCGCCACCCGCCACCAGCCGGCTGCACGCCACCGCCGCATACGGCCCGCCGGTCGACGACGAGCACCTATTCCGCGTCGTCGACGTCCTCGAAGACCTGTCCCGCGAAACCGGCCGAGCAGTGCCACAACTCGCGGTCAACTGGCTACTACGACGACCCACGGTAGCCACCGTCATCATCGGCGCCCGCAACGAAGCACAACTGCGGCAGAACATCGACGCTGTCGGCTGGTCACTCACACCCGAACAGGCAGCCCGGCTCGACACTGCCAGCACCCGCACCGCGCCGTACCCGTACTTCCCCTACCAACGGCAGGAAGGCTTTGCCAGACTCAACCCTTCGCCGCTCGCGAACACCGCCTGAGCAACGATCACCACGTCCGCTCATCGGCAGATCCGGGAGTTACGCGGTCAGCCCAGGGGCATCTGACAACGAGGGTCGTCCGCCCGCGCTGAGCGACAGATCCCGCACGCCGAGATCGACGGTGTCCTCGTCGACCTGTGGGCGGCCAGCGTCACCGTCCTCATGTGGGACCAACTTCGCGACGACAAGCGGCAACAGCTGCTGACGCGCCGCGTTCCTCGACCTCGCCGGCTCTCTGGTACGCCTGGAACCCGGCCACTGGGACTGGCGCTACGGCACCTGCTCGACGTGGGCCACCCACTGTTCCCGGCCAGCACCCTGATCGTCGCCTTCCTCCGCGAGACCCACGCCGGACTGCTCTGCCTTCTCTACCGCCTCTAGAACGCACATCGCGGCCACCGGCCGGACATCCGCAGGCAGACCGGCCCCTTCTTGCTATCCCGAGAGGTCACCACCATGACAAAGACCATCATCGGCGTCGCCACCGTCGTCCTCATCGCCTGCATCGGCCTGCCCCTCCTGCTGCTGACCTCCGTCACCGGCGGCGGCCCCGGCGGGTGCGCCATCGCTGACCCGCCCGCCATACGCCCCTCCGGGCAGCCGCCCGGCCCCGACCGATCAGACACCGAGCAACTCGACATCGCCGCCACGATCATCGACGTCGGGGTCGCCAAGGCCTCCCCCGCTGAGGCTGAATCGTCGCCGTCGCCACCGCCATGCAGGAATCCGGCCTACGCAACCTGCCTCACCTCGGCAACCTACTAAACGCGGTTCAGCACCAGAGCGCCTGACCCCGTGGTCGAGTTGCGATGACTTTGCGGTCAACCGCGCGGCGCTCGGTCCGCAGGAGCGTCGCGACGCTGAGCTGCACGGCTCGGCTGCCCGGGGATGGTGCCGTCAGTACGAGTCGTGGCCGCAGTCGCAGCCGCAGGCTTGGATTTGCGGCGGTGGAGCGTGAGAGTCATGACAAGCACGACCAGCGCTCCGACGATCAGCCCGAGGATCGCGCTGGCCACCGTGTTGACGAGCCAGCCGACGAGCCCGCCGAGAACACCCGTGGCGTCGTGGGCGGCGACCTCCACGTGGTGCACGGCCTCGTACAGGAAGTGCAGGTTCAGCTCGTGCGTGCCTAGCAGCAGGATGTGCCCGCCCACCCACAGCATCGCCGCGGTGCCGACGACGGTCAGCACGCTGAGGACCACCGGCATCGCCCTCACCAGACCGCGGCCGAACGTGGCGACGGCGCCGGAACGTTGCGACAGGCGCAGCCCGACGTCGTCCATCTTTACGATCAGGGCCACCACGCCGTACACCAGGACGGTTATGACGACGGCGACGACAGCCAGGATCACCAGGCGGGACCAGAACGCCTCATCGATAACCTCGTTAAGGCTGATGACCATGATCTCCGCCGAGAGGATCAGGTCGGTTCGTACCGCCCCAGACACCAGTGTCGTCTCGTCCTGCACCTTCTCCTCGCCCGTGTCGGAGGCGCCGTGATGGGCGATCTTGGACCACACCTTCTCCGCGCCTTCGTAACAGAGGTAGGCGCCGCCGAGCATGAGGATCGGAGTGAGCAGCCAAGGCACGAACTGACTGAGCAGCAGCACCGCCGGCAGGATGATGAAGAACTTGTTGCGCAGCGACCCCACGGCAATGCGCTTGATAATCGGCAACTCGCGCTCGGCCGCCAGGCTTCGCACGTACTGCGGCGTGACGGCAGCATCGTCGACGACGACACCCGCAGCCTTGGCGCCGGCCTTCGCGGCGGCCGCCCCGATGTCATCGATCGACGCGGCAGCGGCCCGGGCCAGCACCGCCACGTCATCCAGCAGGGCTACGAGTCCACCGGCCAAGGGAGGGTCCTTCCAGAGTTGCGCAGAGTTCGAACTGGCCCATTCTCGCCCATGTCCCTGCGCGCGGCACGCCACCGCCCGGCCGAAGTCGTGCACGACAACCACTCGCCCGCCCCGGTCGACGTCCCAGCAGGCCACGTCGTCGTTGTCGATACGGCGTGCGAACGGCACAAGCACCTTGTTCGGATACCGCCTGCGATGCCCTCGTGCCGGCCGGGAAGGCGGAACTGATCAGGACTGGGCCACCGGGTTTCAGGACGCGGCGGATCTCCTGAGCGGCGGCCGGGAGGTCGGGAACGTGGTGGATGGCTGTGGAGATCCAGACCGCCTCAATGCTGTCGGACTCCTACCTGGGGGCGGCCGACCTGACCACGTTGAACGGGCTGGCCAGTGCCGCGATGAGCCGAGCGGCGGGGTGACGCGCAGAGGCCGGCCTTACTTGAGAGGGCCGGCCTCCCCGCTCACGGGCAGCGTGACCGGGCAATGAGGGAGCCCAGACTGGCGATGCTGTTATGTGGCACCGACCACAGGTCGGTAAAGGCCAGTCGATGGGTGAGCACAGGACTGAGTCGCCGGTGCGGTTCGGCGCCACGCCGGCTCCGGTGCCCTGTCATCGGCATGACTGCGCACCGAGCGGCGAGAACGAACACGCGGTCCACGGCATGAGTGATGTCTATTGATTTTGGCGGCCACGGGTCAGATGGACGTGACGTAACCCAGGACTGAAGGCGGCGACGTGGTCCGAGGTGCCGTGGTGCGCCTTCGATGGCGTGAAGCGGCCTTCGCTGACTGCGACGTCGTAGGCTCCCCCGATGGCGTACTCGGCCAGAGTTCCGGTCACGTGGCGCTCGGCAGCCCAGGCGAGTCCAGCGTCCAGAGTGTCGAACACTCCGGAGGCATATCGGGCGTTGTCACCGTGGAAGATCCAGACCGTTGACCTGAGCGGGCTGCGCTGATCAGAAGTAGGCCGGCGCTGCTGGCCCTCCGGCGTGAACGAGAACGACTCGGAAAACGTGCCCGGTCGATGGCGTACGGCCAGAAGCACCGGTTCGGGGTGGACGCCCTCCAGCACCGTCTCGGCTGCAGTGTTCGCCAGAGCGTTCCACACGTGGAAGCAGATGAGGACGTGGTCGCGATCGGCCGTGGTGTAGGCAAGCGTCTTGGGATAAAGCGGGTTCGTTCCGCCGATCCAGATTGACGGTGGCCCGAACGTTTCGATGACGTCGGCCAGCGTCCGCTGTCGCGACAGCCAACCGCTGATGTCGGCGCTGAGCCGCTCATACTCTGCCTCGGACAGCGCCCGATCCAGCTCAAGCCAACCGAGACGATGGGCAACCTCGGCGTAGACGGAGGCCGTGGCATCACGCACGGCACCTGCCGGCAAGATGCTGCTGTAAGCGCCCCCGACACCTGTCGGGGTGAACGCGTCGCGTTCGCGCAGTCCATCGCACTCCGTCGACCACCGCTCAAGGCTTCCATCCACGGCGGCCATCGCCTCGAGAACAAGCCGTTCGGCCATCTCGTCCCTGCCATACATGCCAGGGCGACGAAGCACGCCGTTCACCTGCGCCAGGTGATGCCGACGCGCCTCACCGAGAATGACATCCGCATCTCGACCACTGCTCATCGCAGCCGATCATCACACGCCAACGGCCCCAGGGCATCCGCTCATCGGCATGAGCGGATGCCCGCCGACCCGTCGAACTTCCAAGGCATGGCCTCCGGCAGTTCCGGTGGTACGGGCGCTGGGTGCATGCCGTGTTCCCACCGTTGCGGGCACCCCGCCGATCCCAACCTGCTCCCCTAAACCGGGCTCGCACCGCCGACCGCCGACATCTGCCGGCCCAGTGCCTTGGCTGGCTCCCGCAGCCGCATCGGTCGATCGGGTGGCACCCTCACGATCGCCGCGCCTTGTCAGCGGGAGATCCGTGCGCTTGGCAGGGCTGCCGGCGCTGTCGGCGGTCATCGCTCCTCGTGGCCTTGGCCGGCCTCATGCTGGGGATCGCCGGGAGTCGAGCCGGGCAACCCTGCGTGGCCCGGCCGTCCGTCGGTAGCTGGCGTCGAGTAGCTCGTCGACTTCGTCCCAGTCGGTGTCTCCGGTCAGGCCCACCCCGATCCACCCGTAGGGGCCCAGGTAGGCCGGCACGAAGCAGCGGTCCTCGTCCAACAGCGCCGCTCGCTCGTCGGGATCAACCAGCACGAGCACCGAATGTTCATGCTGCCGGTAGACGCCGTCGACTTTCACCGATCCCCCGAAGTACGCGAAGACCTTGGTGGTGAAAAAAGCGGGATGTCCGTGGGAGATCTTCTCGGCCGCGTCGGGGAAGGCCAGGGCGAGCGCCCGCAGCCGGTTCAGGAGCGGATCTGCTTCGTCAAACATCATGGCGTGCGGCATATCGGAAGGTAAGCACACGGTGGCCGCCTGCAGTGCCTCGCCGGCGGCAACGGCTAGCGTGCGATGGATGCCCAGCGATGCTCGCCCTCGGGTCGTCTTCATCTGTGTGGCCGACGTCCCCAACCCGCAGTTGTTGGCCTACGCTCCAGCGTCCTCCTCATACGGGCCGGCAAGTGTCTCGATCGGCAGTAACAGCGGCTCTGGCTCCTCCCGAGTGAGGCTCGCCAAGCACTCCGAGGGCTCATCTCCCTCGCTGACCGCGTCGACGTACGCCTGGGCATTGCGCAGGCTCATCCGCGGCGCCTGCTGACGGACAAACCGCAGCGCCGCCATCCTGTCCCCACGCTGTACGAGGGCACGGACTTCAGCGAGCAGCGGATCCGGAGGCCTGACGCCCTTGTACTGCTGCAGATATACGTCAGCCCATCGATCTGTGCCGCATATCACGGCTGGTATGTGGTGGATGCTGCCGTCTTCACAATCTACGAAGTACGGGCCCTGTCCCACCAGCATCTTGCCGAAGTCACCGGAACGCAGGTACTCAACAGACTGCCAGCCGACCAACCACCCGAGGACGTGCTCCTCGACACCGCAGACTGCAACCTCGGGCACATCAACCAGCCGTCCCTCCCGTCGCTACCTGATCAGCAAGGCCTCGACGAGCGCGACAGCGCGCTCTCTGGTGATCACGCCCGGCATCATCCATCACGCCGACCAGCACACCAACCGCATACGAAACTCGCCCATGTCTCACGATGCGCGGACGGCGGCAGATCGGGATATCCGATCGCGGCCCGCAATGGAGCCAGGACGGCATCTATCGTGCGTGCATGTCGATCAGCGACCGAGATCTGGTCATCAAAACCGCGGAAGCCGGCGCAGCGATCGTGCGCTCGCACTACGGGTCATCGCTGACACGCTTCGAGAAGTCTGCGGGAGACTTCGCCACGACGGCCGACATCGAAGCAGAGCGCGCCATCCTCGACGTCTTGCACGCTGCCCGGCCGGACGACCTCGTGGTGGGAGAGGAAAGCGGACGCACGGGAACCGGCGGGAACGGACGCAGTTGGCTAGTCGACCCGTTGTGCGGGACGTTGAACTACGCCGTACACACCATGCTCGTCTCGGTCAACGTAGCTCTGCGAACCGGAACGCAGCTCGGCGTGGCAGCCTCGGCGGACCCGTTCACCGATGAGGTGTTCTGGACCGACGGTGCTGGGGCACACGTGCGTCACGGCGGCGCGGACGAGCGACTTGCCCCGTCGGCCGCGTCGAGGCTGGTGGACGTCAATCTCGATCCACCGTTTCCCAATGAGCGCGTCTTCCGGGCCGCGCGGTTACTTGCCGATCAAGGGTTCATCCGGCAGTTCCGCCCACGCGTCGTCTCCACCACCCTGGCGGTGGCTTGGGTCGCTGCCGGCCGACGAGCCGCTTACGTAACCGATGGCCACCTGAGCGACAGTGTCCACTTCGCGGCCGGCATCGCCCTCTGTCAGGCTGCCGGCTGTGTGGTGACCGGGATCGACGGCCAACCTCTTCACACCGGCGCGGGCGGTCTCGTCGTGGCGGCCGACGAGCACACACACGCAGCCCTGCTGACCCTGGTAGGAAACCAGCGTGCAAGAAAGGATTGATCGCCTATCCGCTTCTCGGCAGTTGCGGGTGGTCTCGTGGTAGCCGCCTCATCGCCCGGCGGCCGGCTGAACGAGGTCCGGGCCGCCGG
>NZ_JBNCNZ010000039.1:0-9558 GCF_049847245.1 Micromonospora sp. DT68
ACCGCCCCGACGCCGCCCAGCCGACAGGCCCCACGGCGTGTCATCCAACACCGTGAACGTTCGTGGTCAGAGCACTAGCTAGCCTGGGGTCACTTGGCGATGAGCTTGTCGACGTCTGGGGCGTAGACGGTCATCCAGTGCGGGTGTAGCCGGTAGTAGACCACGTCGTTGTCCCAGTCGAAGGCGTCGTCGCCGTAGAAGTCCTTGAAGTAGTTGAGCAGGTCTGGCCAGTCCGCGGCAGCCTCACTGTCCTGAGGGTTGAGGATCTCGACCGTACCGTGCGTGAAAACGCCCAAGTCCTCGCCACGCATGTGCGCGACGCTGGCGGCCGGCCGGGCGACGAGGTGGCGGGCCTTGGCGGCGCTGGGCGCCGTCCCGAAATGCCACTTGCCGTGTAGGAAATGCCCGTCCACGCCGCTGATCCGCGGCTCGCCCTTCGCCGTCACGGTGGAAAGGGCAAGGGTGCACATGCCGGTGAGTACCTGGGTGAGCTGCTCCGCGGTCAGGGTGCGCTCAGTGATGATTGAGCGAAGATGCGAGGTGGAGCGGGACAGAGAGGAGTCCAGGAGGCTCTGGAGCTCTTTGAGATCTTCCGACGTTTCGCGCATCGAGGTCCTTATCTATTCGTAAGGCCGGTTCACGTCCACCACCGACGCCGACCGGTGAACCATGTTCGATCAAAAACCTGACACCTTGTGTCGTACTTCTTTGCTCAGCAGTGATTAATCACGCGGGGCGTCTCAATGCGCCCGCCGCAGCGGCGGGCGCGCCCGAGTCAGCCGGGGGAAGAGTCGGCTGAGCGCTGGGAAGAGGCCTTGGGCCACTTCGAGGCCAAGCGTGCACAGCTCCTGGCGGCGCTCACCGTCAGCCGTCGTCGTAAGCGGGTAATTAAAGATCATCGGGCGCAGATCCGGCACAACCGTGAAGACGCATGCGAAAGGTTGGGAGACACCGAGGACCCCAAGCCAGGCCAGAAGGCCGGGCCGGTCCACTTTGGGTGTATCTGCCATGGTCTCGCGGCTTAGAGATTCAAGCGCCTCAGCTTCACCTGAGTCCGTGTCCGATCCGTGCCCGATCCGTGCCCGATACAACGGTCAACATCGGCCAGCGGCGGTGCGTCGCAGCGCAGGGCCGGGTCGCCCGAGCATCCACGACCAGCCGGCACCAGGACCGGGGGCCGCGACTCAACCTGATTCCCAAGCTGAGGTTAGGCGCCTGAGCATCCCCCGGTAGCTCAGAGGACGATCTGCAC
Source organism: Micromonospora sp. DT68 (assembly GCF_049847245.1). Classification (NCBI taxonomy): domain Bacteria; kingdom Bacillati; phylum Actinomycetota; class Actinomycetes; order Micromonosporales; family Micromonosporaceae; genus Micromonospora; species Micromonospora sp. DT68. The sequence continues at coordinate 1,253 of NZ_JBNCNZ010000039.1, forward strand.
GGCGGCCTCCACGTTGGCGACCGCGCCGAGGTGCGTGCACTCGGGCGTGTTCGGCTACGTGACGAAGTCGTCTGCGCGGGGGTCGGCATCCCACCCGAGCCGAGCCAGTTGCCGAAGGACTGCTCGCGCACGAGGCGTCCAGAAGAGCAGAACGTGATCACGTTCTGCGGTCCCGAAGGACACTGCGAGTGCAATGGCCCAATGCCCGCCCAAGACCGGTCCGTATGGCAGGGCGGTTACCTCAGCGTGTTGCAGCACGTCGGAGCCGGCGCGCGACGAGAAAGTCAACTTGCTGTCCTCGACCCAGAGGCATACCGACGGCCAGCGCATCCGCTTGACGACACGTGGTGAATCGCCGCGGGTGAAGTCACGGCGATCGACATAGGTTAATCCACCGCGTGCCAACAAGGTCCTGGGAGCCATTGCGGGATGATATGCGTGGAGTCCGAGAGCTCGGCGCCCGTCGGCATGCGTTGAGCTTTCTGAATCAAGGCAGCCCGCCAGCAAGCCGCGCCGGCCGCGCTCGGCCTGCTGGCGGCGCAAGCGCCGGCATTGGCCGGCGCGCCGGCCAATGAAAGGCATGCCTCCGGCGGGGGCTGGACGACTCCGGGATGAGGTTGCCGAACGGTTCCGGTTCGTGGGTAGTGGGATGCCATCCCGCCAGCCACCGACCCAGGCAGAGCCGAGCAGGCCAGGGCCAGGGTGACAAGGTCGTTCGGTAGGGCGCTCCACCTTGTCACCCTGGGAGATCTTGTGAGATTCCCAAGCTGACAGTTCGGAGCCAGATGCGGGATCGCGGCTAGGTCCGATCGGTGTCGCGGGAAGCGGTAAGGGAGCCGACCGCGAGCAGCGCGGGCCCGGCGAGCGCCACGGCGGTTCGCACCGCTGCCGACACATCCAACGAGCTTGCCGCCGATACGTCCGTCGGGCCGGCCACCGACACGGCGATGGCGGCATCGGCCACGACGTCGTCACTGCCGTTCGAGAACTTCCACCAGGTCAACCAGGTGCTGCTGAGGTCTTCGAAGGCGACGGCAGTCGACACCGCGACCAGCAGCGCCCCGAGCGGCACGAGCGCAGCCCGGTCAACGCGCGCACCTGACAGAGCCACCACCCCCGTCGCCATCAGGGCCGCCAGCAAGGCCGCCCATCCCGCCCCGAGCAGGCCGCGCAGCGGGGCTCCGTCGACCCGGGACCAGACGTTCGCACCGACCACGGCGAGCTGCAGCACGGCGACGATTCCGGCGAACTCCGTGGACATTGGTTGCTGTCGAACTGGCAGGGCAATCACCGCCACCGCGAGGCAGAGCACCCCGAGTAGCAGCCCGACGGCGCTGAACCGCTCATGATCGATCATCTGCCGCCACTGATCCAGCATGGTCGGCGGGTTCTCGACCGGTCCCATGGACGCGCCACTACCGTCCAGCGGCGCGTAGAAGGGGGTCATCCAGAGGACATCACCCGGCTGCCTCGGGAGCCACCAGAGCTCCACGGCCATGAACACCGCGAATAGCCCGATGCCGGCAACCAGCGCCAGCCGTACGCGCGGCACTGCCGGGCCGGCGAGCAGCACGTACCCGACCAGCGCGGCCGATGAGGCGAGACCAAACTGCATTGCCGGCCTCCCGGCGGAGACCAGCTCCGCGAGCACCGACAGTGCGGCGGCCGCGGCGGACACCATCAGCAGGACACGCGAGGGGCGCACGGCCAGTGATCATTCCACGGACGGGGCCACAGCGGGTGACGCTCGCAGTCGCCCCTTACGCATAACCCGCCGCCAAGCGTGGGTCGACGCCGCAGGCGATCACGGCCGATGGCGGAAGCTGATGCGCATCAGCCGGCTGTCGGCCCAGTCTTCGAGCCGGGTCGGCCTGATCGTTCCGGGGTCGTGGGGTTGATTGAGGTCCGCGACGATCTCCGCCAGCACGGCCTGACGTTCCGCTGGGTTGGTGACAGGCGTGGCCCGTGCGGGCAGATCGGCGCGGATCCCGTTCTTGAGGTGGACGGTGAAGTTGGGGTTGGCGAGAAGGTTCGCATGCCAGTCGGTAGCGGCACCGCCGGCGCCGCTGCACAGGTAGGTGGCGCCTGCAGCCCGGTAGAAGAAGATCTCGATGCGGCGTGCGCGGCCGGTGCGGCGCCCGAGCGTCGTGATGTCGATGATCCGTTCGCTGGTGCCGGCGGCGGGGGTGATCTCGATGGCGCGTCGGATGTGATCGGGCAGGTGGGACAGAGACGCGTCCTCTGTGGTGTCGTTCGACCCGGTCGTGTCTGGGGTGCTCATGCGGTCGCGGCCTGAAGGGCGGGGCCGAGGAGGAGTCCACCGTCGATGACGTACTCCGAGCCGGTGATGAACGAGGCGTCCGATGAGGTGAGGAACAGGAGGAGACAGCTGACGTCGGTGGGCTCTCCGAGCCGGGGGATGGCGAACGGCTCGGGCGAGTAGAAGTCGGCGATTGCCGTGGCTGCGCCGGCTGCCGGTTCGTGGATGAAGGGGGTGGCGATCACGCCGGGGTGGATGGTGTTCACCCGGATGTGGTCGCGGCCGAGTTCGAGTGCTGCCGTCTGGGTGAGGCCTCGTACGGCCCACTTGCTGGCGACGTACGGCGCGTAGTGGGCCGTGCCGCCCAGGCCCATTGTCGAGGCGATGTTGACGATTGCTCCCCCTGCCGCGCGGCGCAGAGCGGGGGCTGCGGCCTTGATGCCGAGGAAAGTCCCGGTGAGGTTGATGGTGAGGATGCGCGACCACGTGGCCTGCTCCGTGTCTTCGATCGTTGCCGGCGGGTTTTGCACGCCCGCGTTGTTGACGAGCACGTTCAGGGCGCCGAAGGCGCTCTCGGCGGCCAGCACAGCGGCGGACCACGAGCTCTCGTCGGTGACGTGAAGGCGGACGAAGCGGGCGCGGGTCCCGAGCTCGTCGGCGAGAGCGGCGCCGCGTTCGGCGTCGATGTCGCCGATCACCACGTTCGCTCCCTCCGCGTGGAAGGCGCGCACGTGGCTTGAGCCCTGGCCGCCGGTCCCACCGGTCACGAGCACTGTCTGGTTGTCGAAGCGAGGCATCAGACGTTCCTTCGGTACGTGGGTGACTGACCGAGGGTCATCAGTGATGAACGGCGGTCAGTGGTGAGTCGGTCGACTCGCCATTCACCGATGCTAGGTCGGGGGGAGTGGTGAGTCAAGCCACTCACCTCGTATGCTCGGCCCATGAGCAGGGTCGTGACGACGTATCACCAGCGCGTCGCCCAGGAGAAGCGCGAGCTGATCGTGGCGGCCGCGACCGCACTGTTTCTCGAGTTGGGCTACGACCGGACGTCGCTGGCGCGGATCGCCGAGCGCTCGGGCGTCTCGCGGGCCACGTTGTTCAAGCAGTTTCCGAGCAAAGCCGCCCTGTTCGACGCCATAGTGACCGCGTCCTGGTCGACCGCCGGCGAGGAGGATCCTCCGCCAGCGGGTAACGTCGTCGACGGGCTGAGCATCATCGGTCGCCGGTACGCCGAGCTGCTGGGCCGTGCCCAGATGACCGACCTGTTCAGGATCGTCATCGCCGAGCTGCCGCGGTTTCCTGAGCTGGCCCATGCGCAGTTCTCGCAGGGAAAGATGCCTTACTTCGAGTCCGTACGCAGCTATCTCCAGGCTGAGCACGAGGCGGGAACGGTGCGGGTCGAGGATGTGGAACTCGCCGCCACCCAGTTCCTGGGCATGATCTCCAACTACGTCTTCTGGCCGACACTCCTGGTGCCGGGCTGGGAGGTGAGTGCCGAACGCGTCGCTCAGGTAGTCGACGAGGCCGTCCGCACCACCGCCGCCCGGTACGCCACGACGGGACCAGCAGCGTCCACGAACGACTGAGTCCCGCCGGCACCACAAAAGTCAGCCGGCTCGGTACGGAAGCCCAGGTCATCGGCCTGGGCTTCCGCCCGTCTCCCACATGGAGCGCCTCTGCCGCCGACGAACGGAGGCTGGCGCTAAGCGGCGAGGCGCTTGACCATGATGTGCTCCTGACGGATGCCGTCGGGCATGTGGCTGCCGAGTTCGCCGGCGTCGTGGAAGCCGGTTCGCTGGTAGAGCGCCCAGGCATGCTTGTTGTCCTGCACCACGCCCAGCCGTAGCGTCCCTGCGCCGACCTGCCGGGCCCACTGCTCGACCGCATGTACGAGGTGGTCGCCGACGCCCCGGCCACGGCCCACCGGTGCCACGTACATCGAGATCAGCTCGACGACGCCGTCCTGATCGGTCGGCACTCCGCTGGCCATTCCGACGGGCTGCCCGTCGAGCATCGCCACCACGTTGTACGAACCGGGGATGGCCAGCCGGCCGCGCCAGCGGTCCTCGCGGTCGTTGTCGCCCTGCCAGTCCGCAAGTTGGGCGCCGAAGGCGTACGGTGCATCGGTCAGCGCGGCGAGCCGCAGTTCCCGCCAGGTCTTCCAGTCGTCCTCGGTCAGCACAAGGGTTTTGATCATTGTGGAAGGCTGCCCGAGGTCCGGGAACCCAGGCAATGCGTTTTCGGTGGCCTAGCGCCGTACCGGTGCTGGGGTGGGAAGTTCGGCGGCCACCGTTCCCAGCAGCGCCAATGCCTGCGCCGACCGGCTGCCTGCCTCGGCCTGGTAGACGATCAGTTGCTGGCCCGTCGATCCGTCGACGGTGAGGGAGTCGTAGGTGAGGGTCAACTCGCCGACGTCGTGATGGTGGAACACCTTGGCCTCGTGGGTCTTTCCCCGTACGTCGTGACGTGCCCACAGTTGGCGGAATTCGGGGCTCTTCAGGGACAGCTCCCCGACGAGGTCGGTGAGTCGGGCGTCGTTAAGCAGGTCGCCGGCGGCGGCGCGCAGCGCACCGAGGCTGGACTGCGCGACCTGCTTCCAGTGGGGGTAGAAGGAGCGGGCTGCCGGGCTGAGGAAGACGAACCGGACGAGGTTGGGCTCGTCTTCCTCGAACGCCTTGGCGAACAGGGCGCGCCCCAACCGGTTGCCGGCCAGCATGTCCATTCTGCGGTCGATGATCAGTGCGGGGGTGTGCAGCCAGCCGTCCATCAGGCGCAGCAGGCTCGGCCGGACGGTCTCGCGGCGCCCCCTGCGGACGGGAGCGCGGCTGGTCCTGGTCAGCAGGTGCAGGTGTGCCGTCTCCTCGGGGTCGAGTCCGAGGGCGCGGGCCAGGGCGTCCAGCACCTGGTCGGACGGGTGCTGTTCCCGCCCCTGCTCCAGACGGGTGTAGTAGTCGGTGCTGACCCCGGACAGTTGGGCGACTTCCTCCCGCCGCAGACCCGGCGTCCGGCGTCGGCCCGAGGAGACGATGCTGACCTCCTCGGGGCTTGTCATTTCACGCCGGGCGCGCAGGAAGTCGCCGAGTGGATTGGTGCCGTCCATGCCCCAAAGATAGCCACGGACGGCCGGTCGCCAGGGCGGTCTGCGGGGGTGTGACGCACCCTGGCTGACGGCCGCCGGGGGCCGGAAGTGGACATGGAGTCCCCGAAGTAGGGCGGCCCGGTCAGCCACCGACGATTCGGTTGGTCGTCGGCGTGATTGCCGCTTTGTGGAGACAGCGGGCGCTCGCTCGTCGATGACAGGATGTGTCGATGCGCGTTCTCTTCGACGGCAAGGCTCCGGTCGCCTACGGGCAGATCTACGTGACGAGTCGTGAACTGCCGGACATGCACGAGGCGTTCGCCGGGCAGGCGAACGGCCTCTGCGGGGCCGGCCAACCGGGCGCGCTGTTCCTGATGACCGGTACGCACTCCGGGCGGGTCCGGTTCACCGTCGAGTTGCACGACGTTGAGCCGCCGGCGGCAGCGGAGGAGTGGGAGGAGGTGGTGGAGGTGTCGTTTCTGCCGAGGGCGGCGGTGGCCGACCTGGTCCCGTGGGGTGAAGGCTCACTTGGCCGGCTGCCGTTGGCCTCCGAAGGGCAGGAGACCACCCGGCAGCCGGCCTACCGCGTGCGGTACTGCGCCACGGGCATGGACGAAGGGCGCGACCCGTTCGGCGGGCTCGACCCGGACGAGCGTGACGAGGGCGGCCACACCTACCTGGATCGACGGCCGGACCGCTACCTGCTGTGCTTGTGGCCGGAGGGCACAACGGGCGGCGGCCCGGGTGACGGCGTGACGCGCACCGACGCGATCCTCCGCCAGACCAGCGGCGCCGCCGCCTACTGGCACGCCTGGGCGTGCGCGTTGCCGCCCCCGCCGACCCTGTGGGAGCAGGTCGAGGCGGAGAAGCTCAATCGGCTGGAGCGGGAACGTCGCGAGCAGGAGTACCGCATGCGAGATGAGTTGCGGCGCTGGGGCGGGCGCCCGCCGAGTGAGCGGCTCCGGCGGGTTCGCGGCAACATCTTTGGCATCGTCCTGCTGGACCGGGACCTTGTCGACGGGGTGGCTGGAGTTGACGCCGTCACGCAGCGGCAGATCGCGATCTGGGCGGCGCGGCGAGCTTTCACCGTCGCCGGCATTGCCGACCTCGACTGGCTGACGCCGGCGTGGACGGCGCTGGATCGGGGCCTGCCGCTACCCGCCGAATTCGCTGACCCGACAGCGCTGCGGACGCGCATCCTGGGCACGTCGGCCGTCAGGTTCGTTCTGCTGTCGCTGCGCCCGGCAGGTCGGAGCCCGGCTGACCCGCTCCGCACAGCTCTCGACGCCCCGGTGGACCCAGTCGCGATGGCACTGCCGGCGCTTCCGGCCGCTGTCGAGTCGGATCCGTTGCAGGCTGCGTTGGAGGCGCTCTGGGCGGCAGTCAACACCTACGCAGCTGGGCGGGCTGAGTTCCTGGCGGAAGTGCGCCGGGCCTTTCCGACAGTCGCCTCGGCTGACCCACACTGACCCCATCAGCCTCGTGTTCCGGCCATTACAGGCCGCGAATCTGCCGCCGACCGCGCACGCCAGCGCTCGGACCAGTCGCCTTGTCCCGTTGGCTGCCCGAGCCGGCGCGGCCAACAGCGCACCTGTCAGGCGTAGCAATTGCGGCGGCTCATGTTGAATGGCGACATGAGAGCCAAGGCCGGCGGCTCGCAGACGCCGAAGGGCGGCTGGTGCACCGAATAGTCGACGCACCAGCCGCCCTTGTCGTGCCGAGAGCAAGGCCGTAATGGACAACAAGATCCCGGCACGCAGCATCCGTAGCGGACGCATCGTCGCTTCAGTGCTCTACACCTGCAGGCCGGCTCGCTGAGAGGTGAGGGGGAAGGGCAGCGTCAGGCGTCGACGGGGTGCACCGTGAGCAGGTCGGCGAGGCCCAGCCGGGTGAGGAAATCGTGCCGAACCCGGTCGGCGACCTCCGATACCTCAGCGGAACCGTCGTCGGCCGGGTCGACGGTGACCCGGTACGGGCGCTTCCCGGCGGGCAGTGCGACGATGCGGGCGATCTCGTCGGAGACCAGGTACGCCTCGGCGTCCTCGGGGAACAGCGCGGCGAGCTTTTCGCCCACCTGATCGACCAGCCCGGCGTACTGGGTGTCGTACTCCGCGATGACAGCGCTGTCAGACGGGCGACCCGAGTGTGCGAAGTGGTTGGTGCCGCGGGTGAACGCGCCAGGAACGACGATTGAGGTCTCCACTCCCCAGCGGGCCAGCTCGGCGGCGTAGCTGACAGCGAGAGAGTCCATCGCGGCCTTGGCCGCGAAGTACGGGGCCAGGTAGGGCGGGGTGCCACCCTTGACGCTGGTGCTGGACACCCAGAGAACCAGGCCCTGCCGCGCCTTGCGCATGCTGGGCAGGGCGGCGCGGTTGACCCGCTGCGTCGACAGCACGTTCACGTCGTACAGCTCCGCGAGCTGCTCGGGCGTGAAGGCCTCGGTGGGCCCCGTGACCATGTGACCGGCGTTGTGGATGAGGACGTCGATTCGCTCGTGCGCACCGAGGATCTGGTTGATCGCGTGCTGACCCGAGCCTGCGGGTCACCACTATCACGCCCGGCGTCGTCGAGCCCGAGTTGGCCGAGACGATCAGCGATCCGGTCGCCCGCGAGGCGATGAGGGAGTACCGCAAGAACTCGATCTCGCCGGATGCCATCGCGCGGGCCATCTCGTTCGCTGTCGATCAGCCTGCGGACGTCGACGTCAACGAAATCATCATCCGTCCGACCCGGCAGCGAGGCTGACATGTCCAGCGTTGAGCAGCGCAGGGTGTCCGGGGCGGTTGCCAGCATCGTCGCGACGGCGGCGCTCACCGCCTGCGCGACTGAGACATCGTCAATGCCAGGGCCCACCGAGGGGCGGCCTCCGACCACCGAGACCACCGCCACCCCAGGGCCCCGGCAAAGTCGTGACGGTGTCTGACTTGTGGGGCTTGGAGTAGAAGCGCCGCTGTTGGTGGCAGCAAG
>NZ_JBNCNZ010000040.1:0-8405 GCF_049847245.1 Micromonospora sp. DT68
CCGACCTCGTCGCCCAGCACTGGAACAGCTGACCCCACCCGCATGACGCACTGACTGATGGCCGGCACCCCCCAACAAGAGGGGTGCCGGCCATCGGCATGACAATGCACGACCGATGGCCGGCGCCTCGAACCCGAAGGTGCCGGCCATCGGCATGACAGCCACGACTGAGGGCCGGTGCACCCCGAATCAGGTGCCGGGCAGGGCATACACGCACCCCGAAGATCGGCCATGCCGGGCAGCGGCACACGCAAGGTGAGGGCGGCGCTGGGGGCGTACACCTGGGGTTGTCAGGTCTTTGCGTGGTTGTGGCTGCGGAAGATGTCGATCAGCGCGGCGACCAGCGCTAGCGCGATGATTCCGGCGGCGAGCAGGAGGGACGTCTCGAAGGCGGTGGTCCAGTTGCCGCGGCTGCCGGCGAGCGACGAGAAGAACATCGACCCGACGGCGGCGATGCCGGCGGCCGCGCCGATGCGTTGGCCGGTTTGGAGCATGCCGGCGCCGCTACCGGCCTGGGGTACGGGCACCTGGGCGAGGGTGAGTGTCTGATTGGGGGCGATGACCAGGCCGCTGCCGATGCCGGCGACGAGCAGCGGCCCGGCGGTGACCCAGGGTGCGGGGGCGTGCGGCCAGAGCTGCAGCGCGAGGACTGTGGCGGCCAGCCCGAGTACGACGGCGAGCAGGCCGATGGCCACCAGGGGGCGACCGAAGCGGTTGACGATGCGGCCGCCCAGCGCGGACGCGGCGGCCGAGCCGAGGGCGAACGGTGTGATGGCGATGCCGGCGACGAGGGCGCTGTAGCCGAGGCCGTTCTGGAGGAACAACGTGAAGATGAAGAAGATCGCTGTGAAGCCACCGAAGTAAACCAGCGCGATGATCGATCCCAGTGTGTACGACTGGAAGGTGAACAGCCGCAGGTCGAACAGGGGTTGGTGGTGTCGCGCGTACCGCCGCTCCCAGAGTCCGAACGCGACGAGCACAGCCAGGCCGGCAGGGATGAGTGCCCATTTCCAGGGGGTCCGCCACTGCTGCTGCTGCACGAGTGGCAGCAGGATCAGTACCACTCCCACGCCGAGCAGCAGCACCCCGATCGGGTCGAGCCGGCGTTGGCCGGTTTTTCCCAGAGGGCGTGCGGGCAGCAGGCGCCAGCCGAGGATCATGGCGGCGATGCCGACGGGCACGTTGACGAAGAAGACCCACCGCCATCCGTGTGCCTCGCCGCCGAGGGCGATGAGCAGTCCGCCGAGTAGCGGCCCGACGGCGGTGGAGATGCCGATCGTCGCGCCGAGCAGCCCGAACGGGCGGGCCCTTTCCGGCCCTCGGAACAGTTCCTGGATGAGCCCTGTCACCTGAGGGTTGACCACGCCTGCGGCGGCACCCTGGAGCAGCCGGGCGGCGACCAGCCAGGTGGGGGAGGTGGCCAGGCCGGCGAGGGCGCTGGTGGCGGTGAACAGCCCGATGCCCAGCACGAATGCGTTGCGCCGGCCCCGGGCGTCACCGAAGCGGCCGGCAGGCACGAGGACCAGGCCGAAGGTGAGCGCGTACCCGGAGAGGACCCACTGGAGGTCGCTTGGGGAGGCGTGCAGCGCGCGGTCGATGGAGGGCACCGCCACGTTGACGATGCTCACGTCGAGCAGCGTCATGAACGCGGCGACGAGTCCGACGCCGACGGCCTGCCAGCGTCTGCGTTCGTCCACCGCGTCACTCATCGTGCCCCCCGCTGATGGCCGATCACGCTTGCCTGACCGCTACCCGGGTCAGCGGGGGGCGAACCGTCGCGGGTGGAGCGACGGATCACGCCATCTGGCGGGCGCAGAACCGGGGGCCGAAGTCGAGCCCTGCCATCGGCGAGTCCTCGCGGTGCAGCAGGCCCTTCTCGGTGAGCATGTGCAGCGGTTCGTGCACCTGCTCCTCGGTGAGCCCGGACCCTTCGGCGATCAGATCCGGATAGGGCACCTGGCCGCGTGCTTCGAGGGTGGTGACCGCCTGGAACACCCGTTGCTCGATCTCCGACAGCTGCACCTGCTGCATGATCGCCTCCTTTGCTCGCCCGCCTCAGCGCGGACGGTTACGCCGCGTCGGTTACCCCCTGGGTAGCCGAAAATGCCCACCCGATCGGGCGGTCGGCGGGCCTGCCGTACCCCGTTCGGGTGGCGGGTGGTGCCCTAGGCTGCATCAGTGATCGTCTGGGATCTCGTCGTCGTCGGCGCCGGCCCCGCCGGGCTCTCCGCGGCACATGCCGCAGCCCGGGTCGGCCTTCGTACCCTTGTTGTCGAGCGGGCCGCGCACCCCCGGTACAAGACCTGCGGCGGCGGCCTGATCGGCACGTCCCTGGCGGCCGTACGGGACCGCATCGAGGTGCCCGCGGCCGACCGGGTGGACCGGGTGACGTTCACCCGCGACGGCCGCCGGGAGTTCACCCGCCGCAACGGCAGCCCGGTGCTGACGATGGTGCGCCGCGAGGAGTTCGACGACCGGCTGCGCGCGGCGGCGGTCGCCGCCGGCGCGCAGATGCGGGAACGGGTCGCGGTCCGCGCCATCGAGCAGGACCCCGAGGGGGTACGCCTGCGACTGGCCGACGGTACGACGCTCACGTCCCGTGTGGTGATCGGCGCGGACGGGTCGTCGGGGGTGACCGCCCGGCATGTGGGTGTGCGGTACCGGCAGGTGGATCTGGGGCTGGAGTTGGAGGTGCCAGTGCCGCCCGCCGAGCAGGAGCGCTGGCGGGGGCGGCTGTTGCTGGACTGGGGCGCGCTGCCCGGCTCGTACGCCTGGGTGTTCCCGAAGGGCGACCGGCTGACCGTCGGCGTGATCGCGGGCCGGGGTGCGGGGGAGGGGACCCGCGCCTACCTGCGGGAGTTCGTCGACAGGTTGGGGTTGACCGGGCTGCCGGCGGAGCACGACTCGGGTCACCTGACCCGCTGCCGCGAGGAGGACTCGCCGTTGCGGAGGGGCCGGGTGCTCGTGGTGGGGGACGCGGCCGGGCTGCTGGAACCGTGGAGCAGAGAGGGCATCAGCTTCGCGCTGCGCTCCGGTGAGCTGGCTGGCGCGGCGGTCGCCGACGGGGACCTGGCCGGCTACGAGCGTGCGGTCGCCGAGCGCCTGGCGCCGTCGATGCGGGCGGGGTTCCGGCTGCTCGACCTGTTCACCGCTCGCCCGACGGTGTTCCACGCCCTGCTGGCGACCCCGCCGGGGTGGCGGATGTTCGTCCGGTTCTGCCAGGGGCGGGCGGGCTTCGACGAGATGATGGACCGCCGACCGGTCCGGGTGGCGCTAGCGGCGCTGGAGCGGCTGCCGAACCCGCGCCGCGCGCAGCTCGCCGACGCGCCAGGCTGATCTCGCCCAGCTGATCCTGGTCAGCGGCGGCTCTTCAGTCGGTCCTTCACCAAACACCCAGGATCCTAGGACGCCTTACGCGACGTGCGCGGCGCCACGGCACAGCGCAGACCGCGCCAACCTGAAGTACTGGCGCGACGCAGGTGGGTCACCTGACAATGAGGCGGAGCAGGGGAGGTGCTGATGGCCGAGCAGCCGTTCACCGACGACGAGTACGCGTTCCTGCGCCACATCCGCTTCGGGGAGTTGCCGCCCGCCGTCCGTCCGGACGAGCGTGTCGCGCTGACCGAGACCGATCCCGGGCGTGACTCCCCACAGGGGTCCGAGGATCCGGTGCGCTGGAACGTGCAGGGCTGAGAAACGCGCGGCGGGCCGGAGGTGTCGCCACCCACGGCCCGCCGGTCGTGCCCTGCTGTCAGAAGACCGGTACGCCCTCGCGTACCAGCCGCCAGTTGGGCTGGAAGAAGTCGGCCGGGTCGATAGTGCCCCTGGCCTGCGCCCAGTCGATGAGCAGTTGGCGGATCTCCTGCTGAGCGTTGTAGACCTGCGTCTTCACGATGCCCGGGAAGTTGCCGCCGCCGCTGCGCCGGTAGTTGTTCACCGCCACCACGAACTGCGCGTTGTCAGCGACGGGGGTGTCGGTGCCCGGCAGCACCAGGCGGGTGATCCGCTGACCCACCGGCCGGGAGATGTCGATGTCGTAGTCCAGGCCGGAGATCACGTCGTAGTTGTAGTCCGGCACCGCAGGGTCGCTGATCTGCTCCGGGTCCACCGGGGCGCCCGGGGCGAGGGTGCGGAAGTACTTCGCCGAGAACTCCAGGTACGCGCGCACCTCGGCTCCGCTGAGCACGACCGCCTCGAGGGTGTTGTCGTACACGTACAGCCCTGCCACGTCGCGGATCTTCACGTCGCCGGCGGGGAAGACCGCCGTGCGACTGAACGGCGCCGCGATCGACAGCACCGGCAGATCGGCGTACGGGGTGCCGGCCAGCGCCGCGCCGACGACCTCGGTCTGCACGTGGTTGATGAAGTCAAGGATCGGCGTGTCCTTGTACCGTGACTCCGCCGCCGACAACTCCACCGTGGACTGGGCGACCACCTGGTTGACGTACGCCACGGTCTTCTGGTGTTGCCTGCGCACAGCGGCGAGGACCTTCGGGTCCTCGACCACGGTGTTGGTGTTCAGCATGGTGGCGGTCTTCCTGGTGATCGCCCACCGGCCACGCTCACGGGCGAGGGTGAAGTCCATCCGGGTGAGCCGCTGGCCCCACTTCGACGGCTCGGAGAGCAGCACCTGCGCGCCGGTCCGCTCGTTGGTGACGAACCGTTCCACCACCTCGTTGTGCGCGTGACCGAAGAGGATCGCGTCGATCCCCGGCACCTGCTGGGCGATCAGGGCCACCGGGTTCTCGTTGGGCAACTCCGGACCGTAGCTGGAGGTGCCGCTGTCGCCGCCGTGCGCGGAGATCAACACCAGGTCCGCGCCGCGCGCACGCATGACCGGCACCCACTTCGCCGCTGTGGCGATCATGTCGTCGAAACGCAGCCTGCCTTCGACGTTGCCCCGGTCCCAGATGGCCACGCCGGGGTTGGTGAGGCCGAGAATGCCCACCCGCAGGGCCGGCGCGGCGAAGCCGAGGGAGACCTTCTTGATGACGTACGGCAGGAAGGCCGGCTTGCCGGTCTTCGCGTTGACCGCGTTGGCGGCGAGAGCCGGGAAGCCGAGCTGGCGGATCCACAGGTCCAGCAGCGGCAGACCATAGTTGAACTCGTGGTTGCCGAGCGTCACCGCGTCGTAGTCGATGATGTTCATCGCCCGGGCCATCGGATGCTTCACGCCGGTCTCGGTGATCGGCTCCTGCTTGGCGTAGTACGTCGCCAGGGGCGTGCCCTGGATGGTGTCGCCGGCGTCCAGCACCAGCGTGGCCTTGCCACGTCGCTCGGCGCGGATCTGGTTGATGAGGGTGGCCAGCTTCGCCACGCCGACGTCGTTCTGCCTGCTGTCGTCGTACTCGGCGTCGCGGTAGTAGTCCCAGTTGTAGACGTTGCCGTGAGTGTCCGACGTACCCAGCAGGGTGAGGTCCCAGGTGCGCGGCCGGGCCGGGCCGCCCGCCTGCGCGGGGGCGGCGGCGATCAGCGGCGCGCTCGCCGCCGCGGCCGCGGCGGCGAGCACCCGGCGACGCGACGGGCCGGAGGGAGAGGTCATGTCGTGCCCTTCCATGGGGGTCGATGCGCCTCGTGAGCGCCTCGCGCACCATAACCAGAGCCGGTGGCTCCCGCCACGCCTGCCCGCCGGCCCTTGCGGTTTCCGCAGGCCACCGCGGGGTAGGGCAGTCAGGGACCGGAGCAGCGCCGCAGGAGGAGATGTCGGTGAGCAACGACCAGCACACCCCACAGGACCCGACCAGCCAGTACGGGCAGCAGTCCGGCCAGCCCGGCCAGCAGCAGACGCCGCCCGGCTCGACCGGCGAGATGACGCCCAAGCCGGACCACGGGGAGGAGTCGTACCGGGGCAGCGGCAAGCTCGACGGCAAGCGGGCGCTGATCACCGGCGGTGACTCGGGGATCGGCCGGGCTGTCGCCATCGCCTTCGCCCGCGAAGGCGCCGACGTGCTCATCTCGTACCTGAGCGAGGAGGAGGACGCCGACGCCCGGGAGACCATCCGACTCGTCGAGGCCGCCGGCCGCCGGGGCATCGCCGTCCGCGGCGACATCACCGACGAGGCGCACTGCCAGGAACTGGTCGACCGGACGGTACGCGACCTGGGCGGCATCGACATCCTGGTCAACAACGCCGCCTACCAGATGTCGCAGGACAAGGGCATCCTCGGGATCAGCACCGAGCAGTTCGACCGCGTCCTCAAGACCAACCTGTACGCGATGTTCTGGCTGTGCAAGGCCGCCGTTCCGCACCTGCCCGAAGGGTCGGCGATCATCAACACGGCGTCGATCCAGGCGTTCGACCCGTCGCCGCAACTGCTGGACTACGCCACCACAAAGGCGGGCATCGCGAACTTCACCAAGGCCCTCGCCGCCGACCTGGCCGAGCAGGGCATCCGAGTCAACGCGGTCGCGCCCGGTCCGATCTGGACGCCCCTGATCCCGGCCACCATGCCGAGGGAGAAGGTCGAGCAGTTCGGCACCGACACTCCGCAGGGCCGGCCTGGTCAGCCAGCGGAACTCGCGCCGGCGTACGTCTTCTTCGCGTCCCAGGAATCCAGCTACGTCACCGGCGAGATCCTGGGTGTCACCGGCGGTCGACCGACCAAGTGATTCGCCGCCGGGTGGGCGCCTTCTGGTCGCCCACCCGGCGGTGGCTGGGTCCTCGGTGTGGTTGTTCTTCGGTGGTGCGCTGGCCTGAGTCGGTGCCGCTCGCGTGTCATTGCGGTGCTGGGGCGGATGTGTCAGCGTGGCCAGGTGGCGAAGCGCCGCCGGACCTGCGCGACGTCGGTAGTGCTCAGCCCGTAGCGGCCGAAGCGCTTGTCGGACAACCGGTCGAGGTAACGGCCGGCGGCCCGCACGTCGGCCGGATCCAGGGCCGGATCGACCTGCCGGGCCAGCACCAGCAACTCCGTCACGTCGTAGTGCTCCAGGGCTGCCGCCACGTCGATGAAGTCACGGACCTCCCGCCTGTTGACCAACGCCGCGATCTTGTTGGCGACCAGGTCACGGACGTCCATCACCGGGCCGAGGTCCATCACCACCGGGCTCTGCCGCCGGTCGAGCCGGGCCAGGCTGAGCCGGATCTGCCGCCCGTCCCGGCTCACCACGAAGTCCTTCATGTCCTGCTCGTACCCGTCGAACAGGTCGGCCAGCTCACTGTCCGGGTCGGCGTCGGTGACGGTGAACCCGGCCCGCTCCAGCGCCACGCGTACCCCGGTGGAGGCAGCCGCGGCAGCGCCCTCCACGTCGGCGAACAGGTCGACGTCCTCCGTCGGGCGGGCGACCAACCCGTGCGCGGCCCAGGCCACTCCGCCACCCAACACGAACCGGTACGGTCCGGCGGCAGTCAACGCGACCCGGGCCACCTCCCGGTAGAACTCGTGCAGATGAGGCTCGGTCACGCCGCGCGCAGGCCGCGGTGCCGGCTCTCCCACGCCAGGCGTACGCCCCGGGGCAGGTTCAGCAGCCGCCACACCCGGCGCAGTGTCCGCCCGTTGATCAGCACCCGCAGGTCCTCGGCGCGGGTGGTCTCGCGCAGCACGTTCTCGTACATCCAGAGCAGCTGGTCCGGGTCGCCAAGATCGAAGGTGCGCTCGGCGTTCCACATCAACCGCACCGGCAGCTCCACCACGCCACGGGTCGGGCCGGACAGTTCCGCAAGCGTCCGCGCCACCACGGCAGGGCGACCCGGGCGGGCCAGGAAGGCCACGTCGGTCGCGGTGGGGGAGACGGCCTGCATGCTGTCAGGGTATCGCCCACCGGAGTCGGTGTCGCTCACCGCGCGCTGATCGCGGTTTTTTGGAGTTCAGCGTTCGGCTGGCCCGTCCGGTGCAAAAGGGCGATATGGGTCGAGGCTGGCGGTGGGAGGTGCTGTGCGGTGCGTCTGGTGGTCGATCATCGCCTGGATGGGCCGTTCATCGGCGGCCGGCGGCGGGACGCCTGGGTGGTATGTACGCTGGTGGGGTTTTCTGGGTGTGACCGGTGGCATCCTCAGGCCGGAATCGTGGCGGCCTCGGACGGGTTACATACCCTGACGATCGCAGTACCACCGGCCGCAGGCGCGCCTCGTGGAGGTGCATTGCCTGGCCCGATCGGCGCAGGGACGCACGACTGCCCGACCCCGACGCGGGATGCGCGACTGGCCGGCGCGGGTGGAATGCCTGGCCCGGCCCGGTGGTTGTAGACCTCCGAACGACCGTGGCGCCGGCTCGATGAGGCTGCCGATGGATGGCCCGTCCCCCGGGAATGGCTCCGGCCGCCGGGTGGTTACACATGGACCGGCCGCCAGAGGCGCCCCCGCGCCCAGCCGCCGTGAACGACCTTCCCCCCTGTTTTTGTGCAGCGCCGGACGAGGTGCTCACACCCGCGCACCGATCCCCCCGGGGTGTGTGGGTGTTTCCTACCCC
>NZ_JBNCNZ010000041.1:0-6410 GCF_049847245.1 Micromonospora sp. DT68
ACAACGACACTGGGGCCAACCCACCACCCGAGCAGCCTGACCCCAACACCGTCAACGTTCGTGGTCACGGCACTAGCGGCACCGACGTCACGATCACCACGATGTCGTCCCGGACCCCCTGGATCGACACCGCCGCGGCCGCGTGGACCGGACGGATCAACACCGTCCCTGCCCGCACGGACCCGGTGGCCGTCGACGCGTTGCTCATCCGGGCCCGACGGCTGTGTCGCCTGGGCCTTGCCTACCGGGCAGGACCTCGACGCCGCCACGGTGGTGCGTGCGCTCGGGCACCTGGCTCGGCCAACCGGCCTGAGCGCCGTTTTAACAGTCGTCTCAGATTCGCTCGGTACGAAGTCGGCATCAGATAAGCGATGGACCGTCTTGTAGGAGGCTAGAGATGGCAGTCAACGCAGCGCCGTCCAAGGAAGCGCCGGCCGGTCGGTTGGCAGGCCGGTGGGTGCCGTGGTTGGTGATTGGCCTGTGGGTGGCGCTGGCGGCGGTGATGGTGCCGTTGAGCGGAAAGCTGAGCTCGGTCACTACCGACAGAGCCGTGGACACCCTGCCGGCCGGTGCCGAATCCACCAAGGTGGCGGTGCTGGAGGGCAGTCTCCCCGGCGGTGAGGACAACACGTTCGTGTTCGTGTACCACCGCGCCGGCGGCATGACAGACGCCGACCGCGCGACGGCCGAGCGCCACTACAACACCCTTGCCAAGCGGTACCCGCCGAAGGTGGCGGCCCCGGCCGGCGAGGACGACGAGGGCCCATCGACGAGACTCTCCACCGACGGCAAGGCGATGATGTTCACCCTCGACGTGAGCACGACCTACGGCGCACCGGAGGCCATCGTCGGGCCGTTGCGTGACGCCGCGAAGGACCGCCCCGCCGGCCTGGAACTCGACGTGACCGGCCCGGCTGCGGTCGACGGCGACATGGACGCCGTCTTCGACGGCATCGACCTGCAGGTCTTCCTCACCACCGTCGTCGTCGTCACGCTCCTACTCATCCTCACCTACCGCAGCCCCGTGTTGTGGTTCATCCCGCTGGTGGTCGTAAGCGCGGCCGCACTGACCGCGATGGCCACCGTCTACCTGCTCGTCAAAGGCTTCGGCATCGTGGTCAACGACCAGAACTCGGCGCTGCTGACGATCCTGGTATTCGGCGTCGGCACGGACTACGCGCTGTTGCTCATCGCTCGATATCGGGAGGCACTGCACCACCACGAGAACGTCCGGGTTGCGATGGTCCACGCGTTGCGCGGCGCGGCGCCGGCGATCGTCGCGTCCGCGGCCACCGTGGTCGCCGGCCTGCTCTGCCTGCTCGTCGCGGACCTGAACAGCACCAGCGGGTTGGGCCCGATCGGTGCGGCCGGCATTCTGTGCGCGCTGGTGGCCATGCTGACGCTGTTCCCGGCGGTGCTCGTGGTGCTCGGCAGGCGGATCTTCTGGCCGGCCATCCCGCGGTTCAGCACGACCGTGGAGCAGAGGCCGGGGCTGTGGGGACGGCTTGGCACCGCCATCAGCCGCCGCCGGTGGGTGGCGACGCTCGGCTCGCTCGGAGTCCTCGGCGTGCTCGCCCTCGGGCTGGCGGGCAATACCGGCGCCTTGCGGGAACAGGACCAGTTCCTGTCCGCGCCGGAGTCGGTCACCGGCTTCACCGTTCTCCGCCAGCACTTCCCGGAGCTCGGCGGCCAGCCGATGACGATCTTCACGCGGCCGGCGTACCAGGAGCGGGTGCTCGACATCGTCAAGGGCACCCGAGGTGTGGCCACGGCCATCCCGGGTCAGACCAAGGGTGGCTGGGCCGACATCTCCGTGTTCCCGACGGACGCGCCGGACACCGTCGCAGAGTACGACACGATCAAGCGCGTGCGCACCGCCGTGCACGCGGTGAGCGGGGCGGAGGCGATCGTCGGCGGGCCGAGTGCGGAGAACCTCGACACCGAGGTGACCACCAGCCGCGACGAGAAGTTGGTGATCCCGCTGGTGCTCGCCGTCGTCCTGATCGTGCTCGGGCTGCTGCTGCGCGCGGTCGTGGCCCCGTTGGTCCTGATGGCCACAGTGGTCGTCTCATTCGCCGCAGCCTTCGGCGGCAGCGTGTTCGTCTTCGACACGATCCTCGGGTTCAAGGGCATCGACTATTCGGTGCCGCTGCTGGCATTCCTGTTCCTGGTGGCGCTCGGCGTCGACTACAACATCTTCCTGGCCAGCCGTGCCCGGGAGGAGGCCGTGCGTCTCGGCACCAGAGAGGGCATGCTCAAAGCCCTCTCCGCCACCGGTGGCGTCATCACCTCGGCAGGCCTGGTCCTGGCGGCCACGTTCGCGGTCCTCGTCTCACTTCCGCTGGTGATGCTGATCGAGGTCGGGTTCCTGGTCGCCTTCGGCGTGCTGCTCGACGCCCTGCTGGTGCGATCGGTCCTGGTGCCCGCCCTCACCCTGCTGATCGGCCGGCGGATGTGGTGGCCGAGCCGGCTGTCCCAACCGGTGGAGCCGCCGGACGGGCGACAGTCGCTCGACGACGACGAGGAGCCCTCGCTACAACGGTGAGCGCGGCGGCACGGGCGAGATCCGGGACGGAGCCTCAGGCCCGTCCCGGATCCTTTTCATGACCCGGCTGTGGGCCGCGTGATTCGACCGGGCGGGGCCGCGGCCGGAAGGTCGACTCGAAGCAGCGCGCCACCGCGCGCGGAGCGGGCGACGGTGGCCCGGCCGCCATGGGCGTCGACGACCCGCTGAACGATCGACAGCCCCAGACCGGATCCTGGCAACGCGCGGGCGCTGTCGGCACGGTAGAACCGGTCGAACACCCGCGGTACGTCGGCGGCGTCGATGCCCGGCCCGGCGTCGTCGACCTCGAGCACCGCCGACGCGCCCTCGGCACGGAGCCGGACCTGGACCGGCTGGTCCGCGGGGGACCACTTGCCGGCGTTGTCGACGAGGTTGAGCACCGCCCGTTGGAGTGCAGCGGGACGCCCGCTCACCCACACGGAGGTGACGTCGAGCGCGACCTCGATGTCGGGCACGCGGGAACGCGCCCGGGTCGCGGCGGCCACCACCACGTCGGCGAGGTCGAGGAGGTCGGTGCGCTCGTCGGTGACGTCGCCGCGCGCCAGGTCGGTCAGTTCGGCGGCGAGGGTGCTCAACTCGGCTACCTGGGCGCCGAGGTCATTGAGCAGCCGGGTCCGGCTCTCGGCCGGCAGCGCGCTGTCCAGGGTGCCGCGCCGATCGAGGCGGATCAGCAGTTCGACGTTGAGGCGCAGGCTGGTGAGCGGGGTCTTGAGCTCGTGGGCGGCGTCTTCGGCGAGCAACCGCTGGGCCCGCCGGGAGTCCCGGAGCGCAGCGAGCATGTCGTTGATCGACTGGATCAGCCGCCGGATCTCCCCGCCGCCTTCATCCGGGATGTCGGCGTCGAGATCCTGAGTGTGCGCGACGCGTACCGCGGCGGCGGTCAGCCGGTCGATCGGTGCCAGCCCGGCCCGCGCCACGGTCCGCCCGACAAGGGTGCCGCCGACCACGCAGAGCAGCCCGATCAGCAGCATGCCGAACCCGAACCGGTTGATCGGGCTGTCGTTGGCGACGCGGGCCACCTGGACCGCGCCGTCGCCCGCCCGCAGCGTGTAGATGAGGTAGCCGTCCTCGTCGATGTCATTCGACTCCATCAGGTCGGCCGACGCGCCCTGCGCCACGCGCCCGGCGTGCTCGCTGACCGGGGGCAACGCAGGCTGGCCGGCCGGTGTCCGGGTCGAGCCGTCGGGCAGGATGACCCGCACCAGTCGACCCGATCCGGGGTACGGCGGTAGCTGGACCTGCGCCAGACCGGCGCGCTCCGCGTCCGTCGCCAGGACGCGGGAGTCGGCGCGTAGCTGATCCTCGGCGGTGTCCCGCAGCTCCCAGTCCAGCAGCTCGCTGGCCACCTGGAAGGCCATGAACACGCTGACCGCGATGGCCGTCGCCGCGATCACCGTCAGCCTGGTCCGCAGTGACCGCCGGCGCCACCATCGGGTCAGCCGGCGCGGTTCCCGGCCGGCGGGCCTGCTCACAAAGGACTCTCCCGCAACGTGTATCCCAGGCCGCGCAGCGTGTAGATCAATCGCGGCTCACCCTCGGCCTCCATCTTGCGGCGCAGGTAGCTCACATACACCTGGAGGTTGTTGGCGGTGGCGCTCATGTCGAAACCCCAGATCGCCTCGAACAGCGCGTCGCGGGTCAACACCCGGGTCGCGTTACGCACGAGGACCTCCAGGAGCGAGAACTCGGTCCGGGTCAGGCGTAGCTGCCGCCCGCCCCGCCACGCCTCGAACCTGTCGGGATCGAGCCGGACGTCGGCGAACGACAGGACCTGCGACTCCCCGTCGCCCGGCGTGCGCCGGCGCAGCAAGGCCCGCACCCGGGCCAGCAACTCCTCGGTGGCGAACGGCTTGGGCAGGTAGTCGTCGGCGCCCGCGTCCAGCCCTGCGACCCGGTCCGAGACCTGGTCACGAGCGGTCAGCATCAGCACCGGCAGATCCCGACCCGCCGCCCGCAACCGCCGGCAGGTCTCCAACCCGCCAAGGCGGGGCATCATCACGTCGAGGATCAGCAGATCCAGCGTGTCACCGCCGGCCCCACCGACCCCGTCGAGCACGGCGAGACCGTTGGCGACGGTGCTGGTGTCGTAACCCTCGACCTGGAGAACCCGCTCCAGCGACTCACGGATGGCCGCGTCATCATCCGCGATCATGATTCGCACGCCGACGCGCCCCCTTCCAATCGATGCTTTTGCCGCTCATTGTCCCCGATCAACCTGAGGCCAGGATTAAAAGGTCTGGGCGCACGGTGGACCGCAGCATCCCATTGCCATGATCAGGTGCACCGTTCTCGGCATGAGCGCGCACCACGTCGGGTTGCGAAGGCGCGTCCGGCTGAGAGGGCTCGTGCGTAAACAGGGTCCCGAACGCCTGGCCCGGGACCCGTCAAGGTGGGCTGATCTTCAGCTGGGCGGGATGGCGCCGATAAGGCGTATCCCACGTGGGCCATCAGCCCGTCGGTCGTTGGCAGCGCCGCGGGCGGCGGTTCCGCGCCAGAATCGGTCGAACACCCGGCTCTTGTCGGTCTCGGCGATGCCCGGTCCTTGGTCGGTGACGGCGAGCCACAGCCAGCCTCCGGCCCGGCCGGTTGAGACGGCGATCGCCCCACCTGCGGGGGAGAGGCGTACCGCGTTGGAGAGCAGGTTGCCGGCCGCTCGCCGCAGGGCGTCCGGGTCGCCGATGCAGATCCGCTTGCGCGGCCAATGCATAATTGAGAGACGCCAATGAGCCCGCCCAGGGGCTGTTAGCTCGACGTCAACCATGCCGTAGGAGAGTCGTATGGACCCGGAAGGGCGGTCCCCTGAGCCGCTTCCGAACGAGGCAGCTTCAAGGGTATGGAGTCACCTTTTGCATGAGGACAACATGTTGATGCAGCGAGGCAACTTCTTCATCGTGGCGCAATCGATGTTGATTGTGGCTTACTCGGCGCTGGTGGTGCAGATGCCTATTGCATCACTCTCTGGGCACGCAGTGGCCGTCTTCGGGGTACTGCTTGCGATCGTCTGGCTCTATGTTGGCCACCGCCACCGCCGCTATCTCCAGCACGTGGACCGGCGGGCACGGCACTACCTGAGCGAATATGCCGCTACTCAAGGTGACCGTCCAAGGAGTCCGTTGTCTACCACGGCACTTCTCGCATACATGCTTCCGTCCTTAACTGTCCTTGTGTGGGTTACGTTACTGATCATGGGCTAGTGCGACTGCGCGGGTTCGTCGCCAGCGGTCTGGTGTCGCAGGCGTTGGCTCGACTGTTTGGCTGGACGGTTAAGCCACCCCCGGAAACTGCGGGTGTCTCGGTACCTGTCGTAGGCTAGTGCCGTGTCCAACAATGTCGGCCGGGTTGGCGCCGTCGGCGCTGGGCTGACGGCCGCGCGGGCCCGGCAAATGTCGGCGCACTCCGCACTAGATGTCTGCGTGAGGACGAGACGGGAGCCATAGGACTTTGCGAGCCAGTCCGGCGATCTCGAAGAATAATAGATGCAGGTCTTCCAGCTGCACCCCCACGCGCTTTGGCCTCGCGTTTCCCGGTCGCGCGGTACGGAACCGAGAACTGCGTAGGAGTCTCGATATCGTCAATGGATGCGCCCGGGCAGAAGGGGACCGGTCACGTCATTGGTCATGCCTCCTTCCTGGCGCCGCAGGGTGTCCGTCGCATGAAATAGCCGACATCTCCTTCGGTCACCCGATCAGCTGATCCAGAACGCCACGCTGTCGAGCCACCGCCGGTGCCTGCCTGCCATATGGCCCGCCAGATCGGCCGTCCGGATTTGCCGCTGTCGGAGCACGGGCGGCGAGCACGACGGACCTGCGTACGCTGCCGTGGTGCAGATCGACTTGGTGGCCCT
>NZ_JBNCNZ010000042.1:0-5338 GCF_049847245.1 Micromonospora sp. DT68
GGGAATTTGATCAATGAGTATGGGCCGACGGAGGCGTCGGTGGGGACGTGTGTTTTTCCGGTGCGGGTGGAGCAGACCCTGCCGGTGGTGCCTATTGGTCGGGCGTTGCCGGGTATGCGGATGTTCGTGCTTGATTCGTGGATGAATCTGGTGCCGGTGGGTGTGGTCGGTGAGTTGTTCGTCGGCGGTGTGGGTGTTGCTCGGGGTTATGTGGGTCAGTCTGGTTTGACTGCGGATCGGTTCGTGCCGGACCCGTTCGCCTCGGATGGGTCGCGGTTGTACAAGACCGGGGATCTGGTTCGCCGGTTGGCCGATGGTGTTGTCGAGTTCGTGGGCCGCGTCGATCATCAGGTGAAGGTTCGTGGTTACCGGATCGAGCTGGGCGAGATCGAGTCGGTGATCGGCGCGGTGGCCGGGGTTCGTGATGTGGTGGCACTGGTCCACGGCGAGGGCTCGCGGCTGGTGGCCTGCTACGTGCCGGACGGCCCCGATGTCGGGCTCTCGGAGCGGGTGCGGCGGGAGTGCGCGAGTCGACTGCCGGAGTACATGATCCCGGCGGACCTCGTGGTGGTGGAGTCGATCCCGCTGAACGCCAACGGCAAGGTCGACAGGGCTGCTCTCGCGGCGTCGGTGACCGGTGGCGGGCGTGTGCACGTGGACCCGCGTACCGACCTGGAGCAGCAGCTCGCGGAGATCTGGGCACGCGTGTTGAACCTGGACACCGTCAGCGTGGTGGACAGCTTCTTCGACCTCGGCGGCCACTCGATCAGCGCCATCGCTCTCGTCGGCGCCCTGCGTACGGCGGGCTTCTCCGCCTCGGTACGTGATGTCTTCGTGCACCGCTCCGTCGCCGCGCTCGCCGCGCACCTGTCGGCAGGGGACGCCGCCGAGGTCGCGCCCGCGTTCCAGCCGGTGGCACCGTTCGCGCTGCTCGACGACGCCGACCGGGCCGCGCTGCCCGCCGGTCTCAGCGACGCCTACCCGATCGCCCAGGTGCAACTCGGGATGCTCGTCAAGACGATGACCGACACCGAGCGGCACACCTACCACAACGTCTCGGCCTTCCCGATCCACGACGAGCAGCCGCTGGTCCCCGACGCGCTGCGCCGTGCCGTGCAGACCGTCGTCGACCGGCACGAGATCCTGCGTACGTCGTTCGACCTGAACGGCTACTCGGTGCCGCTGCAACTCGTGCACGCCGAGGTGCCGATCGAGGTGACCGAACTCGACCTGCGCGGCCCGGACACCGAGGCCCGGATGAGCGCCTACATGGCCGTCGAGCGGGCCAACCCGTTCGCGCCGGACCAGGTCCCGCAGATACGCGTCGCCGGTGCGATCGGCGAGGGCAACGCCTGGTGGTTCGTGCTGACCATGTCGCACGGCATCCTCGAAGGCTGGAGCCACCACTCCCTGCTGATGGAGATCCTCGACAACTACCGGCGGCTGCGGGACACCGGTGCTCCGGTGCCCGTCGACGCGCTGCCCGTGCGCTACGCCGACTTCGTCGCCGCGGAACTGGCCGCGCTGACGTCCGCCGAGGACGAGGCGTACTGGCGGGGTGTCGTCGAGTACCCGCGGTTCGCCCTGCCCACCGGCTGGGGCGCCCCGGACTCCGACCCCCAGTTCCAGTGCGGCACCAGGGTTCCGCTGCACGACCTGCTCGACGGGCTCCGGGAGGTGGCAAGCAGCACCGGCACCGCACTGAAGAGCGTGCTGCTGGCCGCGCATCTGAAGGTGATGAGCCAGATCACCGTCGAGCCCGTCTTCACAAGCGGCCTGGTCTGCCACGGGCGGCCCGAGGTGACCGGCGCCGACCAGGTGTACGGCATGCACCTGAACACGTTGCCGATCGTGCACCGTGGTTCGGCAGCCACCTGGGCGGAGCTGATCCGGCAGACCTTCGACGCCGAGTTGGAGCTGTGGCCGCACCGGCACTACCCGCTGCCGTCGGTGCAGCGGTTCACCGACGGTGCCCGGCCCCTCGAGATCCTCTTCAACTACCTCGACTTCGCGCAGGTCGACACCGACCGGGTCGGCTTCGACGACGCCGTCTACGAGGCGTCAAGTGAGTTCGACCTGCACGTCTCCACACTGGACGGGACGCTCAGCATTCTCAGCGACCCCCACGTCGTCAGCTACCCCAACGTCCTGCGCCTGGGCGCGATGTACCGGGCGGTGCTAGAGGCGATGGTGGCGGATCCGGGCGGGGACGCGCGGATGGTGTGTCTGCCGGCGGGTGAGGTGTCGGTGCTGTTGGCAGACGGCGACGGCGCGGTGGAGCCGCTGTCGGACTCGGTGCTGGGGTGGTTCGAGCAGCGGGTGACGGCGGTGCCGTCGTGCGAGGCCGTCAATGGGGTGCCCTTCGCGGAGGTGGATGCGCGGGCTGTGGTGCTGGGGACGTGGCTGGCCTCGTCCGGCGTATCCCGTGGCTCGGTCGTGGCGGTGTTGCTGGATCGGGGTGTCGATCTGGTGGCCGCCATGCTGGGCGTGTGGAAGACGGGCGCGGCGTTCGTGCCTGTGGACCCGTCGTACCCGGCCGGTCGGATCAGCTCGATCCTGGCGGATGCCGGTGTGTCCCATGTGGTGACGTCAGCCCGCTACGCGGATCGGTTCCCGTCCGGGGTCGAGGTGCTGGTGGCCGAGCGCGCGGTGGAGCCGCAGCAGTCTGTGGTGTTGCCGGGTGTGGTGGATTTGGATGATTTGGCGTATGTGATTTTCACGTCGGGTTCGACTGGTCGGCCGAAGGGTGTGCAGGTTACGCATCGGGGTTTGGCGAATCATGTTCGTTGGGCGTCGGTGGATTTGGCGGGTCGTGGTTCGGGTGGGTGTGCTGTTTTCTCGTCGGTGGCGTTTGATTTGCAGGTGCCGAATTTGTGGGCGCCGTTGGTGGTGGGCCAGCGGGTGTTGATGGTGGATCAGGATGTGGATTTGGCGGAGTTGGGGTCGGTGTTGTCGGCTGCTGCTCCGTTTAGTTTCTTGAAGTTGACGCCGGGTCATTTGGAGATTTTGGGTCGGCAGTTGTCGGATGAGTTGTTGGCTGGGTTGGCGCCGGTGGTGGTGGTTGCGGGTGAGGGTTTGCCGGCGGCGTTGGCTAATCGTTGGTTGGGTCTTCTGGGTCCGGGGAATTTGATCAATGAGTATGGGCCGACGGAGGCGTCGGTGGGGACGTGTGTTTTTCCGGTGCGGGTGGAGCAGACGTTGCCGGTGGTGCCTATTGGTCGGGCGTTGCCGGGTATGCGGATGTTCGTGCTTGATTCGTGGATGAATCTGGTGCCGGTGGGTGTGGTCGGTGAGTTGTTCGTCGGCGGTGTGGGTGTTGCTCGGGGTTATGTGGGTCAGTCTGGTTTGACTGCGGATCGGTTCGTGCCGGACCCGTTCGCCTCGGATGGGTCGCGGTTGTACAAGACCGGGGATCTGGTTCGTCGGTTGCCCGATGGTGTTGTCGAGTTCGTGGGCCGCGTTGATCATCAGGTGAAGGTTCGTGGTTACCGGATCGAGCTGGGCGAGATCGAGACGGTGATCAGCGCCGTCGCCGGCGTCCGCGACACTGTCGCTCTGGTCCATCCGGAAGAGGCGCGGTTGCTCGCCTTCTACGTGCCGGAAGGGCCGGACGCCGGTCTGGCCGCCCGGGTGCGGCAGGAATGTGCCAGTCGACTGCCGGAGTACATGATCCCGGCGGACCTCGTGGTGGTGGAGTCGATCCCGCTGAACGCCAACGGCAAGGTCGACAGGGCTGCTCTCGCGGCGTCGGTGACCGGTGGCGGGCGTGTGCACGTGGACCCGCGTACCGACCTGGAACGGCAACTCGCGGAGATCTGGGCACGCGTGTTGAACCTCGACACCGTCAGCGTCATGGACAGCTTCTTCGACCTCGGCGGCGACTCACTGCGAGCGGTCGCCCTGGTCGGGGCGCTC
This sequence comes from Micromonospora sp. DT68, assembly GCF_049847245.1. Classification (NCBI taxonomy): domain Bacteria; kingdom Bacillati; phylum Actinomycetota; class Actinomycetes; order Micromonosporales; family Micromonosporaceae; genus Micromonospora; species Micromonospora sp. DT68. The sequence goes on from NZ_JBNCNZ010000042.1 coordinate 3,916, forward strand.
CGGGGAGCCGGCTTCCCCGTCGGCGTCCGGGACGTCTTCGTGCACCGCACCGTCACCGCGCTCGCCGCGCACCTCGCCGCAAAGGACAGCGCCGAGGTCGCTCCGGAGTTCCAGCCGGTCGCACCGTTCGCGCTCCTCGACGACGCCGACCGGGCCGCCCTGCCCGCCGGCCTCACCGACGCCTACCCCATCGCCCAGGTTCAACTCGGCATGCTCGTGGAGATCCAGAAGGACCCGACGCGGTCGCTGTACCACATCGTCCGCTGCTTCCGGGTCCACAGTCGCCAGTCCTTCTCGGGCGACGCGCTCACGGCGGCCGTGCACGACATCGTCTCCCGGCACGAGACCCTGCGTACGTCGTTCGACCCGCACACCTACTCGGTGCCGCTGCAACTCGTGCACGCCCATGCCCCCATCGACGTACGGATCCTGCGCCTTGACGAGGATCGGGCCGAGGCACACCTGCGCGGCTACGTCGACGCCGAGCGGGCACGGCCGTTCGACCCGGAGCACCCCGCCCCGCTGCTGCGGGTCAGCGCCCATGTCGGCGCCGACGGCGGATGGTGGCTCACCGTGGCGATCAGCCACCTGGTGACCGGCGGCTGGGACCTGAACACCCTGCTGGCCGAGCTGCTCAGCTGCTACGAGCGGCGCTGTGTCGGCATGGCGCCGGAGGCACCGGAGCCGTTCGCGGTCCGGTACGCCGATTTCGTCGCCGGCGAGCAGGCGGCGCTGGCCTCGGAGGCCGACGAGGCGTACTGGCGGACTGTCACCTCCGACCACGCCAGGTTCACCCCACCAGTGGGCTGGGGCGACGAGTCCGGGGAGCCCGGGACCGTGCTGCGGCATCGGCTCAGCTACCAGGACCTCGACCCCCGGATCCGCGAGCTGGCATCGACGTACGAGGTGTCACCCAAGGCCGTTCTGCACGCGGCTCATTTGAAGGTGATGAGTCAGTTGTCGGGGGAGCGGCGTTTTTACACGGGGTTGGTGTGTGATGCGCGGCCGGAGGTGCGGGGCGCGGATCGTGTGCATGGGATGTACATCAATGTGTTGCCGTTTGGTTTTGAGCGGGGTGTGGGTTCGTGGCGTGATCTGGTGCGGTCGGTGTTCGACGGTGAGGTGGGGTTGTGGCCGCATCGGCGTTTTCCGTTGCCGGCGGTGCGGCGTCTGACCGGTGCCGACGCGCACCCCATCGACGTCGTCTTCGACTACACCGAGTTCCGTCGCGCCAACACCGACAGCGAGGAGCAGGTCGGCTTCGAGGCCGTTGCCGGTGAAGGTGGCACCGAGTTCGCCCTCCAGGTCACCGCGGCCAGCGGCTTCCTCGACCTCGTCGCCGATGCGCGGGTGTTTGGGTCGGCGGGTTTGGTGCGGTTGGCGGGGATGTTCCGGGTGGTGTTGGAGTCGATGGTTGCGGATC
>NZ_JBNCNZ010000043.1:1658-4979 GCF_049847245.1 Micromonospora sp. DT68
GTCTTTCAGAGACTTGTCTGGCCCTCCGGTGTGGGGGCTGGTGGTCTGCCAGGCATGGCCTGGTCCCGCATACCGTCCGCTGTGGTGGTGCTGGTGTGGGGCTTGTGGGTTGTGGGTTGGTCGTTTGTTGAGAATTGCACAGTGGACGCGAGCATCTTTGTGGTCAAGTTGTCAAGGGCGAACGGTGAATGCCTTGGCACCAGGAGCCGATGAAGGACGTGGGAGGCCGCGATAGGCCTGGGGGAGCTGTCAACCAAGCTGTGATCCCAGGGTGTCCGAATGGGGAAACCTGGCACCAGTCATGTGGTGTCACCCACACCTGAACACATAGGGTGTGTGGGGGGAACGCGGGGAAGTGAAACATCTCAGTACCCGTAGGAAGAGAAAACAAATAGTGATTCCGTGAGTAGTGGCGAGCGAAAGCGGATTGAGGCTAAACCGGCTGCGTGTGATACCTGTCAGGGGTTGCGTGGTCGGGGTTGTGGGACCCTACTGAACAAGCTGACACTTGTTCGAGGAGTTACAAAGTTAGTGGCTAGTCGAACAGTCTGGAATGGCTGACCGTAGACGGTGAAAGTCCGGTAGGTGAAAGTTGCTGACCTTCTGTGGGTGTTCCCGAGTAGCGGCGGACCCCTGAAATCTGCCGTGAATCTGCCAGGACCACCTGGTAAGCCTAAATACTTCCTGGTGACCGATAGCGGACGAGTACCGTGAGGGAATGGTGAAAAGTACCCCGGGAGGGGAGTGAAATAGTACCTGAAACCGTTCGCCTACAATCCGTCGGAGCCTTGCGGGGTGACGGCGTGCCTTTTGAAGAATGAGCCTGCGAGTTAGTGGCATGTGGCGAGGTTAACCCGTGTGGGGGAGCCGTAGCGAAAGCGAGTCTGAATAGGGCGATTCAGTCGCGTGTCCTAGACCCGAAGCGGAGTGATCTAGCCATGGGCAGGCTGAAGCGCGGGTAAGACCGCGTGGAGGGCCGAACCCACCAACGTTGAAAAGTTGGGGGATGACCTGTGGTTAGGGGTGAAAGGCCAATCAAACTCCGTGATAGCTGGTTCTCCCCGAAATGCATTTAGGTGCAGCGTCGCGTGTTTCTTGCCGGAGGTAGAGCACTGGATGGTCTAGGGGGCCCACAAGCTTACCGAAATCAGCCAAACTCCGAATGCCGGTAAGTGAGAGCGCGGCAGTGAGACTGCGGGGGATAAGCTTCGTAGTCGAGAGGGAAACAGCCCAGATCACCAGCTAAGGCCCCTAAGCGTGTGCTAAGTGGAAAAGGATGTGGGGTCGCATAGACAACCAGGAGGTTGGCTTAGAAGCAGCCACCCTTTAAAGAGTGCGTAATAGCTCACTGGTCAAGTGGTTCCGCGCCGACAATGTAGCGGGGCTCAAGCACACCGCCGAAGCTGTGGCATTCACATTTTAACCTCGCTTGGACGTGATTCCTTGTGCAGGTGTGTGGATGGGTAGGGGAGCGTCGTGCCGCGAGTGAAGCAGCGGGGTGACCCAGTTGTGGACGCGGCACGAGTGAGAATGCAGGCATGAGTAGCGAAAGAAGGGTGAGAAACCCTTCCGCCGGATGACCAAGGGTTCCAGGGCCAGGCTAATCCGCCCTGGGTGAGTCGGGACCTAAGGCGAGGCCGAGAGGCGTAGTCGATGGACAACGGGTTGATATTCCCGTACCCGCGAAAGAGCGTCCCTGATGAACCTCGTTGTGCTAACCACCCAAACCGGCTGCGACCTTCGGGTCAAGGTTGGGGAGCGTGGGAACCTGGCGGGTAGTAGTCAAGCGATGGGGTGACGCAGGAAGGTAGCTGAGCCCGGCCGGTGGTTGTGCCGGGGTAAGCGTGTAGGCCGTGTCGTAGGCAAATCCGCGACACTTGAGGCTGAGACGTGATGCCGAGCCGATTCAGGTGAAGTCAGTGATCCTATGCTGCCGAGAAAAGCCTCTAGCGAGTTCTTAGCGGCCCGTACCCCAAACCGACACAGGTGGTCAGGTAGAGAATACCGAGGCGATCGGGCGAACTGTGGTTAAGGAACTCGGCAAATTGCCCCCGTAACTTAGGGAGAAGGGGGGCCGGAGACGTGAAGCCCCGCGCGGGTGGAGCGTTGTATGGCCGCAGAGAGCAGGGGGAAGCGACTGTTTACTAAAAACACAGGTCCATGCGAAGAAGTAATTCGATGTATATGGACTGACGCCTGCCCGGTGCTGGAACGTTAAGGGGACCTGTTAGCTCTTCGGGGCGAAGCGGAGAACTTAAGCGCCAGTAAACGGCGGTGGTAACTATAACCATCCTAAGGTAGCGAAATTCCTTGTCGGGTAAGTTCCGACCTGCACGAATGGCGTAACGACTTCCCCACTGTCTCAACCACAGGCCCGGCGAAATTGCAGTACGAGTAAAGATGCTCGTTACGCGCGGCAGGACGGAAAGACCCCGGGACCTTTACTATAGCTTGACATTGGTACTCGAATTAGCTTGTGTAGGATAGGTGGGAGCCGGTGAAGTCCATACGCCAGTATGGGTGGAGGCAATCTTGAAATACCACTCTGGTTGATTTGGGTATCTAACTTCGGACCGTTATCCGGTTCAGGGACAGTGTCTGGTGGGTAGTTTAACTGGGGCGGTTGCCTCCTAAAGGGTAACGGAGGCGCCCAAAGGTTCCCTCAGCCTGGTTGGCAATCAGGTGTTGAGTGCAAGTACACAAGGGAGCTTGACTGTGAGACTGACAGGTCGAGCAGGGACGAAAGTCGGGACTAGTGATCCGGCACTTGCGAGTGGAAGCGGTGTCGCTCAACGGATAAAAGGTACCCCGGGGATAACAGGCTGATCTTCCCCAAGAGTCCATATCGACGGGATGGTTTGGCACCTCGATGTCGGCTCGTCGCATCCTGGGGCTGTAGCAGGTCCCAAGGGTTGGGCTGTTCGCCCATTAAAGCGGTACGCGAGCTGGGTTTAGAACGTCGTGAGACAGTTCGGTCCCTATCCGCCGTGCGCGTAGGATACTTGAGAAGGGCTGTCCCTAGTACGAGAGGACCGGGACGGACGAACCTCTGGTGTGCCAGTTGTCCCGCCAGGGGCACGGCTGGTTAGCTACGTTCGGAAGGGATAACCGCTGAAAGCATCTAAGCGGGAAGCCTGCTTCAAGATGAGGTATCCCACCCACCTTTGGTGGGGTAAGGCCCCCAGCTAGACGACTGGGTTGATAGGCCGGAAATGTAAGCCCGGTAACGGGTTCAGTTGACCGGTACTAATAGGCCGAGGACTTGACTACTAAGCTGCTACGCGTCCACTGTGCAACTCTAGACAAACGAACAACAAACCC
>NZ_JBNCNZ010000044.1:0-4817 GCF_049847245.1 Micromonospora sp. DT68
CCTTACGTGGCAGGCACTTCGCCATATCTACCGACCCGCTGGACATCCAAGATCACGGCTGCCGTGAAAGGCCGAGGCTAGACGATCGCGGTGGTGCGGCGTGGGCACCATCGCAGCTTGGCCAGGATCCTCCAGGTTTTGAGCGTGGCAATCGAGCCCGCGGTGACGTGCTCGTACGCCCCGCGGGACCGTAGCCGCCGGGCACGCCGGCGCCGACGTTGTCCCAGAAGGCCGGTGATCCGTTGATGTGCCCGCCCAGGGTGTGCCAGGTGAACCCGGGGTCTTCCGTACGCAGCGCGGCCAGGCCCGCGGTGGCCAGGCCGCGCCGCAGATAGGGCGGCAGGGTGTTGGGGCTGCTCCACCCAGCCGATCCGGCACCGCTGGTAGTCGACCTCGAAAACGAACTCGTCGCGGTTCAGGCCGTCGTCGGTGCGGCCGCGCGCCGTCGCTGTCCGGGCGGCCCGGCTATCCTCGATGGTCCGCGACAGCAGTCGATGGGAGACCGCGTGACGAAGCTTCGCCCCCGAGACATCGCTCTGCTACCTGCCGACTTCACCCCCCAGCAGGCCGTCGTCCTGGTCGGCAGCAGCTACGACACGTTCTGCACCTGCGTGGTTGCCGAAGCCACCCGCAAGTGGGTGCCGCCCGCGCTGTGCAGCACCCTCCGTCGACTGGAATGGCGTGACAGGTCTCGCTGACGGGCGGCACAGCACCACAGCGGCGCCGAGTTCGACGGCGCCATTCGTTGCGATCACGGACAAGCAATCATGACGAGGACCGGAGTGGTCAGCGTGACGGCGCCAGGTCAAGAAGTTCATCCCTCAGATACGGCAACGCGGGTTTCCGCTGCTGCCTCGCTGCTGGCCGAGGTCCTGAAAGCGACGTATGACTCTAGCCCGCTGCCTCTGCGTGTCCGCCGGCAGTTCCGAGTTGCCAGCCTTGCAGAACTGGAGCTGGTCAGGCGTGGAAGACGGAACCGTGAAGAGCGGTGTGCAATCGCATTGCGCGAGGCGGTGTTGCTCGCCGAGGCTGCCATGGAGGACGGCAGCCGGGGGACGCTGCGCGACGCCCGGAAGGCGGCAGTCGTCGCGGCCGTAGAGTTGAGCGAGTTACACCACCCGGATCCTCGGGCATACGGTCACTACGCCGCGCTGGCCCGGCACCTCGTCAAGCAGCTGAAGACGTGGCCGAGCCTGAGGCAGCGGCTCGCGCGCCTCGAACGCGGGTCGGTCGAGCCGAAACTCTCTCCAGATCTGGGAGCAAGGGAAGATGAGCTTGTCAGGCTCTCCGGCCTGGTGGCCAGGGCTGACGCAATACAGGCCTATGAGCGCTTGGCCGATCTGCCCGGCCCTCCGGCCGATCTGCCACTGACATCGACGGCCGAACTCATCACCAGGGTGGCGGCCGCAGAATCGACAGAGGCCTTGGCTGGTCGGGCCCCCGCCGCTGATCTGAGCGAACGTGATCTGCGGCTGCTCGGGATCGAGTTCACCGGCTTCCGTGGCAGCCCTGGTCGAAGCGCCATCGGCTTCACCGACCGTGGTGGGCACCCCGTGACCTGTGTGATCGTTGGGGACAACGGCGTCGGTAAATCGACAATCGCCGACGCAATCGAGTTCGCACTCCAGGGCCGCGTGGGCCGGTCGTCAGATTTGGCGTCCCAGGCTCGACCGCTGGCGACGAACCAGGCGGTGGAAGCGACGCCGCAGGCCACAGCTGTGCTCTCCGACGGCACCTCGGTCACGCGCACCGTCGTGACGAGTGCTGACGGACGGGCCCGCGCCGACAGCCCAGACGTTCGTCCAGGTTTCCGCCTGGCGCCGATCACGCTGAAGCGGGCCGACATCCTGGCCTTTCTCGACAGTGGCTCGATGAGCCGGGGCACGGTCCTGTTCGATTACTTCCCGACGGACTCCTCCGGGATGGCACGCAGTCTCGAGGACGAGCGCGTCTCTCTGGGAGACCGTATGCACGATCAGCGCACCCGTCGCGACTCGCTTATAGAGCAACTGGCCGGGCACCTGTCCGTGGAGCCTGACCTCCTGCGCGGTACGGAAGCGTTCCACCGCTACGTCAGCGTGGAGATCGTCGGGGAGGGAACAGAAGACGAACGTCGAGACGCATGGGAGAAACTCGACGCGCGAACCGTCGACCTAATCCAGCAACTGCGCACCACCTACAGACAGTTGGCACAGCTCAAACGACAGCTTGAGAAAGACCTCAACCTCCTTAACCCGGTCGCGTACCCGGCGCAGGCACAGCAGCTCCGCACGATCTTGCGGGGAGTCGGGACAGAGCTGACCAAGAGCTTCCTCGCCGTCACACGAGCCAGGCACGTGGACCGCATCGAGGTGCAGTTTGGGCGGTCTGGGCCAGTGAGCATCGACATTGTCGTGGCGTTTACCAACGGTCGGTTCTGCTACCCAAAGCAAGTGTTCAGCGAGGGCTACTGCGACCTGCTGGCTCTCCTGTTCTTTCTGGCGGTGGCCAAGGAGGCCGCGAGCCGCGGCCAAGCAAAGGTTCTTGTCCTCGATGACGTTTTGCAGAGCGTCGACAGCGGGATTCGGCTGGGCGCCCTCGGCCACCTGTTGCAGGAGTTCAAAGACTGGCAGCTGGTCTTGACGGTGCATGACCGGCTGTGGCTGGAGCAGCTGCGCGTATTGCTCGCTCAGCATGGTCGGCCGTTTATCGAGCACCACATCCAGTCATGGACCTTTGAGACCGGTCCGCAACTCGCCGCCGGTGGGTCACAGCCGGCGGCACTGGTGCGAGGGGTGCTCGCCACTGGCGACGCGACGACCATCTGCGCCGTTGCCGGACGTCAACTCGAACGTCTCTGCCAGGAAATTAGTATGCGCCTAAACGTGAAGGTGACGCGACGCCTGGACGACAAGTACACACTTGGCGACCTGTGGGGTCCCTGTGCCAAGGAGCTGAAGAAGACCTCCGTGCGGGCCGTGGTGGAAAGTCTCGAACTACGGCAGCATTTGCGCAACATTGTCGGCGCCCACCAAAACCAATGGGCCGCAAGTCTTCCTTTGTCCGACGCTGTGACCTTCGCCGAGGATGTTGCGGCCCTCCTGGACGCCATGTATTGCACGACTTGCGAGGGGTGGGTCACCCGCAATCACCAATTGACGGTATGCCGCTGCGGGATGGTCGCGCTACGGCTTGCGTAATTCAATATCAGTCTATGCTCGGGTTAGTTCTTCCTGCAACACCGCGGATCATTGCTTACACGCTGGCGCGCCGGCCGTCAGAATGGGCCGTTCGCCGCTCGGCCAGCGAAAGGGCAACCGTTAGCCGCAGCCACCGGAAGGCCGGTCGCAGCAGCAACGACCTCTCATCGGAAGCGGATGCGCCATACGGTCGGTGTTGGCCCGCTGGTAACGGAACGTCACGATGGCCGCTGCGCGCGGTGCGGCGCTGTGACGACGGGGCGATCCGCGACCTGCGAGCCGGGTCGGCTGCCCTGCTCACCCGGGCGACGACTGCGGGCCACGCCGCTCTGCTCGGGCTGCAATGTTGGAACTAGGGTGCCCGATGCACGAAGGGCCCGCATAAGCGGGCCCCAAGGCGGGCGCGGGAACCCTTGGGCCTCCTGCGGCTCTGAGGCTAGCAGGAGATCCTTGGTCCCGCACGCACTTCAGTCGCGCTCGATCAACGTCCGCCGGTTGCCCCGAGCCGGTGGGAGGTCAGGCCCGCTGAGGTCGCTGATAGACCCGACCCACGAGACTGACACTCGGTGAGAAACAACTGACATGGCCCTGAGAAAACCAAGCACTGACAGCTTCGCGAGAAATGTCATGGTCCTCCTGGACTACGCGGAGGCCGATTCGGTGGAGTTGTCGGCGAGTACCCGGCGGCGACACCTCGCCATGACAGAGAGCTCCCGGCGCGCCTACACCGGCGACTTGCGGCGGTTCCTGTCCTGGAGCGCCGACCGCAAGCTGGTTGCCGCAACGGACCTCACCGACGACGAGCGGCTCGCGGACGGGGTGCGGCACCTGGTCAAGCGGCACGGCGATCTGCATGTGGTCGTCACCGAGTACGTCAGCGCCCTGGCCGACGCCGGCCGCCCCCGGCCACCATCGAACGGCCACCATCGAACGGACGCTCGCCGCGATCTCCGCCGCGCACCGGGCCGCCAGTGCCGGCGGATTGCGGACCGACGGGCCGCGGCAGGTGCTGCGCAGCTATCGCCGCGAGCGGGCCGTCACGGGTGCGGGGGTGCGGGTCCGCAAGGCTGCCCCTGTCAACAACGCCGCGCTCGGCGCCGTGACCGATGTCATGGACCGCAGCACTCTGGTCGGGATCCGCGACACCGCCCTGCTGGTGCTCGGCTTCGCCCTCGGGGCCCGCCGCAGTGAACTGGCCGCCCTTGACATCGCCGACCTAAGCTTCACCGCCGAAGGCGTGCCGGTCGAGGTCCGCACCTCCAAGACCGACCGGGACTCCCACGGCCGCACGCCGCACTGCCCTACGGCGCGCGCTCGGTGACCTGCCCGGTGCGCACCGCCCAGGCGCCGCAGTCAGCGCAGCGGGTCGATTGGTAGCTGCCAGCGATGAGAGTCAGCATCGATTGCTGCCTGTTGTCGGCGGGCCGGGAGGCGGTCATCTGCTGGAGCACTGTGAGACCTCGCCGATGCTGTAGAGCACCAGCCTGACTTCCCAGTCGTTGTGCATGATCGGGGCGATGGTGTGCTGGCCGTCGGCTTCGCATCGCTGCGACACCGTCGGCCTAAAGGATGTCTCGTAACTCGGTGAAGGCGTTGCCCGGCATGGGTGCTGGTGTCACCCCGCGAGGATGATGTTGT
>NZ_JBNCNZ010000045.1:0-2261 GCF_049847245.1 Micromonospora sp. DT68
GGCACCGGAGTCGCTGGTCTGGTACGCCAGCCTGGCCGGTGGCAGTTGCGGGTCCAGCATGGTCCAGGCGGCGCCGGTCTTCATCACCGCCAGTTGGGCTACGGGTAGGTGCAGGCCCCGGTCGAGCAGGAGCCCGACGATGTGGCCCGGGCCGATGCCGTGCCTGCGCAGCCTCTGGGCCAGTCGGGTGGATCGACGGTCCAACTCGCCGTAGCTGAGGTCGACGCCCTGGAACCGGATCGCCACCCGGTCGGGGTCATGACCCGCCAGTACGCCGTGCAACAGGCCCTTCATGCCACACCTACCTGGCCGTCGGTGTCCTCGGACGGGTTCAGCGCGTACAGGATGTGGTCGCGTTCGGCGGACGTGAGGATGTCGACGTCCTCGACGAGGTCGCCGGGCTGGGCCAGTCCGTTGGCGAGCGCGGTGATGCAGTGCTCGAGCAGGCGGTCGACGCGGTCGGCGTCGAAGAGTTCGGTGGAGTATTCGGCGGCGATGCTCAGCTGGCCGTCGGGTGTTTCTTCGATGCTGACCGCGATGTCGAAGCGGGCGCTTCCGGTGGTGGCGTCCACAGGTTCGGCGGTGAGTGTGCCGAGCCCCGACGCGCTCCGAGAGAGGGCTGGTTGCAGGGTGAGGCTGATCTGGAACAGGGGGTTGCGGCCGGTGACGCGTTCGGGTTTGAGGCTGTCGACGATCAGGCTGAACGGGATGTCCTGGAGTGCGGTGGCTTCCAGGACGGTGTCGTGGCAGCGGTGGATGAGGTCGGTGAAGGTGGGGTCGCCGTTGGTGTTGGTGCGTAGGACGACGGTGTTGGCGAAGTAGCCGACCATCGGTTCGGTGTCGATGTGGGTGCGGCCGGAGAAGATCGAGCCGATGGGTAGGTCGGTTTGTCCGGTGTAGCGGTGCAGCACGGTGAGCAGTGCGGCTTGGTGGATGGCGAGGAAGGAGACGTGGTGGTCGCGGGCGTAGCGGCGGGCGGCGGCTGTCACGTCGTCGGGCAACGGCCGGCCGATCCAGGCTCCGGCACCGGTGGGGTGAGCCGGACGCGGCCGGTCGCTGGGCAGATCCACCGTCGGTAGGTCGGCCAGGATCATCCGCCAGCGATCGAGTTGGCGACCCAACTCCTCATCGTCGAGGCGGGCGCGCTGCCAGGCCGCGTGGTCGGCGGGTTGTACGGGCAGGTCTGGTAGCTGGGCCTGGGTGGTGAGGCCGGTTTCCGCGGCGTAGAGGTGGGCCAACTCGTCGGCGAGGATCCCCACCGACCAGCCGTCGGCGACGATGTGGTGCGCGACGAGCACGAGCACGTGCTCGTCGGCCGCCAGGCGGGCCAGCGCCGTGCGGAATACCGGCCCGGTCGCCAGATCCATCCGGCGGCTGACCTGATCGTTGACCCAGGTGGTGACGGTGTCGGCCGCGATGTCGACCGCGGGCAGGGCAAGGTCGGCCGGTGCGGGGTCGATCACCAGGCGGGGGAGTCCGTTGTGCTCGACGAACCGCGTGCGCAGGGCTTCGTGTCGCACTACCAGCGCGTGCAGCGCTCGCCGCAGGGCGGGTTCGTCCAGCACGCCGCGCAGCCGGAGCGCGACGGGGATGTGGTAGACCGTGGACGCCGGGTCGAGTTGGTGTTCAAACCACAGCCCTTCCTGCTGCCGAGTGCATACCAGTGTTCCGTCACGCGGTACCGGCACGATCGCGGTCCGGCCGGCGGTGGGCTCGGCGCGGTCGAGGTGGGCGGCGAGGTCTTCGAGAACGGGGTTGGCGAACAGCTCACGCGGGTGTAGGTCGATGCCCAGTTGGTCGCGCACCCGGGCGGTGAGCTGGATGCCGAGCAGTGAGTTGCCGCCGTGGTCGAAGAAGTTGTCGGTCGCGCCTACCTGGTCGACCCGCATGAGGTCCCGCCAGACCCGGGCCAGCCACCGTTCGGTGTCGGTGCGCGGCGCCACGTGCTCGGTGACCGCAGGCGCGGGCTCGGGCAACTGGGCGGTGTCGAGCTTGCCGTTCGGCGTCAGCGGTAGCTCGGGCAGTGTGATGAGGGCGGTCGGGATCATGTAGGTGGGGAGCCGGTCGGCGAGGAACCGGCGTACGTCGGCCGGGTCTGCGTCGCCGACGACGTACCCGGTCAGGGTGCCGTTGCGAACCGCCACCGCGCTCTGCCGGACCGCCCGGTGCTCGCACAGGGCGTGTTCGATTTCGCCGAGTTCGACGCGTTGGCCGCGGAGTTGGACTTGTCGGTCGCGGCGTCCGAGGTATTCGAGGGTGCC
>NZ_JBNCNZ010000046.1:0-1675 GCF_049847245.1 Micromonospora sp. DT68
TAGCCTCGATCGTTCACGGCTGATGTCGGGCGTTCCGGCCCCGCGCGTGTGATCGTTCATTGTCGATGCGGTTGGGTTCGGGGCGTGGTGGCGGGCCGTCTGTCGCGGCGGTGGGCGTGGTCTCCTTGGTTCCTCCGGTCGTCGGGGCAGGGCTGAGCTGGTCAGCCGGGGGCGGGGATCGCCGCGATCCGGGTGAATGCGGCGGTGAGCTGGTCTGCCCAGGGCCAGGTCGATGTGATGCGTAGCCGGCGGCGGCGTTGGCCGTGGACCAGGCGGGCGGCGGTGTGTAGCAGGCGGTAGCGCAGTCGTTTCGGTTCGGCTTTGGCCAGTTCGCCGTCGAGGGTGAGCAGTTGTAGCCAGGCGATCAGGTCGCAGGCCATGGCCGCGATCTGGCACCAGGCGGTGTTGATGGCGAAGTCGCGTGACGGTAGCCGGCGCAGGCCGGTGTCCTTGGCGCAGCGGATCCGGTCTTCGACGCGGGCGTGGGCGCGGTGGCGGGCTTCCAGCCACTGCAGGGCGCCGGCGGTGGTGTTGGTGACGAACGCGGTGTAGCGCCAGCCGTCGCGTTCCTCGAATAGCGACAACTGGGCGCCGGGGTGCGGCCGTTCGCGACGCACGATCACCCGCATGCCGGGCGGCCAGCCGGCCACGGCCAGCAGGCCGGTCAGTTCGGCGACCTGCGCGCCGTCGCGGATGCCGCCGTCGGCTGCCAGGGCCGGTGACCAGGCCGCGGCCGGTAGTGCATGGATGGCGGCGCGTTCCGCCTCGCCGATCGGCCAGCCGATTGAGTACTCGACGCGTCGGTTGCGCTTGGCGTCCTGCGCGGTCAGCCAGTCCAGCACGGCGTGGGTGGCGGCGGCCGAGTCACCCCGGATGAGCAGGTGCCGCCGGTGTCCGACCGGGACCTGCGCGAACGCCTCGGTCAGCACGGTGAGGTGGTCGGCGGCGGTGTTGGCTCCGGCGTTGCCGGGCCGCAGTTTGATCGTCAGTAGTTCGCCGGTGTTGTCGCAGGTCACCAGGATCGGATGGAAGCCGTATGTGTGCTTGTAGGTCGCGGCGGCGCCGTCCTTGTCGCTGTGCGCGAGCACGATCGTGGAGTCCACATCCAGCACCACCACGCCCTCGCCGAGATCCCGGCCCGCGGCACGAGCAGACGGCACCGACCCGACCAGGCCCCATACCCGGGCACGGACTTTCGCCCGCGTCCTGGCGATCCGACGCAGCCCGACGTCACTGATCTCGTCAAGTGCCCGCCAGCACGTCGCCGGCGACGCGACCTGGCCGAACACCTCACTCTGGTGGCGCAGCACCTCGATATCCGCGATCGCCTCACCGCCGTCGGCGATCATCACCGCCAGGTCGACCAGCACCCGGCCCCGGTCCCGGCCGGGGCTGAACCCACGCCGGCTGAGCGCGGCCGACAGTGCCTGCGTCAAACCGCTGCGATCAGCCAGCAGCCGCAACAGCGCCGCTCCGACGTGCGAGACCACGCCGTGACCGCCGACCTCGACGGACAATCCCTTGGACCACTGGGTAACCTGCACCTACGAAGTGCCTTCCACGCGGGAACTCTGCACGACTCGACACCGGGCAGTTTCCCTTACGTGGCAGGCACTTCGCCATATCTACCGACCCGCTGGACATCCAAGATCACGGCTGCCGTGAAAGGCCGAGG
>NZ_JBNCNZ010000047.1:0-1331 GCF_049847245.1 Micromonospora sp. DT68
CCAGGGCCCCGGCAAAGTCGTGACGGTGTCTGACTTGTGGGGCTTGGAGTAGAAGCGCCGCTGTTGGTGGCAGCAAGACGGGCATGACCTGTTCGAAAGATCATCAAGGTTCCTACGCCATGCTGATCGCCCGAAGTGAGTCATGCCCGCGCTGCCATCATCGCTGATCTCGTCCCTGTCCTGCGCACCGGCTCTGACCGTGCCCGAAACCGCCGGTGGGCTGCCCGAAGCGCTCGCCGATCTCCCTGATCCACGAGCCAGGCGAGGTATCCGGCACCGGCTGACGGTCGTGGTCACCGCGGCCGTGTGTGCCGTGGTGGCCGGATACCGCTCGTACGCCGCGATCGCCGAATGGGTCGCCGACGTACCGGCCACGACGGCTCTCGCCCTGGGCATGACTGCCGACCGGCGCCCGTCGGAGGCGATGATCCGTCGGCTGTTGCAGGCCATGGACCCGCAACTACTGACCGCGGCGATCAGTGTCTGGCTCGCCGGCCGGGCCACCGTCACCACCGCGACAGCCGGCCGGGCGATCGCTGTGGACGGCAAGGCCCTGCGCGGCTCCCGCACCACCGACACCCCTGCCCGGCACGTGATGACCGCCTGCGACCAGGCCACCGGTGTGGTCCTGGCCAGCATCGACGTCGACGGCAAGACCAACGAGATCACCCGATTCGCGCCGCTGCTCGACCAGATCAGCGACCTCCGCGACACCGTGATCACCGCCGACGCCCTGCACTGCCAACGCCAGCACGTCACCTACCTCGCCGAGCGCGGCGCGCACTGGATCCTGACCGTCAAAGGCAACCAGCCCCACCTGCACGCCCAACTCACCGCACTGCCCTGGCGGGCACTCCCCGACGCCACCCGCGACACCGACCGCGGACACGGCCGCCGCGAGATCCGCACCCTGAAAACCCTGACGATCTCCACCGGCATCGACTTCCCGCACGCCGCCCAAGCCATCCAGATCCGCCGCCGCAGACGCCGCCTCGACCAGCCGAAACGCTTCACCACCGAGACCGTCTACGCCATCACCGACCTCCGCGTCCACCAGGCCAAACCGGCACAACTGGCCGGCTGGATCCGCGGCCACTGGTCAATCGAAAACAAGATCCACTGGGTCCGCGACGTCACCTACGACGAAGACCGATCCCAGATCCGCACCGGCACCGGACCCGAAGTCATGGCCGCCCTCCGCAACGCCGCCATCAGCGCACTACGCCTGACCGGAGCCACCAACATCGCCGCCGCCAACCGACATCACGCCCGCGACAGCACCCGCCCACTGGCACTGCTCGGCATCACCTGACGACTTTGCCGGGGCCCTG
>NZ_JBNCNZ010000048.1:0-1281 GCF_049847245.1 Micromonospora sp. DT68
AAATTGTCGTACATGCGTTCTAAACTTTGGTTGTGATTGACGCGTTGGAGCAGGCCGAAGCCGCAGTGGCCGCCTGCTCTGACGCAGCTACCTGGGCTGTCTCGGAGCGCGATCTCATCGCGGCGTTGGACGCGGCGCATCGCCTTGAGCAACGGGTGGCGGCGCTCAAGCTGGCCCTCGTTCGGGAGGTGGACGGTCGCGGCACGGCCCGCCGCCACGGCGCGTCCTGCACGCCGGTGTGGCTGCGCGAGCGGCTACGACTCACCATCCCCGCCGCCCGCCGACTGGTCGAGCTGGCCACCACCCTCGACAACGGTCCTGCGGAGATCCGCCAGGCCCTCGCCGACGGCACGATCAGCGTGGAGCAGGCCCGCATCATCGGCGACACCGTCGCCACAGTCCACGCCGCCGCCGACACCCCCACGGCAGACAAAGCCGTCGACGTACTCATCGGATGGGCCGGACAGTTCGACCCCACGCTGTTGCGCAGGATGGGCGCCCGAATCCTTGATCATGTCGCGCCGGAGATAGCTGACGCTGCCGCCGAAGCAGCACTGAGAGCGCAGGAAGCACGGGCAGCCCGGGATCGACAGGTGACAGTCAGCGAACAGCCCGACGGGCGGCTGCGGCTGTCAGGCATCCTCGACGCCGAAGCAGCCGCCGTATTACGGGCCGCCATCGACCCCCTCACCGCGCCCGCCGGCCCCGACGACACCCGCAGCCCCGGGCAGCGCCGACACGACGCCCTCGCCGACATCTGCCGCCTCGCCCTGCGCACCGGCGAACTACCCGACAACGGCGGCGACCCCGCCCAGATCGTCGTCACCACCAGCTATGACACCCTGACCCGGCAGTTCGGTGTCGGCGCGCTCGACACCGGCCTGCACCTCACACCCGACACCGTGCGGCGGCTCGCCTGCGACGCCACCGTCCTACCCGCCGTCCTCAGCGGCACCAGCCAACCACTGGACGTCGGCCGGCAACGCCGCCTCATCACCGGCCCGCTACGCCGCGCACTGGTCCTGCGCGACCGCGGCTGCACCTTCCCCGGCTGCGACCGACCACCACGCTGGTGCAACGCCCACCACATCCGACACTGGGCCGACAGCGGCACCACCACCCTCACCAACGCCGTCCTCCTCTGCGGCCACCACCACCGACACCTCCACCACACCGACTGGACCGTACGACTCGCCGCCGACGGCCACCCCGAATTCATCCCACCCACCTGGCTCGACCCCACACAAATCCCCCGCCGCAACCACTACCACCACCGAACGT
>NZ_JBNCNZ010000049.1:0-1244 GCF_049847245.1 Micromonospora sp. DT68
TAGTGCTCTGACCACGAACGTTCACGGTGTTGGATGACACGCCGTGGGGCCTGTCGGCTGGGCGGCGTCGGGGCGGTCAGGCTGTAGCGGTGGCAGAACCTGTACGCGTGCGGCGGCTAAGTGATCAGGAAGGTCAGCAGCTGCTCAGAATCACCCGCCGGGGAAGCGGTTCCCCGATCCGCCTACGTCGGGCGATGGTCGTGCTCGCCTCGGCCGGCGGCAACACGGTGCCGGCGATCGCCCGCCTCGTCCAGGCCGATGAGGACACGATTCGGCAGGTCATCCACCGGTTCAACGAGATGGGGATGGCCTGCTTGGACCCTCGGTGGGCGGGTGGCCGTCCCCGCCAGATCAGTAGCGACGAAGAGCAGTTCATCGTCGAGACGGCCCACACCCGCCCCGAAAAGCTGGGGCGACCGTTCACCCGCTGGAGCGTACGCAAGCTCGCCGACCACCTGAGCACGGATGCCGACCGCCGGATCCGCATCGGGCGGGAACGGCTGCGGCAGATCCTGCACCAGCACAAGATCACCTTCCAGCGGACCAAGACGTGGAAGGAGTCCACCGACCCTGACCGGAACGCCAAACTCGCCCGGATCGAGTACGTCAGCAGCCACTTCCCGCAGCGAGTGTTCGCGTTCGACGAGTTCGGGCCCCTGGTGATCAGGCCGCAGGCCGGTGCCGATTGGGCTCCGGCAGGCCATCCCCGCCGGTTGCCCGCGAACTATCACAAGCTGCACGGAGTCCGCAGTTCCACGGCTGCTACTCCGTCGGCGACGACCAACTCTGGGGCGTCGTCCGGCGGCGCAAGAGCGCCGCGAACACCCTGGCCGCGCTCAAGTCGATCCGCGCCACCCGCCCGGACGGCGCACCGATCTACGTGATCCTGGACAACCTGTCGGCCCACAAGGGCTCGAAGATCCGCAGGTGGGCGGCCCGCAACAAGGTCGAGCTGTGCTTCACCCCGACCTACGCCTCCTGGGCCAACCCGATCGAGGCCCAGTTCGGGCCGCTACGCACCTTCGTCATCGCCGGCTCGAACCACCCCAACCACACCGTCCTGACCCGGCGGCTGCAGACCTACCTACGCTGGCGCAACGCCAACGCCCGCCACCCCGACGTCCTGGCCGCCCAACGCCGAGAACGAGCCCGCATCCGCAGCGAACGACAACGACACTGGGGCCAACCCACCACCCGAGCAGCCTGACCCCAACACCGTCAACGTTCGTGGTCACGGCACTAGC
>NZ_JBNCNZ010000050.1:0-1183 GCF_049847245.1 Micromonospora sp. DT68
AGCTACAGAGGTTGAAAGGCTGACGGTCGTCGGCGTGTCTGCGTGATCTGCGTCGATGGTTTCGGTAGGCCGGAGGTATGAGGTATCCGGCTGGTGGTGGCATGAACGCGGTAGCCCGGGTCCGGCGTGAAAAGGTCCGGATGCAGGCCGCGGCCATGTTCGAGGAGTCCAAACCGTCCACGCAGATCGCTTCTGAGCTGCGAGTTTCCCCAAAGTCGGTCCGGGAGTGGCGACGTCGCTGGGCTGCCGGCGGTACTGCGGCTCTGGCATCGTCGGGGCCGGGTGGTTCGGACTGCAAGCTCTCCGAAGAGCAACTCGGCGAGCTTGCCGGCCTGCTCGACCGGGGGCCGTTTGAGCAGGGCTGGCAGGACGCCCGGTGGACTCTGGCGCGGGTCGTCGAGGTGATCGAACGCCGTTTCGGCGTCTCCTACACGCTGCGCGGGGTGTCCTACCTGCTGCATCGCATCGGCTACAGCCAGCAGGTCCCGACCCGACGGGCGATCGAACGCGACCCCGAAGCGATCGCGACCTGGCACCGCAGGCGGTGGCCGTCGGTAAGAGGTTAGCCGCGGCCCGCGGCGCCTGGATCTGCTTCCAGGACGAGGCCGGCCAGGTGCTGCGCCCGCCGGTGGCCAAGACCTGGGCACGCCGCGGCCGCACACCCGTCGTGGAGATCTCCGGTAAGGGCTCCGGCCGGGTGTCGATCGCCGGCCTGGTCTGCCTCAAGCCCGGCGAACGCGGCCGGCTGATGTGGCGCACCCGGCTGCACCGTGGCCGCAAAGGCGAACGCGGCAGCTTCAGCGAGGACGACTACATCGCCTTCCTCGACCAGGCTCACCAGCGGTTACGTACACCGATCGTGCTGATCTGGGACAACCTCAACACCCACGTCAGCCGCCGCATGCACGCCCTGATCGCGGCCCGGCCGTGGCTGACCGTGATCCGGCTGCCGTCGTACGCACCCGATCTCAACCCGACCGAAGGAGTCTGGCGATGGATGAAACGCGGCCTGACCAACATCGCCGCCCACGGCGTCGACCACCTCGCCGACCTGGTCAAACACCGCCTACGCGCCTGCCAGCAACAGACCGATCTCCTCGCCGGCTTCTTCGCCAACACCGGCATGACCCTCGACCCCGAACCACCGTGACGGTGCGAACTTCAGCCTTTCAACCTCTGTAGC
>NZ_JBNCNZ010000051.1:0-1106 GCF_049847245.1 Micromonospora sp. DT68
ACCCATGGGGAGTGGTACACCTCGGGTCAGTACTCACTCGGACCGGTCGACAGCCGCCTGGTCCTCGGCCGCTGGTAGCGCCGACAGGGGAGTTGGTACGGGGCCCTGAGTCAGGGCCCGATACGCAGAGGGCGGCCGAACGGTCGCCCCCTGCGCCGTGTGTGGAGAGGGCCGGGAACGGCCGCGGACCCACCCGCGCCCGTTCCCGAACCGGGTCTGGGGCTTTCTTGAACTGTCCTACAGCGCCGCTGGCGAAAATCTGCAGCTCGCACTGCGAGCTTGGGTGCCGAGTGGCATCGGGGCTGCCGGTCACGTGGCGACCGGGACGTCGCCGGCCAGAGGACGATAGGAAAGGTTGCACATGGGAGAGAGACGGATGAGCGGTGCTGGACGTCGGCTGTGGCGGTTCCCCGCTGGCGCTGTCCGCCGACTCGCGCTCGTCATGCTGTGCTCGGCGGTGGCACTGCCCGGGACCACACTCATGGCCGAACTGTCCGGAACCGGGGCGGCACAAGCCGCCGGTCCGCGACCGATGTTCCAGCTGCCCGCCCCGTGTGGCGAGACGTGGCGACTGTCGACCTATGCCGGGCACGACGACTACGACATCGACATGACTCCCACCTCGGGTAGCGCATGGGGGCGGCCGATCCTGGCATCCTTCGGCGGGACTGTGGTGCGAGCGGGCATCGACGGGACGCTCGGCGGACGTACTCCGTCCAACCCCTCCGGTCCGATGGGGACCGGTGGCGGCTACTACGTGCGTATCGACCACGGTAACGGGTGGCAGAGCCTGTACCTGCACATGCTGCAGTCACCGATGGTCAGTGTCGGCCAGCAGGTGAGGATCGGGCAGCAGTTGGGCAAGGTCGGCAGCACCGGCAGTTCCAGCGGCCCGCACCTGCACTTCGAACAGACCCGGGACGGCGCCAAGGTGGAGTCGTACTTCAATGGCGTGCCCTCGGGCATCACCCACGACAACTACTCGTACAGCGTCAACAGGACGAGCTACAACTGCGGCCCGGTGGGTAGTGCGGCGCCGGCGTTGATGCGTGATGACGGTGACGGGACGATGACGTTGTGGCGGTGGTCGTCGTCGGGTTCGTCGT
>NZ_JBNCNZ010000052.1:0-289 GCF_049847245.1 Micromonospora sp. DT68
TGCGGCGCCGGCGTTGATGCGTGATGACGGTGACGGGACGATGACGTTGTGGCGGTGGTCGTCGTCGGGTTCGTCGTTCTCGTTGGAGGGGGATCTGTTCGAGTCCGGTGGTTGGACGATGTCGCGGGTCGGTGATCGGGTGGCGGCCGGCGATGTCGATGGTGATGGTCGCGATGATGTGGTGGCGACGTATCAGGAGTCGGATGGGTCGTTCAGTTTCCGGGTGTGGAAGGGGGGTGTGTCGCACGATCGGTGGTATTCGTCGGGTCCGTTTAATTTGGATCTGGTG
>NZ_JBNCNZ010000052.1:386-1072 GCF_049847245.1 Micromonospora sp. DT68
GTGGGTGGCCGGTTGGTGGTGGGTGACTGGAATGGTGATGGTAAGGCTGAGCCGGCGTTGATGCGTGATGACGGTGACGGGACGATGACGATTTGGCGGTGGTTGTCGTCGGGTTCGTCGTTTGAGCGTGCTAGTGATTATGAGTCTGGTGGTTGGACGATGTCGCGGGTCGGTGATCGGGTGGCGGCCGGTGATGTGAACGGTGATGGTAAGGACGACATCGTCGCGACGTATCAGGAGTCGGATGGTTCGTTCAGTTACCGGGTGTGGAAGGGTGGCCTGTCGCACGAGCGGTGGTATTCGTCGGGTCCGTTTAATTTGGACCCGGTGGGTGGCCGGTTGGTGGTGGGTGACTGGAATGGTGATGGTAAGGCTGAGCCGGCGTTGATGCGTGATGACGGTGATCGGACGATGACGATTTGGCGGTGGACGTCGTCGGGTTCGTCGTTTGAGCGTGCTAGTGATTATGAGTCTGGTAGTTGGACGATGTCGCAGGTGGAGGATCGGGTCGCGGCTGGTGACGTGAACGGTGACGGTAAGGACGACATCGTGGCGGCGTATCAGAACGCGGCTGGTGATTTCACGTACCACGTGTGGAAGAACGCTTGGACCCATGGGGAGTGGTACACCTCGGGTCAGTACTCACTCGGACCGGTCGACAGCCGCCTGGTCCTCGGCCGCTGGTA
>NZ_JBNCNZ010000053.1:0-958 GCF_049847245.1 Micromonospora sp. DT68
GCCGCGCGGTATTTTGGTGGGTCACCCACCGACTTCACCGGCGACGGACGCGACGACGTCATCGCGTTCACCCACAGCCCCCTCGCCGACGCCTACGTCGCCACCTCCACCGGCACCACCTTCACCGGCACCACCATCAAATGGCACGACTGGTTCGCCCTCACCGGCGAAACACCCCTCACCGGCGACGCCAACGGCGACGGCCGCGACGACGCCATCGTCTTCACCCACAGCCCCCTCGCCGACGTCCACGTCGCCCTCTCCACCGGCACCACCTTCGCCCCCAGCACCACATGGCACGACTGGTTCGCCCCCGGCACCGAAATACCCGCCATCGGCGACGTCAACGGCGACGGCAAAGACGACATCATCACCTTCACCCACGACACCAACGCCGACGTCTACGTCGCCCTCTCCACCGGCACATCCTTCACCGGCACCGCCGTCAAATGGCACGACTACTTCTCCATCGGCGGAGAATTCCCCGCCATCGGCGACGTCAACGGCGACGGACTCGACGACATCATCACCTTCACCCAAGGCCCCGCCACCGCCTCCGACGTCATCGTCGCCCTCTCCAACGGCACATCCTTCGGACCACCACAAAAATGGCACGACCTCTTCGCCGTCGGCGGCGAACAACCCCGCGTCGGCGACATCAACGGCGACGGCAAAGACGACATCGTCACCTTCACCTGCAACACCGACGCCGACGTCTACGCCGCCGTCTCCACCGGCACCACCTTCACCGGCACCACCATCAAATGGCACGACCACTTCTGCCTACCCGGCGAATTCCCCTACCTCGCCGACACCAACGGCGACGGCAAAGACGACCTCATCGTCTTCACCAAAGGAACCACCAACGACATCCACGTCGCCCTCTCCACCGGCACCACCTTCGCCCCCAGCACCAAATGGCACGACTACTTCGGCCTCAACGGCGAAACCACCCTCT
>NZ_JBNCNZ010000054.1:0-958 GCF_049847245.1 Micromonospora sp. DT68
CCAACCCCGTGTAAAAACGCCGCTCCCCCGACAACTGACTCATCACCTTCAAATGAGCCGCGTGCAGAACGGCCTTGACGGGTACGCCGAGGCTGCTGGCGAGCCCGCGCAACGCGGGGTCCAGGTCGGCGATGTCCAGCTCGGTGCGGCACACCTGCCGCGGGCCGGACTCGGTCGCCAGGGTGTCCGGCAGTGTGAACTTAGGCCTACCGGTCACCACGTCCCGCCAGTAGTCGGCGTCCGCCTCGGAGTCGAGCGCCGACAGTTCGGCGGCCACGAAGTCTGCGTACCGGACGGCCACCGGTTCGACGGGTGTCGGCTGCTCGCCGCGCCGCCGCCGGTGGTACCCGTCGCGCAGGTCGGCTAGCAGGAGGTTGAGGTCCCAGCCGCCGGTGATGAGGTGGCTGACGGAGACGGTGAGCCACCAGCCCTTGTCGTCCTCGCGGTGCACTGCCACCCGCAGCAGCGGCGGCGGTGACGCCAGGTCGAACGGCCGCCCGCGCTCGGCGGTGACGTACGCCGGATGGCCGCTAGCGTCGGGATGCACAGCGATCGGCACCTGCGCCTCGGCGTGCACGAGCTGCATGGGCACCGAGTAGCCGGTGAGGTCGACCGAGGTGCGCAACGTGTCGTGCCGGGCGACAAGCTCGGCGAGGGTGGCGCGCAGCGGCTCGACGTCGAAGGGCAGCCCGTCGTCGACACGCATGGTGTGGACGATGTGGTACGGCCTGGCGGCGTCATCCTTGGCGATCTCGACAGCCATGCCCACCTGGGCCTGGGTCGCCGGGTAGGCGTCGGTCAGGTCGGCCGGCAGAGCAGCCCGATCCGCGTCGCTGAGCAACGCGAACGGCGCCACCGGCTCCCACTCGTCAACACCCTCGCCCAGACTTGCCGCCAGCCCGCGCACGGTCCGGTAAGCAAAAACATCCCGCACACTCGTGGCGAACCCAGCCGCCCG
>NZ_JBNCNZ010000055.1:0-948 GCF_049847245.1 Micromonospora sp. DT68
TAGATGACGGAGCTGCGGAACCCGACGATTTCGCGGCGTCCGCTGAACTTGTCCATGAGGAAGGAGTGCAGGCTGTCGACGCTGGGTACGGCGACGTGGACGAGGAAGTCGTCGCCGCCGGCCACGACGTACACCGACAGCACCTCGGGCAGCTCCAACGCATATTTCTTGAAGCCGTCGATGACGGTGCGGCTCAGGGGCCGAACCTGCACATGCAGCAATGCTTGGACGCCGCGGTTGAGGGCGGCCAGGCTGATCTCGGCGTGGTAGCCGGTGATCACGCCGCGTTCCCGCAGTGCGCGCACGCGTTCCAGGCAGGTGGACGGTGCGATGCCGACCGCGCGGGCCAGTTCGCGGTTGGTCTGCCGCGCATGTGTCTGCAGGTGCTGGATGATCGCCGAATCAAGTTCGTCCACGACCGGAATCTTGCCATGCTCTCCGAACGATGTTCGCCTTGAGCCGGTCAGTGCCAGGCACCTGCCTACTGTCGGTCCCGTTCCGGCGAGCACACGACAGGAGCCATCATGGTCGCGACCCACCTCGACACCGAGCCCATGCACGAGCACGTCGTCATCAGGCGGGGCGTACGGTCCGGCCTGCCGATCGTCGTCGCGGTGCACTCCACCGCGCTCGGTCAGGCCATCGGCGGCTGCAGGGTCGCGCAGTACCCGCACTGGCGCGACGGGCTCACCGACGCGCTGCGGCTGTCGGCCGCGATGTCTGACAAATGCGCGCTGGCTGGGCTGCCCAACGGCGGCGGCAAGACCGTCGTCGCCCTGCCCCAGGGCAGGACACTCGACGCGGCCGCCCGTCGGGCGGCGCTGCACGACGCGGGCGACGCGATCGCCGGCCTGGACGGCGCCTATGCCACCGGACCGGACGTGGGAACCGGACCGGACGACATGGCCACGATCGCCGAACGGACCCCGCATGCGTTCTGCCGACCGG
>NZ_JBNCNZ010000056.1:0-914 GCF_049847245.1 Micromonospora sp. DT68
TGAGCCATTTTCATCGTGATCAAGGGCTCCTGAGCAGGCGCTCAGCGGCGTGTCGCTGCTCCAGATAGGACGAAGCTCCCGGTAGGACAGCAGTCGACCAAGACGCACTGCCCAGCACAGGAGCTTCGTTGCTGACCTATCCTGCCAGCATCCCGCTGTCCACGCGCAGCCTGACCCGCCTGACCGAGCTGATCCGCGACCGCCGACGTGCGCTCGGCACCCGCTGGCGGAGGCTGCCGGCGCAGCAGCAGGCGCTGATGGCCTTGGCCCACCTGCGCAACGGCGACACCCTGACCCGGCTGGCCGCCGGCTTCGCCGTGTCGGTGGCCACCGTGTGGCGCTACCTACGCGAGGCCGTCGACCTGCTCGCCGCCTGCGCCGACGACCTCACCGCCGCCATGCGCCGGGCTGCCCGGCTGGCCTACGCGATCCTCGACGGCACGCTGATCCCGATCGACCGGGTCGCTGACCAGCGGCCCTACTACTCCGGTAAGCACAAGCGCCACGGGGTGAACGTGCAGGTCCTGGCCGACCCGGCCGGGCGGCTGGTCTGGGCGTCGGCCGCACTGCCCGGCTCCGTTCACGACCTGACCGCAGCCCGCGCCCATGGCCTGATCGATGCCCTGGCCAGCAACAACGTGCTGACCTTCGCCGATAAGGGCTACCAAGGCGCCCACGGCACCGTCTGGACCCCGTTCAAACGCCGCCGCACCCGCCTGTCCCGCCGGCAGAAGTCCGTCAACCGGCACCACGCCAAGATCCGAGCCCTCGGGGAACGCGCCGTGTCCACCCTCAAGACCTGGAAGATCCTGACCAAAATCCGCTGCTGCCCCCGCCGTGCCACCCCGATCGTGCAGGCCATCCTCGTCCTCCAAGCCGCCGAGGAGGCCCGCTACCCACGATGAAAATGGCTC
>NZ_JBNCNZ010000057.1:0-906 GCF_049847245.1 Micromonospora sp. DT68
GGCGCCCAGGTGCACGAGCAGGACGTAGCGGGTGGAGCGTTCGACAAGTGTGCCGATGGCGGAGCCGTTGTCCTTGCCGATGATCAGGTCGCCTTCCCAATGTCCGGGCACGGCACGGTCGTCGGCCTCGGCGGGCCGTTCGCTGATCATCACCATCGGATGGGTGAAGCGGGGCTGGCGCTGGCCAGGCTGACGGCGGGGACGTCGCACCGCGCGGCCAGTGCGCAGCGCGGCGGTCAGTTCTCGGCGCAGTTCGCCGCGGCCCTGGACGTAGAGCGCCTGGTAGATCGTCTCGTGTGACACGTGCAGCTCGTTCCGCTCGGGAAAGTCACGGCGCAGCCGACGGCTGATCTGTTCCGGGCTGTGCTTGCGATCCAGCATGGCCTGGACGTGTTCCCGCAGCGCCGGGCACGCGGCGATTTTGCCGATCTTCGGGCGAGGCCGCCTGCTGTCGGCGCGTTGCTGGGCTGCGTAGGGCCGGTAGTCACCGCTATGCGGGTGCCGATTGCGGCGGATCTCCCGGCTGATCGTGCCCGGCGAACGCCGCAGCTCAGCGGCGATCTCCGCCTGCGAGGCACCCTCCCGCAGCCGATCAGCGATCACGATCCGCTCAGCCTGGGACAGAAACCGCTCCGACACGGCCGAAGGCCGGGCAGCGGGAGGTACTCCCTGCTGCCCAGCCTTCGTCTGGCTCGTGCGGCCGTACCGCCAGCGGTGACCAGTCTTGCGATTGATCCCGACCAGCCGGCACGCTTCACTCGTACTCACACCCCGCGCCACAAGATCCAAATATGCCTGGCGCTCCGCGCGAAGCTTCTTCGGTCCCTGCGGCCGGCGATCCCCACGGATCTCGAACACTGCAACCCCTGATCAGGTCAGGCGTTGCAACGATCCCTAGAACCCAAG
>NZ_JBNCNZ010000058.1:0-890 GCF_049847245.1 Micromonospora sp. DT68
TTCTCGGCAGTTGCGGGTGGTCTCGTGGTAGCCGCCTCATCGCCCGGCGGCCGGCTGAACGAGGTCCGGGCCGCCGGTGTGCGGCGTCGGGAGGTAGCCGAGGTACCGCTGCGGCAGTGCCGCCACGCAGGCCCCGGAGCATGCGTTTGCCAGCAACGGCAACACGTCGGTGGCGACCAGGCCAGAGATCCAGACCTGGCGAAGCTCACCGTCAACCGGCCCATCGCAGACGCTGCAGGTTCGCACCGCGTCGCAGCCCCACACGTCTGGGTCGAGCGCGGCGAAGTCCGTCTCTACCGCTCGGGTCACCGCCCGCAGCCGCGGAAACGGCGGGCGGAACCTGAAGTTGCCATAGAGGACGCGCGTGCTCACCGTGCGGTCGGCTAGCTCGCGGCAAATCAGGGTGACTGACCTGAGGGCCTCGACTGGCACCTGCGGCGACGTCATGCGGATCCGAGGAGGTCCCACCGGTTGCCGGCGATGTCGAGGAAGACCGCGACCCGGCCATAGGGCTCGGCCCGTGGCTCCCGGACGAAGGTGACACCGGCCTCGACCATCCGTCGGTAAGCGGGGTCGAAGTCGTCGACTCGGAGGAAGAACCCGACTCGGCCGGCTACCTGGTTACCGGTTGCGGCACGTTGGTGTTCGCCGTCGGCGCGAGCGAGGAGAATCCCGGTCTGGGCACCCGGCGGCCGGACGACGACCCACCGCTTGGGCCGCCCGTCAGTGGTCAGCGACGGGGAATCCTCGACGAGATCGAAGCCGAGTACGTCGGTGAAGAACGCGATCGCGGGGTCGTACTCGTCAACGATCAGGGCCACCAAGTCGATCTGCACCACGGCAGCGTACGCAGGTCCGTCGTGCTCGCCGCCCGTGCTCCGACAGCGGCA
>NZ_JBNCNZ010000059.1:0-812 GCF_049847245.1 Micromonospora sp. DT68
TCGATTTCGCCGAGTTCGACGCGTTGGCCGCGGAGTTGGACTTGTCGGTCGCGGCGTCCGAGGTATTCGAGGGTGCCGTCGGAGCGCCAGCGGGCGAGGTCGCCGGTGGCGTACATGCGTTGTCCGGGTGGTCCGTATGGGTCGGCGAGGAAGCTGCGGGCGGTCATGCTGGGGCGGTTGTGGTAGCCGTAGGTGACGCCGGTGCCGGCGATGTGGAGTTCTCCGGCGACGCCGATGGGGGTGGGGCGTAGTCGGCGGTCCAGCACGTAGGCGCGGTGGCCGGGCATTGGTACGCCGATTGGGGTTGAGCCGCGTACGGGTGTTTCGGAGCAGCGGTAGTCGGTGACGACGACTGTGGTTTCGGTGGGTCCGTAGGAGTTGTGCAGGGCGATGCCGGCTTGTCCCCAGCGGTTGGCTTGTGCGACGGGTAGTGCTTCGCCGGCGCTGAAGGCTCCGCGCAGTGTGGTGCCTGCCAGGCGTGTCGGGTCGAGTAGGGCTAGTAGTGCGGGTGGCAGGTAGGCGAGGGTGATGCGTTCGTCTTCAAGGAGGCCGGTGAGGGCTTGGGGGTCGACGATGGTTTCTTTCGGTGCGCTGACGAGTGTGGCTCCGGCGAGCCAGGTGGCGTAGTAGTCGAAGATGCTGGCGTCGAAGGCGGGGTTGGCTACTTGGGCGACGCGGTCGTCGGGTGTGCTGGCGAATTGCGCTACCGCGTTGCGGCAGTAGGCGTAGGCGTTGCGGTGGGGGACCAGGATGCCCTTGGGTGTGCCGGTCGAGCCGGAGGTGTAGAGCAGGTACGCCGGATCCTGCGGGCG
>NZ_JBNCNZ010000060.1:0-747 GCF_049847245.1 Micromonospora sp. DT68
AGGGCCACCAAGTCGATCTGCACCACGGCAGCGTACGCAGGTCCGTCGTGCTCGCCGCCCGTGCTCCGACAGCGGCAGATGCGTGCGAAGGAGGTCGGCTCGAGGCGCGTTGCTCGGCACTGGCTAGATTCGGTGGCATGCGCACCATCACGAACAACCGCCTCCTGCTGCGCCCCTGGCGCGATGACGACGCCGAGTTCCTTCTGGATCTCGAGTCGCGCTGGGAGGTCGTACGCTTCTTGGGCGCGCATCCCACGACCATGAGCACCCGCGAGGACGCACTCGCCTCGATCGCACGCCGGCTCGCCATCGACGACCCGATCCACGGAATCTGGGCCATCACCAGGGCCACGGATGGCCGCCTGGTGGGAAACCTTCTGCTCAAGCCGATTCCCCTGTCGGCCGGCGAGCCCTCGGGCGGGCCAAACGACGTCGAGATCGGCTGGCACCTGCATCCGGACGCCTGGGGACGCGGCTACGCCACCGAAGCAGCAGACGCCGTCCTCGCCGATGCATTCAGCCGGGGTCTGACGAAGGTCCTCGCCGTCACGGATCCCGACAACCATGCATCTGCGGCGGTCGCCGCAGAGCACGGTCGCCTAAAGGCAATCCCTTGATTGCCGCGTACACCGGGGCTGCGGATCCAATCAGCAGGTCTACCTGATCAGCAGCTACAGAGGTTGAAAGGCTGAAGTTCGCACCGTCACGGTGGTTCGGGGTCGAGGGTCATGCCGGTGTTGGCGAAGA
>NZ_JBNCNZ010000061.1:0-717 GCF_049847245.1 Micromonospora sp. DT68
GGCTGGTCCGGTTGGTCGCCGAGCGTGGTGGTGACGCGATTGCCGACGGTCGGCCGGGACGGCAGTGGTCTCTCGACCTCGCTGATCGGGTGTTGCTGGTAGCCGCGTACTGGCGCACGAACCTGACGATGCGCCAGATCGGCCCGCTGTTCGGGGTGTCGCACTCCGCCGCGCATCGGGTCATCGACACCGTCGGCCCCCTGCTCGCTCTGGCACCGGTGCGCCGGCGTCGGGTCGACCAGGTCACCATCGTCGACGGCACCCTCATCCCGACCCGCGATCACCGCTTGGCCGCCCCGAGCAAGAACTACCGCTACAGCACGAACCTGCAGGTAGCCATCGACGCCCACACCCGCCTCGTCGTGGCCCTCGGCGATCCGCAACCCGGCAACCGCAACGACACCATCGTCTACCGGACCAGCGGCATCGACCAGAAGCTGGCCGGACGGCCCGTCATGGCCGACGGCGCCTACCGCGGCAACCCTGAGGTGATCATCCCGTACCGCAAACCCGGCGACGGCAGCGACTTACCCCCGTGGAAGGCGGACCTGAACAAACAGCACCGCACCGTCCGAGCACAGGTCGAGCACGCCCTGGCCCGCATGAAGTGCTTCAAGATCCTGCGCGACTACCGCCGCGCCGCCAGCACATTGACCGACACCGCTTCCGGCATCGCCCACCTCCACAACATCATCCTCGCGGGGTGACACCAGCACC
>NZ_JBNCNZ010000062.1:0-701 GCF_049847245.1 Micromonospora sp. DT68
GACAACGCCTGTTATGTGATTTACACGTCGGGCTCGACGGGCCGGCCGAAGGGCGCGGTCGTCACCCACGCCGGCCTCGTCAACCGCACCCAACACGTACTGCCTGAGGTCTACCGCCTCGGCCCGGACGGCGTCGTCCTCCAGAAGACCGAGATCGGCTTCGATGTTTCACCTGCTGAGGTCTACGCCGCACTGTCGGCCGGCGCGCGGATCGTCGTCGCCCGACCTGGCGGCCACCGCGACCCCGCGTACCTGCGCGAATTGATCATCGCCGAGCAGGTGACGACGGTCCACTTCGTTCCGACGATGCTGTCGGCGCTCCTCGCCGAGGGCCTCGAGCAGTGCACCTCGCTGCGCTCCGTCGGGGTCGGCGGCGAGGAGTTGCCCGTCGACGTGGCGCGGGCGTTCCTGGCGGCTCTGCCCGGTTGCGAACTGCACAACACCTACGGGCCCGCCGAGGCGGCTGTCGACGTCACCAGTTGGCGGTGCGACCCCGACGCCCTGGCCGAGCTGACCCGGGTGCCCCTGGGCGGCCCGCACCCCAACCTGCGGCTCTACGTCCTCGACGAGGACCTCACTGTGGTCCCGATCGGCGTACCTGGCGAGCTGTATCTCGGCGGCGTCGGTGTGGGTCGGGGTTATTGGGGTGCTGCGGGGTTGACGGCGGATCGGTTTGTGCCGGATCCGTTTGGGTCGGTGGG
>NZ_JBNCNZ010000063.1:0-701 GCF_049847245.1 Micromonospora sp. DT68
CCCACCGACCCAAACGGATCCGGCACAAACCGATCCGCCGTCAACCCCGCAGCACCCCAATAACCCCGACCCACACCCACACCGGCCACGTACAACTCGCCGGGGGCGCCCATCGGCACAGGCTGGAGCAGGTCGTCGAGCACGCGCAGGGTGATGTTCGGGAAGGGGCGTCCCAGCGGAACCCGGGACACGTCGGCCAGGTCGTCGGTGGTGCAGTGCCAGCTGGTGACATCCACCGTGGTTTCCGCTGGCCCGTAGGTGTTGTGCAGCTCGCAGCCGGGCAGAGCCGCCAGGAACGCCCGCGCCACGTCGACAGGCAACTCCTCGCCGCCTACCGCAACGGAACGCAGCGAGGTGCAGTCGGTGATGCCCTCGGCGAGCAGCGCCGACAGCATGCTGGGCACCAACTCGATCGAGGTGACCGACTCGGCGATGATCGTGTCGCGCAGGTACGCCGGGTCGCGGTGTCCACCGGGCCGGGCGACGACGATCCGCGCCCCCGTCGACAGTGCGGCGTAGATCTCGGCAGGCGAGACGTCGAAACCGATCTCGGTCTTCTGGAGGAGCACGCCATCGGCACCGAGCCGATTGATTGTGGGTGCGACGTGGGCGGTCCGGTTGACCAGGCCGGCGTGGGTGACGACCGCGCCCTTCGGCCGGCCCGTCGAGCCCGACGTGTAAATCACATAACAGGCGTTGTC
>NZ_JBNCNZ010000064.1:0-683 GCF_049847245.1 Micromonospora sp. DT68
CCCAGACTTGCCGCCAGCCCGCGCACGGTCCGGTAAGCAAAAACATCCCGCACACTCGTGGCGAACCCAGCCGCCCGCAACGCCCCCACCAACGACACCGCCAGCATCGAATCACCACCGAGATCAAAGAAACTCGACTCGACACCAACAACGTCACGACCCAAAACCCGCGCCCACACCCCCGCCACCGTGCGCTCCACCACCGACACCGGCGCCACAAACACCGACTCATCACCGAGCACCGGCACCGGCAACTGCCGCCGATCCACCTTCCCATTCGGATCCACCGGCACCACATCAACAACCATCACCACCGAAGGCACCAACACCTCCGGCAAAACCCCCCGCAACACCTCCCGCACACCCACCACATCAACACCCGAACCACCAGGCACCACAAAGCCGACCAACACCTGCCGACCATCCACCCGCACCACCGACGCCACCGCATCCCGCACACCCACACAGGACCGCAACGCCGACTCCACCTCCCCCAACTCCACCCGCACACCACGCAACTTCACCTGCGCATCCAACCGACCCAGGAACTCCAACGTCCCGTCCGACCGCCACGCCACCGCATCCCCAGTCCGATACAACCGCGACCCCACCGACCCAAACGGATCCGGCACAAACCGATCCGCCGTCAACCCCGCAGCACCCCAATAACCCCGACCCACACC
>NZ_JBNCNZ010000065.1:0-669 GCF_049847245.1 Micromonospora sp. DT68
AGGCCGGCGTGGGTGACGACCGCGCCCTTCGGCCGGCCCGTCGAGCCCGACGTGTAAATCACATAACAGGCGTTGTCCGGACCCACCACCGGCGGCACATCCACACCAGACTCACCCGCCCACAACCCCGGCCGATCAACCAACACCACCTCAGCCGACAACCCCGACAACCCCGCCACCAACACCGACGACGTCACCACCACCGACGCACCCGCGTCAGCAACCATCAAACCCAAACGCTCAGACGGATAACCCGGATCCAACGGCACATACACACCACCGGCCTTATGCACCGCCAACATCGCCACAACCTGATCCACCGAACGATGCAAACAAACACCCACCAACACCTCGGCACCCACACCCACCGAACGCAAATACCGAGCCAACCTGTTCGCCGCCGCATTCAACTCCGAATACGACAACGACACCCCACCACCAGAAACCGCAACCGCAGCACCATCAGAAGCAGCCCTCGCCTCAAAAGCCGAGAACGCCACCCCCGACACCGGCACCACAGAACCCACACCAACCCGCGACAACCACTCCGCCTCACCAGACGGCACACACACCACCCGCGAATCCCCACCCGGATCCGCAACCATCGACTCCAACACCACCCGGAACATCCCCGCCAACCGCACCAAACCCGCCGACCCAAACACCCGC
>NZ_JBNCNZ010000066.1:0-558 GCF_049847245.1 Micromonospora sp. DT68
GGTGGGGAGTCGGTCGGCGAGGTGCCGGCGAAGGTGGTTCAGGTCGGGGTGCCCGGTGAGGTAGGCGACGAGTTGGGCCTCGTTGTACAGCTGGACGGTGCATTGGCGTACGTCGGGGTGTTGGGCGATTGTGTGTTCGATTTCGCCGAGCTCGACGCGTTGGCCGCGGAGCTTGACCTGTCGGTCGGTCCGGCCGAGGTATTCGATGGCGCCGTCGGTTCGCCAGCGGGCGAGGTCACCGCTGGCGTACATGCGCTGGCCGGGCCGGTGATCGTGGGGGTCGGTCAGGAAGCTACGGGCGGTGAGTCCGGGGCGGTTGTGGTAACCGTGGGCGAGGCCGGTGCCGGCGATGTGGAGTTCTCCGGGTATGCCGATCGGTGTCGGGCGCAGCAGGTTGTCGAGCACGTAGATGCGGGTGTTGGCGATTGGCTGCCCGATGGGCACCGTGGTCGAGTCCGGTTCGCATTGCCAGGCGGTGACCTCGATGGATGCTTCGGTGGGGCCGTAGAGGTTGTGGAGTTCGATGTGGGGCCAGGTGGTGAGGAAGCGTTGTGCGGT
>NZ_JBNCNZ010000067.1:0-499 GCF_049847245.1 Micromonospora sp. DT68
TGGGTGTGGGTGCTTGTGGTGATGACCAGGGGTGGGTTGGCGTCGTGGAGCATGGCGGTGAGGCGTTCGGGGGGTAGGTCGGGGTCGAGGGGGACGTAGGCGGCTGCGGCTTTCCAGACGGCGAGCAGTGTGGTGACGAGGTGGATGCTGCGGGGTAGGCAGACGCCGATGTGGTCGCCGGGGGTGATGCCGTGTTGTTGGAGGCGGTGGGCGAGGTGGTTGGCGGTGGTGTTGAGGTCGCGGTAGGTGTGGTGGGTGCCGTCGTGGTCGATTACGGCGATGGCGTTCGGGGTGTGTTCGGCGATGCGTTCGACAAGGTGGTGCAGCGGCTCGGCGTGGTATCCGGCGGTCGTGTCATTCCAGGCGTGCAGAACCTGGTGGACTTCCGCGGCCGGCATGATGTCGATCTCTTCGGCGGGCTGGTCGGGCTGTGCGAGTCCGTTGGCGAGCGCGGTGATGCAGTGGTCGAGGAGTCGGTTGATGCGGTCGGCGTCGAAGA
>NZ_JBNCNZ010000068.1:0-470 GCF_049847245.1 Micromonospora sp. DT68
TCTTCGACGCCGACCGCATCAACCGACTCCTCGACCACTGCATCACCGCGCTCGCCAACGGACTCGCACAGCCCGACGAGCCCGCCGAAGAGATCGACATCCTCACCGGCTCCGAACGCGACCACATCCTGTACTCCTTGAACCCGGTGCTCAGCCAGGACCCTGACGGTTTGGCCCCGTGGGGCCTGTTGCACGGTGTGCTGGCGGGTCATGAAGCCAGCCGGGTGGCGATCCGGTTCCAGGGCGTCGACCTCAGCTACGGCGAGTTGGACCGTCGATCCACCCGACTGGCGCAAAAGCTGCGCAGTTACGGCATCGGCCCGGGCGACATCGTCGGGCTGCTCCTCGACCGGGGCCTGCACCTGCCGGTGGCCCAACTGGCGGTGATGAAGGCCGGCGCCGCCTGGACCATGCTGGACCCGCAACTGCCACCGGCCAGGCTGGCGTACCAGACCAGCGACTCCGGTGCC
>NZ_JBNCNZ010000069.1:0-399 GCF_049847245.1 Micromonospora sp. DT68
ACCTCCGGCCTACCGAAACCATCGACGCAGATCACGCAGACACGCCGACGACCGTCAGCCTTTCAACCTCTGTAGCTCGGCAAGAACGAGCTCCCAGCTCCATCTCCGCCCTCTAGCTGGTGGAGCACTTGCTCTGGACTGTCCTCATCTGCCGCCGTCGCGAGTTGGTAGCGCCTGGAGCCGTGCGCTGTCATGCCGAGAACACTGCACCTGATCATGACGGGAAGGGCCTTCGGCCGGGTATCGGTGGTGCGGCTGCGTCGAGAACGGTGGCGGCTGGCCGTTGTCTTGTGGTCGGGTGGCGGCAGGGTCAGCGGCGGCCGTTTTCGATGTGGTGGCGGGCGCGGGAGCGGGCGGCGGCGGCCGGGGTCGAGCCGGTGGCGCGGGCGGTGCGCAGGA
>NZ_JBNCNZ010000070.1:0-393 GCF_049847245.1 Micromonospora sp. DT68
AGTCGGGGTCGCGGTGGCCGCCGGGGGCGGCGAGTACGAGGGTGGCTCCGGTGGTGAGGGGCCAGAAGAATTCCCAGACGGAGACGTCGAAGCCGAAGGGCGTTTTCTGAAGGACCCGGTCGCTGGCCTGGAGGTGGTAGGTCTCTCGCATCCAGGCGATGCGGTTGTGGAGTCCGCGGTGGGGGACTGCCACGCCTTTTGGTGTGCCGGTGGAGCCTGATGTGTAGATCACGTAGGCGGTGTCGTCGAGGGTGCAGCCGGCGTCGAACGTGGAGCCGGCGTTGACGCTCGGGTCGGCGTCGGAGGTGAAGCCGCCGGTGTCGGTGACGTCGAGGGTGTGGGTGGTGGGGAACGATTGGGTGTGGGTGCTTGTGGTGATGACCAGGGGTGGGT
>NZ_JBNCNZ010000071.1:0-379 GCF_049847245.1 Micromonospora sp. DT68
CGGTCGGTGTTCGACGGTGAGGTGGGGTTGTGGCCGCATCGGCGTTTTCCGTTGCCGGCGGTGCGGCGTCTGACCGGCGCCGACGCGCACCCCATCGACGTCGTCTTCGGCTACACCGAGCCCCGCACCGACCCCTCCGGTGGGAAGGACGCGGGCGGACCGGGCGCCGCACCGACGCCCGACGGCCACACCGCGCGGGCCGACGATGCCACCGACGAGCGGACCGCCAGCGACGTTGCCGCCACCGAATTCCTCCTGTCCGTCGGTGCCAGCCCGACCGTGATCCGTCTCGTCGGTGACGGGCGGGTGTTTGGGTCGGCGGGTTTGGTGCGGTTGGCGGGGATGTTCCGGGTGGTGTTGGAGTCGATGGTTGCGGATC
>NZ_JBNCNZ010000072.1:0-359 GCF_049847245.1 Micromonospora sp. DT68
TTCGACCTGGCAGCCGGACCCGTCTTCCGCACCGCCCTCGGCCGCCTGGCACCGGACGACCACGTACTCGTCCTCGTAGCGCACCACATCGTCGCCGACGGCTGGTCAGTAGGAATCCTCACCGACGAGTTGGCCCACCTTTATGCCGCGGAAACCGGCGTCACCGCTTCGGATCCGTTGCCTGGTCTGGCCGTGCAGCCGGCCGACCACGCCGTCTGGCAACGTGCCCGCCTCGACGATGAGGAGTTGGGTCGCCAACTCGATCGCTGGCGGATGATCCTGGCCGACCTACCGACGCTGGACTTCCCCACCGACCGGCCCCGGCCGGCTCACCCCACCGGCGCCGGAGCCTGGGCAGG
>NZ_JBNCNZ010000073.1:0-333 GCF_049847245.1 Micromonospora sp. DT68
GCGGACGGTATGCGGGACCAGGCCATGCCTGGCAGACCACCAGCCCCCACACCGGAGGGCCAGACAAGTCTCTGAAAGACAACCAACGGTTGTTCTTTCAGGACCCAACAGGGTGCCTTACATTCCCCCTCAGCCGCACCAGGGCTTCGTTCCCACCACCCCGAAGAGCAGCTGTACTAGAAGGAACCCGGCCGTTGCCGAGGCAAAACTTGCCAGTGTCTCCGCCATCTGAGCACCCCACCACCACATTCGGGCAGTGCGGGCTCCATGCCACCTTTCGGTGGATGGTGCTCCTTAGAAAGGAGGTGATCCAGCCGCACCTTCCGGTACGGC
>NZ_JBNCNZ010000074.1:0-333 GCF_049847245.1 Micromonospora sp. DT68
GCCGTACCGGAAGGTGCGGCTGGATCACCTCCTTTCTAAGGAGCACCATCCACCGAAAGGTGGCATGGAGCCCGCACCGCCCGAATGTGGTGGTGGGGTGCTCAGATGGCGGAGACACTGGCAAGTTCTGCCTCGGCAACGGCCGGCGGCGCCTAGTACAGCCACCTTCGGGTGGTGGGAACGGTTGCGGTTGGTGCGGCTGAGGGGGAATGTAAGGCACCCTGTTGGGTCCTGAAAGAACAACCGTTGGTTGTTGTTTCAGAGACTTGTCTGGCCCTCCGGTGTGGGGGCTGGTGGTCTGCCAGGCATGGCCTGGTCCCGCATACCGTCCGC
>NZ_JBNCNZ010000075.1:0-316 GCF_049847245.1 Micromonospora sp. DT68
GCGAGTTGGGTGCCCAGGAGGGAGTTGCCGCCGAGGTCGAAGAAGTTGTCGGTGGCGCTGACCTGGTCGAGGTCGAGGAGGTTCTGCCAGGTGTCGGCGAGCCATTGCTCGGTGTCGGTGTGCGGCGCGACGTGTTCAGTGGCTGTTGGTGTGGGCTCGGGTAGCCGGGCGGTGTCGAGTTTGCCGTTGGGGGTCAGTGGTAGTTCGGGAAGTGTGATGAGGCTGGTGGGAACCATGTAGGTGGGGAGTCGGTCGGCGAGGTGCCGGCGAAGGTGGTTCAGGTCGGGGTGCCCGGTGAGGTAGGCGACGAGTTGGG
>NZ_JBNCNZ010000076.1:0-306 GCF_049847245.1 Micromonospora sp. DT68
GTCGGGCTGTGCGAGTCCGTTGGCGAGCGCGGTGATGCAGTGGTCGAGGAGTCGGTTGATGCGGTCGGCGTCGAAGAGTTCGGTGGAGTACTCGGCGGCGATGTTGAGGTGGCCGTCGGGTGTCTCTTCGATGTCGATCGCGATGTCGAAGCGGGCGTTTCCGGTGGTGGCGTCGATGGGGTTGGCAGTGAGGGTGCCGAGGCTCAGTTCGTTTCGGGTCGCCGGTTGGAGGGTGAGGCTGATCTGGAACAGGGGGTTGCGGCCGGTGACGCGTTCGGGTTTGAGGCTGTCGACGATCAGGCTGAA
>NZ_JBNCNZ010000077.1:0-297 GCF_049847245.1 Micromonospora sp. DT68
CACGATCATCCGTAAGAGCATGCTGTCCGTTGCCGGTCTCGCCTTCGCCGGTGGCATCTTCGCCGGCCCCATCGCCGGCCAGGCCACTGCCGCGCCGGTGGATGCGAAGCCGGTCGCGGTGGTGCAGGCCGACAAGCCTGATACCGCGAAGCTGATCCCGCACGGCACGCAGGGCGCGCAGTCGCGCATCGCCCTCAACGACGAGCAGACCGCAAACGTCAAGGCGATCATCGCCGCGACGAAGAAGGCCGGTATGCCCGAGCGTGCTGCGGTGATCTCGATCGGTACGAGCTTGCA
>NZ_JBNCNZ010000078.1:0-293 GCF_049847245.1 Micromonospora sp. DT68
GGGTCAGCTGTTCCAGTGCTGGGCGACGAGGTCGGCGGCCTGCTGCTCCCACTGGGCGTAGGCGTCCGGGTAGGCGGAGACCTGGACGGTCTGCGCGGCCACGGTCAGCGGCATGTCCTGCCAGCCGTCGACCTGCTTCAAACCCTTGAGGAAGGCGGTGGTGGAGTAGTCGGGGTCGGTGATCTGCTCCACGGCGCCCCAGCCGGAGCTCGGGCGCTGCTGGAACAGGCCCTGCGAGTCGTGGTCGTTGCGCTCACCCAGGTGACCCAGGTTCTCCAACTTCGACTCCTGCA
>NZ_JBNCNZ010000079.1:0-283 GCF_049847245.1 Micromonospora sp. DT68
ATGGATGCTTCGGTGGGGCCGTAGAGGTTGTGGAGTTCGATGTGGGGCCAGGTGGTGAGGAAGCGTTGTGCGGTGTCGGGGGGTAGTGCTTCGCCGCTGCAGAAGACGTGGCGGACCTGGCCGAGGGGGCCGCGGTCGGCGGTGGCGTCGAGGAAGGTCTGGAGCATGGTGGGGACGAAGTGCAGTGTGGTGATGTCTGTGTCGGTGATGAGTTGGTGCAGGTAGTCGGGGTCGCGGTGGCCGCCGGGGGCGGCGAGTACGAGGGTGGCTCCGGTGGTGAGGG
>NZ_JBNCNZ010000080.1:0-277 GCF_049847245.1 Micromonospora sp. DT68
CGGTGGGGGACCAGGATGCCCTTGGGTGTGCCGGTCGAGCCGGAGGTGTAGAGCAGGTACGCCGGATCCTGCGGGCGAACCTCCACATCGGGTAGGTCCGCTGCGTCGGGGACCGCAGGTGGCTCCGGTTGGTCCAGCTCCCAGAGCGGCGTGTCCTGGGGTGCGAGTGGGGTCAGGTCGGTGGTCGTCAACACCAGTCGGGCACCGGAGTCGCTGGTCTGGTACGCCAGCCTGGCCGGTGGCAGTTGCGGGTCCAGCATGGTCCAGGCGGCGCCGG
>NZ_JBNCNZ010000081.1:0-266 GCF_049847245.1 Micromonospora sp. DT68
CGGTGGGGGACCAGGATGCCCTTGGGTGTGCCGGTCGAGCCGGAGGTGTAGAGCAGGTACGCCGGATCCTGCGGGCGGACCTCGACCTCGGGCGGCTGGGGGAGAGCCCCGACGCCAGGCAGTGGGTCCGGTGCGTCGGCGACAGCGAGCGGGTCGGGTTGGTCCAGTTGCCAGCGCGGCGTGTCTTCCGGTGCGAGTGGGGTCAGGTCGGTGGTCGTCAACACCAGTCGGGCACCGGAGTCGCTGGTCTGGTACGCCAGCCTGGC
>NZ_JBNCNZ010000082.1:0-254 GCF_049847245.1 Micromonospora sp. DT68
CGGTGCCAGGCGGCCGAGGGCGGTGCGGAAGACGGGTCCGGCTGCCAGGTCGAAGGGGCGGTTGATTTGTTCGTCGACCCAGGTGTCGATGGTGTCGGCTGTGATGTCGACCGTGGGCAGGGCAAGGTCTGCCGGTGGGGGGTCGATGACCTGGTGGGGGAGTCCGTTGTGTTCGATGAAGCGGGTGCGTAGTGCTTCGTGTCGGGTGATGAGGGTGTGCAGGGCGCGGT
This sequence comes from Micromonospora sp. DT68, assembly GCF_049847245.1. Lineage (NCBI taxonomy): Bacteria > Bacillati > Actinomycetota > Actinomycetes > Micromonosporales > Micromonosporaceae > Micromonospora > Micromonospora sp. DT68. Next base: position 231 of record NZ_JBNCNZ010000082.1, read on the forward strand.
TCAGGGCGGTGTCGTCCAGGGCGC
>NZ_JBNCNZ010000083.1:0-236 GCF_049847245.1 Micromonospora sp. DT68
GGGGGGGCGTGGGGGGGGCGGGGGTCGGGGGGGGGTAGCATCGCGGTGGGGGGGGGGGGGGGGGGGGGGGGGGGGGGGTGGGGGGGGGGGGGGGGGGGGGGGGGGGTGGGGGGGGGGGGGGGGGGGGGGGGGGGGGGGGGGGGGGGGCGGGGGGGGGGGGGGGGGGGGGGGGTGGGGGGGGGGGGGGGGGGGGGCGGGGGGGGGGGGGGGGGGGGGGGTGGGGGGGGGGGGGGCCC
>NZ_JBNCNZ010000084.1:0-231 GCF_049847245.1 Micromonospora sp. DT68
CTTTCCGCTCGACTTGCATGTGTTAAGCACGCCGCCAGCGTTCGTCCTGAGCCAGGATCAAACTCTCCAACAAAAAACTGTGTTGAACAGCAAACCCTGACAACAAACAATATGTTGCCAAAGGAATCCCAACCAGCCGAAACCAAAGCTCCGACCAGTCCGGGGTATAAATCATAATTGGCACTGGCTTTACAAAGCACCCTGTTGAGTTCTCAAAGAACAACCACACAC
>NZ_JBNCNZ010000085.1:0-222 GCF_049847245.1 Micromonospora sp. DT68
GCCCGTCGCGGTCGTGCAGGCCGACAAGCCCGACACCGCCAAGCTGATCCCGCACGGCACCCAGGGCGCGCAGTCGCACATCGCCCTCAACGACGAGCAGACCGCCAACGTCAAGGCGATCATCGCCGCCACGAAGAAGGCCGGCATGCCCGAGCGCGCCGCGGTGATCTCGATCGGCACGAGCTTGCAGGAGTCGAAGTTGGAGAACCTGGGTCACCTGGG
>NZ_JBNCNZ010000086.1:0-222 GCF_049847245.1 Micromonospora sp. DT68
CCCAGGTGACCCAGGTTCTCCAACTTCGACTCCTGCAAGCTCGTACCGATCGAGATCACCGCAGCACGCTCGGGCATACCGGCCTTCTTCGTCGCGGCGATGATCGCCTTCACGTTGGCGGTCTGCTCGTCATTCAGGGCGATGCGCGACTGCGCGCCCTGGGTGCCGTGCGGGATCAGCTTGGCGGTGTCGGGCTTGTCGGCCTGCACGACCGCGACGGGC
>NZ_JBNCNZ010000087.1:0-213 GCF_049847245.1 Micromonospora sp. DT68
GGTGGGGAGTCGGTCGGCGAGGTGCCGGCGAAGGTGGTTCAGGTCGGGGTGCCCGGTGAGGTAGGCGACGAGTTGGGTCTCGTTGTGTAGCTGGACGATGCATTGGCGTACGTCGGGGTGTTGGGCGATGGTGTGCTCGATTTCGCCGAGTTCGACGCGTTGGCCGCGGAGTTGGACTTGTCGGTCGCGGCGTCCGAGGTATTCGAGGGTGCC
>NZ_JBNCNZ010000088.1:0-206 GCF_049847245.1 Micromonospora sp. DT68
GCGCCGGTGGATGGCAAGCCCGTCGCGGTCGTGCAGGCCGACAAGCCCGACACCGCCAAGCTGATCCCGCACGGCACGCAGGGCGCGCAGTCGCGCATCGCCCTGAATGACGAGCAGACCGCCAACGTGAAGGCGATCATCGCCGCGACGAAGAAGGCCGGTATGCCCGAGCGTGCTGCGGTGATCTCGATCGGTACGAGCTTGCA